>NZ_JALQCW010000001.1 GCF_023241715.1 Pseudomonas morbosilactucae
GCCACGCCGGCACGACCAACGGCTGCCAGGATGCGCCCCCAGTTCGGGTCGGAGGCAAACAGCGCGGTCTTGATCAAGGGCGAGTGAGCCACGGTGTAACCCACGTCCAGGCATTCCTGGTGAGTGCCGCCGCCATTGACTTCAACGGTGACGAATTTGGTCGCGCCTTCGCCGTCGCGAACGATGGCCTGAGCCACTTCCATGCACACTTCGAACACCGCTTGTTTCAACGCAGCGAACAGCGGGCCGCTGGCTTCGGTGATTTCCGGCAACGCGGCCTGACCGGTGGCGATCAGCATGCAGCAATCGTTGGTGGAGGTGTCACCGTCGATGGTGATGCGGTTGAAGGACTTGTTGGCACCGTCCAGCAGCAGGTTCTGCAAGACATCACGGGAGACTTTGGCGTCGGTGGCGATATAGCCGAGCATGGTGGCCATGTTCGGACGGATCATGCCCGCGCCCTTGCTGATGCCGGTCACGGTGATGGTCACACCCTCCTGCTGGAACTGACGGCTGGCGCCCTTGGGCAGGGTGTCGGTGGTCATGATCCCGGTGGCCGCAGCCGCCCAGTTGTCCACGGACAGGTCGTCCAGCGCGGCTTGCAGGGCGCCTTCGATTTTCTCGACCGGCAGTGGCTCGCCGATCACACCCGTGGAGTAAGGCAGCACAGCGCTGGCGTCGACACCGGTCAGCTCGGCCAGCTTGGCGCAGGTGCGGGTGGCAGCAGCCAGGCCCGGTTCGCCAGTACCGGCGTTGGCATTGCCGGTGTTGGTCAGCAGGTAACGCACCGGACCTTGCACCCGTTGCTTGGCCAGGATCACCGGTGCCGCGCAGAACGCGTTGAGGGTGAACACGCCCGCCACGGTAGAGCCTTCGGCGCAGCGCATGACCACCACATCCTTGCGCCCTGGGCGCTTGATGCCCGCCGAGGCGATACCGAGTTCAAAACCGGCAACCGGGTGCAACGTTGGCAAAGGACCAAGACCAACAGCCATGAATGCGCTCCTCTTAACGTGATGTCAGCACCGTCGTCACAAAAGACGGTGTCTGGAATGGAAAAACGCCGCGACGGCTTAAGCCGGTCGCGGCGCGGGTGTTTCAATGTCTGGCAGAAATCTTAGCTGATCTGACCGTGACAGTGTTTGTACTTCTTGCCCGAACCGCAGTAGCACAGTTCGTTGCGGCCCAGTTTCTGTTCATTGCGCACCGGTGCGGTAGCCAGGGCTACATCCACATCGACGCCTTCTTCCAGGGCTTGCGGCTGATCCAGGCTCGGCGCCTCGGCGTGCTCGAACTGCATGCGAGCGGCCAGGGCTTCAGCTTCCTGGCGCAGGCGCGCCTCTTCTTCGATCGGATCTTCGCGGCGTACCTGAACATGGGACAGCACACGGATCGAATCGCGCTTGATGGAATCCAGCAGCTCGGAGAACAGGGTGAAGGACTCGCGCTTGTACTCCTGCTTCGGGTTCTTCTGCGCGTAACCACGCAGGTGAATACCGTGACGCAGGTGGTCCATGGTCGACAGGTGGTCTTTCCACAGGTCGTCCAGTACGCGCAGTACGATCTGCTTCTCGAAGGAACGCAGTGCTTCAGCACCGGCCTGGTCTTCTTTCTCGTTGTACGCGGCGATCAGCTCATTGAGCAGCTTTTCGCGCAGGGTTTCTTCGTACAGGTTATCGTCTTCATCGAGCCATTGCTGGATCGGCAGGCTGACACCGAAGTCGCTCTGAATGGTGGCTTCCAGACCGGCAACGTCCCACTGCTCTGGCAGCGATTGCGGCGGAATGTGCGCACTGATGGTGGCGTTGAGCACGTCCTGGCGGAAGTCAGCGATGGTTTCGCCAATGTTGTCCGCAGCCAGCAACGTGTTGCGCATGTGATAGATCACTTTACGCTGCTCGTTGTTGACGTCATCGAACTCCAGCAATTGCTTGCGGATGTCGAAGTTGCGACCTTCTACCTTGCGCTGGGCCTTCTCGATGGCGTTGGTCACCATGCGGTGCTCGATCGCCTCGCCGGATTGCATGCCCAGGGCCTTCATGAAGTTCTTCACCCGGTCAGAGGCGAAGATGCGCATCAGACTGTCTTCCAGGGACAGGTAGAAACGGCTGGAACCGGCGTCACCCTGACGACCGGCACGGCCACGCAGCTGGTTGTCGATACGACGGGATTCGTGACGTTCGGAAGCGATCACCTGCAGGCCGCCCGATTCGAGCACTTGCTGGTGGCGCTTCTGCCAGTCGGCCTTGATCTGGGCGATCTGCTCTGGAGTCGGGTCTTCCAGGGAAGCCACTTCCACTTCCCAGTTGCCGCCCAGGAGAATGTCCGTACCACGACCGGCCATGTTGGTGGCGATGGTCAGGGCGCCCGGACGACCAGCCTGGGCAATGATTTCAGCTTCTTTTTCGTGGAACTTGGCGTTCAGGACCTTGTGCTCGATACCTTCCTGATTGAGCAGGTTGGACATGTGCTCGGAGGTTTCGATGGTCGCGGTGCCGACCAGCACCGGACGGCCCTGGGTCATGCATTCCTTGATGTCGTTGATGATCGCGGCGTATTTCTCGTCCGCGGTCAGGAACACCAGGTCGTTGTAGTCCTTGCGCGCCAACGGCTTGTTCGGCGGAATCACCATCACTTGCAGACCGTAGATCTGATGGAATTCGAAGGCTTCGGTGTCCGCAGTACCGGTCATGCCGGACAGCTTGGTGTAAAGACGGAAATAGTTCTGGAACGTGGTCGACGCCAAGGTCTGGCTTTCGGCCTGGATGTTCAGGTTTTCCTTGGCTTCGATGGCCTGGTGCAGGCCCTCGGACAAGCGACGACCCGGCATGGTACGACCGGTGTGTTCGTCCACCAGGACCACTTGGCCATCCTGCACGATGTATTCGACGTTGCGATGGAACAGCTTGTGGGCACGCAGGCCGGCATAAACGTGGGTCAGCAGGCCCAGGTTATGCGCCGAATACAGGCTCTCGCCCTCGGCCAGCAGACCGACCTGGGTCAGCATCTCTTCGATGTACTGGTGACCGGCTTCGTTGAGTTCGACCTGGCGGGTCTTCTCGTCAACGCTGAAATGACCTTCTTTGGTCACAACGCCTTCCACTTCCTCGATGTGTTGCTCGAGACGCGGAATCAGCTTGTTGATTTCGATGTACAGGCGCGAGCTGTCCTCGGCCTGACCGGAAATGATCAGTGGCGTACGGGCTTCGTCGATCAGGATGGAGTCGACTTCGTCGATCACGGCGAAATTCAGTTCACGCTGGAATTTTTCTTCCATGCTGAACGCCATGTTGTCGCGCAGGTAGTCGAAACCGAATTCGTTGTTGGTGCCGTAGGTGATGTCGGCAGCATAGGCCGCGCGTTTTTCTTCCGGCGGCTGGAACGGCGTGACCACGCCGACCGTCAGGCCGAGGAATTCGTACAGTGGACGCATCCAGTTGGCGTCGCGGCGAGCCAGGTAGTCGTTCACGGTCACCACGTGCACGCCCTTGCCGGACAATGCGTTGAGGTAAACGCCCAGGGTGGCTACCAGCGTTTTGCCTTCACCGGTACGCATCTCGGCGATCTTGCCTTCGTGCAAGGTCATGCCACCGATCAGCTGTACGTCGAAGTGGCGCATACCCATGACGCGCTTACCGGCTTCGCGGGCAACCGCAAAGGCTTCGGGAAGCAGCTTGTCGAGGGTTTCACCTTTGGCTATGCGGTCCTTGAACTCTTGGGTCTTGGCACGCAATTGATCGTCCGAAAGGGCCACCATTTGCTCTTCGAAGGCATTGACGATCTGTACCGTCTTGAGCATGCGTTTGACTTCACGCTCGTTCTTGCTTCCAAAAAGTTTCTTTAACAAAGGCGCAAACATATCGGCAGGATCTTCCACACATAGGGTTGGAGGGCGGCCCCGTGAGTCGCCCGAGCAGCCCTCATGGCCGCATGCGAACGAGCATTCTACCCGGAAACGATGGTGAGGAAAGTGGCGTTATTCCACGATGCTGGCACAGCGCTGTGACGGGGCTCACCTAAAATAAGGTCTTTTGGCTGAACTTCAACCCCAACTTCCCTAGAAGTTGTGTATTGCCGCGCCCCTCAAGGTTCGACGCAAAAGCGAAGGGCAAGGTGCAGCAGGCGCTTTCTGCTACCATGCGCGCTCTGTAACTTCAGGTTTCTGACTATGGCATTTCGCCCTCTTACGGCACGCGCACCCGCCGTTCTCCTTCGCGAAGCCAAGCCTCTTAAAGCCATACTCGGCCATGCCCAGCGCCTGGCGCATTTGCAGCGCTTGCTGGAAAGCCAGTTGCAACCGGCGGCTCGTGAGCATTGCCATGTAGCGTCCTGGCGCGAAGGCAGCCTGCTGTTGATCGTCACCGACGGCCATTGGGCGACCCGCCTGCGCTACCAGCAAAAACGCCTGCAACGGCAACTGGTGGAGTTTCAGGAGTTCGCCAGCCTGACCCGCATTCTGTTCAAGGTGCAACCGCCCACGGTGCAGCATGGCGCTGCCAGCCACACCATGGACTTGTCGAGTAGCGCCGCGCAAACCATCCAGGCCACCGCCGACGGCATCAGCGACCCCAACCTGCGGGCCGCGCTGGAACGACTGGCCAGCCACGCCAAGTCCAAAGCCTGAGGCCGCTGGCTCAGCGACGCTTACTGCCGCCCAATAAAGAGCCCATCAAGCCCCGCACCAATTGCCGCCCCAGTTGATTGGCGGCCTGGCGCATGGCCGACTTCAGCGCCTGGCCGGCGGCGGTGCCGAGAAACTCTCCGGCACGGTCAGCCAGGCTCGGCTCCTCGGCGACGGGCGTGCCCGGCTTGGCCTGCGCCTCGGCGTTCGGCGCCAGGTCCTTGCGCCCCATCAGCACTTCATAGGCAGACTCGCGGTCGATCGGTTTGTCATAACGCCCGAGCAATGGCGAACCCGCAATCAGTGCCGCCCGTTCAGCCTCGCTCAGCGGCCCGATCCGTGATTGCGGCGGTGCCACCAGCACCCGCTGCACCATCGCCGGCGTACCCTTGTCCTGCAACGTGCCCACCAGGGCCTCGCCGATCCCCAGTTCGGTCAACACCGACAGGGCATCGAAGTCCGGATTGGGCCTGAAGCCATCGGCCACGGCCCGCAGGGATTTCTGCTCCTTGGCAGTGAATGCGCGCAAACCGTGCTGGACGCGCAAGCCCAACTGCGCCAGGACGTCGTCCGGCAAATCCCCCGGAGACTGAGTAACGAAATACACCCCGACGCCCTTGGAACGAATCAAACGCACCACTTGCTCCAGGCGCTCTTGCAGGGCTTTGGGCGTTCCAGCAAATAAAAGGTGGGCTTCGTCAAAAAACAATGCCAGCAAGGGCTTTTGTGCGTCGCCGCGCTCGGGCAACTGTTCGAACAGTTCAGCCAGCAGCCACAGCAGGAAGGTCGCGTACACCTTCGGTGCCTCATGCACCAGGCGGCTGGCATCGAGCAGATGGATCCGGCCACGGCCATCGGCCGCCGGTTGCAGGATGTCTTCCAATTGCAGGGCCGGCTCGCCGAACAGGGCTTCGGCGCCCTGCTGTTCGAGAATCGCCAGGCGCCGCAACAACGCCTGGCTGGAGCCAGTGGTCATCAAGGCCGCGTCATCGCCCAACAACTCGGGCTGCTCCTTGAGATGGTTGAGCAACGCCTTGAGGTCTTTCAGGTCCAGCAGCAACAGCCCTTCACGGTCCGCCACCTTGAACGCGGCATACAGCGCCGATTGCTGGCTGTCGGTCAGTTCCAGCAGGCTGCCCAGCAACAACGGCCCCATTTCACTCAAGGTGGTGCGCAACGGATGGCCGGATTGCCCATGGATATCCCACAGCGTCACCGGATACGCCTGGGGTTTGTGATTGAGCCAGGGCATGCCGGCAATCCGCTCGGCGATCTTGCCCTGGGGGTTCCCTGCCGCCCCCAGCCCGCACAGGTCGCCCTTGATATCTGCCGCGAACACCGCCACGCCAGCATCGCTGAAGGCCTCCGCCAGGCGTTGCAGGGTAACGGTCTTGCCGGTCCCCGTAGCACCGGCCACCAGGCCATGGCGATTGGCCAGGCTCATGGCCTGGGCGATAGGTTGCCCTGCGAGGTCGGCACCAATAACGAGTTGCAATGAATCAGGCATTTTGTCACCCATGGTTAATCTTTAGCCCTGCACGGTCGATATGGATAAGCGATGGACCAGATATATCTGAACTTAAGGTCGGACAATCCTCTAGGGAAAGATGGAAATATCAGAGTACTTTCACCGGCGCCTATTTTGCGCGCTTTTCAGCCTTGCGCACCTTGGACCTTCAAGACCTTAGCGGACACCCCAAGCCATGAACAAGAATTTGCGTTTCAGTCACAAGATCCTGCTTGCCGCCTCGCTGATCGTCATCGCTGCTTTTGCCCTGTTCACGCTCTACAACGATTACCTGCAGCGCAACGCCATCCATAAAAACCTGGATAACTACCTGCAGGAAATGGGTGACGTCACAGCGAAGAACATCCAGACCTGGCTCGCCGGCCGCGGCCTGCTGGTGGAGAACCTGGCCCAAGCCGTTGCTCTGAATTCCGAGCCTGGCAACGTCAGCCAGTTGTTGGTGCAAAAAGCCATCAGCTCGACTTTTATGGGTGCCTACCTGGGCAGCCAGGACGGCAGCTTTATCATGCGTCCGGAAAGCAAGATGCCGGATGGCTATGATCCCCGTGCACGCGCCTGGTACAAGACCGCCGAAAGCACCAACGGCTCGGCCCTGACCGAACCCTATATCGACCTGGCCACCGGCCAGTTGGTGATTTCCATCGTCGACAGCGTGCTCAAGGGCGGGCAGAGAATCGGCGTGGTCGGGGGCGACCTGAGCCTGCAAGTGATCGCCGAAACCATCAATGCCCTTAACTTCAACGGCATGGGCTATGCGTTCCTGGTCAGCGCGGACGGCAAGATCCTGGTGCACCCGGACAAGAACCTGGTGATGAAAACCCTCAAGGACGTCTACCCCCAGGACACCCCACGCATCAGCAGCGATCTCAGTGAAATCCAGGTCGACGGCCAGTCGCGGATTGTCACCTTCACCCAGATCAAAGGCCTGTCCTCGGTCAACTGGTACATCGGCCTCTCCGTGGACAAGGACAAAGCCTACGCGGCGCTCAGCGAGTTCCGCACCTCAGCCATTATTGCCACCCTGATTGCCGTGGCCATCATCATTGCCCTGCTCGGCATGCTGATCCGCGTATTGATGCAGCCCCTGCACGTCATGACCCGCGCCATGCAGGACATCGCCGACGGCGAAGGCGACCTGACCCGGCGCCTGAACATCCACAATCAAGACGAATTCGGCACCCTGGGTAACGCATTCAACCGCTTTGTCGAGCGCATCCACGGCTCGATCCGCGAAGTGTCTTCAGCCACCGAGCAGGTCAATGAAGTCGCCTTGCGGGTGGTCAGCGCCTCCAACTCCTCGATGCTCAACTCCGATGAGCAGGCCAGCCGCACCAACAGCGTGGCCGCCGCGATCAATCAACTGGGTGCCGCCGCCCAGGAAATTGCCCGCAACGCCGCCCAGGCCTCGCAACAGGCCAGCGACGCACGCAACCTCGCCGAAGATGGCCAGCAAGTGGTGGACCGCAGTATCCAGGCGATGCACCAGCTGTCGGAGATGATCAGTGCCTCCAGCAGCAATATCGAAACCCTGAACAGCAAAACGGTGAACATCGGGCAGATCCTCGAAGTGATCACCAGCATCTCCCAGCAAACCAACCTGCTGGCCCTCAACGCCGCGATCGAAGCGGCCCGGGCCGGTGAGGCCGGACGTGGCTTTGCGGTGGTGGCCGATGAAGTACGCAACCTGGCGCATCGCACCCAGGAATCGGCGCAGCAGGTGCAGACCATGATCGAAGAGTTGCAGGTCGGGGCTCGGGAATCGGTGGGCACCATGAGCACCAGCCAGCGCCACAGCCTGGACAGCGTAGAGATTGCCAATCAGGCGGGAGAGCGGTTGAACAGCGTGACCCAGCGCATTGGCGAGATCGACGGCATGAACCAGTCGGTCGCGACGCCACCGAGGAACAGACCTCGGTAGTGGAATCCATCAACATGGACATCACCGAGATCAACACCCTCAACCAGGAAGGCGTGGAAAACCTGCAGTCCACCCTGCGGGCGTGCTCCGACCTGGAACAGCAAGCATCGCGCTTGAAGCAACTGGTGGGCAGTTTCAGGATTTGAAGGGAGGGCCTCAGGGCCCTTTCGTCGGCAAGCCTGCTCCTACTGGCGGGGGCTCTTGCTGCAACTGCTCCCACAACTCGGCGGCGCCAGGAAACTCGGTGCCGTCGTCAGCATTCAGCTCATCCGGATCGTAACGGCTCAGGCAGCCCTCGCCGAGGGTGGCCGGGGCCTGGGAAGTGGCTTTATCCAATGGATCGGTCATAGGGCTGACCTCGTGACGTAAAAAACCAGGAACGGGATATTGAACCCCGCTCCTGGTTTTTTTCAATCAGAACACCTTCAATCAGAACACTACGGTCTTGTTGCCGTGTACCAGCACTCGGTCTTCCAGGTGATAACGCAGGCCGCGAGCCAGCACCATCTTCTCGACGTCACGGCCAAAACGCACCATGTCCTCGATGCTGTCGCTGTGGCTGACACGCACCACGTCCTGCTCGATGATCGGGCCGGCATCCAGCTCTTCCGTGACGTAGTGGCAAGTGGCGCCAATCAACTTCACGCCGCGCAACGATGCTTGGTGATAAGGCTTGGCACCGACGAACGACGGCAGGAAGCTGTGGTGGATGTTGATGACCTTGTGCGCGTACTCGCTGCACAGTTCCGGCGGCAGAATTTGCATGTAGCGGGCCAGGACCACCACCTCAGCATCGTGCTGCTTGACCAGGCGCGAGACCTCGGCGAACGCCGGCTCTTTATCCTGTGGATTGACCGGCACGTGGTAGTACGGAATACCGTGCCACTCAACCATGCTGCGCAGATCGTTGTGGTTGGAAATCACACAGGAAATTTCGCAATCCAGTTCATCGCTGTGCCAACGGTGCAACAAGTCGGCCAGGCAATGGGATTCGCGGCTGGCCATCAACACCACGCGTTTTTTCTCGGCGGTGTCGGTAATACGCCAATCCATCGAAAACTCTTCGGCAATCGGCGCGAAGGCCTCGCGAAACGCTTCCAGACCGAACGGCAACGAATCGGCACGAATCTCGTGGCGCATGAAGAACCAACCACTGAGGTTGTCCGAGTGGTGGCTCGCTTCGGTGATCCAACCGTTGTGGGAGGCCAGAAAGTTACTGACTTTGGCAACGATGCCAACGCGGTCAGGGCAAGAAATCACCAACCGGAAAGTGCGCATGAGGGGGAAACTCCAGAACTTCGCAAAGGCCGCCATTCTAGCCATTACGCGAAGAATCTGCAGTATTCATTGCGTCCGATTGCAAGCGCCTCCTTCACACCCAGGCTTTATCCGCCGTGGCGTGCACCCCTTTCGAGGGCACATAAAGCCACTTATAAATAGTGGACAACTAATGCTTGATTATCTGTTCGGAATGCACCCGAGTATTAAATTTCGATCTGCGTTTACGCCTAAACACTCTAAATGTGGCAAATAAAAACGCTGTTAAATGTTTACTTGCTGAAACCGCCTGACTATTATTGCCCATTATGTTTCAGTCACCCTGCGCCCAATAAGGTAGCCATCCATGTCCCTGATCAACGAATACCGCGCCACAGAAGAAGCTATCAAAGAGCTGCAAGCCCGCCTGAAGAATCTGTCGCAAGACGACAAATTGAAAACCGAGCTGGAATTCGAAGGCAAACTGCGCACCCTGATGGGCGAGTATTCCAAATCCCTGCGCGACATCATCGCCCTGCTGGATCCGGACTCCAAAGTTAAAGCGCCACGCGCTCCGGTAAAAACCACCGGCACCAAACGCGCTCGTAAAGTTAAGCAATACAAGAACCCGCACAATGGCGAAGTGATTGAAACCAAAGGTGGCAACCACAAGACTCTGAAAGAGTGGAAAGCCAAGTGGGGCGGTGACGTCGTTGAAGGCTGGGCAACCCTGCTGGACTAAGCCTCGACAGCGTCACCCGCGGTCCAGTGATCGCAGAAAAAACGCCAGCCAGCTGGCGTTTTTTTATGCCTGGCGTTCAGCCACAAAGACCGTTCAAAGCCCCAGGCGCTGGCTGAGTGAGCGGGCGTAGTTGTCCCACTCATCCAGCACCTGACGCTGGCTGTCAGTCGCACTTGAAGCCCACTGCGAAGATGCCTGGTTAAAACTTTCCAGGGTATTGGGTGCACCGTATTGGGGATCGAGCAACCGCTGCTGGCAAAATGCCTTCCAGCGCTCTTGCTCTTCGTCACTCAATGTCCCCGGGAAGTTACGAGCGCGGTAACGGAACAGTAATTCAGGCAAGCGTGGATCATCGAAAGGCCATTGAGACTGGCGCAATTGATCAGGTTCTGCCTGGCGCACTTGTTCACACAGGCGTCGATCACGGTCGCCAATAAAACCGTCGTATAACTGCTGCTCCGGATCTTCGCTGCCGGCAAAATCTTCCGTGGCGTAGATGGCCTGAAGTTTATCTTGCCAAACTTCCCGAGCCTCGCTCAGACGCAGGGCCCGGTCCTGATAAAGCGCCATGTCCAAGTGCAATCGTTGCTGATCTTGCTCACGCAATACATTCAACGGCGCAACCACAGGGCAACGATTGATATGAATTAGTTTGAGCGGCACCGGCAGTTCGCCGTCAGCCAGTTCCTCGCGTCGGGTATATAAACGCTGACGCAAGGCCTCGGCATCCTGGTCCAGCAACCCCTGGGGATCCAGATGCAGATCGCAGACAATCAAGGCATTGCGATTGCGTGGGTGCCAGGCCAGGGGCAAAACCATCCCCACATAATGCCGCGCCGCAGAGAACCGACCGGAGATATGCACCATCGGCTGCAACAGGCGAATCTGGTCCATGACCTTCTGTTTGCTGCGCAGCTGAAACAGCCAATCGTAGAGCTTCGGTTGCTTCTCGCGAATCAGCCGCGCCAGGGCGATGGTGGCGCGCACATCGGACAGGGCGTCGTGGGCCTGGCCATGATCGATGCCGTTGGCCGCGGTCAGGCGCTCCAGCTTGAGGGTTACCTGGCCCTCTTCCTCGGGCCAGACCAGGCCCTGGGGGCGCAACGCATAGGCGGCACGCACCACGTCGATCAAGTCCCAGCGGCTGTTGCCGCCCTGCCACTCGCGGGCGTAGGGGTCGAAAAAGTTGCGGTAGAGGCTGTAGCGGGTCATCTCATCGTCGAAACGCAGAGTGTTGTAACCCGCGCCACAGGTGCCCGGGTGCGCCAACTGGGCGTGGACCCGGGTCATGAAGTCGGCTTCGCTCAATCCCTGCTTGGCCAGACGGGTCGGGGTAATCCCGGTGATCACGCAGGCCGCTGGGTGCGGCAGGATGTCGTCGCTGGGCTGGCAGTAGAGGTTGACCGGCTCGCCAATCTCGTTGAGGTCGAAGTCGGTGCGAATGCCAGCCACTTGCAGCGGTCGATCGCAACGCGGATTGATGCCAGTGGTTTCGTAGTCGTACCAGAAGATGGAAGTCACGGTGCGTTCCTGAACTGAAGACCGGCAAAGTCTAGGCGCTCAGGCGCCGCCAGGGCCAGCCATGTTGCCGTCAATCAGCCGCCCGGTGCAGACAGCGCGAAGTTATTGATGTCGTTTGCCCCTCTGAGGCTGCTAGCATCGGCGCTGGATTTTTTCTCAACCAGGCCAGCCATTACGTTGCCCATGCTCGAGACGACAGCACTGCCAGGGAATGCAACGCTGCACCCGCCACTGGATACGCGGTATCAGGTCGAAACGCCGGAAGGCATCGACCTGCCGCTGCGTCCGGCCGGGCTGATGGTGCGCGCCCTCGCGTTTGCCCTGGACCTGGGCATTCGCGGGCTGATCCTTGGCCTACTGTTTTTGCTCCTGGGGTTCTTCGACAAGATCGGCACCGGCCTGGGGTCGATCCTGCTGTTCCTGATCAGTTGGTGGTACATGGTGCTGTTCGAAGTGCTGAACCAGGGCCGCTCCCCCGGCAAACAGATGATGGGCCTCAGGGTGGTGCAGGACGACGGCACGCCGATTGGCTGGGCCGCCTCGCTGACCCGCAACCTGCTGCGCTTTGCCGACATGCTGCCGTTCGGCTATTTCCTCGGTGCCCTCAGTTGCCTGCAGCACCCGAATTTCAAGCGCCTTGGCGACCTGGCGGCCGGCACCCTGGTGATCTACCGCGAACAGGCGGTGCAGCGCCCACCGCTGCCCGAGGCCCAGGCCCGGCATGCGCCCTTCCCCCTGCGTCTGAACGAACAGCGGGCGATCCTCAGCTTCGCCGAGCGCCAGGGGCAATTGTCCCGCGAGCGTACCGTGGAGCTGGCGCAGATTCTCGCCGAACCACTGCAAGTGCCCGCCGCCCAAGCCCCTGCCGAACTCAACGGAATCGCCCGTGGCTTCCTGGGGCCAACATGAAACAGAGCCTGTTTGAAAGCCGTCATCAACCCGAATGGCAGCGCCTGAGGGAACAACTGGACCTGCTGGAACGCGGCAAGGCCAAACCCGAGGACTGCCAGGGTTTCCCACGGGCCTACCGGCGCCTGTGCCAACACCTGGCCCTGGCCCAGGAACGGGGTTACAGCAGCTACCTGATCGACCCTCTGCAACAACTGGCCTTGCGCGGCCATCAGCAGTTGTACCGGCAACGCAGCCCCCTGAGCGCCCACGTCCTGGGGTTCATGCTCGCTGGCTTTCCGCGCCTGGTGCGCGAGCAGTGGCGCTTTGTGCTGACCGCCAGCCTGCTGTTCTTCGGCAGCCTGCTGGGCATCGGCCTGCTGATGTACCTGTTCCCGGACCTGATCTACAGCGTGGTCAGCACCCAGCAAGTGGCCGAGATGCAGAGCATGTACGACCCCACCTCAGGGCGCCTGGGCCGCGCCGCCGAACGGGCCGCCAGCGACGACTGGGTGATGTTCGGCTACTACATCATGCACAACATCGGCATCGCCTTTCAGACCTTCGCCAGCGGTTTGCTGCTGGGCGTGGGCAGCGTGTTTTTCCTGTTTTTCAACGGCCTGATGATCGGCGCCATCGCCGGCCACCTGACCCAAATCGGCTCAGGCCCGGTGTTCTGGCCCTTCGTCATCGGCCACGGCGCCTTTGAGCTCACGGCCATCGTGCTGTCTGGCGCCGCCGGGCTGAAACTGGGCTGGGCGCTGATCGCCCCCGGGCGCCTGACCCGGGGTGAAGCCCTGCTGCGCGCCGCGCGCAAAAGCGTGCAATTGGTGGGCGGGGTCATTGTGTTCCTGCTGATCGCGGCCTTTATCGAAGCCTATTGGTCGTCGCTGACCTGGCCGGCGCCCTGGATCAAATACCTGGTGGGCGCCGGGCTCTGGACCCTGGTGGGGCTGTACCTGATCTACGCCGGACGAGAACCCCATGCGCCTAAGTGATGCCAGCGTAGTGATCCGCCCGCGCAATACCTGGGAAGCCATGGACCTGGGCGTGCTCCTGAACCAGCGTCATCGCGGCCTGCTAATGGGCAGTTGGGCGCTGATCAGTCTGCCGGTGTTCATGCTACTCAGCCTGCTGTTCTGGGAATCGCCCTCGGTGGCCCTGCTGCTGTTCTGGTGGCTCAAGCCGGCCTTCGAGCGCTTGCCGCTGTTCATTCTGTCCAAGGCCCTGTTCGCAGAGGCGCCCAGCCTGCGCCAGGCCGTGCGCCAATGGCCGCGGTTGCTCAAGCCGCAACTGCTCGCCAGCCTGACCTGGCGACGCCTGAGCATGAGCCGTAGCTTCACGATGCCGGTGGTGCAACTTGAAGGTCTGGCGGGCGAGGCCCGGCAACAACGCCTGGGGGTCCTGCTACAGCAGCAACCCGGCGCGGCGCGCTGGCTGACCCTGATCGGCATGTGCCTGGAATGTGCGCTGTGGATGGGGCTCATGGCGCTGTTCTACCTACTGCTGCCACAACAGATCGAGTTGGACTGGAGCTGGCAGGAGTTGATCACCGCCAGCGAGCAGGACTGGCTGTGGCTGGAACATCTGACCAACGCTTTTTATGCGCTAGTGCTGATTGTCTGGGAACCGATTTACGTGGCCTGTGGCTTCAGCCTTTACCTCAATCGGCGCACCGAGCTGGAGGCCTGGGACATCGAACTGGTGTTCCGCCGCCTGCGCCAGCGCCTCGCCGGGATCGCCGGCCTATGGCTGGTGTGCGGGCTGATCCTGTTGTCCCACGTGTCGACGGTTTGGGCCGCCGAGCCGGTGCCAGGGCCGAAAAGCCCGCGTCTGCTGGGGCAAGCCCTGACCAGCCAGGCCTCCAAGGAGAGCATCAAGGCCATCCTTGAGCAGCCGCCGTTCAAAAACCCGGAGTCGGTCACGCGCTATCGCTTCGGCGACGAACCGCCGGCAAAAACCGCGGAGCAAAAAGACGCCGCGTCCAAGGATTGGCTCAAGGACTTGCTGGACAGCGTCTCGCCTGAACGCTTCGCCGGCATCGCACAGGCCCTGAAGATCCTGCTCTGGGCCCTGCTAGTGGCGGCCGTCGCCTGGCTGATCTGGCGCTACAGCGACTGGCTGCGCGCCTTTGTCAGCCGCCGCCCGACGCAACGGCGCCCAGTGGTGCCTGCCGCGCCGACCCAGCTGTTCGGCCTGCAAGTCAGCAACGAAAGCCTGCCCGAGGATGTTGCCGCGCGTGCCGCCGAGCTCTGGTCCGAACACCCCCGGGAAGCCCTCGGCCTGCTCTATCGCGCGCTGCTCAGCCGCCTGCTCCACGACCTGCAATTGCCCCTCAAGGCCGCCGACACCGAAGGCCAGGTACTGGAGCGGATCGAGCGCCTGCAACAACCCGCCCTGCAAGCCTTCAGCACGCAACTGACGCACCATTGGCTCAACCTGGCCTACGGTCACCGGGTGCCTGACGCCCAGGTGCAACAACAGCTTTGCGACGGTTGGCGCGCGCTGTTCGGACCGGGAGCGAAGCCATGAGGCGTCCACTGCTGATCCTCTTGTCCTTGCTCTTGTGCACACTGCTGGGGGCCCTGGGTTATTACCTTTACCTGAATGCCACGCCCTATCAGGAAATCATCGATCACGGCCCCTCCCCTGAAGCCCAGGCCAACCCGTACCTGGCCGCTGAGCTGTTTCTGCGTCAACGCGGGCTGCAGGTGGAGCACACCAACGGCCTGGATCGGCTGGCCAGCTTGCCCCCCGAGCAGCACAGTCTGCTCCTGCTGGGCGAGCGTTCGAACATGACCTCGCGCCAGGTCGATCAGCTCCTGGACTGGGCCAAGGCTGGCGGCCACTTGCTTATGGTCGCCGAGGCCCTGTGGGATGAGGAAAGCGGCGAGAGCGGGGACCTGCTGCTCGATCGCCTGGGGCTGCTGCAGTCCATGAGCGAGGAGATGACCGGGCCGCCGCAAGCGAAAGACCAGGACGCCTACCCGAGGTTGACCAAGCTTTATCTGGAAGATGAAAAGGCCCCGGCTTACATCGGCTTTGACACCGCCTTCCATCTTGAGGACCCGGACAACCTCGCCCAGTCCTGGGCCAACAGCGGGGTGGCGACCCACCTGATGCGGCTCGATTATGGCCAGGGATCAGTGACCGTGCTGACCGATGCCGACATCTGGAAAAACCAGCACATCGGGCGCTATGACAATGCCTGGCTGCTCTGGTACCTGAATGCCGATACCGCCGTGACCCTACTGTTCAACACCGACCACGACAACCTCTGGCAACTCTTGCTGCGCGACTTTCCCCAGGCCCTGGTAGCCCTCGCGGTGCTGGCCGGCCTGTGGGTGTGGCAGGCAGCGGTGCGCCAAGGCCCGTTGCAGGCACCACCGGCCAAGGCACGTCGCCAGTTGCGCGAACACCTGCAGGCCAGTGCCGATTTCCTCCTGCGCCACAGTGGCCAACCCGCCCTGTTGCAGGCCCTGCACCTGGACATCCAGCGCCGGGCCCGCCGGCGCCACCCCGGCTTTGAGCACCTGCCCCAGGCAGAACAGTGGCAGGCCCTGGCCCGCCTGACCCAGCAACCCCTCGACGTCGTCAGCCAAGCGCTGCAGCAGCCGGGACAGCGACTGTCCAGCGCTGACTTCAGCCAGCGGGTGACCCAGTTGCAAACCCTCAGGAATGCCCTATGAGCGAATTTCCAGACGATTCCGTGACCGCCAGCGAACCGGCCACCCCGCAAGATGCGGCCACGTCCCAACGCCTGCAAGCCAGCCAGTTGGCCCAGGCCCTGCGCGTGGAATTGCGCAAGGCGCTGATCGGCCAGGACGCGGTCATCGACGACGTGCTCACGGCGCTGATCGCCGGCGGCCATGTGCTGCTCGAAGGCGTCCCGGGCCTGGGCAAGACCCTGCTGGTGCGGGCCTTGGCCCGGTGCTTCGGTGGCGACTTCGCGCGGATCCAGTTCACCCCTGACTTGATGCCCAGCGATGTCACCGGCCACGCGGTCTACGACTTGCAGACCGAGCAATTCAAGCTGCGCAAAGGCCCACTGTTCACCAACCTGTTGCTGGCCGACGAGATCAACCGGGCACCGGCCAAAACCCAGGCGGCGCTGCTGGAAGCCATGCAGGAACGCCAAGTGACCCTGGAAGGCCAGGCCTTGCCGATTGCCCAGCCGTTCATGGTCCTGGCCACCCAGAACCCCATCGAACAGGAAGGCACCTACCCGCTGCCGGAGGCCGAACTCGACCGCTTCATGCTCAAGCTGCGCATGGATTACCCCGATGCCGAGCAAGAGCTGAGCATGGTGCGCCAAGTGGCGCGCTCCACCCGTGCCGACATGCTCGACGTGCAGCCCTTGCGCACCGTGCTGCAAGCCAAGGACGTGCTAGCCCTACAACGCATTGCCAGTGAGCTGCCCCTGGACGATCAAGTGCTCGACTACGCCGTGCGCCTGGCTCGGGCCACCCGCAGTTGGCCCGGCCTGGCCCTCGGTGCCGGTCCGCGCGCGTCCATCGCCCTGGTGCGTGGCGCCCGCGCCCGAGCACTGTTGCGCGGCGGCGAGTTTGTCATCCCCGATGACATCAAGGGCTGTGCCATGGCGGTGTTGCGCCATCGGGTGCGCATCGCCCCGGAACTGGACATTGAAGGCCTGTCGGTGGAGCACGTGCTCACTCAACTGCTCGAACAGATTGCCGCGCCTCGCCTATGAATCGGTCACAGCCATGAAACCCTCGCGCCTGCTCCTGATCTGGCTCGCCAGCCTGGCCCTGCTGGACATCGTGCTGGGGGCAACCCGGGCCCTGGGGCTGGCCGTTCCCGACAGCCTGCTGTCGATCGCCTGGGCCCTGCTGCTGGCGCTGCTGATCCTGGCGCTGCTGGACGCCCTACGCCTGCACCGCCTGCCCTCGCCGCAACTGCGCCGACAACTGCCCGGCAGCCTGCCGCTGGGGCGTTGGAGCGAGGTGCGCCTGGAGCTGCTGCCCAGCGCTGACCAGCCTCTGGTGATCGAGGTGTTTGACCACGCGCCCAATGGCCTGAGCTTCGAGCACCTGCCACAGCGCGTGGTACTGGAACCGGGCCAGGGCAGCCAGCTCAGCTACCGGGTGCGCCCCCTCAAGCGCGGCCATTTCAGCTTCCTGCACTGCGAAATCAACCTGCCCAGCCCCCTCGGCCTGTGGTCAGCCAAACGCTTGCTGGCAGTGGCCGACAGCACCCGCGTCTACCCGGACTTCGCCCGCCTCTACGGCGGCCAACTGCAAGCAGTGGACAACTGGATCAGCCAGCTCGGGGTACGTCAGTTGCAACGCCGGGGCCTGGGCCTGGAGTTCAATCAGTTGCGGGAGTTTCGTGAGGGCGACAGCCTGCGGCAGATCGACTGGAAAGCCACGGCCCGGCAACGCACGCCGATTGCCCGGGAATACCAGGACGAACGGGACCAGCAAATCATTTTCATGCTCGATTGCGGCCGGCGCATGCGCAGCCAGGACGGCGAGCTGGCGCACTTCGACCACGCCCTCAACGCCTGCCTGCTGCTCAGCTATGTGGCGTTGCGCCAGGGCGATGCCGTGGGCCTGAGCACCTTTGCCGGTGCCCAGCCGCGCTACCTGGCGCCGGTCAAAGGGGCAGCGCAACTCAACGTACTGCTCAACGGTGTCTACGACCTCGACAGCAGCCAGCGCCCCGCCGACTATCAGGCCGCGGCCAGCGAGTTGCTGGCCCGGCAGAAACGCCGAGCGCTGGTGGTGCTGATCACTAACCTGCGGGACGAGGACGACGAAGAGTTGCTCACGGCGGTCAAACGCTTGGGGCGCCAGCATCGGGTGCTGGTCGCCAGCCTGCGCGAAGAAGTGCTCGACGAACTGCGCCAGTCTCCGGTGCAGACCCTGCCCGAAGCCCTGGCCTACTGTGGCACCCTCAACTACCTGAATGCCCGCTCGGAACTGCATGAGCGCCTGCAAGCCCAGGGCGTTCCGCTGCTCGACACCCGTCCCGGCGAACTGGGGCCGCAACTGGTGAGCCGCTACCTGAGCTGGAAGAAAGCCGGAACCCTGTAGCCGGACGACGGATCAGGCCGACGTCTGCACCGGATAGAAACTGAAGTAGTGACGCAACGACTGCACCAGTTGCAGGTACTCCAGCGGGCTGCGCAACAGGCTGAAACCGGAGTCGTAGGAATGGGGCGTGACGTCTTCGTGGCACCACAGGCAGCAGGCGGTGAAATCGACCATCTGCAGGTGGCCGTCCGTGGACGGGATTTTCAGGCGCAAATCGAAATCGGCACCAATCAGCATCGGCAGTTGGCTGATCAGCATCAACCCGTCCTCAGAAACATTGCCCAGGTAACCCACAGGCTTGTCCGTGAAGCGGTTGAACACCTTTAAAAAATACGGCAACTGGTGCCGCTCGATACGACGTTCGGTGAACATGCTGGGTATCGCTATGGAAAGGTCATTAAGCATGACCGCACTAGTGCTTCGAAACAGGCCTGGCACGCAGGCTCATTCTCCCGGGGCCCGGCGACTGGAGTGCGCTCGGCACAAGGCCTGAGCGGCTGGAACCCCTGCCGCGGTGTTTAGAGAAAAGGCTCTAAACCCATCTGAAAAATCTTAGCTCAACGCCGCCACGAGGCCAGCGTCGTGATGCTGACCGACCTTACAACGCGGTCGGTCGTACCTGGGCACCTGTGCGGGCCGGGTAGTAACCCAACTGCTGCAAGGTTTCCAGTCGGGCGCGGGCACGGTAAGCGTACTCGCTGCTGGGGTACTGGGTAATGATGAATTGGTAGGTCTGGGCCGCATCGACGAAGAGTTTCTGCCGTTCCAGGCACTGCCCGCGCAACATCGACACTTCCGGCTTGATATAGCCACGGGTGCGACTGGTGCGATCAACCTGGCTCAGCTCGAGCATCACGCTTTCGCAATTGCCACGGTCGTAGGCGCGGTAGGCATTGTTCAAATGGTGGTCCATGGACCAGCGGGTACAGCCGACAACACTGACGGCCAGGGCAGCAATGAGTACGAATCGCATGGGGTATCTCCTGTCTTGTGCAGTGTATCGACTCATCGGCGAAAATCTTCAAGGTTGTTGCTTTAAACAAACAAACGAATAAGTAGTGCAAACGAACAATGACTACAACTTCGGACCATAGTAGCCTCTCGTTGCGCTTGAACTCAGGAGTCTGTGCATGTCCGTTCGTCGTACTAAAATCGTCGCCACCCTTGGCCCGGCCAGTAATTCGCCGGAAGTTCTGGAACAGTTGATTCTCGCGGGCCTCGATGTCGCCCGTCTGAACTTCTCCCACGGCACCCCGGACGAGCACAAGGCTCGCGCCAAACTGGTTCGCGACCTCGCCGCCAAGCACGGGCGTTTCGTCGCGCTGCTGGGTGACCTGCAAGGCCCGAAAATCCGTATCGCCAAATTCGCCAATAAGCGTATCGAACTGAAGATCGGTGACAAGTTCACCTTCTCCACCAGTCATGCGCTGACCGAAGGCAACCAGGACATCGTCGGCATCGACTATCCGGACCTGGTCAAAGACTGCGGCGTCGGCGACGAACTGCTGCTGGACGACGGTCGTGTGGTGATGCGCGTCGAAACCGCCACTGCCACCGAACTGCATTGCGTCGTGACCATCGGCGGCCCGCTGTCGGACCACAAAGGCATCAACCGTCGCGGCGGCGGCCTGACTGCACCGGCCCTGACCGAGAAAGACAAGGCCGACATCAAGCTCGCGGCCGAGATGGAAGTCGACTACCTGGCGGTGTCCTTCCCCCGTGACGCAGCCGACATGGAATACGCTCGCAAACTGCGCGACGAAGCCGGCGGCACCGCCTGGCTGGTGGCGAAGATCGAACGTGCCGAAGCCGTGGCTGACGACGAAACCCTCGACGGCCTGATCAAGGCCAGCGACGCGGTGATGGTTGCTCGTGGTGACCTGGGTGTGGAAATCGGCGACGCCGAACTGGTGGGCATCCAGAAGAAAATCATTCTGCATGCACGTCGTCACAACAAAGCGGTGATCGTTGCGACCCAGATGATGGAGTCGATGATCCAGAACCCGATGCCGACCCGCGCTGAAGTCTCCGACGTAGCCAACGCCGTGCTCGACTACACCGACGCCGTCATGCTTTCGGCAGAAAGCGCCGCCGGTGCCTACCCGCTGGAAGCGGTCCAGGCCATGGCGCGTATCTGCGTCGGTGCCGAAAAGCACCCGACCAGCAAAAGCTCCAGCCACCGTCTGGGCAAGGTGTTCGAAAGCTGCGACCAGAGCATCGCCCTGGCCGCCATGTACACCGCCAACCACTTCCCCGGTGTGAAGGCGATCATCGCCCTGACCGAGAGTGGCTACACGCCGTTGATCATGTCGCGTATCCGTTCCTCGGTGCCGATCTACGCCTACTCCCCGCATCGCGAAACCCAGGCCCGCGCGGCCATGTTCCGTGGCGTCTACACCGTGCCGTTCGACCCTGCGTCCTTGCCACCCGAGCAAGTCAGCCAGGCCGCGATCGACGAGTTGCTCAAGCGCGGCGTTGTGGAAAAAGGCGACTGGGTCATCCTCACCAAGGGCGACAGCTACCACACCACCGGCGGCACCAACGGCATGAAGATCCTGCACGTTGGCGACCCGATGGTTTAAGCAGCCAATGCTTTAACTGGCTAAGCGCTGTACGAAAAAGCCTCGCTGGTGAACGCCAGCGAGGCTTTTTCATGCCCGGAAGAAAGCGGCTGCGGGCGCTGCTTTTCAGCCTTTGGCCAGAAATGCCGAGAGCGCCGCAATGGCCTCCGGCGTCTGCAAGCGCTGGGAAAACAAGCGCCCTTCTTCCTCGATCACCTGGCGCAAGGGTTGCCGATCCGCCGCCCTCATCAATTGCTTGCTGAGCTGCACCGCCGCGGGCGGCAGCTGGCTGAAACGCCGGGCGGCCTCATGGGCACAGGCCAGTGTCGCCTCGCCATCGACCAAGGCTTGGGTCGCCAGGCCCCAGGCGGCTGCCTGCTCGCCACTGAAGGCCTCGCCCAGCAGTAACAGTTGCGCCGCCCTGGCATGGCCCAGCAGGCGCGGAAGAATCAGGCTGGAGCCAAACTCCGGGCACAGCCCGAGGTTGACGAAGGGCATGCGTAACCGGGCATCGGCGCTGACATAAACCAGATCGCAGTGCAGCAACAAGGTGGTGCCGATTCCCACCGCCGGGCCGGCGACCGCCGCTACCACTGGCTTGCGGCACTCGAACAGGCTGCGCATAAAGCGGAACACCGGGCTGTCGAGGCCACTGGGAGGCTGTTCGAGGAAGTCGGCAATGTCGTTGCCAGCGGTAAAACATTGGCTGCTGCCGCTGATCAACAAGGCATTGATGTCAGGGTCGGCGTCGGCCTGTTCCAGCACCTCGGCCAGGCGGCTGTACATGGCCCGGGTCAGGGCATTTTTCTTTTCAGGGCGGTTCAGGCGCACGCTCAGCAGCCCGCCCTCGCGCTCCACCAACAGGGTATCGGTCATGGCTATCTCACTCTGGGCAGTCAGCGCACTCAACCCCGGGGCAGGAAGACGTCGGCCAGCAGTTGATTACGCGGCAACCCCGCCAGGTACAAACGTCGGGCGAAGGCGTCGACGTTGTCGGGGTGACCGCAGAGTAAAGCCAGGGTTTGCCGCGAAACAAGCCGCAGCTGGGCCAGCGCTGCCGGCATTTCAGCCGTCGTCAGCAGCTCGACGCTGAGGTTTTGCCGCTGGGCCGCCAGCGCTGCCAGGGGTTTGGCCAGGTAGTGCTCGCTGGCGTCATGGGCCAAGTGAATGACGCGGATGGCGCCTTGATGATCCTGGCGCAAGGCCTCGCGCAAGACCCCGAACAACGGCGCCAGCCCGGTGCCTGCCGCCAACAGCCAGAGCGGGCGCGCCTGCCAGTCGGGATCGTAGTGCAGCGCCCCGCCGCGCAATTCGCCCAGGCGCAGCCCATCCCCCGGCTTGAGATGGCGTGCGCCATCACTGAACGCACCGGGGTGACGGCAGTCCAGATGGAATTCGAGAAATGGGTCTTCCTGGGGCAGGCTGGCCAGGGAATACGGACGGGCGACGTTCGCTCCGTTCCACAACACCAGGTGCTGACCTGCCTGGTAACGCAAGGGACGTTCCGGCTGCAAGCGCAGGCGCAGGACGCTGGACGACAGCCAATCGGCCGCCACCACCGTTGCCAGTAAACCGTCACGCGCAGGGTCGAAGGCTTCGACCTGCAAGTCCTCGACCACCTGGCACTGGCAGGCCAGGCGCCAGCCCATTGCACGCTGCTCATCGCTCAAGGCATCCGGGCGGCTGTCGCTGGGCAGGCCTTTGACACAATGCACCAGGCAGGCATGGCAACTGCCGGCTCGGCAACTGTAGGGCACCGCCACCCCCGCCTGATTCAGCGCATCCAGCAGGTTGCTGCCAAGGGCGACCGACCATTGCTGTAACCCCACGCGCAACTCAGGCATCGACTGCTTCCCAAGCCGCTGCGCAGCGATTGCGGCCATCGCGCTTGGCGCGATACAACGCCTGGTCGGCGCGGTGCAGGGCATCGTCCAAGTCATCACCGCACTGCAACAGGGTCATGCCCGCCGACAGGCTCAGGTCGCCGACCCGCAGGCCCACCAGTTGCACCTCCATAAAGGCCAGGCGCAGGCGTTCGCAGCAGGACGTCAGGCGTTCGGCGCTGCATTCGGGGATCAGCACCACGAACTCCTCGCCGCCATAACGCGCCAGCACATCGCCGTCACGCAGGCAGGCACTGGCCACCCCGGCGAACGCCTGCAACACCTGATCGCCGGCGGCGTGGCCGTGCATATCGTTGATGCGTTTGAAATGGTCGAGGTCGATCAACGCCAGGCCGTGGACCTGGTCGTTATCCATGGCATGCAGCTCCCGGGAAGCCAGGCGCAGGAAATGACGACGGTTGAAGAGGCCAGTCAGTTCATCGGTGGCGACCAGGTCTTCCAACTGCCGCATCATGCCGCGCAGGGTGTCCTGGTGGGCCTGCAACGCAAAGCGCCGCTGGCGCATGCGCAAGCGCGACGCCTGGACGTAGCTGGCATACAGGCACAACCACAAGAGGATCACGAACAGCACACAGACTTGCAGCACCGCCAGTTGCGGATCTGCCAGCTTGAAGTGATAGGCGTCCCAGAGGTTGATGCCGGCGAAGCTGAAGAAGATCAACGCCGCACACCGCACAAACGCCCGCCGTGACAAGTGAAACAAACCGAACAGCAGCGGCAGGACGTAGAACACCAGGAAGGTTCCGCGGGCACCGTCGAGATGGGCGATCATCCAGGACTGCCAGGCAATGCCCAGCAGCACCTGCGCCTGGGTCAGGCTGGGGTCGTTGAAACGCAGGTTGCGGCCACTGAGGAAGAGCCACAGGAACACCGCTTGGGTGGCGATCACCAGCAGCGTGTCGAACAACGCGCCAGTCGCCGAGGCCGAATAGTAGCCACCAAGAATGGCCAGCCATAGCAGCAGCAACATCAGCGCATAAGTGCCCGCGGCAATAGCAAAGCGCTTGAGCAATAGGCTCTGGATGGCTTTATGGGTCAATCGTTGACTCACCGTGCAAAAGGGGGCTTTAAAGAGTTTCCTACCCTACAGGCCACTAGCCACTTTAGTGCCGTGGCCCAAAAATAACTATTCAAATTTTCAGCGGTTGTACAGCTATTGGTAGCTGATCCACGCAAGAACAGTGCCCGCTCGCCGCCCGACTTTCGTTTGGCGCCTGGCGGATGTGCCGCGCCCCGAGGCGCGTTATACTGCCGCGCCTTTTTAGCGTCGCGCCAGTTACATGTCCGGCGTGCCATAGAAGGTGACTGCAACCGACCGATGCACCCTAGCTGCAGTCACCTTATTAAATGTTCCCGTCTTTTAGAGGAGCGCGACTCATGACCGTGATCAAGCAAGATGACCTGATTCAGAGCGTTGCCGACGCCCTGCAATTCATTTCCTACTACCACCCCGTGGACTTCATCCAGGCGATGCACGAGGCCTACCTGCGCGAAGAATCGCCGGCAGCCCGTGACTCCATGGCGCAGATCCTGATCAACTCGCGCATGTGCGCCACCGGCCACCGCCCGATCTGCCAGGACACCGGCATCGTGACCGTGTTCGTACGCGTGGGCATGGACGTGCGCTGGGATGGCGCGACCATGAGCCTGGACGACATGATCAACGAAGGCGTGCGTCGCGCTTACAACCTGCCGGAAAACGTCCTGCGGGCCTCTATCCTGGCCGACCCGGCCGGGGCGCGTAAAAACACCAAGGACAACACCCCTGCGGTCATCCACTACTCCATCGTCCCGGGCAACACCGTGGAAGTGGACGTGGCGGCCAAGGGCGGCGGCTCCGAGAACAAGTCGAAAATGGCCATGCTCAACCCGTCCGACTCGATCGTCGACTGGGTGCTCAAGACCGTTCCGACCATGGGCGCCGGCTGGTGCCCACCGGGCATGCTGGGCATCGGCATCGGCGGCACCGCCGAAAAAGCGGCGGTGATGGCCAAGGAAGTGTTGATGGAGTCCATCGACATCCACGAGCTGAAAAAGCGCGGCCCGCAGAACCGCATCGAAGAAATGCGCCTGGAGCTGTTCGAGAAGGTCAACCAACTGGGCATCGGCGCCCAGGGCCTGGGTGGCCTGACCACCGTGCTCGACGTGAAGATCATGGACTACCCGACCCACGCCGCCTCGCTGCCGGTGTGCATGATCCCCAACTGCGCCGCCACCCGTCACGCGCACTTCGTGCTCGACGGTTCCGGCCCGGCCGAACTGGAAGCGCCGCCCCTCGACGCCTACCCGGAAATCGTCTGGGAAGCCGGCCCGTCGGCGCGCCGCGTCAACCTCGACACCCTGACTCCAGAAGACGTGCAGAGCTGGCAGCCGGGCGAAACCGTGTTGCTCAACGGCAAGATGCTCACCGGCCGCGACGCCGCGCACAAACGCATGGTCGAGATGCTCAACAAGGGTGAAACCCTGCCAGTGGATCTCAAAGGCCGTTTCATCTACTACGTCGGCCCGGTCGATCCAGTGGGCGACGAAGTGGTCGGCCCGGCTGGCCCGACCACCGCCACGCGCATGGACAAGTTCACCCGGCAGATCCTCGAGCAGACTGGCTTGCTGGGCATGATCGGCAAGTCCGAACGTGGCCCGACCGCCATCGACGCGATCAAGGACAACAAGGCCGTGTACCTGATGGCCGTCGGCGGCGCTGCTTACCTAGTGGCCCAGGCGATCAAGAAGTCCAAGGTCCTGGCCTTCGCCGAACTGGGCATGGAAGCGATCTACGAGTTCGAGGTCAAGGACATGCCGGTCACTGTCGCGGTCGACAGCAAAGGCGAGTCGGTGCACATCACCGGTCCTGCGATCTGGCAGAAAAAGATCAGTGAAAGCCTGGCAGTAGAAGTGCAGTAAGCCCTTCTGCCTGTCCCTCAAGGCGGCGGTGTTGTTCATTGAACAGCCCGCCGCCTTTTTCATGGGCGCGTTTAAAGTCACGCGCAAGCCGCCACGACCAAAGCCGTGCCCGGCACTCCATGCTATCGTTCCCGCCCCCATTGCCGCCTGCCCTGACTCATGGCCCAGATCTCGCGACCGCTCCGCCTGACGCTCTATACCCTATTGATTGTTGCCGGCACCGTGATCAGCGCCAGCCTGGCCATGCGCCACGCCGAACGCCAGGCGCTGGTGGACGATGCCGCCCGGGCCAAGGAGCAGTTGGCGCTATACGCCAACTCCCTGCACACCCTGATCGAACGTTATCGGGCCCTGCCCGCAGTGCTGGCCCTGGACCCGGAATTGCGCTCGGCCCTCAAGGGCCCGGTGGCACCTGAACAACAGGACGCCCTGAACCGCAAGCTGGAGAAAATCAACGGTGCCGCCCGCTCTTCCACCCTGGAATTGATGGACCACAGCGGCATGGCCGTGGCCGCCAGCAACTGGCGCCTGCCCAGCAGCTACGTGGGCCACAACTATGGTTTTCGCCCCTACTTCAGCCAGACCCGCAGCCAAGGCAGCGGCAGCTTCTACGCAGTGGGCGTGACCAGCGGCATTCCGGGCTATTTCCTGTCCAGCGCGGTGAAAGGCGATGCCGACGAGTTCCTCGGCGCCATGGTGGTCAAGCTGGAGTTTCCGGAACTGGAGCAGGAATGGAGCCAGGGCAGCGACACCCTGCTGGTCAGCGATGCCCGCGGCATTATCTTTATCGCCAACCAGCCCGGCTGGCGCTACCGTCATTTGCGCCCGCTGTCCGCAGACGACCTGGCCGAAATCAACCGCACTCGCCAATACCACAAACAGCCCCTGGCGCCCCTGGAGCACCAGACGCTGCAGGCGTTTGACGACAACGGCGGGCTGGTCCAGGTCGCGGGGCCGGAGGGCGCTGCAAGCTATCTGTGGGAGTCCCTGCCCCTGAGCGCCGAAGGCTGGACCCTGCACCTGCTGCGCAGGCCCCAGGGCGTCCTGGAGGACAGCCGCAATGCCGGGATCGCTGCGGTCGGGCTGTGGCTGACCCTGGTGTTCCTGCTGCTGTTCCTCAGCCAGCGCTGGCGCCTGGCCAAATTGCGCCAGCGCAGCCGCGAAGAACTTGAACAACTGGTGCAGGAACGCACCCGCGACCTGCGCACCGCCCAGGAGGGCCTGGTGCAATCGGCCAAGCTCGCCGCGCTGGGGCAGATGTCGGCAGCCCTGGCCCATGAAATCAACCAGCCGCTGACCACCCAGCGCATGCAACTGGCCACCCTCAGGCTGCTGCTGGACCACGGCCGGGTCGATGATGCCTACAAGGCCCTGCGCCCGCTGGACGATATGCTGACGCGCATGGCCGCCCTCACCAGCCACCTCAAGACCTTCGCCCGCAAAAGCCCCAGCGGCCTGCGTGAGCGCCTGGATCTGGCGGCGGTGGTGGACCAGTCCCTGCAATTGCTGGAGGCGCGTCTGCGGGATGAACAGGTGGACGTCGAGCTGCACCTGATCCGCCCTTCCTCGGTCCGTGGCGATGCCATTCGCCTGGAACAGGTGCTGATCAATCTGCTGCGCAACGCCCTGGATGCCATGCAGGACAAAGCCCTCAAGCGCCTGGTGATCCGCATCGAAGCCGACGAACAGCTGTGGCACCTGAGCGTGGCCGACAGCGGCGGCGGGATTGCCGAGGAGAACCTGCTGAGCGTGTTCGATCCGTTCTTCACCACCAAACCGGTGGGCGACGGCCTGGGGCTGGGCCTGGCGGTGTCCTACGCGATCGTGCATGAACTGGGCGGACGCCTGAGCGCCGCCAACCTGGAACAGGGTGCGGTGTTCACCCTGAGCCTGCCCATCGACCTGGAGGCCCATCTGCCATGTTGAACTCGGTGATGGTGGTGGACGACGAAAGCAGCATTCGCAACGCAGTGGAACAGTGGCTGAGCCTCTCGGGGTTCGAGGTCCAGTTATTCAGCCGCGGCGAAGAATGCCTGGCGCAACTGCCCGGGGACTTTCCCGGGGTGATCCTCAGCGATGTGCGCATGCCGGGCATGAGTGGCCTGGAACTGCTGGCCCAGGTCCAACGACGCGACCCCGACCTGCCGATCATCCTGCTCACCGGTCACGGCGACGTGCCCATGGCAGTGGAAGCCATGCGCGATGGTGCCTATGACTTCCTGGAAAAACCCTTCAGCCCGGACACCCTGCTCAGCAGCCTGCGCCGTGCCCTGGATAAGCGTCGCCTGGTCCTGGAAAACCGCCGCCTGCACGAGCTGGCCGACAACCGGGCCAGGATCGACGCCACCTTGCTGGGGGTTTCCCGCAGCCTGCAGACCCTGCGCCGCCAGGTGCTGGAGCTGGCAGCGCTGCCGGTGAATGTGCTGATCCGTGGCGAGACCGGCAGCGGCAAAGAGCTGATTGCCCGCTGCCTGCATGATTTCGGCCCACGGGCGGCCAAGCCTTTTGTCGCCCTAAATTGTGCGGCGATTCCCGAGCAACTGTTCGAGGCCGAACTGTTCGGCCACGAAAGCGGCGCCTTTACCGGCGCCCAAGGCAAGCGCATCGGCAAGCTGGAGTATGCCGACGGCGGCACCTTGTTCCTCGATGAGATTGAAAGCATGCCCCTGGCCCAGCAGGTCAAGCTGCTGCGGGTGTTGCAGGAGCAGAAACTCGAACGCCTGGGCTCCAACCAGAGCATCCGCGTGGACCTGCGAATCATTGCCGCGACCAAACCCGACTTGCTGGAAGAGGCGCGGGCCGGACGGTTTCGCGAAGACCTGGCCTACCGCTTGAACGTTGCCGAATTGCGCCTGCCGCCATTGCGCGAGCGTCGCGAAGACATTCCCCTGCTCTACGAACACTTCGCCCATGACGCCGCGCAACGCCTGGGTCGCCAACCCGGCCCATTGAGCGGCACACAACTGAGCCGCCTGCTCAGCCATGACTGGCCGGGCAACGTTCGCGAACTGGCCAACGTCGCTGAACGCCAGGTGCTGGGCCTGGGTGAGCCGGAGGTCGAGATGATCGACGCCGGGCAATCCCTGGCCGCCCAGCAGGAAGCCTTTGAGGCCCAGTGCCTGCGCGCCGCGCTGGCCCGGCACAAGGGCGATATCAAGGCCGTGCTCAGCGAGTTGCAACTGCCGCGCCGCACCCTGAATGAAAAGATGCAGCGTCACGGGCTGGTCCGGGAGATGTTCCTCAAGGAGGAATAACTCCCCACGGAAAAACCTGTGGGAGCCGGCTTGCCGGCGAAAAGGCCTTCAACCGGGGATGCCCCTCAGCGACGCCCGCTCTGGCATACCCGCTCGGTGTACCGTTGCGCCCCCTTCATTTAGGCAATTTACCGCCTACCCAATCCGCCCCATAAGCGGATTTCCGCTCATCATTTTCGCCCAACCCCTCTAGCCCGGGCTTCCCGCCGCTGGCACAGGTCCTGCTATAGCCCTGGCAGGCTGCGCTTGCGCGCGCTCCACAAAAACAATGAATAGAAGGATCCGTCATGGATATCTCGAACACCCTGCCCGCAGGGTCGGCGGCCGCGCCCGCCACCGAAAAGACCACGGCCAGTCGCCTGAAATCGATTTTCAGCGGTTCGGTCGGCAACATGGTCGAGTGGTACGACTGGTACGTCTACGCCGCTTTCTCGCTGTACTTCGCCAAAGTCTTCTTCCCCAAGGGCGACACCACCGCCCAGTTGCTGAACACCGCCGCCATCTTCGCCGTGGGCTTTTTGATGCGCCCGATCGGTGGCTGGCTGATGGGCCTGTACGCCGACCGTAAAGGGCGCAAGGCCGCGCTGATGGCTTCGGTGCTGCTGATGTGCTTCGGCTCGCTGATCATCGCCCTGACCCCGGGTTACGAAACCATCGGAGTCGGCGCCCCGATCCTGCTGGTACTGGCGCGGCTGATGCAGGGCCTGTCGGTAGGCGGTGAATACGGCACCTCGGCCACCTACCTCAGCGAGATGGCGACCAAGGAGCGCCGCGGCTTCTTCTCCAGCTTCCAGTACGTGACCCTGATCTCCGGCCAGCTCATCGCCCTGGCGGTGCTGATCGTGCTGCAGAACGTGCTGACCACCGAGGAACTGCAATCCTGGGGCTGGCGGATTCCGTTCGCCATCGGTGCCTTGTGTGCCGTGGTCGCCCTGTACCTGCGTCGCGGCATGGAAGAAACCGAGTCCTTCACCAAGAAGAAGGAAAAGCCCAAGGAAAGCCTGATGCGCACCCTGATGCGCCATCCCAAGGAACTGATGACGGTGGTCGGCCTGACCATGGGCGGCACCCTGGCGTTCTACACCTACACCACCTACATGCAGAAATACCTGGTGAACACCGTCGGCATGAGCATTTCCGACTCCACCACGATTTCCGCCGCCACGCTGTTCCTGTTCATGTGCCTGCAACCGGTGATCGGCGCCCTCTCGGACAAGATCGGTCGTCGCCCGATCCTGATCGCCTTCGGCATCCTCGGCACCCTGTTCACCGTGCCGATCCTCACCACCCTGCACACCATCCAGACCTGGTGGGGCGCGTTCTTCCTGATCATGGCGGCGCTGATCATTGTCAGCGGCTACACCTCGATCAACGCGGTGGTCAAAGCCGAGCTGTTCCCAACCGAAATCCGCGCCCTGGGCGTAGGCCTGCCTTATGCGCTGACGGTGTCGATCTTCGGCGGCACCGCTGAATACATTGCCCTGTGGTTCAAGAGCATCGGCATGGAAACCGGCTACTACTGGTACGTCACCGCCTGCATCGCCTGTTCGCTGCTGGTCTACGTGACCATGAAGGACACCCGCAAGCATTCGCGGATCGAAACAGACTGAAGAAAGCAAAACGCCCGGGTGCAAGGCCCGGGCGTTTTTTCATGTGTGGGTCAGGACAGTTCGGCGGCGCTCTGCCGTGAGTAGCGGTTCTGAGCCCAGGACGCGCCGACGATCATCACCAGCAGAATCCCCGCCAATACCGCCGACGAGCCGATGGTGCCGAAATCCAGGCCGCCTTTTTCATGGGGTTTGGTCAGGAAGTCGCCCAAGGTCGCGCCGAACGGCCGGGTCAACACAAACGCCACCCAGAACAACAGCACCGACGAGATTCGGGTGAAGTACTTGAGCAGGACCACCACGGCGATGGTCGAGCCGATCAGCAGTGCCCCGCCGGCAAAACCCAAGCCCGAATCGTCCGCCAGGAAATCCCCCAGCGCGGTGCCCAGGGTGTTGGAGAACAAGATCGCCATCCAGTAGAACAACTCGCCCCGCAAGGTCTGGATCTTGTTCACGTTCAGCGAATCGCCGCTCAGGCGCCAGGCAGCGAAAATCGCCAGCAGAATCGCGATCAGGATCATCGAGCCGGTGGCGTAGCCCAGCTCCAGGGTGCGGTCCATAAAGTCCGACATGGTGGTGCCGGCCGTGCTGGTGGACAGGATAACGATCCAGTACAGCACCGGGTTGTAGGTCTTGGAAAACAGCTGGGTGACCAGGGTCAGGACAAACACGCTGATGAGGATCATGGAACTGATGGCGTAACCGACGTTCAGGGTCATCGACAGCAAGTCGCCTGCGGTCTCTCCCAAGGTCGTCGCGCAGATTTTCATGACCCAGAACGCCAGGGTGATCTGAGGAAGTTTATTCATTGTGGGAAGTGCTCCAAGGCTCGGATTCAAGGTGGCCGGCTCTTGAATGTCCGGGCCTGGCGCAAGGCTGCGGGCGGCAGGGTGAAAAATAGGTAAGCGACAAATGAAAAAACCGTTCATCGCGATTTTTCCGCGTTAACCGCCAGATTAATCGCCCGTTAATTGGCCAGCCCCATTCTGCAAGGGTCCACAACCAGTCAGAGGCTTGACCGCCCTGTGCTCCAGGTAAAAAAGCGGTGCCTGGTGGACGGCGACCCGACAAACGAATCGATTAATTCGATTATTTAAAGCATTTATTTGCGCTTTTTAATCAGATTGATCGGCGTATTCTTCAACCCATGCCCAGCGCACACAACCCTTAACGAATCTGGAGTGACCACCATGAAAACCAAACTGATCCTCGCCCTGACCCTCTCGGTACTGGCTGCCAACACCTTCGCGGCTGACGGTTTCGACCGTACCGGTTCCGCCATCGCTGCTGACGGTTATGACCGCACCGGCTCCGCCACCG
>NZ_JALQCW010000010.1 GCF_023241715.1 Pseudomonas morbosilactucae
CAGCGCAAACCGTCGCTGTGAAGCCCGAAAACCGTGAAAGCCAGCTGAAAGGTTAGCGAAAGGTTGGCCCTTTAGAGTCGCTCCACGGACAGTCCCGACTGCCGTGGCCACCCCGAGTGGCCATTCGAAAAAACGCCTCGAAGCGTTTTCGCCAAATAAGAACAATAACGGAGTACCACTGGATGCCATCCATGCAACTCAGGCTTAGCCAGCCGCGCGTTTTTTCCCGTCTAGCCACACCGCCCTGGTCAAGTGCCGCCGCCCTCGCCGGCTTTTCGCCGTTGAGCCAGGCCGCGTTCATCGAAGACAGCACGGCCAACTTCGAAACCCGCAACATGTACTTCAACCGTGACTTCCGCGACGGCACCAGTGCCCAGCAATCCAAGCGCGACGAATGGGCCCAGGGCTTCATGCTCAACCTGCAATCGGGCTACACCGAAGGCACCGTGGGCTTCGGCGTCGATGTACTGGGCATGCTGGGGGTCAAGCTCGACTCCAGCCCGGACCGCACCGGCACCGGCCTGCTGCCCACGCACGATGATGGCCGTGCGGCAGACCAGTACTCCAAGCTCGGCCTGACCGGCAAGGTCCGGGTCTCGTCCACCGAGCTGAAGATCGGCAGCCTGATCCCCGAACTGCCGACCCTCAAACCCAACGACGGGCGCATCCTGCCGCAGACCTTCGAAGGTGGCTTGCTGACCTCCAAGGAAATCAAGAACCTGACCTTCACCGGTGGCCGCCTGAACAAGGCCAAGGACCGTGACGACAGCAACTACGAGGAGCTGCGCCTCAACAACAAGAACGGCCGCTTCGCCGACGACGTGAAGAGCGAGCATTTCGACTTCGGCGGCCTGGACTACAAGTTCACCGACAAAATCACCGGCAGCTACCACTACGCCCAGCTGGACGACGTCTACAAACAACACTTCATCGGCCTGGTAGCCTCCCAGCCCATAGGCCCCGGCACCTTCGCCAGCGACCTGCGCCTGGCCATCAGTGACGACCAGGGCCAGGCCCGTGGCGGCAAGATCGACAACAAGTCCCTCAACGGCTTGGTGAGTTATGCCCTCAATGGCCATAAACTCAGCGCCGGTTACCAGCGCATGTCCGGCGACAATGCATTCCCCTACGTGGATGGCACCGACCCGTACCTGGTCAACTTCGTGCAGATCAACGACTTCGCAGGCGCCGATGAGCGCTCCTGGCAGGCTCGCTACGACTACGACTTCGGCAAGCTCGGGGTGCCCGGCCTGAGCTTCATGACCCGCTACATCAGCGGCGACAACATCCAGCTGAAGAACGGCGACACCGGCAAAGAGTGGGAACGCAACAGCGAAATCAAATACGTGGTGCAAAACGGCACCTTCAAGGACGTCGCCCTGCGCCTGCGCAACGCCACCTACCGCTCCAACTACTCGGCTCGTGACGCGGACGAAGTGCGCTTGCTGGTGAGCTACAACGTGGACCTTTGGTAAGCAGAGACCTGGCTTCACCCTTTAGCCGTTTCGTAGAGGCTGGCTTCCAGCGAAGAGGCCCGCAGGTCCCGCACAGGACCCATGGGCCATCGCCGGCAAGCCAGCGCCTACAGATCAGGGTCGAGGATGACCCGAACAGACCAACAACAACTCCTGTGGAGACGATCATGGACTTATCACTGCGTAAACTGGCCCTCGCCGCTGGCTGCATGCTGTTTGCCGGCCAACTGCTGGCGGCTTCTTCCGCCGAGCCCAAGCGCCCGGAATGCATTGCTCCGGCCTCCCCCGGCGGCGGCTTCGACCTGACCTGCAAACTGGTGCAAAGCGCCCTGGTCAACGAAAAACTGCTGAGCAAACCAATGCGCGTCACCTACATGCCCGGCGGTGTCGGCGCGGTGGCTTACAACGCGGTGGTGGCCCAGCGCCCCGCCGATGCCGGGACCCTGGTGGCCTGGTCCAGCGGTTCGCTGCTGAACCTGGCCCAGGGCAAGTTCGGTCGTTTCGATGAAAGCGCCGTGCGCTGGCTCGCCGCTGTCGGCACCAGCTACGGCGCCATCGCGGTGAAAAACGACTCGCCCTACAAGAACCTCGACGATCTGGTCCAGGCGCTGAAAAAAGACCCGAGCAAAGTGGTGATCGGCTCCGGCGGCACCGTCGGCAGCCAGGACTGGATGCAGACCGCGCTGATCGCCAAGGCCGCCGGCATCAACCCCCGTGACCTGCGCTACGTGGCCCTGGAAGGCGGCGGTGAAATCGCCACCGCCCTGCTCGGCGGGCATATCCAGGTCGGCAGTACCGACATCTCCGACTCCATGCCGCACATCCTCGCCGGTGACATGCGCCTGCTGGCGGTGTTCTCCGAAAAGCGCCTGGACGAGCCGGAAATGAAAGACATCCCCACCGCCAAGGAACAGGGCTACGACATCGTCTGGCCGGTGGTGCGTGGTTTCTACCTCGGGCCGAAAGTCACCGACGCGGAATACGCCTGGTGGAAAGAGGCCTTCGACAAGCTGCTGGTGTCGGAAGAGTTCGCCAAGCTGCGTGACCAGCGCGAGCTGTTCCCCTTCGCCATGACCGGCCCCGAGCTGGACACCTATGTGAAAAAACAGGTCGCCGACTACAAGACCCTGGCCAAAGAGTTCGGCCTGATTCAGTAATCGCCCCTGTTCTCACAGCCCGATCCTCGCGACGAGGACCGGGCTCAGGAGTTTGCCATGCTCATTCAACGTATTTTCGCCTCGGTGCTGTTGCTGGTGTGTGTCGGCCTGGCCCTGATGGCCTGGCCGTACCAGGCGGCTTTTTCCTATGAACCGGTCGGCCCCCGCGCCTTCCCCCTGCTGATGCTCGGGCTGATGGGCCTGGCGTTGCTGTACATGGTGTTTCGTCCGGCCCCCATCAAGCACACCGAAGACGAGCCGCCCCTGGACCGCGAAACCCTGACCAAGATCGCCATCTGCGTGGTCCTGTTGCTGGTGTTTGCCGGCCTGTTCGAGCCCCTGGGCTTCATCCTCAGCAGCATGCTGATCGGCATTCCCATGGCGCGCCTGTACGGCGGTCGCTGGCTGCCCAGCGCCCTGGTCACCACCTTGATGGCCATCGGGCTGTACGTGCTCTTCGACCGGGTCATGGATGTGCCTCTGCCCCTGGGCCTGCTCGACGTTCTGGAGAACTGATATGGATACTCTTGGCTATTTGGGCCAGGGTTTCGGCGTCGCGCTGAGCCCTTACAACCTGGTCACCGCCCTCGCCGGCACCCTGATCGGCACCGTGGTCGGCCTGCTTCCGGGCCTGGGCCCGATCAACGGCGTGGCCCTGCTGATCCCCATCGCCTTCGCCCTGGGCCTGCCCCCGGAGTCGGCGTTGATCCTGCTGGCAGCGGTGTACCTGGGTTGCGAATACGGCGGCCGGATCAGCTCGATCCTGCTGAACATCCCGGGGGAAGCCTCCACCGTGATGACCACCCTCGACGGCTACCCGATGGCTCGCAAAGGCATGGCCGGCGTGGCCTTGTCGCTGTCGGCCTGGAGTTCGTTCATCGGCGCGTTCATCGCCACCTGCGGCATGGTGCTATTTGCCCCGCTGCTGGCCAAATGGGCGATCGCCTTCGGCCCGGCGGAATACTTCGTGCTGATGGTGTTTGCCATTGTCTGCCTCGGCGGCATGGCCGGCGACCGGCCGTTGAAGACCTTTATCGCCGCCCTGATCGGGCTGTTCCTGTCGGCGGTGGGCATCGACGCCAACAGCGGCGTGTACCGCTTCACCGGCGACAACATCCACCTCACCGACGGCATTCAGTTCGTGGTGCTGGTGCTGGGCCTGTTCTCCATCAGCGAAATCCTCTTGCTGCTGGAAAAGACCCATCGCGGCCAGGAAGCGGTGAAAGCCACCGGGCGCATGATGTTCAACTTCAAGGAAGCGGCCTCGGTGTTCGTGGTGAACGTGCGCTGCGGCCTGCTGGGTTTCATCATGGGTGTGCTGCCGGGCGCCGGCGCGACCCTGGCCAGTGCCGTGGCCTACATGACTGAAAAACGCATCGCAGGTGCCAGCGGCAAATTCGGCCAGGGCGACGCCCGTGGCCTGGCCGCCCCGGAAACCGCGATCGGGGCCTCCGCTTGCGGCGCGCTGGTGCCGATGCTGACCCTCGGCGTCCCGGGTTCCGGCACCACGGCGGTGATGATCGGCGCCCTGTCGCTGTACAACATCACCCCGGGCCCGCTGTTGTTCCAGCAGCAACCGGACATTGTCTGGGGCCTGATCGCCTCGTTGTTCATCGCCAACATCATGCTGGTGATCCTCAACATCCCGATGATCCGCATCTTCACCCGCATCCTGGCCGTGCCGAACTGGGCCCTGGTGCCGGTGATCGCGATCATCACCGGGATCGGCGTCTACGCGGTGCACGCCACCACCTTCGACCTGTTCCTGATGGTCGGCATCGGCATCTTCGGCTACATCCTGCGCAAGCTGGACTTCCCGCTGTCGCCGGTCCTGCTGGGCTTTATCCTCGGCGGCCTGATGGAGCAGAACCTGCGTCGCGCCCTGTCGATTTCCAACGGTGCGATGGAGATCCTCTGGTCGAGCCCGATCACCCTGGGTGTGTGGATCCTGACCATCCTCATGCTGCTCATGCCGCTGTTGCGCATCTGGCGCAAACGCTCGGCACAGCAACGCACGGTGGCCGATGTCTGAGGTCACCTTCAGACAGTGGTGGGGCACGCCCCTGGTGGGTCTGGCTGGCGGTTACCTCGCCAGCCAGGTCGGCTGGCCGCTGCCCTGGATGGTCGGCTCGTTACTGGCGATCATCCTGGTGCGCTGCCTGACCCCCTGGCAATTGGCGGAAATCCCCGGCGGCCGTAAATGCGGGCAATGGGTGGTGGGCATCGGCATCGGCCTGCACTTCACCCCGGTGGTGATGCAGCAGGTGATGAGCCACTTCGGCCTGATCTTTTTCGGGGCCCTGGTCACCAGCCTGTCCAGTGTGGTCGGGGTCTGGTTGCTGCGGCGCACCGGTGAGGATCGGGCCACTGCGTTTTTCTCCAGCATGCCGGGGGGTTCCGGCGAAATGGTCAACCTCGGCGCGCGCAATGGCGCGGTGCTCAGCCGGGTTGCCGCTGGGCAGAGCCTGCGGGTGCTGACGGTGGTGCTGTGTGTGCCGGCCGCCTTCAAGTACCTGTTGGGCGACGGCGTGCCGCAGTTGCACCCGGCCAGTGTCGACGTCTATTGGCTGGCGCTGCTGTTTCCGGCGGGTGCCCTGCTCGCCTGGATCTGGCAACGCCTGCGCCAGCCCAACCCCTGGTTGTTCGGCCCCTTGCTGGTGAGCGCCGCAGTGAGCATCGGCTGGGACCTGCACATCGGCCTGCCGGACGGTGGCAGCCAGATCGGCCAATGGCTGATCGGCAGCGGCCTGGGCTGTCACTTCAACCGCCAGTTTTTTCGCCGCGCCCCATCGTTTATGGGCCGCACCCTGATTGGCACGGCCCTGACCATGCTGATCGCCAGCCTCGCGGCCCTGGCCCTGAGCGCCCTGACCCATCTGGACCTGCGTTCACTGACCCTGGGCATGATGCCCGGCGGTATTGCGGAAATGAGCCTGACAGCCGAGACGCTGCAACTGTCGGTGCCCCTGGTGACGGCGATGCAGGTGATGCGCTTGTTGTTTGTGCTGTTTCTGGCAGAGCCGTTATTCCGCCACTGGAACCGCCAACCTTAACCCCACCGCAGGAGCCGGCTCGCCGGCGATAGCGCCCTCACCACCAACCACCCAACTCCCACCTCGCCTTGAGTTCGACCTTAAAGCGGCGGCAGGCGCCACTCGATCGGCGTCTCGCCGTTCTGCTCCAGGTACTTGTTGGTGCGGCTGAAATGCCCGCAGCCAAGAAACCCTCGATAAGCCGACAACGGCGACGGGTGCACCGAGGTCAACACCAAGTGCTTGGTGGCGTCGATCAGCTTCTGCTTGCTCTGGGCATGGGCGCCCCACAGCAGGAACACTAAATGCGGCTGATGCTCGCTGACCACTTCGATGATCCGGTCGGTAAAGAACTGCCAACCTTTGCCCGCATGGGCATTGGCGTTGGCCCGCTCCACGGTCATGGTGGTGTTGAGCATCAGCACGCCCTGGTCGGCCCAGCTTTGCAGGTAGCCGTGGTTGGGGATGTCGATGTTCAGGTCGCGCTTGAGCTCTTTATAGATGTTCACCAAGGACGGCGGCGCCGGCACCCCGGGCTGCACCGAGAAGCACAGGCCGTGGGCCTGGCCCGGGCCGTGGTACGGGTCCTGGCCGAGGATCACCACCTTGACCTTGTCCAGCGGCGTGGAGTTGAGCGCGTTGAAAATCATCGGGCCCGGCGGGTAGATCTCTTTGCCGGCAGCGTGTTCCTGGCGCAGGAACTCACGCAACTCTGTCATGTAGGGCTGGTCGAATTCGGCACGCAGTGCTTCCTTCCAGCTCGGTTCGAGTTTGATACGGTCGTCGACAGTCATGGGGGCACCCGGAAAAAACAATGGCCGCACCCTAGAAAAGCCCACCACGCTTGTCAATTGATCTGACACAGAACCGACACTTTGCCCCACAGCGATCATACTGAGCGCTCAAATTTCCGATCGAGGTCACGATGAATCTGCACTTCGAAGAACTGACCGGCACCGATGGCGCCCGTCTCGGCATCGCCAGCCTGGATGCCGAAAAGTCCCTGAATGCCCTGTCCCTACCAATGATCCAGGCCTTGAGCGAACGTCTCGACACCTGGGCCAAAGACCCGCAAGTGGTGTGTGTGCTGCTGCGCGGCAACGGTGCCAAGGCTTTTTGCGCCGGCGGTGAAGTGCGCAGCCTGGTCCAGGCCTGCCGGGCGCACCCGGGGCAGGTCCCGCCCCTGGCCGCGCAGTTCTTCGCCGACGAATATCGCCTCGACTACCGCTTGCACACCTACCCAAAACCGCTGATCGCCTGGGGCCACGGTTACGTGCTGGGCGGCGGCATGGGGCTGTTGCAGGGGGCCAATATCCGCATCGTCACCCCCAGCAGCCGGCTGGCCATGCCGGAAATCAGCATCGGTCTGTACCCGGACGTGGGCGCCAGTTGGTTCCTCTCGCGCCTGCCGGGCAAGCTCGGGCTGTTCCTCGGTTTGACCGGTGCCCATATGAACGGCCGTGACGCCCTCGACCTGGACCTCGCCGACCGCTTCTTGCTGGACGAACAACAGGAAGAATTGATCGACGGCCTGCTGCAACTCAACTGGCAGGAACAGATCCCCATGCAACTCAACAGCCTGCTCAAGGCCCTGCAGCAGGAGGCCGTCGGGCAACTGCCGCAAGCCCAATGGCTGCCGCGCCGAAGCCAGATCGACGAGTGGTTGGATGTCAGTAACGTGGCCTGCGCCTGGCGCGCCCTCAGCCAATTGAGCGGCCACAGCGATGAACTCTTCAGCCGCGCGGCGAAAACCCTCAGCGAGGGCAGCCCCCTGACCGCGCACCTGGTGTGGGAGCAGATCCGTCGGGCGCGATACCTGTCCCTGGCCGAAGTGTTCCAGATGGAATACACCCTGAGCTTGAACTGCTGCCGCCACCCGGAGTTCAGTGAAGGGGTGCGCGCGCGCCTGATCGACAAAGACCACAAGCCCCATTGGCACTGGCCGGATGTCAACAGCGTGCCCGAAGCGGTGGTTGAAGCGCACTTCCACAAGGCCTGGGAAGGTCGCCATCCATTGGCGGATTTGTCGGACTACTGACCCGGGTTTCTCTCGCCCACAAAAAAACGGCGCTCCATGCGCCGTTTTTTTACGTCTCAAACCCCGGCCGTAGCCGGATCAGCGGTTATGGTCGCCGCGACCATCGTGGCCTCGGTCCCGGTCACCGCGACCGCCATGATCACCCCGACCGCCTCCGCCATTGGGTCGGTTTTGCCCGCCGCCATTGTTCCAGTTGGGACGGTCATGGCCGCCACCGCTGCTCAAGTTGGGCCGATCACGTCCGCCGCCACCGTTGTTCCAGTTCGGCCGATCACGCCCACCGCCGCCGTTGCTCCAGTTCGGCCGGTCACGCCCGCCGCCATTCCAGTTAGGGCGATCGTGCCCACCACCGTTGTTCCAGTTCGGACGATTATGCCCACCGCCCCAGCCCGGGTTGGGCGCAGGTCGGTAGACCGTACGTGGCGCTGAATAGTAGCGCGGGGCCGGCTGGTAATAACGGGGGGCAGCCTGGTAGTAGCGCTGCGTGTAGACGGTGCTGCCCGGGCTGTAATAGGAGCCGCCGTAGTAGCTCGGTGCCGGGCTGCTGTAGATATCTGAGCTGTAATAGCTGGAACCTCCGCCGTAATAGGGGACGCAAGCAGAAAGAGTCAAACCCAGGAACGCAGTGATAAGCAGTCGACGATACATGGCGGCCTCCTGGACCGCGGATGAGCCACACCAGCGACGCTGGCGAGCGGCAGTCAGATAGGCTCTGGCTGACGAATAATCTGACCGCGAAAAGCCTATCTGGTGCGGCTTTCGCAATACATTGAAACAACTGTCCGACCGGCAACCGCCCCGCCCGCGCCAAGCAAAAAAAGCGCCGCCCAAGACACGGGCAGCGCGGGTTTGCAGGCAACGCCAGATCGATCAATGACGCCAGCGGCGGCCGCCATAACCGCCACCGTAATAGTGCGGACCATAACCTCCGTAATAGTGAGGGCGGTAATAACCAGGGCCGTAATAACCGCCGTAGTAATACGGGCGATAACCGTAGTAGTAAGGGCCCGGCACCGTATACACATCGGTGCGGTAATACCCCGGGCCGGGGTAGTAAGGTACACAGGCGCCCAGGCTCAGGCCGAGCACAGCAGCGAACAGGATTCGACGGGACATGGCGGCCTCCTGGACCGCAAGGAAGCCGCGCCAGCGACGCTGGGCGGCGTCAGCCGATCAAGCAAGGCTGACAGTCAATAAGACCGTAAAAACCCCCGACGGTGCGCCGCCACCCGGGCCTGCCGACAGAAGGACAAGGCCCTCGCAAAAACACCCTTGGCTCAACCTGATCCGAGCCAGTCAGCTCCCATTCTAGCCTCGCCACCTCGGCCCCACGCTGGTGCAGGCGCACCAACTCAACGCAAGCCGCCCTCCTTCCAGCTCGCCGCAAAAACCGCCCAGCCCCTCAAGACCGGGGGTTGAGCCGACTTGGCACGGCTCTCGCTTTATCCCAAAGGTGCAGGAGTCATCACAGCTTCGCGGCACCACAATTTGCAATGGCTGACTAGGGTTCCGGCTCGCATTCGCGAGTGGCTGGTCCGAGAGTTGGCGACCTCCAGTTGAGGTTACACGGCGGGACAAAAGCCCGGGAGACAAGCCACCGTTCACGGTGCCGCGTTGCCTTCTGTCCGCCCTTGATCAACTGGAGAACCGCCATGCCATCACGTCGTTTACCCGCCCTGTTCGCCGCCGCCTTCGCCGCCCTGGTGAGCCTCTCGTCCCACGCTGCGCCAAAAGACCACTTCAGTGTCTGCTGGACCCTCTACGCCGGCTGGATGCCCTGGGAATACGCTGGCAGCCAGGGCATCGTCGATAAATGGGCGAAGAAGTACGGGATCAAGATCGATGTCGTGCAGCTCAACGACTACGTCGAATCCATCAACCAATACACCGCCGGCCAGTTCGATGGCTGCACCATGACCAATATGGACGCCCTGACCATTCCCGCCGCCGGCGGCGTGGACAGCACCGCGCTGATCGTCAGCGATTTCTCCAATGGCAACGACGGCATCGTGCTCAAGGGCGAAGGCAAGACGGTCGCCGACCTCAAGGGCCTGGACGTCAATCTGGTGGAGCTTTCGGTGTCCCACTACCTGCTGGCTCGCGCCCTGGACTCGGTGGACCTGAGCGAAAAAGACCTGAAGGTGGTCAACACCTCCGACGCCGACATCTCGGCGGCCTTCAACACTGACCAAGTCAAGGCCGTGACCACCTGGAACCCCATGCTCTCGGACATCAAGGCCAAGCCCGGGGTGACGCAAGTCTTCAACTCCAGCCAGATCCCCGGCGAGATCATGGACATGATGGTGGTCAACAGCCAGACCCTCAAAGACAACCCCGCCCTGGGCAAGGCCCTGACCGGCGCCTGGTTCGAAGTGGTGGCGCTGATGAACGCCAAAAATGCCGCCAGCCAGGCCGCCCTGGAGCACATGGCGAAGGCCTCGGGCACCGACCTCGCCGGGTTCCAGGCACAACTGGACACCACCAAGCTGTTCGCCACGCCCCAGGAAGCCCTGGCCTTCGCCACCAGCAAGCAATTGCCGGACACCATGCGCAAGGTCGCCGAGTTCTCGTTCCAGCACGGCCTGCTGGGGGAAGGCGCCAAGGACACCAGCGCGGTGGGCATGAGTTTCGCCGGCGGGGTCAGCAGCGGCGACAAGAACAACCTCAAGCTGCGCTTCGACCCGATCTACGTGCAACTGGCCGCCGACAACCAGCTGTGAGCCCTGTCATCCCCTGGAGGACCTGGCCATGCGCCTGATCAATCGTCACCCCGATCGCCCGAGTCGCCTGTTGCTGGTGCTCCTGCCGTTCGCCCTGGTGCTGCTGGCTTACTTCATGGGGTCGACCGAGCGCCTGGCGGACAACCCCAACGACAAGCTGCTGCCCAGCGCAGTGCAGATGGTCGACGCGGTCAAGCGCCTGGGCTTCACCGCCGACCCGCGCAGCGGCGACTACCTGTTGTGGCAAGACACCGCTGCAAGCCTCAAGCGCCTGGCCGTGGGCCTGGGCATCAGCGCCCTGGCCGGCCTGTGCCTGGGCATTGCCGCCGGCACCTTGCCGTTGTTCGGTGCGCCCTTGTCGCCGTTGCTGACGGTGCTGTCGATGGTGCCGCCGTTGGCGATCCTGCCGATCCTGTTCATCGTCTTCGGCCTCGGGGAGCTGTCCAAGGTGATGCTGATCGTCATCGGCATCACCCCCTGCCTGGCCCGGGACCTGGAACAGCGGGCCCGGGAGATCCCCGTGGAACTGCTGATCAAGGCCCAGACCCTGGGCGCCTCGACCTGGACCCTGATCCTGCGGGTGGTGCTGCCGCAATTGCTGCCACGGCTGCTGATCGCCCTGCGCCTGATGCTGGGGTCGGCCTGGCTGTTCCTGATCGCCGCCGAAGCCATCGCCTCCACCGATGGCCTGGGCTACCGGATTTTCCTGGTGCGCCGCTACCTGGCCATGGACGTGATCCTGCCGTACGTGGTGTGGATCACCCTGCTCGCCTGGCTCATGGACTGGGGCCTCAAGTACCTGACCCGACGCGCATTCCCCTGGTACGAAGGGGCACGCCCATGAGCTTCATCACGGTCAACAACCTGTGGCAGCAGTACGCCGGACAAGTGGTGCTGGAACGCCTCAACCTACAGATCAACGAAGGAGAGTTCTGCACCCTGGTGGGCGCCTCGGGGTGCGGCAAGTCGACCTTCCTGCGCTTGCTGCTGGGCCAAGAACGCGCCAGCCGCGGCGAGATCCTGCTGGATGGCCAGCCCCTGCTCGGCGAGCCGGACCCCAGCCGCGGCGTGGTGTTCCAGCGCTACTCGGTATTCCCCCACCTGTCGGTGCTGGACAACGTCGCCCTGGGCCTGGAACTGCCACGCTCGCCGCTGCTCGGCCGGCTGTTCGGCAGCGCCAAGCGCGAAGCCCGGGAACAGGCCGCCACCCTGCTGCACAAGGTCGGCCTCGGCCATGCCCTGGACAAGTACCCGGCCCAACTCTCCGGTGGCATGCAACAACGCCTGGCGATTGCCCAGGCGCTGATCATGAAACCCCGGGTACTGCTGCTGGACGAACCCTTCGGCGCCCTCGACCCGGGCATCCGCAAGGACATGCACCAACTGCTCCTGGAGCTGTGGCGTGAAACCCGGCTGACGGTGTTCATGGTCACCCACGACCTGGCCGAAGGCTTCAGCCTGGGCACCCGCTTGCTGGTGTTCGACAAGGTCCGTCACGACCCCCACGCCCCAGGTGCCTATGGCGCACGCATCACCTACGACATCCCTTTGAACAGCGACCGCCGCGCACTGCGCGCCGCCGTCGACGCCCTGCCGGCAACGCTGGCAGGCACGCTGCGTATTGCTTGAGAGGACTTTAGCCATGACCGATTCGACCCTACTGTTCCCGCCCTTCGCCGAAGAAACATTGCCCGGCGGCGGCCACCGCTCCTTTGTCCTCAAGCGCGGCCAATTGCTGCGCCTGACCGACCTGCGCGGCGGCGCCAACGTCAGCCTGACCCTGCTCAATGCCCACGAGAAAACCGAACGCCTGAACCTGCCCGACAGCCTCAAGTGCCAGCACACTGCCAAACTCACCGCCGGCCACTGCCTGTACTCGGACATGGGCCGGGTGCTGGCGGCCATCACCGCCGACACCTGCGGCTGGAGCGACAGCCTCGGTGGCGTGCTGTGCGCAGAGGAAGTCGAAGAGAAGTACGGCCAGGGACGTTTCCAGGAACGGCGCAACGGTTTCTACCGTAATGGCACCGACAACTTGCTGGTGGAACTGGGCAAATGGGGCCTGGGCCTGTCCGACCTGCTGATGACCCTGAACCTGTTCAGCCGGGTCGATGTGGACGCCGACGGCGGCCTGCATTTTGTGCCCGGCAACGCCAAGGCCGGCGACTACATCGAACTCTACGCACCGATGGACACCCTGGTGGTGCTCACTGCCCTGCAGCACCCCATGGACCCCAACCCCGAATACGCCCCCCAGCCGCTCAAGCTCAGTTGGATGAACGCCGACCCCAGCGTCGCCGAGCATTGCCGCACTTCGCGCCCGGAGAACGAGCGCGGTTTCATCAACACCGACCGTCTGTTCGCCTGAGGATCGCCGCCATGTCTCTCGCCCTCGCCACTGCTGAAAAACACCCCGACACCGCAGTGTACCGCGCCACCATCCCCGCCGGCGAACCCTGGCTGATGGAAGTCAAGGCCGGTCAGACCCTGCGCATCCTCGACCTGGAAGGCAACCAGGCCGTGGACACCCTGTTCTACAGCCTGGCCAACCCCAAGGAGCGCTATGACGTGCAACGCACCCTGCGCCGGCAAAACCGGGTCTACCTGAGCACCGGCAGCGTGCTCTATTCCAACCTGGGCCGGCCGATGCTGACCCTCGTGGCCGACACCTGCGGCCAGCACGACACCCTGGGCGGGGCCTGCGCCCAGGAAAGCAACACCGTGCGCTACGCCCTGGAAAAACGCTACATGCACAGTTGCCGCGACAACTACCTGCGGGCCTGCGCCCACGATGGCCGCCTGGGCAAGGGTGACATCGGCCCCAACATCAACTTCTTCATGAACGTGCCGGTCACCGCCGACGGCGGCCTGACCTTCGAAGACGGCATTTCGGCACCTGGCAAATACGTCGACCTGCGGGCGGAAATGGACGTGATCGTGCTGATCTCCAACTGCCCGCAACTGAACAACCCCTGCAACGCCTACAACCCCACCCCTGCGGAGCTACTGGTATGGAACTGAAATTCCCGCGTCTGCGTCGCTGGTTGTTCGCCCTGTGCCAGAGCCGTTCGGGGCAGTACCTGAAGTAACCCCGGGCCTGGACTTTGCCGCCAGGGACGACCCTGGCGCCCATCGACAACTGCGGGACGGCCCGCATCCCAGGTCGAGGCGGATCCGTGATCGCCTCCAGGGGTTATGCCATGTTCGAAACTCTCTTGATCGCCAACCGCGGCGCCATTGCCTGTCGCATCCTGCGCACCCTGCGCGAACTGCAGGTCAAAGGCGTTGCCGTGTATTCCGAGGCCGATGCCGCCAGCCTGCACATTTTGCAAGCCGATGAAGCCCACAGCCTCGGCGAAGGTGCCGCGGCGGGCACTTACCTGGCGGTGGACAAGATCCTCGCCATCGCACGGGCCAGCGGCGCCACGGCGATTCACCCCGGCTACGGCTTTCTCTCGGAGAACGCGGCCTTCGCCGAAGCCTGCGAAGCTGCGGGCATCGCCTTTGTCGGGCCAACCCCCGATCAGTTGCGCGTGTTCGGCCTGAAACACACCGCCCGCGCCCTGGCCCGTGCCCAAGGCGTGCCGTTGCTCGAAGGCAGCGAGCTGCTGGACGACCTCGACGCCGCCCTGCTCGCCGCTGCGCAGGTGGGCTACCCGGTGATGCTCAAAAGCACCGCCGGCGGCGGTGGCATCGGCATGCGCGTCTGCCGCAGCGCTGCCGAGTTGAGTGAGTGCTTCGAAGGGGTCAAACGCCTGGGCCAGAACAACTTCAGCGACGCCGGGGTGTTTATCGAGCAATACATCCAGCGCGCTCGGCACCTGGAGGTCCAGGTGTTCGGCGACGGCCAGGGCCAGGTCATCGCCCTCGGCGTGCGCGACTGCTCGGTGCAACGGCGCAACCAGAAAGTCCTTGAAGAAACCCCGGCGCCCAACCTGCCCGAAGGCATGTCTGAAGCCCTGTGCGCCGCGGCCATCCAACTGGCCAAGGCGGTCAACTACCGCAGCGCTGGCACCGTGGAGTTCGTCTTCGACAGCGACACGCAACGCTTCTACTTCCTCGAAGTGAACACCCGCTTGCAAGTAGAGCACGGGGTCACGGAGCAAGTCTGGGGCGTCGACCTGGTGCGCTGGATGGTGCAATTGGCCGCTGGCGACCTGCCGCCGCTGAGCCATCTGAGCCAGACCCTTCAGGCGTCCGGCCATGCCATCCAGGCGCGCTTGTACGCCGAAGACCCGGGGCGGGATTTCCAGCCCAGCCCCGGTCTGCTGACGGCGGTTAGCTTCCCGGAGGCCGATGGCAAACAGCTGCGCATCGACACTTGGGTCGAAGCCGGCTGCGAAATCCCACCCTATTTCGACCCAATGATCGCCAAGGTCATCAGTTGGGCCCCGGACCGCGAACAGGCGCGCCAGGCACTGCATCAGGTACTGGGCGACAGCGTGCTCTATGGCGTGGAGACCAACCGCGATTACCTGCGGCAGATTCTGCTCGCGGCACCTTTCGCCAGCGGCCGGCCCTGGACCCGTTGCCTGGAAGGCCTGAGCTACCAGGCCAATACCCTGGAAGTGCTCAGCGCCGGCACCCAGACCAGCGTCCAGGACTACCCCGGGCGCCTCGGCTACTGGGCGGTCGGCGTGCCGCCTTCCGGGCCGATGGACAGCCGAGCCTTGCGTCTGGGCAACCGCCTGCTGGGCAACGAAGAGGGCGCCGCCGCCCTGGAAATCACCATGAGCGGGCCCTTGCTACGCTTCAACTGCGATGCGGTGGTGGCCGTGACCGGCGCGGTGATCCCCCTGACCTTGAACGGCGAACCGCAGCCGATGAATCGCGCGCTGCTGATTCCGGCCGGCGCCACCCTGAGCCTGGGCACCCTCGCCGGGGCTGGGGCACGCAGCTACCTGTGCCTGCGCGGCGGGCTGCAGGTACCGGATTACCTGGGCAGTAAAAGCACCTTCACCCTGGGCCAGTTCGGCGGCCATGGCGGTCGTGCCCTGCGGGCCGGGGACGTGCTGCACCTGCCGGTCCTGAACGAGCGCAGCGCCGGCCAGCAACTGGCACCGCAGCAGCTCGTCGAGTTGCCGCCCGTGCGGCAGATCCGCGTGATCTATGGCCCCCATGGCGCGCCGGAATACTTCACCGAGGGCTATATCGAAACTTTCTTCACCACCCAGTGGGAAGTGCATTTCAACTCCAGCCGCACCGGGGTGCGGCTGATCGGGCCGAAGCCGGAATGGGTGCGGGCCGACGGTGGCGAGGCCGGGCTGCACCCGTCGAATATCCATGACAACCCCTACGCGATCGGCGCCGTGGACTTTACCGGCGACATGCCGGTAATCCTCGGTCCGGATGGCCCAAGCCTGGGTGGTTTTGTCTGCCCGGTGACGGTAATCGAGGCCGACCTGTGGCAACTGGGCCAGCTCAAGGCCGGCGACAAGGTGCAGTTCTTTCCGGTCAGCCTGGAGCAGGCCCGCAACGCATGCCGGGACTGGCTGAGCGCTTCGGGCCCGCAACCTTCATTTGCGCCAGGCCCTCTCCAGGATCCGGTGGTCCTCGACCTTGGCCAGGACGATCGACGGCTGGTGGCGCGGCTGGCCGGGGACACTCACCTGCTGCTGGAAATCGGCGCACCGGAGCTGGACCTGGTGCTGCGCTTTCGCGGCCACGCCTTGATGCAAGCCCTGGAAGCCAAGGCCCTGCCCGGGGTGATCGACCTGACCCCGGGCATCCGCTCGCTGCAAGTGCACTACCGACCGGAGCAACTGCCCCTGGCCGACCTGCTGGGGATCATTGCCGGTGAATGGGATGGGGTGTGCGCCGCCCAGGACCTGCAAGTGCCGTCGCGCATCGTTCACCTGCCCTTGTCCTGGGACGACCCGGCTTGCCAATTGGCCATCGAGAAATACATGACCACGGTGCGCAAGGACGCGCCCTGGTGCCCGAGCAACCTGGAGTTCATCCGCCGCATCAACGACCTGCCCAACCTCGACGAAGTGCAGCGCACGGTGTTCGACGCCAGTTACCTGGTGATGGGCCTGGGCGACGTCTACCTCGGCGCCCCGGTGGCCACGCCGCTGGACCCGCGCCACCGCCTGGTGACCACCAAATACAACCCGGCGCGAACCTGGACCGCGGAAAACTCGGTGGGCATCGGCGGCGCCTACCTGTGCGTCTACGGCATGGAAGGCCCGGGCGGCTACCAGTTCGTCGGCCGCACCTTGCAGATGTGGAACCGCTACCGCGAGGTCGCGGCGTTCGAAGGCAAGCCCTGGTTGCTGCGCTTCTTCGACCAGATCCGTTTCTACCCGGTCTGCGCCGATGAGCTGCTGCGGATTCGGCGCGACTTTCCCCTTGGCCGTTTCGACTTGGACATCCAGCACAGCCAGCTCAAGCTGGCGGACTACCAGGCCTTTTTGCAGCAGCAGGCCGAGAGCATCGAGGCGTTTCGGCAGCAACAACAAGGCGCTTTCCAGGCCGAACGGGAACGCTGGATCGCCAGCGGCCAGGCGCACTTCGACAGCGAAGAGGCCTGCGCCCCCAGCGGCGCCGACACGCCCCTGGAACTCGGCCAATTGAGCGTCGACAGCCACCTGGCCGGCAACCTCTGGCAGGTTCAGGTGGAGACCGGTAGCCGGGTCGCGGCGGGGGATGTGCTGGTGATCCTGGAGTCGATGAAAATGGAAATCCCGTTATTGGCCCCGGTGGCCGGGGTGGTCCGCGAGGTCCGAGTGCAGCCCGGTTCAGCGGTGCAGGCCGGGCAACGGGTGGTGGTGCTGGAAGAACAACGGTAACGGCCAGCATGCCGGCGACAGGGCCCTGGAGCCCATCTTGGTGCCCCTCGGCAGGGGCTGATTTTCTGCCGAAGGCACCGCTAAATGACGCAGTTATTTCCGTGCCGTGCCACTAGAATGGCTCCCATCGGGCCACTGCCAACGGAATCGCCATGTCGCTTCGTTCTCCCCTGTATTCACAACGTTCGTTGGTTATCTCCCTGGTTGCCCTGCTGGGCTGCGGCTTCCTTGCCACGTCGCTGCTCAGCTACTACGCCTCCCGTACTTCGATCCGCGACAACATCGTCAACACCGAACTGCCGCTGACGTCCGACACGGTGTATTCGGAAATCCAGAAAGACCTGGTCCGCCCGATCCTGATCTCCTCGATGATGGCCCGCGACACCTTTATGCGGGACTGGGTCGTGGCCGGCGAACGCGACCCGATGCAAATGACCCGCTACCTCAACGAGGTCATGACCCACTACAACGCCTACACCGCGTTCTTCGTTTCCAACACCAGCCTGACCTACTACCAGGCCAAGGGCGTGCTGAAAAAGATCAAGGCCGATGAGCCCCGGGACGCCTGGTACTTCCGGGTTCGCGACATGACCGCGCCCTACGAGATCAACGTCGACCCGGACCTGGCCAACCAGGACAACCTGACCTTTTTCATCAACTACAAGGTCTACGACTACCAGAACAACTTCATCGGTGCCGCCGGCGTGGGCCTGACGGTGGACGCCGTGATCAAGCTGATCGACAAGTATCAGCAGCGCTACCAGCGCAGTGTGTATTTCGTCGACACCTTCGGTCGCCTGGTGCTCACCGGTGCCGAAGGTGGCCCCGGCGGGGCCCGCAGCGGCCAGTCGCTGAGCGAGCTGCCAAGCATGCAGGAACTGCACGCCAAGCTGCCCAAGCCCCACAGTGGCAGCTACGAATACTCGGCCCAGGGCCAGGGGCACTTCCTCAATGTGCGCTTTATTCCCGAGCTGAACTGGTACCTGTTCGTCGACAAGCGCGAAGACGGCGCCCTCAGCGAAATCCGCCAGTCGCTGTACCTCAACCTGCTGATCTGCCTGCTGGTGACCCTGGTGGTGATCGCCTTGCTGGCCCGCGTGGTGCGCCGTTACCAACGCAAGATTGAAGCCCAGGCGACCCTCGACAGCCTCACCGGGCTGCCCAACCGCCGCGGCTTCGACCTGCTGGCGGCCCAGGCCATACACGAGGCCGTACGCGAGCCCAAGCCCCTCAGCGCCCTGCTGCTGGACCTGGACCACTTCAAGCGCCTGAACGACACCTACGGTCACCTGGCCGGCGACCAAGTGCTGACCGGTTTCGCCCGGGACCTGGAGAGCTGCCTGCGCCAGTCGGACATTGTCTGCCGCTGGGGCGGGGAAGAATTCATCATCTTGCTCAAGGACACCGACAGCGCCACGGCCCTGAAAATTGCCGAGAAGATCCGCCTGCTGACCGAACAACGGCACTATGAGTACGAAGGGCAGTCCCTGCACCTGACCGTCAGCATCGGCTTGACCACCCTGCAAGCCGACGACACGCTGCACAACCTGCTGTCACGCGCCGACAAGGCGATGTACCGTGCCAAACAGACCGGCCGTAACCGCACCTGCGTGGAAATGCCTCACTCCAGCTATGAATAAACCCGACCTCTGCCCCGCCTGTGGTGCCCGCAACGACTGCACCCTGGCCGACCCTCGCCGCGCCAGCCAGGCCTGCTGGTGCTACAGCGTGAGCATCGACCCGGCCGTGCTCGAAGCACTGCCTGCGGCGCTGCGCGACCTGGCCTGCCTGTGCCCGCGCTGCGCCCAGGTCGAGGCACAGTTGCAGGCAGCGGCCAAGCCGATCCCGTAAGATGCGCGCCCCTTCCAAATACCGTCGACTGCCATGCGAGTAGACCGTTTCTTCAGCAACCTGCCGCGCTTCAACCGACAACAGGTGCGCCTGCTGCTGGTACAGGGGCGGATCAGGATCGATGGGCAGGTCGTCAGGGACAGCCGCGCCGACGTCACGGAGTTCAGCCGGGTCGAACTCGACGCCGAGCTGCTGCAGGAGGGCAAGCGCGCCCGCTACTTCATGCTGCACAAACCCCAGGGGTGCGTCAGCGCCACCCAGGACCCCGAACACGCCACGGTGCTGGACCTGATCCACGAGCCGGACAAACACGAGCTGCACATTGCCGGGCGCCTGGACTACAACACCACCGGGCTGATGCTGATCACCAACGACGGCCAGTGGTCCCGGCGCCTGACCCAGCCGCAGACCAAACTGCCCAAGCTCTACTACGTGGAAACCGAACAGCCGCTGGGCCCGGAGTACATCAGCACCTTCGCCCAGGGCCTGTACTTTGCCTACGAAGACCTGACCACCCTGCCCGCCGAGCTGGAAATCCTCGGCCCACGCTGCGCGCGGCTGAGCATCGTTGAAGGGCGCTATCACCAGGTCAAGCGCATGTTCGGCCACTTCGACAACAAGGTGCTGCGCCTGCATCGTGAGCGCATGGGCCCGTTGCTGCTGGACGCGAACCTGCAACCGGGCGAGTACCGGGCATTGACCGACGGCGAAATCCGCCAAGTCTGAAACTGCCGCGACTGCGCACGTCGCAGGGGCCAGAAATGACCATTGGGCAGAACCTGCCGAACAATTTGTCCAAGGCACTTGCAGGTTGGTCGCAGCCCTGCTTGAATCAGACCGTCGGCCAAAATGTGACCGATGAGTCACCACCATACTTCTAAGAAACTTTTTGCCGGCAGTGAGCCCTCAGGCTCCGCATTCCCGCCAGCAGATCGCCCGCCTATAACAACACCCGTCGACCTGCCTTATCGGATCGACATGGGCTCCCAGATTCCAGGCGTATGCCTACCTGTCACAAAGCCCGTGCACACTCAGTTGCGCGCATACCCGCTTGCCAGGAGTCTTACGACATGAGGCCAGAAATCGCTGTGCTGGATATACAGGGTCAGTATCGGGTTTACACGGAGTTCTATCGCGCAGATGCCGCAGAAAAGACCATCATTCTGGTCAACGGCTCGATGGCCACTACTGCGTCTTTTGCCCAGACCGTGAAAAACCTGCATCCGCAATTCAATGTGGTGCTCTACGATCAGCCCTACGCGGGCAAATCCAAGGCTCACAACAAGCATGAAAAAATGCTCACCAAGGAAGTCGAAGGGCAGATCCTCCTGGAACTGATCGACCACTTCGCCGCTGAGCACGTGATGTCCTTTTCCTGGGGCGGCGCGCCCACCCTGATCGCCCTGGCGCATCGCCCGCGGCGTATCGAAAAGGCCGTGATCAGCTCCTTCTCGCCGGTGATCAACGAACCGATGCGCGACTATCTGGAACGCGGCGTCGACTACCTGGGCAGCCGTGATGGCAATCGCGTCGGCCACCTGGTCAACGACACCATCGGCAAGCACCTGCCGTCGTTGTTCAAGCGCTTCAACTACCGCCACGTCAGCAGCCTGGCGGAGCACGAATACGGGCAGATGCATTTCCACATCAGCCATGTGCTCCACAGCGATCGCCTGTGCTACCTCAAGGCGGCCAACAGCATCGATGTTCCGGTGTTGTTCATGAACGGCGAATGGGACGAGTACACCGCTGCCGATGACGCCAAGCTATTCGCCAATCATGTGCAGAACTCCAGCTTCAGCACCATCCAGGCGACCGGTCACTTCCTCGACATGGAACACAAATCCGCTTGCCGAGACAGCCGCGACGCCTTGCTGGGGTTTCTGAAACCGGCCAGGCACGAAAGCCGTTCGCGGTATCAGTACGTCCAGGACCACCATGCATTGGCGCTCTGAAATGAGGTCATCGCGGGCAGCCTTGCGCTGCTGAGAATCCGCTGTTTTTTTTCCAGCAACAGGGTTTGTCCGCGATCGACTGCAACGCCTGCTGTTTTCCTGCCTGTCAGCCTGCCCCACCTCTGCGTGCCCAGCGCCCGCCGTCGACACCCTCCCCTGCCCGCGCGTCCCGTTCCACACGCGCAAACGCACGCCACACAAAGAAAAACTTCAAATCCGCGCTCACATCTGGTACAAAGTCAGCCGTTCGAGCGGGTGTCGTATAATGGCATTACTCCAGCTTCCCAAGCTGATAACGAGGGTTCGATTCCCTTCACCCGCTCCAGTCCATTTCAAATCCAGCGTCAGGATGCAATGACGAGGGATACAGCACAGATAAGAGCCGGTCCAATGGACCGGTTTTTTTATGCCCGTCATTCGGCCATGGCTCTTGCCGCCACCCCATATCACTGCCGAGAAAACCTCGGGCTGCGTCGCGACAACGCTTGTGCGCAAAAAAAACGGCCCTGGGCTTTCGCCCAGGACCGCGTTCAGTGGTTGCCCCCTTGTTGCCACCCGGCTCCTGCCAGGCATGGGCTTTTTTACCAGCCCGCCACTGTCAGTTGGCTGAACCTGAATTCAATGCAGCGCTGACCGCAAGCCGATTGCAGGCAAAAAAACCGGCCACTGAGTGCCGGTTTTTATCTCGCTGGCGCCGCCTCAGGTCTTGATCAGCAAGCCCTGGCCGGTCGGCAGGCTGGCAATCGCCACGCCCATGTTCGCCGCCCACTCGTCCATGCCCTCTTTCTGCGGCTGGTAGCCATAGAAGGCGTAGTCATCGAGCAGCACGATCGCCCCAGGGACCAAGCGGTCCCACAGGTAATCCAGGGCCGCGACTTCCGGTTGGGTGCAGTTGAGGTCGATGTGCAGGAACGCAATGCGCTGTGCGTCGATCTGATCGAGGGTCCCGGGAATGCTGCCCTGAATCAGGATCGCCCCTGGCCACTCGGCGAAGTTCTGCTGCACCGCTTCGAAGTTGGTGGTGTAGAAACCCGACGCGATCTCCTTGCGATTGCGCTCGGCCACGCCACCTTCCACTTCGGCATCCGAGAGCGAGCTTTCATCCAGACCGGCAAAGGTGTCCAGCAGGAAGAAGCGCTTGCCACTGTAGTTCCAGTCCAGGTCATGCATGATCGCCGAGCTCAGGAAGCCGCGGTTGACCCCGCACTCGACAAAATCACCCTGCAGCTTGAACGCGGTTCTCGCCGCCCACAGGCCCATGTGCACGCGCCAGAACCATTGATAGTCGGCACCCGCCGCCTTCACCCCACGGCCATACGCCGCCATGTAGGTGGGGTCGATCATAAAGTCATGGTTATGCCGGGACGCCAGGCCATCGTAGTGATAGGTGTCGGCGATCTTCGGCATCAGGGGGTTGTGGGTGGTCTTCTCCACATAGCGGGCATTGCCCTTGTAGGCACGCCCCTCGTTAAGCCCAAAACGCAGATAGTGCTGCGCCGGATCAAGGCCGGCCGCCTTAACATCCGGGTGCAGGTGCAGGTAGTGCTCGGCTGAAAAATCGTCGGGGAGCGACATGGATTATCCCTATCTAGCGAGTGGAGTGGCGCCGGTGACTGACGTAGGGCAAGCGCCCCAGGCACGCAGAATACAGGCAAGGCTCGGCGCACTCCATCAGCGCGCACGAACCTTTACTCCAAACCGTTGGGGATGAGCCTCTAACGAGTCAGGCCGGGCCGATCAGCCCTCCAGCGGGTTGATCTGGCGCCCAGCCTGCAAGGCCTTGGCCATCTGCAGGTGGGTCTCCAGCTTGGGCAAGGTTTCCTCGGCAAAGGCCTTGAGTTCAGGCACCTCGCTGGTTTGCGCCTGCTGCTGGATCTGCTCGATGGCCTCTTCGGTGGCCTTGACCTGGCTGGCGGCATAGGCCGCGTCAAAACCTTCGCCTTCCGGCACCTGGGGCATCATCGCCTTGGCCTTGCTGGCCACCTCTTCCCGAGGGGCCACGGGCAAGTCGAGTTTCTTGGCGATTTTGGCCAGGTGCTGGTTGGCGGTGGTGCGGTCGTTGATCACCTGGATGGTGTAATCCTTGACCTCTTTGGAAGAGGTTTTCTGGTGAGCCTGGCGACTGGCTTCAATATCGGCCATGGCCTGGGCCGACGCTTCGTCGATAAAGGCCGCAGGCGACTGGGCGAACGCGCTGCCGGCACTCAAGCCCAGCAACAGCGCCAAGGCTGTACGGCACAAGGACGGGCTCCACGAGTGGGAGTTTCTGGAGTCGGTCATGATTCTCTTCCTCTTGGCCATTGGGGCTGCAACACGCAAGACCCGCATGGACTGGGAAACGCCCAACCGGAAAAGGTTTAGAAAAACCGCCTCCGACACGACGAACGGCCCCTGGCCTGTCGCCGTCGATCAGCCTGATGTTGGCTCGCTGTAGCGTTGTTTCGCTGCACGCTTGGCGGCATACATGGCGTCATCGGCATGCTTGAACAACTGCTGCTCCTCAACCCCGTGCTCAGGGTAAAGCGCCACGCCGATGCTTGGCAGCACGCTCAGTAATTGCCCCTCCAGACGCAAAGGTTCGCTGAGCACATGGCGCACTTTTTCGGCCACGATGCCAGCGTCCTCGGGCTGTTGCAGGTTCTCCAGAAGAATCACGAACTCGTCACCGCCGATACGCGCCACAGTGTCGGTGTCGCGCACGCAACGCTTGAGCCGACTGGCCACAGCCTGCAACAACAGGTCGCCCACGCCATGGCCGAAGGTGTCGTTGACCTGCTTGAACTGGTCGAGATCGACATACAGCAAAGCCATACGCCCAGACTCACGCCGAGCCTGGACCAGGGCACGCCGGAGGCGCTCCTTGAGCAGCTCGCGGTTGGGCAGTTGGGTCAGTTGGTCATAATCGGCCAGGTATTGCAGCCGCGCATGCAGGCGTTTGCGCTCGATGGCCGTGGTCAACTGGGCCCCGACAAAATACAGCAGCTCTTGGTCCTGCTCGGTGTAGCACTGATCCCCCGAGGTGCTTTTGACGATCAGGGCGCCGATGGTGCCCTTCTGCGAATTGAGCGGCACCCCCAGCCAACAGGGGCGGCAGCCGGCCTCGTCGAGCGGCTGCGCTTCGGGCTTGAGCAGTACCGGCAGACCGCTGCGCAGCACTTGGTCACAGAGCTGGCCGGTAACGCTGTCGGCGTGGTCCGGACGGGTTTCGCTGTCATCCACATGGTAGGGAAAGCTCAACTGCTGGCAGTGCTCGTCGTACAGCGCCACAGAGAAATTCAACGCGGGCAGCCACTCGCCAATGATCCGGTGAACCCGCTGGAACAGCGCCAGCAAATCCTCGGTGGCATTGGCCGCCTCGGAGATGGCGTACAACGCCGCCTGCTTCGACTCCGCCTGCTTACGCTCGGTGATGTCCCTGGCCACGGCGATTCGCAACTGGTCGACCTCGGACCAGCGCGCCGACCAGAGAATATGGGCCACCCGCCCGTCCTTGCGCAGGTAACGATTCTCGAAGTTAGGCATCGGCGCCCCGGCCATGATTTCCCGAGCCGCCTGCAGGGTGCGCTGGCGATCCGCCGGGTGCACCAGCTCGATCATCGGCCGGCCGATCAATTCCTCGGGGGTGTAACCGAAGATCCGCTCGCAGGCGGCACTGACAAAGACAAAACGGCCCTGCGCATCCACCGCACACACGGCATCCAGAAGCAGGTCGATAAAGCTGGCCAGGGGCGCGGAGTTCTTGCTTGCCATCGGGAAAAGAGACTGCCCATGAAAATGATGCACGAGTATCAATCCCTGACGCGGGTCCAACGGTGGTCACCGTTGACGGTTCGCGGCCGCCGCCCTGCGGCCACTGTATGCCTTGATGAGAGGCAGGAGATTCTGCACGATTGCGCCCGGCGACCACCAGCGGCGTTCGTCAGGCCGAGCGCGAACCTATTGGAACAGCCCCCTAAACGGGGATAACGGCTAGAGGCTCTGGAACCCCTGAGGCAGGACATAGCGCTGGCCATCATAACGCAAGGTGGTCAGCACCGGCTTGGCGGTCACGCTGCGGGACTGGCATTGCTCGCCCTGGCCTTTGCCCGTGGTGGTGAGCGTGACCGAGCGCACGATCAGGTCGGCATAACCGTGGCTGCGGGTCTTGGCGATGTCCAGGGTACGGGTGGTTTCCGTGCGTTCGCCGGCGCAGTTGCCGTCCCATTCGCCGCTGTAGGAATAGGCCAGGAACTTGTCCATCACCGGGCGCAGGTTCTCGCCCTCCCGCACATAGAGGTTCAACGAGACTTGATCCATGGGGTTGACCCGGGACGAGCCCTTGAACGAGGCACGCACGCCAAAGGCGCGGACCTGTGGGGCCAGTTGATAGCGCCCGGTGTCGAGGGTCAGGCTCTCGAAACCCACGGCGTCGGACATAAAGGCCGACGGTTGCTGGTAGCGGGCCAGGGTCTTGCCGCTGGCGCTGTCCACCAGTGCCAAGCGGAGGTCATAGAGGCCGTCACCCGAGGCATTGCCCAGAACGGGGTCGGGCTGCAATTCGGAGAGCACGGTGAGGGTTTGCCCAGGGAACGCCGGCCAATCCTTGCACAGCGCGTAACCCGGCAGGGTCTGCGTGCGTTGCGGGGCCTGGCACTCGGCAACCGCCTGGGACGCGCTCGTCCACAGCCCGAATACGGCCAAAGAAGCGATCAAAGGGGATGGGAGGTTCATTCACGGCTCCTTGTGATGGCGCGGCAGTGCACACCTTTGAGGGCGCACTATCCTCCGCGATCACGCGGCGTTCAACCGTCCGTGAAGAGCAATCGGTATCAGCGAAACCAAGCCGCCCGATGCCGGGCAGCTTGATTGGGGAAAGTTTACGCTGTGACTGACCAACCCGTGACAGCGCCAGAAGGCGAGCGGTTAAAACGCGCTGCGGAAAATCTCTTCAATCTGCCGCTGATCCGCCGCCCGTGGGTTGGTCAAGCCACACGCGTCCTTCAACGCGTTGGTGGCCAGGATCGGAATGTCCTGCAGCTTGGCACCCAGTTCACGCAACCCGGCGGGAATCTCCACGTCCTTGGCCAAGGTACGAATGGCGGTGATCGCCGCTTGCGCGCCCTCTTCCGGGCTGAAGCCGCGAATGTCGGCGCCCATGGCATGGGCCACGTCCGTCAACCGATCGGCACACACCATCGCGTTGAAACTCTGCACATGGGGCAGCAGCACGGCGTTGCACACGCCGTGGGGCAGGTCATAAAAACCGCCCAACTGGTGCGCCATAGCGTGCACAAACCCCAGGGACGCATTGTTGAACGCCATGCCCGCCAGGAACTGCGCATACGCCATGTTTTCCCGCGCCACCAGGTCGCTGCCATCACGTACGGCTTCCCGCAGGTTGTTGCTGATCATGCCAATGGCCTTTATCGCACAGGCATCGGTGATCGGGTTGGCCGCCGTGGACACGTAGGCCTCGATCGCATGGGTCAAGGCGTCCATGCCGGTGGCGGCGGTCAGTCCCTTGGGCATGGCGACCATCAGAGCCGGGTCGTTGACCGACAGCAGGGGCGTGACGTTGCGATCGACAATGGCCATTTTCACGTGGCGCGATTCGTCGGTGATGATGCAAAAACGGGTCATCTCGCTGGCAGTGCCGGCGGTGGTGTTGATGGCGATCAGCGGCAGTTGGGGTTTGCTGGAGCGGTCGACGCCTTCGTAGTCGCGGATATGCCCGCCGTTGGTGGCACACAGGGCAATGCCCTTGGCGCAGTCGTGGGGCGAACCGCCGCCCAAGGAAATCACGAAGTCGCACTGGCCTTGCTGCAACTTCGCCAGGCCCTGCTCGACGTTGTCGATGCTCGGGTTGGGTTTGGCGCCGTCGAATACCAGGCTGTCGATGTCCTGCATGGCCAGCTTTTCGGCCACCATGCTCGCTACCCCAGCCTTGGCCAGCCCGGCGTCGGTGACAATCAGCGCCTTGCGGAACCCGTAGTTGCGGATCGCGATCATCGCCTCGTCGAGACAGCCGTTGCCCATGATGTTGACGGCGGGAATAAAGAAGGTGCTGCTCATGGAAAATCCTCTTGGCTGACGCCGAATCTGCGAGGCCGATTCAGCAAACGCGCACAGGATCGACCCATCAGTCAGCCTCGATCTTGATCTGGCTCAAGGGTCTGTCGTGATAAAGTCTGCGCCCTGCAACCCTCTGCCTTGAGACGACAACACGCGATGACGGATTTCCAGGAATTTGATGCCAGCCTTGAAGACTGGACGGCCTTGCGCACCCGCCTGCCGATTGCCGGTCTGCTGATCGGCAATGGCGCCAGCCGCGCCATCTGGGAGGACTTCGCCTATGACTCGCTGTTCGAGAACGCCCGCACTGTCGAGGAGAAGCCCCTCAGTCCATCGGAACTTGCGGTGTTCGACGCCCTGCAAACCCGCAGTTTCGAACAGGTGCTCGGCGCACTGAAAACCACCAGCCGGGTCAACAAGGCCCTGGCCGTCAGCTCGGCGGCACCGCGCAACCGCTACTACGCAATCAAGGAAGCGCTGATCAACACGGTGCACGCGGTGCACATTCCCTGGCGCCTGGTGGATACCGCCAGCCTGGCGCGGATCGGCCAGGAACTGAGCCAGTACCGCACGGTGTTCAGCAGCAACTACGACCTGCTCAACCACTGGGCGATCCAGCAGGAAGGCGGGTCCATCAGCGACCTGTTCGAGGGCGAGGATGGGCGCTTCGAGATCGCCGCCAGCCACACCGACAAGACCCGTATGCTCTACCTGCACGGCGGCCTGCATCTGGTGCGCAACCTGGACGGCAGCGCGCGCAAGCTGAGCTCCATTGAAGGCACCCTGCTGGGCAGTTTTGCCATCAATAACACCCTGAAGACCCTGGACGACGTGCCGCTGTTCGTCAGCGAAGGCCCGGTGGCGGACAAGCTCAAGACCATTCGCAGCTCCGACTACCTGTCGTTCTGCCACCAGCAACTGCTGGAGCACCGCGATGCCCTGTGCATCTTCGGCCACCACCTGGGGGAACAGGACAGCCACCTGGTGCAAGCGATTCGCCAGGCGCCGACCAAGACCCTGGCCATCTCCATCACCCCGCGCAACGCGGCCTTTATCCAGCACCAGAAACGCCATTACGCGAAGCTGTTCGCGGGCCTGGACATGACCCTGCATTTCTTTGATGCCAAGAGCCACGCCCTGGGCCGTGCGGACCTGGCGGTGCCAGTCGAACGCTGATCGGGCGCCCTGAGCCTCTGCTGCAAGGCACCACGCCGGTGGTGCCTGTTTTCACGGGGCCGCCAAGGCCAGCGTCAGAGCGCCGGAGCGGTCTTGTCCTTGACCTGGGTGCTCGGGCCATTGGCCTTGACGCTGACGATGCCTTTGTCACGGGCGGCGTCCGAGGTGTACGACTCGCTGCTGCCGATCACCTGATGATTGCCGGCCTTGAGGTTGAAGTACGGGTGGCCGTCCTTGGTGGTTTTCTTCTCATAACGCTCGTCCAGCGGGCTGTTGGCCTGCACCGAGGCGATGCCGTTCTCGGCGCTGCTGCGGGTGTCGTACAACTCGCTGGTGAGAATGGTCTCGGCATTGGCCGCCTTGAGCACAAAGCGGAACTGGCCCGTGCTGCTTTTTTTCAACTCGTACCATCCAGACATGATGTAACTCCTGTGGGTTGATCGGGTATTGCGTGCGCTTTGACAGTTAAGACGCTGTGGGCGGTTTAGCCACCTGGGCCACGGCACCCGGTACGCCCCTGAGCAGTAGGCTGACCGAGGCCCAGGCCGCCAGCGAAGCCAAGGCCAGGAAACCCATCACCGCCCGATAACCGTTGAGAAAGGCGCCCTGGATATCGTCCACCGGGGTGGCGGAGAAGTGGTGGTACAACCCCACCCCCAGGGCCAGACCCAGGCCGCCGCCGACATTGTGCAAGGTCATCAGCGAGCCCATGGCCACTGAACCCACGTCCTCGGGCACCGAAGACATCCCCAGCACCGTCGAGGGGCCGAGGATGCTGGCCCAGCCCAGGCCCATCAGCACAAAGGCGAGCAGCAGGTAGGCCAAGGAAGTCTGACGATCGAAGCCGACCTGCAGCAGCGCTGAAAGGACAAACAACAGCAACCCGGTCTTGATCAACAAAGCCGGCCCCTGGCGATCCACCCAACGCCCCACCCACGGCGAGAGCAGCGCCACACCGAGGGTGGTGGGCAACAACAGCAATCCGGCCTCTTGCACGCTGGCGCCACGTATCAGGGCGAGGTACAGGGGCATGACGAAAAACGCCACGCAATAGAACAGCGCCAGGCCGAAACTGGCCACGACGCCGGCGACAAAGCGCCGGTTGGCAAACAAATGCAGATCGATGATGGGGGCTACGACGCGCTGTTCGACCCGGACAAACCCTGCCAGGGCCAACAAGGCCAGCGCGCCCAGGGCCAGGGTCGGCAACGCGGTCCAACCCCAGGCCGCGCCCTGGACGATCACCAGCACCAGGCTCGGCAGGCCAATCAGCAGCAGGATCACCCCCAGCCCGTCCAGCCGGGCACTCGCCTGCGCCGCACGGGACTCATCGACGCTGAAGCTGCAGATGGCCAGGCTCAACAACACAAAGGGCACATTGATCAGGAAAATCCACGGCCAGCCGAAAGCGCTGGTGATCACCCCGCCCAGCACCGGGCCGAAGGCCAGGCCCACGCCATTGACCCCGAACAGCACGCCAAAGGCCTTGCCTTGTTCTGCGCTGTCAAAGGTGCTGGCGACAATGGCCCCCGAGGCGGTGTAGAGCACCGCACAGGCCAGGCCCTGGAAGACCCGGGCGACGATCAGCCACTGGATCTGGCTGGCCAGCCCGGCGCCCAGGGACGCTAGGCCAAAGACACTGAGGCCGATAAACAACACGCGCTTGCGGCCATGCAGGTCGGCCAGGCGCCCCACCAACACCATGAAGCTGGACAGAGCCAGGATAAAACCGTTGATCACCCATTGCAGGCTGTCCACCGAAACGCCCAGGGACGCCTGCAACGAAGGCAGTGCGGTGTTGACGATGGTGAAATCCACACAGCCGAGAAAACTGGCAATACTCACGCCGAACAACGCCCAGTGCTTGCGTTGCTGTTGCGTCAAAACCCCCATGGACACTCCCTTGTCAGCCCCAGATAAACCCTGGTTTGACGGCAAACGCCGCCACCTGGGCGTCACCTTATGCAGCCGACAAGAGCCTGTGAAATACCCTTTGCCTCTAAACGCCAAACTTAAAAACGTATGCAAAGGCCTGTATCAGCCCTTGCCCCGTCCAACGCCCTTGGCCCCAGCCCGCAGGAAATCCCCCCAACGCCGCACCAGGTAATTGTGCTCATCCATCACCGAGTTCCACACCGCGATGTGCCCCATGCGCTGCTCATAGGAGCCGCCATCGCGGGTTTCGCCCCGATCGATCAGCGGTTCGCCATCGCTGCCCAGCAGCTCTTCCCGGGCTGGCTTGCCGGCGTACCAGTAATCCCATTCGGCACTGCTCAGGTGGTCGCGGCTGCGCGCCGGGTTGCCGATGTAATAGCCCTGGCGCGCCATCACCGCGCCGGGCCAGCCCGACAGCCACCAGTTGAGGTAGGCGTAGGCCGCGTCCAGCACCGGGCCCTGGGCATGGCGCGACAGCGACAAGCCGCCGAACCAGGCGCGATAACCCTCGCGGGGCACAGCCAGGCGGTATTTGACCCCGGCCCGATGCAGGCGCATCAGGGTCGGCGACCATAGACTCTGAATATCGATGCTCGGGCTGAGCATCAGCTGTGCGGCTTCTTCATCGTCCGACCAGAATGCCGCGAAATGCCCCTCGCGCTGTTTACGCACCAGGATCTCGGCCAGGCTGTCGATCTCTTCGATGCACAGGTTGCCGATGTCCTTGAACGACGCCAGCCCACTGCCTTGGGTGGCCAGGGCCGCGTCCAGAGCGCCGATCGCCGCATCGCTTTGCAAGGCGATGCGCCCGCTCCAGGCCGGGTCGAGCAACCAGCCCCAGCTTTCGTTGGCACTGGAAAACCCGGCCGGCAGGCGCTCCGGGCGATAGGCAAAACTGTCGGCATTGTGGGTCAGGGGCAACATGCTGATGCGCTCGCTGACCGTACTGCCGAGGCTGCCGTCGTGCTGCACGAACAGCCGCTCGCTGGGTACGCTGCCACTGCCCAGGCGGTCGTTGGCCGACAACCGTCCGCGTTTGGGCAGGTCGTTGATTTCATGCCACAGGGCAATGCGCCGGGTGTCGATGGGCTGGATGGCCCGGGCGGCCAGACAAAATCGACGTTGTGAAACCACTGGTCGTAGAGGTCGTAGCTGTCCGGTTGCATCACCGCGATGCGCTGCGCCTGTTCCACATCGTGGACTTGATAGACCAGGCGAATGCCCAGCTCCTGCTCGGCCCGCAGGCGCAGGGATTCAAGCAAGGTGACCGAAGTGCCGAGGACACGCAAAGTGATCGGTTGGGTTGGCGCCATCAGGCACACTCCCCGCTGGCCGGGGCAAAGCTGCGGGCGAAGACCTCGAAGGAATGACGCAATTGCTCGGGCGACAACCCCCGCAGGATAAACACCAGTCGCGAGCGCCGATCATGACCGGGCCACTGGGAAAGATGCACGGGAGCATGCAGGCAATGCTGCACGCCATGGATAACGATGGGGGCCTGACTGGCGTTCACGTTGAGCAGTCCTTTGACGCGGAGAATGCGTTCGCCGTGGCATCTTAGCAGCATCGACAGCCAGACTCCGAAGCCGACCCAGTCCAGGGGCCGATCGAACTCCAGGCAGCAGACTTGCGCCGCGCCGTGCTGGCTGGCGGCCTGTTCCTGTGGCCGATGCAACTGCCAGCGCGCCACCTCCCGGTCCGGCGTGGCGCTGCGCAAACCCTCCCCCAACAGCAACTGATCGCCGCTTTGTACCGCCTGGGTCAGCAACAGCGGCGCGCCGGGGTTCAGCGCCTGCAAGCGCTCACGTAAACGGGCCTGGGCGCTGGCGTCCACGCAGTCGGTCTTGCTTAACAACAGGCGATCCGCGGCAGCCACCTGGGCCAGCCATTCGGGGTGGAGCCGCTCCTGCAACTCGGCGTGGCGGGCATCCACCAGGGTCACCACCAAGCCGATGTGCACCCGCCCACGCAACTGCGGATCGTTGTTCAGGGTGGCGAGGATCGGCGCCGGATCGGCCAGGCCCGTGGTCTCCAGGATCAACCGGCGAAAGGGCGGAATCTCGCCCCGACTGCGGCGCGCCAAAAGCCCAAGCAAGGCGTCTTTCAGCTCACCGCGAATCGAACAACAGACACAGCCACTGGGCAGCAACACCGTGTCCGGTGCCACCTCTTCCACCAGCAAGTGGTCGATGCCGACATCGCCGAATTCATTGATCAGCAGTGCCGTGTCCCCCAGGCTTTCACCTTGCAGCAAACGGTTGAGCAAGGTGGTCTTGCCGCTGCCGAGAAACCCGGTGATGACGTTCAGGGCAATGCTCATAAACCGTGCTCCAGATGGCTGAGGATCTGCGGATCCAAAGGGTCCAACGGCCGCCCGAGCATCGACTCGGCCTGACCCCAGAGTTGCTCCAGGCTACTGGCCAGTTCCTGGCGGCCGGTGGCGCCAAGCAGCAGATAGGAAGCGCCATGCACGTCCTCGACCTTGAGTCGGAACGGCGCCAGTACCCGGTTGATCGCGGCGATCCGGCGCAAGCGCTCCCGGCGCCGGGGCCATTCATCGCCCAACGGATCGCTCCAATGCACATCCTCACCCAGCAGCCCGCAGAGCCCGCACATGTTCAGTCCTCCTTCATGGCATGACGTCGCCGGAGTTCGGGCCCAGGGTCTGACCGACAAACAGGTTGCCCCCAGGCTCGCTGGCCAGCAGCACTGCCGTGGGCGCCACTTCATCGGCCAGGCCGAAACGCCCCAGGGGCAGCTCGGCAGCCTTGGCGACTTTCCAGGCGCTGCTGATGCCTGCCACCAACGGCGTCTCGATCGGCCCAGGGGCGATGGCATTGACCAACACATTGTCCTTGGCCACTTCCAGGGCCAGGGATTGGTAAAACCAATCACCCCGGCCTTGGCCGCCGCGTAATGGGTCAGCTCGGCGCCGCCCTTGATGCCCAGTTGCGAGGCGACGTTGATGATCCGTCCCCAACGCTGGGCCAACATGTGTGGCAAGGCGCGCTGGCTGGCGACAAAGACGCTGGTGAGGTCGACCCGCAACATGTCGTTCCACATTTCGATGCTCAGATCAACACAGCGCGCCTGGGTCAGCATGCCGGCGTTGTTCACCAGGATGTCGATGCCGCCGAAGTGTTCGACACAGGCATCGACCCCCGCCTGGGCGCCTTCAACGGTGCCGACATCAGCCACGCATTCGACGACTTCGGCGCCCAGGTCACGGCAGGCTTGGGCGCTCTCGGCAAGGCGCGCGGGGTCGCGGTCGGCCAGTAGCAGGCGCGCCCCCTCCACGGCGTAAGCCCGGGCGATGGCGGCGCCGATACCGCTGCCGGCGCCGGTGATCACGGCGCGGCGATTAGCCAGTTGTGGCATACAAGACTCCTTTGAATATTGGCCCCTGTAGGAGCCGGCTCGCTGGCGATGACAATCCCCTGGACGCCATCGCCGGCAAGCCGGACCCAACAAAAGGCGATGAGGTTAGTCAGGCCAGCGCACAGTCAGGCCGCCGTCGATAATGATGCTCTGCCCGGTCAGGTAGCTGGACTCGTCGCTGGTGAGAAAGCGCACCAGTGACGCCACTTCATCCGCACGCCCGACCCGTCCCAGGGGGATCGCCTTGGCCGCCTTGGCCAGGCCCTCGGGGCCCAGAGAGTTTTGGCTGTCCAGGGATTGCGGGGTTTCGATCAACCCCGGAATCACCGCGTTGCAGCGAATCCCCTGCCCCGCCAGTTCCACCGCCAGCGAGCGGCACAGCCCGGGCACGCCGGCCTTGGCAGCGGCGTAGTGGGCATGGTCCTGCCAGCCATAGACACCGCCGGCAATCGACGAGATCGCCACCAGGGCACCGCCGTCCCCCATGTAGCGCACAGCCGCGCGGAAGGTGCGCATCACCCCGGTGAGGTCGACGTCGAGCATGGCGTTCCAGGCCTCGTCGGTCATCTCCAGAAGCGGCGCACGGCGCAGCAAACCGGCATTGGCCACGGCGTAATCCAGGCGGCCGAAGGTGTGGAACGCCTGCTCGGCCAGGGCATCCACCGAACGCGTGTCGGTGACGTCCAACGGCAACATCAGGCACTGGCCGCCCACCGCTTCCACCAGGCTGCGGGTGGTTTGCGGATCATGGGGGTCGGCCGGGAAATACCCGCCGGCCACCGCCACGCCACGCTGGGCATAGGCCACAGCCAGGGCCTGGCCGATGCCGCTGGCGGCACCGGTAATCAAAGCAACTTTAAGGGTCATGACCGGCAATCCTTATTTCACGGTTTCAGGACGAACATGGCGGGCAGCGAACATCAAGGCGCCCGACAGGAAGCAAGGCAGCGCGCCGAAGTACAGGGCCGACGTCTGCCAATCGCCACCGGCGGACAGCACCTGGGTGGCACCGAAACCGGCAACCACTGCGCCGATCGGGCCCATGGCATGGATGATCGCGCCGCCGGTGGCGCGGATGCTGGTGGGGAAGCTTTCGCTGATAAAGAACAGCGCCGCCGAGTACGGGCCGATCAGGAAGAACAGGCCCAGGCTGTAAAGGCCAACCACCATTGGCATATTGCTCGGGCCGTAAAGCATGCCGGCAAACGACAGGCCGCCAAGCATCCAGCCCAGGCCGATCACGTTGCGCCGGCCGATCTTGTCGCCCATCCAGCCGTGGCTCAGGTAACCGCAGTAACCCACCAGGTTGGAGAGCACCAGGATGATCAGCGAGTTCTCGAACGAGATGTGGTGCACGCTGACGATCACCGACGTGCCGAGCACGCTGAACACCTGGATCGCCGCCCAATTGAGCAGGATCGCCGCGCCGATCACCAGGGTCGCGCGCCGCGCCGGGCCACGGAAGGCCGCCGCCAGGCCGGCCTTGCTGTGTTCGTCGTAGTCCACGCCGTAGGTGGTGGCCACCGCTTGCGCTTCACTGACCGCGCCGCTTTTACGCAGTTGGGTGATGCGCTGGTGAATCTGGAACTGCGGGCTCTCCTTGAGCTTGCGCGCCATGATCGCGATGACGATCGCCGGGATCGCGGCAAAGATGAAACAGCCCTGCCAGCCGATGATTGGCAGCAGCACTGCGGTCAAGCCGGCGGCAATCAACGCACCGACCGGCCAGCCGCCCTGCACCAGGCTGTAGATGAAGCCCCGGCGCTTGGCCAGTTTCGGGTCATCGGAAGCCGCGTACAGTTCGCTGAGGTAGGTGGCGTTGACTGTCTCCTCGGCGTAACCCAAACCGCCCAGGGAACGAATCAGGATCAGCGGCGACTTGCCCCAGGCCCCGCCGATGGCGGTGAGCGCCGAGCAGATGGCCGAGCCGCTGACGGTGAAGATGATCCCCATGCGCCGGCCCAGCTTGTCCACCAACGGGCCGATGGCCAGGGCCACGACGGCGGTGCCGACCGCGACCCAGGTGGCGATTTCGGCCTGCTCGACCTCGCCCCAGCCGAAGTGCCGGCCGATTTCCGGCAGCAAGGTGCCAAACAGAATGAAGTCGTACACCGCAAACACCCAGGCGAAAAACGCGATCCAGGTGGCAAAGCGCACTTGGGCCGGGGTCAACTGCTGTGGTTTCCAGCCAGTCAGGTCAAGCTTGTTATAGATAGACATGAATCGCGCCTCGATAAGGTAGCGGTGATCAGCGGTTACGTGGGGTACGGCGGATAAAGTCGTCGGCGATCTCGTCGAAGGTGACGAAGCGCACGCCGGCATGGCTCTGGATGTGCTCGATCAAGCGCTCGAGCATCAGCAGCACTTGCGGACGGCCAGACACGTCGGGGTGGATGGTCATGGTGAACACCGCATGCTCGTGCTCGCGGTAGACCCAGTCGAACTGGTCGCGCCACATTTCTTCCAGGTGACGCGGGTTGACGAAACCGTGGCTGTTGGGGGCCTTCTTGATGAACATCATCGGCGGCAGGTCATCCAGGTACCAGTTGGCCGGGATCTCCACCAGGTCAGTTTCCTGGCCGCGCACCAGGGGTTTCATCCAGGTGTCGGGGTGCTGGCTATAGTCGATCTTGGTCCAGCTGTCGCCGACCCGCACGTAGTACGGGTGGAAGTCGTTGTGCATCAGGCTGTGGTCGTACTTGATGCCCTTTTTCAACAGCAGCTCGTTGGTCACCTTGCTGAATTCCCACCAGGGCGCGACGTAGCCGGTGGGGCGCTTGCCGGTGACCTGGGTGATCAGCTCGATGGATTTATCGAGGACGATTTCTTCCTGTTCGGCGGTCATTGCAATCGGGTTTTCGTGGCTGTAGCCATGCACGCCGATTTCATGCCCGGCATCGGCCACGGCCTTCATCTGCTCGGGGAAGGTTTCCATCGAGTGGCCCGGAATAAACCAGGTGGTGCGCAGGCCGTAACGTTCGAACAGTTTGAGCAGGCGCGGCGCACCAATCTCGCCGGCGAACAGACCGCGGGAGATGTCGTCCGGGGAATCTTCACCGCCGTAGGAGCCGAGCCAGCCGGCCACAGCGTCCACGTCGACACCAAATGCACAAAGAATTTCTTTAGCCATGAGCGGCCTCCAATGGTTACGTGTTGATGGAACAAGGTGTTCGGAAACTCAATCGCGCAGCAGCGCCGCCTCCACCGACAGCGCGGCCCGCAGCACGCGCGCGTCCTCGCCCTGGGGCAGGCTCAGCAGCAACCCGGTGGGCAAGCCCTGGGCATCACGGCCGCTGGGCAGGGCCACGCCGGGCATGTCGAGAAAACTGCCGGGCATGGTCAGGCGCAGGGTGGCCAGGTTGGTCCGGGCAAACAGCTCGTCGTCGTGCTCCAGGGGCGCCAATGGCGGCGCCACATGGGCCACGGTGGGCGTGATCAACAGCGCGCCGTCCAACTCGTCCAGCACCCGCTGCTGCAACAGCAGGCGAGCCTCGTACAGCTTGAGCAGTTGACTCGCGGGCATCTGCCGCGCGGCTTCCAGGCGCCGCCGTACCCGAGGATCGAGGCGCTGGGCCTCGGCACTGTCGAGCAACGGCTGGTGCAGGGCGCAGGCTTCCGCGGCGCCCAGCCAGCCGTGGTCCTGAATCAATTGCAGGGTGGCCTGCCAGCTCGCCAGCGGCTGCAAGTCCAGCAGCGCCCCGGCGTCCCGCAGACGCTCAATGGCCTGCATCAGGTTGCCCCGCACCGCAGGCTCGACCCGCGGGTCGTCCAACAACGCGCTGTCGACCCGGAACCGTTGCCCCGCCAGGCTGCGCACCGGCGGCGCCTGGCGCGGGTCATGGCCATGCAGCAACTCATCGATCAACCAGGCATCACGCACGCTGCGAGTCAGCGGACCGAGGCTGTCGAGGCTGTGGGCCAGAGGGAACACACCATCCCGACTGTAGCGCCGCGAACTGCTGCGAAACCCCACCAGACCGTTAAAGGCCGCCGGGATGCGAATCGAACCGGCGGTGTCGGTACCCATGGCGATCGGTACGATGCCGGTCGCCACCGCGACGGCGGAACCGGCCGACGAGCCACCGGGGATACGCGGCTGCGCGTCGCTGTGGGGGTTGATCGGGGTGCCGAAGTGCGGGTTCAGGCCCAACCCGGAATAGGCGAACTCACTGAGGTTGGTCTTGCCCACACTGACCATTCCGGCCCGGCTCAAGCGCCCCACACAGTGAGCATCGAGCAGCGCCGGCGGCGCGTCACGGCGAACCTCAGCGGCGGCGGTGGTGACACTGCCGGCGACGTCGAACAGGTCTTTCCAGGCCAGTGGCACGCCGTCGAACAGGCTCAAGGGCTGCCCATCGCGCCAGCGCGCAGCGGCGGCCTCGGCTTCGCGGCGGGCTCGGGCCGAACACAGGCTGATGAACACATGCTCGGACCGGGCGGCCTGCTCCAGTGCATGTTCCAGCACCTGGACCGGGTCGCTGCGCCGTTCGGCAAAAGCACTGGCCAAAGCCGTGGCATCGAGCGATGGGTAAGGGTTCATGGGGCAACTCCGGAAACCAATAAAACGTACCAAATATTAAAATGTACATTTTATACAGAGCAGAATCCGTGCCATAGATCGCGCCTCCGACTTCTTCAGCCAGGGCAAGACAGGACGGATTTGTTCAGGAATAGCGGGATAGATAGGTTGAAGCAGGACGCCAGCAATGCAGCGAAAATCTGAAGGGTTCGTCAGAAAGGTCTGACTTTAAATAATGTATCTTTCAATAAAAGGTACATTTTAGTGCAAAAAGGTAACACTCCCGCGCCAGCAAGCCCCACGACAGGGCATGAAAACGTGGCCCGCAGTGACACCGGACAACTGTGAGAGAATCCCCGGCCACCGCCGAAAAGCCCCAGAGGAACCGATGAAAGCAGTCTCAGCCGAGGACCCGCGCACCGCGTCGCGCTACGCGATGATCCGTCAGGTATTACGGGACGCGATCATCCAGGGCACCGCCCTGCAAGGCCTGGTCTTGCTGGAAGCGCCCCTGGCCGAGCTGTTCGGCACCAGCCGGGTACCGGTGCGCAAGGCCCTCAACCTGCTGCACGACGAAGGCCTGATCAGCCGTTTCGATGGCCGCGGTTACCTGATCAACCCAGAAGGCCTGGCCATTGAGCCGCTGCGCCTGCCTCTAAGCCATGCCCACCTGGGCCTGGACAGTGGCGACGAGCTGGTGGATACCCGGCCATTGGGGGAACGGATCTACGAAGAAATCGGCAGCGCGCTGTCGACCTGCATTGCCTTCGGCCATTACCGCCTCGACGAGCAGGCTGCCGCCGAGCATTACGGGGTCAGCCGCGCGGTGGTGCGCGAAGCGCTGATGCGCCTGCGTGATCGTGGCCTGGTGGAAAAGGAACCGTACTCGCAGTGGCTGGCCGGGCCGCTGACCGCCCGCGAAGTCACCGAGGACTACGAACTGCGCGCCTGCCTGGAGCCCGAGGCGTTGCGCCAGAGCGCTCCGGGGCTGAGCCGCGAGGTACTGGAGGCGATGCTGGAGCGGGTGAGCGAGGCGCAACAGGCCGAACATTGCAGCCTGGAAGACATCGAACGGATCGAAGAAGACCTGCACCAGCACTGCCTGAGCGGCTTGCAGAACCGCAAGATGGCGGCACTGATTCGCCAGGCCCAGAGCCCGATGATCATCAGCCGGATTTTCTATCGCCTGCTGGGGATTGGCGCAGACCCGGCGATGCTCGCCGAGCACCGGCTGATCCTCGAACTGCTGTTGCACGGTGCCTTCGACGCCGCAGCGCTGAACCTCAAGGAACACCTGCAACGGGCGCGGCAACGAATGTTGCAGCGCCTGAAAGTGCTGTCCGTGGTCCCCGAACAAACCCTGCCCGCCTTCCTCAGCAAAATCAGCTAACCCACCCCTGTAGGCGCTGGCTTGCCAGCGATAGCGCCCCCATAGCGGCGCCAGGCTCAGGGCCGGCTCCCACAAAAATACACTCGACAGCGTGTGCGGCCGTTTGCCTGTAGGAGCTGGCTTGCCAGCGATAGCGCCCCCAAGAGCGGCGCCAGGCTCAGGGCCGGATCGCCGGCAAGCCG
>NZ_JALQCW010000100.1 GCF_023241715.1 Pseudomonas morbosilactucae
CGACTGAACTACCGCTGCGCGTCGGTTGGATGCTTCCTAAGAAGCCTCCGCCTTTCTTGCGAAAGACACTCATGAAGTGGTGGGTGATGACGGGATCGAACCGCCGACCCTCTGCTTGTAAGGCAGATGCTCTCCCGGCTGAGCTAATCACCCTTTGCTTCGCTGAGGCCGCGAAATTTACGCAGATACCCAAGCTAAGTCAATAGCAGCGTTAGAGTTTTTTCAAAAACAGCTTTGAGCAACACGCTTCAAGCCACCCGAAAAACACCAGCGCCACCCTTCGCTCCAAGCAGTCGCTTACAACGTGCAACTGCTGGGCACCCTTATTCCCGATAAATCATTTTCTTGGTCATGCCGCCATCGACCACAAACTCTTGGCCGGTGACAAAGCCGGAGTTTCTGGACAGCAGCCATGCCACCATCGACGCCACATCCTCGACCGTCCCCACCCGCCCCGCAGGATGCTGGGCATGATCGGTATCGGCCAGAGGATCAGCTCGGCGCACCGCGGGATCCCGCGCATCGATCCACCCGGGGCTCACCGCATTGACCCGAATCTCCGGACCAAGGCTGATGGCCAGCGCATGGGTCAACGCCAGCAGGCCGCCCTTGCTCGCCGCGTACGCCTCACTGTCAGGCTCGGATTGCCGAGCACGAGTGGAGGCTAAGTTAACGATGGCACCGCCGTGGGCACGCAGGTAAGGCGCACAATGCTTGGCCAGCAGCATGGGACCACCAAGATTGACCGCCAAAACGCGATTCCAATACGCCAGATCGAGGCTTTCCAGGGTGATGTTGTGAGGATCAGCCACCGCCGCGTTGCATACCAGGGCATCCAGGCGACCGAACTGCCCCAGCACCTCCGCCACGCCGCGCGACACCTGCTCCTCGTCGGCCACATCCATGGTGATAAACCAGGCGCTCTCACCGAGCACCTTGGCCACCTTGGAGCCCCGCACGCGATCCAGATCGGTCAGGACGACCTGCCAGCCCTCACTGATCAGCCAGGCAGCAATCCCCAAGCCAATGCCACGTGCCGCGCCAGTCACCAGCGCGACACGCCCGTTGGCAGCGCTCTGCTGCGTAGACAGCTCGATCACAAAGCAGCCAGGCCACGAGCCAGGTCAGCTTGCAGGTCCGCCACATCTTCCAGGCCGACAGCGACACGGATCAGGCTGTCGCGAATACCGGCAGCCTCACGCTCCTGAGGCGCCAGGCGACCGTGGGAGGTGGTGCTCGGGTGGGTGATGGTGGTTTTGCTGTCACCCAGGTTGGCCGTAATGGAAATCAAGCGCGTGGCGTCGATAAAGCGCCAGGCACCCTCTTTGCCGCCCTTGACCTCAAAGCTCACCACCGCGCCAAAACCGCGCTGCTGACGTTTGGCCAACTCATATTGCGGGTGGCTCGGCAGGCCGGCGTAATGCACCTTCTCAATGCCATCCTGACGCTCCAGCCACTCGGCCAAGGCCAGGGCATTGGCGCAGTGGGCACGCATCCGCAGGCTGAGGGTTTCCAAGCCTTTGAGGAAAATCCAGGCATTGAACGGACTCAGGGTCGGCCCTGCAGTACGCAGGAAGCCCACCACTTCTTTCATCTGTTCACTGCGACCGGCCACCACGCCGCCCATGCAACGGCCTTGGCCGTCGATGAACTTGGTCGCCGAATGCACCACCACGTCCGCACCCAGCTTCAGCGGCTGTTGCAACGCAGGAGTGCAGAAACAGTTGTCGACCACCAGCATCGCACCCTTGGCGTGAGCGACCTCGGCCAAGGCGGCGATATCCACCAGCTCAGCCAAGGGATTGGAGGGCGACTCGACAAACAGAAGCTTGGTGTTGGCCTTGATCGCCGCATCCCAACCGGACAAGTCCGCCAGAGGCACGTAATCGACTTCGACACCAAAACGCTTGAAGTACTTTTCGAACAGGCTGATGGTCGAGCCAAACACACTGCGCGACACCAGCACATGATCGCCCGCACTGCACAGGCTCATGACCACCGAAAGGATCGCCGCCATGCCGGTGGCGGTAGCCACGGCCTGCTCTGCACCCTCCAGGGCTGCCATACGTTCTTCAAACGAACGCACAGTGGGGTTGGTGTAGCGGGAATAGACGTTGCCCGGCACCTCGCCGGCGAAACGCGCGGCCGCGTCGGCGGCTGTGCGAAACACGTAGCTGGAGGTGAAGAACATCGGATCACCGTGCTCTCCTTCCGGGGAACGGTGTTGGCCGGCGCGCACGGCCAGGGTGTCGAACGCTACGCCGTCTAGGTCGCTGTCCAGCCGACCGGCATCCCAATCCTGACTCATGCCGCCTACTCCTTAGTCTTAAAACTCTAAATCAATTGTTGTACAGATCGATGATCGCGCTGACCGCCTGGGTCTTGACCTTGGAAGCGTCATTACGGGCATGCTCGATCTTGTTCAGATAGGCCTCGTCCACGTCGCCGGTGACGTACTTGCCGTCGAACACCGCGCAGTCAAAGCTCTCGATCTTGATCTTGCCGCCACCGACAGCCTCGATCAGGTCCGGCAGGTCCTGGTAGATCAGCCAGTCAGCGCCGATCAGGTCCGCCACGTCCTGGGTCGAACGATTGTGAGCGATCAGCTCGTGGGCGCTCGGCATGTCGATCCCGTAGACGTTCGGGTAACGCACGGCCGGTGCCGCGGAGCAGAAGTAGACGTTTTTCGCGCCGGCTTCACGAGCCATCTGGATGATTTGCTTGCACGTGGTGCCACGCACGATGGAGTCGTCCACCAACATCACGTTCTTGCCGCGGAACTCCAGCTCGATGGCGTTGAGCTTCTGGCGTACGGATTTTTTACGCGCAGCCTGGCCCGGCATGATGAAGGTCCGGCCGATGTAGCGGTTCTTCACGAAGCCTTCGCGGAACTTGACGCCCAAGTGGTTAGCCAGTTCCAGGGCTGCCGTGCGGCTGGTGTCCGGAATCGGGATGACCACGTCGATGTCGTGCTCTGGACGCTCACGCAGGATCTTCTCCGCCAGCTTCTCACCCATGCGCAGGCGGGCCTTGTAGACCGAAACACCGTCGATGATCGAGTCCGGACGCGCCAGGTAGACGTGTTCGAAGATGCAGGGGGTCAGCGACGGGTTGGTCGCGCACTGACGGGTATGCAGCTTGCCATCTTCAGTGATGTAGACCGCTTCGCCCGGGGCCAGGTCGCGGATCAGCGTGAAGCCCAGCACGTCCAGGGACACGCTTTCGGAGGCGATCATGTACTCGACGCCTTCGTCGGTATGACGCTGACCGAACACGATCGGACGAATACCGTGGGGGTCACGGAAACCGACAATGCCGTAGCCAGTGATCATGGCCACGACCGCGTAACCACCAACGCAACGGTTGTGCACATCAGTCACGGCGGCAAACACGTCTTCCTCGGTAGGCTGCAGCTTGCCGCGCTGGGCCAGCTCGTGAGCGAACACGTTGAGCAGTACTTCGGAGTCGGAGTTGGTGTTGACGTGGCGCAGATCAGATTCGTAAATCTCCTTGGCCAGCTGTTCAACGTTGGTCAGGTTACCGTTGTGCGCCAGGGTAATGCCGTACGGCGAGTTGACGTAAAACGGTTGAGCTTCGGCCGAAGTCGAGCTGCCTGCGGTCGGATAACGCACATGGCCAATGCCCATGTGACCGACCAGGCGCTGCATGTGACGCTGATGAAACACATCACGAACCAGACCATTGTCCTTGCGCAGGAATAACCGGCCATCGTGGCTGGTCACAATACCGGCAGCGTCCTGGCCGCGGTGCTGGAGCACGGTTAGCGCGTCATACAGCGCCTGATTGACGTTCGACTTACCGACGATACCGACGATGCCACACATGCGACGCAACCCCTACTTAATGAAACTGAACTGATCACCGCTTACTGAGGCGTTTTGGCCGGTAAGAGGTGCTCCTTGAACGGTATTTCAGCGGGTACGCTGATACCGCTGGCCAGCCACTGACTGCTCCACCCCAGAATGAGGTTCTTGGACCAGTCTGCAACCAATAGAAATTGTGGCACCAGCCGCGACTGCTGCCACCAGGAATCCTGTTGTACCGGCCCCAGGCTCAGAAGCCCGACCGCCACGACCACCAGCAATGCGCCACGCGCCGCGCCGAAGGCCATGCCGAGAAATCGATCGGTCCCGGAGAGGCCGGTGACGCGAATCAATTCGCCGATGAGATAGTTGACCATTGCCCCCACCAGCAAGGTGGCGACAAACATGATTGCGCAGCCCGCGATCACGCGAGCCGAGGGAGTTTCGATATAACCGCCGAGGTACTCGGACAGTGAGCCACCAAACATCCAGGCTACGACTCCGGCGATGATCCAGGTCAGGAGCGACAGCGCTTCTTTGACGAAGCCGCGGCTCAAGCTGATCAAAGCGGAGATGGCGATTATTGCAACGATCGCCCAGTCAACCCAGGTAAATGGCACAGTGCAGCCTACAGACGGATAAGGCGGCGCATTTTAGCAGAGCGCTTGGCTGTCGGTAAGCTGCGATTCACTGTGCATTTCAAATCGTGTCGATAGCCTTAACCACGCTCAGGCTGGAAGCGCACCACGAACCCCTTGAGGTTGTGCTGGCGACCCAGTACGTCACGCAGGCGATCCGCCTCTGCACGCTCGATCAGCGGCCCGACAAATACCCGATTCTTGCCCTCGGCAGAGCGGATATAGGCGTTATAGCCCTGGGCACGCAAGGTTTTCTGCAGGTTCTCGGCCCCTTCACGACTGGACAGACTGGCCAATTGCACCGACCAGCTCACCGACAGGCCATTGGCATCGACTCGACTTTGAGTGGTGTCCGGCTTGACGGGCGCCGCGGCGATGGGCTGAGTGGGCGCCGCCACCGGCTTCGCCGGCGCAGGTTGCACAACAGGCTTGCTCGCAACAACCGGCGGCGCCACCGGAACAGGAACCTGGGACACCGGTGCCGAAGGGGCAACCTGCTGGACCACTTCCTCCTCCATCGGCTGCGGCTCTTCAGGCAACACCTGGGGCTCGGGCACCACCACTGGCTCAACCTGAACCTGAGGCAGCGCTGAAACCTGGGGCGCGGCAGGCGCCTCGACACTGACGTGACGCTGCTCGTCCTCGCGAGAAAACAGCATCGGCAGGAAAATCACCGCCAGCGCCACCAGAACCAGGGCCCCCACCATTCGCTGCTTATAGACGTTATCCAACATTGCCATGTGCAGCTTCCTCCGTGGAGCGCCGGGCGAGCCACTCAAGCGCCTCGGCAACACAATAAAAAGACCCGAACAGCAGAATTTCATCTTCGGCTGCGGCTTGCTCGCACTGGGCATCTAGGGCCGCAGCCACGCTGACATGGGACGTCACCGTCGCCCCAAGGTTCTCCAGGGCCGCTTGCAGATCTGCCACCGGGCGTGCCCGCGAGGAATCCAGGGGAGCCACTGCCCAGCTATGAACACTGCCGTTCAGTCGGGCAACCACACCGCCCAGGTCTTTGTCCGCCAACAGGCCGAACACCGCCAGGCGCCGCCCTGCCACCGGCCGACGAGCCAGGCGCTCGGCCAGATACTCGGCCGCATGAGGGTTATGCCCGACATCCAGCAGCAGATTCAGCCGCTTGCCCTGCCAGTCGAATTGCCGACGATCCAGGCGTCCCACCACTCGCGTCTGCTGCAAGGCGGCGATGAGCTGTTGCGCCTGCCACGGCAGGTCCAGCAACAAATAGGCCTGCAACGCCAGCGCGGCATTCTCCATCGGCAGGTCGAGCAACGGCAGATCGTGCAACTCCACCGCCTGCCCACGCCGATCGACGCCTCGCCACTGCCAATGCGCGTCGCCCTGCGCCAGGTCGAAATCACGACCACGCAGGAAAAACGGGCAATTGAGCTCGCGCGCCTTGTCCAGCAGAGGTTGAGGAGGATTCAGATCGCCACAGAGCGCTGGCGCGCCCTGGCGGAAAATGCCGGCCTTTTCATAGGCCACGGATTCGCGGGTATCACCCAGGTAGTCCACATGGTCGACGCCGATACTGGTCACCAGGGCCAGGTCCGCATCCACGATGTTGACCGTGTCCAGGCGCCCGCCCAAGCCGACCTCCAGGACCACCGCATCCAGCGCTGAATGCTGGAACAGCCAGAAGGCCGCCAGGGTACCCATCTCGAAATAGGTCAGAGAGATTTCGCCACGCCCCGCCTCGACCGCAACAAAGGCCTCGCAAAGCGCTGCGTCGGTGGCTTCAACACCATCGATCTGCACCCGCTCGTTGTAGCGCAGCAGGTGCGGCGAGTTGTAGACACCAACCTTCAACCCCTGGGCCCGCAACAGCGAGGCGACGAAGGCGCAGGTGGAACCCTTGCCGTTGGTACCGGTCACCGTAATCACCCGAGGCGCCGGCTTGCCCAATCCCATGCGGGACGCTACCTCTTGCGAGCGCCCCAGCCCCATGTCGATGGCCGAAGGGTGCAATTGCTCGAGGTAGGCGAGCCATTCGCCCAGGGTGCGCTGGGTCATAGGCTGGCAGGTGCCGGCGGAACCACGATCGGCTCGATAGGCGCAGCGACGAACTCTGGCGTCGGCAGCCCCATCAGTTGGGCCAACAGGTTACCCAGGCGCGGACGCAGCTCCTGACGGGCGATGATCATGTCGATTGCACCGTGCTCCAGCAGGAACTCACTGCGCTGGAAGCCTTCCGGCAGTTTTTCGCGCACGGTCTGCTCGATCACACGTGGACCGGCAAAGCCCACCAGGGCCTTTGGCTCAGCGACGATCACGTCACCCAGCATCGCAAGGCTGGCGGAAACACCACCGTAGACCGGATCGGTCAGCACCGAGATGAACGGCAGGCCTTCTTCACGCAGACGAGCCAGCACCGCGGAGGTCTTGGCCATTTGCATCAGGGAGATCAAGGCTTCCTGCATCCGCGCGCCACCGGAGGCGGAGAAGCAGATCATTGGGCAGCGGTTTTCCAGGGCGTAGTTGGCGGCGCGAACAAAACGCTCACCGACGATGGCGCCCATGGAGCCACCCATGAAGGAGAATTCGAAGGCCGACACCACCACCGGCATACCCAACAGGGTGCCGCTCATGGAGATCAGGGCATCCTTTTCACCGGTCTGCTTCTGCGCACCCACCAGGCGGTCCTTGTACTTTTTGCCGTCGCGGAACTTCAGGCGGTCAACCGGCTCCAGGTCGGCACCCAACTCGGCACGGCCTTCGGCATCGAGGAAGATGTCGATGCGGGCGCGAGCGCCGATACGCATGTGGTGGTTGCACTTAGGGCAGACGTCCAGGGTCTTTTCCAGCTCCGGACGATAGAGCACGGCCTCGCAGGACGGGCATTTATGCCAAAGACCTTCAGGCACCGAGCTCTTCTTCACCTCGGAACGCATGATCGAAGGGATCAGTTTGTCTACTAACCAGTTGCTCATGCTTTCTTTCTCCAGTACCGGCGGCCCGAACGCTCTGGTTCGCAGCCCCGTGTATGCCCTTGAGCTAAATTCATGTGTGCGGCGATGATCGTTTCGTTACCGCGGTCAGCACAAGGCTCGACCTGCCTGTCTCGAATCGTTCCTCAGCCATCCCGACAACCCGCGATAGAGCGGTTGCCACTTCAATCTCGGCCCGTCCAGAGGACGATGCCAGCCTGTTTTGTACAGTGGTGTTATGGACGGCGGCAGACTGCCAGCCGTCACATCGACTCACTGCTGCCGCGTACTGCCTGCATAAATGCATGAATCTTTGCCTGATCCTTGATGCCCTTGGCCTGCTCCACACCGCCGCTGACGTCCACCGCATAAGGACGCACCTGGGCAATGGCTTGCGCCACATTCTGCGCAGACAGCCCACCCGCGAGGATGATCGGCTTGCTCAACCCCCGGGGAACCAGGGACCAGTCGAACGCCTCGCCGGTTCCACCGGGAACACCTTCAACGTAGGTATCGAGGAGAATGCCGCTGGCCCGCGGATAGGCGTCGCAACTGGCGGCAATGTCATCCCCCGCCTTGACTCGCAGTGCCTTGATGTAAGGCCGGTGATAGCCCTCGCAATCGGCGGACGATTCATCGCCATGGAACTGCAGCAGGTCCAAGGGCACCGCGTCGAGGACCTCCCCCAACTCACAGCGACTGGCGTTGACGAACAAACCCACCGTGGTCACGAAAGGCGGCAAGGCGGCGATGATGGCCCGCGCTTGCTGCACAGTCACCGCCCGTGGGCTTTTGGCGTAAAACACCAGGCCGATGGCATCCGCCCCGGCCTCGACCGCTGCCAGCGCATCTTCTATGCGGGTAATCCCGCAAATTTTGCTGCGAACGGCTGACATGTCGTTTAAACCCCAGGGCAAATCCGGAAAGTCCCGGATGGTAGCAAATGCTTTTCCAAGCGTCAGCCGTCAAGTTCCGAGAAACCAGTAAGGAAATGTGGCCCAACGTAGCGTTCCGGCAACTGGAATTCATCCTTGTACTCCACCTGCACCAGGTACAAGCCAAAGGGGTGCGCAGTCACCCCACCGGTGCGGCGAACACGGCTTTCCAGCACTTCACGGGCCCATTCCACCGACCGCTCGCCAGCCCCAATGGTCATCAGCACACCGGCAATATTGCGCACCATGTGATGCAAAAAGGCGCTGGCGCGGATATCCAGCACAATCATCTTGCCGTGCCGGGTGACCCGCAGGTGATGCAACTCCTTGATCGGCGATTTGGCCTGGCACTGGCCAGCCCGGAATGCACTGAAATCATGGGTACCCACCAGGTACTGGGCCGCCTCGGCCATGCGCTGGACATCCAGGGGCCGGTGGTTCCAGGTGATTTCCTCATTGAGGTGGGCCGGGCGAATCTGATCGTTGTAGATCACATAGCGATAACGCCGAGCAATGGCCTTGAAGCGCGCATGAAAATGCGCAGGCATGACCTGTGCCCAACTCACACTGATGTCATGGGGCAGGTTGATATTGGCCCCCATGACCCAGGCCTTCAGCGAGCGCTCGGCCCGGGTGTCGAAATGCACCACTTGCCCACACGCATGAACCCCAGCGTCAGTACGCCCGGCACACGCGACCACCACCGGTGAGTCAGCCACTTTCGACAGCGCGCGCTCCAGGGTTTCCTGAACGCTCGGCACACCGGAAGCCTGGCGCTGCCAGCCTCGGTAGCGCGAACCTTTGTATTCAACACCCAGGGCGATGCGGGAAAAGCCTTCGGCCGCCATTTCGGCAGCCGGGTTATCTATATTTGCCAAGAAGTTACAGCCTGCTGATATGCGCAAAGTCGGCCATTATAAGGCCGCCGGAAACAGACGCCATGCACGACCGGCTTTTAGTTGCTGATTGGCATTCAAACCCCCAAGCCTGCAAGCCAATTGCATCACTTCCCGACTATCGCTATATAGAAAAATACATAACGAAAACTTCGCCCCTCTACCGAGACCTGATGAATGAACGCCATAAGCAAAGAAGCGGTTGGCCTGGCCTACAGCCTGGACGGCATGCTCCACGCCAAACGCATGATCTGGGAAGCCATTGCGCAGATGGGCCGGCAGATCACCCCCGGAATGCGCGAATCCGACGCCAAGGCCTTGGGCCTGACGATCTTGCAGGAACTGGGGATGGAACGAATCTGGCACCCAATGCTGATCCGCTTTGGCAGCAACACCCTCAAAACCTTCAAGCAGCGCTCCGAGGGCGACCCGATTCTGGGCGAGCAGGATATTTTCTTTATCGACCTGGGCGTGGTCTGGGATCGCCATGAAGCCGATGCCGGGGCCACGTTCACCACCGGCAACGACCCCGAGATGCAGGCGTGCGCGGCGGCCGCCAAAACCCTCTTCGACCAGGTGCACGACCACTGGAAAACCCATCAGGTCAACGGCCCCGAGCTCTATCGCTTCGCCGAAGCCCAGGCGACCGCCATGGGCTGGTTACTCAATCTGGAGATCAAAGGCCACCGCGTCAGCGACTTTCCCCATGCGATCTACCGAGCCGGCGACCTGGGAGCCTTTGAAGACTGCCCGAACGTCGGCCTGTGGATTCTGGAAATCCAGATCGCCCACCCTACCCGCCCCTTTGGCGCATTTTATGAAGACCTGCTGAGCTGAGCTCGCGCACAAGCATGGGGTGCTAGTGCGCCAGGCAGATGCAGAAACAAAAACGGCAGCCTCATTGGGCTGCCGTTTTGTTTACTGCCTTGCCGAGAATCAAGCCAGACGCGTCAGCATTTCCTGGGCTTCGGTTTTCTGGCCATCATTACCTTCACTGATGACTTCGCCAAGGATGTCCCGGGCGCCATCGTTGTCGCCCATGTCGATGTAAGCCTGGGCCAGGTCCAGCTTGGTGGCCACCTCATCGGTACCGGAGAGGAAGTCGAAGTCCGTCTCGTCGAGGCTCGCCGCTGCGTCTTCAGCCGTGAAACGCGGCTCATCAAGCGCTGGCTGCTCAAGGCTCTGCGACAGGCGATCCAACTCGGCGTTGACATCGTCCAGCTCGGAAGCAAAGGCGTCCTTGGGCTCAGCCGCAACGTCCATCTCATCCGCCAGGGACAGGTCAAAATCTGCAGGCAGATCCAGATCATCCAGGGCTTCAGCGGTGATCGTCGGCACATCGCCGGTCGGCAAGCCCTTCATCTCGTCTTCAAGACCGAGCAGGAAGTCTTCGTCGCTCTGGGCCGGCAGGTCGTCGCCCAGATCGAGGTCAAAGTCCGACAGATCGTCGAGGTTGTCTTGAGCCTCGGTCTGTTGCTGCAAGACCGACTCGAAACTCAAGTCGTCGTCCAGCGGGAACTCATCCAGCTCAGCCACCGGGTCAACCACTGGCGCCGGCTCCGGCGTCACCACCGCAGGCGACACGGCTTCCAGATCATCCAGGCTCAGGTCGAAATCCGCATCCAGGCCTTCAATCACAGACTCTGGTTCCGGCTCCGGCGCTTGCGGCTCATCCTGCAGCAGTTCCTTGACGTATTCGGCGTCCAACTCAGCCGCCACCGCAGCGGCAGCCAAACCAGCAGTGGCTGCCACGGCGACCATGGCCGGGAAGCGGCTTTTCAGCTGCTCGACTTCCGCGTGGTTCTTGCCATTGGCCACCAACTGGCGTTCCTGGGCGATAAAGGCGGTGCGATCGCCCTGGAGGCCGTAGACCTCCATCAACTTCAGGCGCAACTCACTGCGCTGAGGCTCCAGCGGGACGGCTTCTTCGAGGATGGCGGCCGCCTGGTTCAAACGTCCAGCGTCGATATGGTTCTGCGCTTGCCCGAGCACATCCAGGGCACGCTCGGCAGGCGCTGGAGGTGGCGCTACGACAACCGGAGCCACGACCACTTCAGGCCTCGGCGCCAGCTTGACGCTAGGCGCTGGTACTTCCAGGCCCTCGAAGCTGCTTTCCGGCAGGTCCATTTCCGCGGCGAAATCATTTTCCTCGGACAAGGCCCGAGCCATCCGCAGGTGCTTTTCCGCTTCCTGGGCCGCCTTGCGACGGCGCACCAGCAGCAACAGCAGGAGCGCCGCCAGGACGGCACCGCCACCAATCAGGCCCAGCAGGATCGGGTTGGTCAGCAGCTCGTTGAATTTGCTGTCATCGGATTGGGCAGCCTCCGCCGGTGGCTCAGGCGTCACAGGCGCGGCAGTGGCCGCCGGGTCCGTCACGGGGGCAGCCGGGGCTGCTGGCGCCGGAGGCGGGCTCACCAACTCGGCCGAGACCACAGGTGCAACCGGAGTCGCCGGCGCTGCCGAACCCTCGGCCTGCAACTTGGCCAGTTGATCGTTCTTCAGCTCGATCAGCCGCTGCAGTTTGTCCAACTGGCTCTGAAGATCGGCCATGCGGCTTTTCAATTCTTCGTTGTCGCGGCGTGTCGAATCCAGGCTTTCCTGAGTCACCGCCAACTTGTTGCTCAGCGCCTTGCTATCGCCCGCCGCCCCTTTGCCGCGCTTGCCCGCATCCGCCGACACCAGGCTCAGGTTGTCTTTGCTGGCAGCCTGGCCGGTGGCCTGGTTGGCAGTGCCGCGCTTGGTCCCGTCCAACTGCTGTTGCTGGCCACGAGTGGCACTACGCCGCCCCTGACGCCACGCCGCATTTTGCGCAGCCACTTCGGCGATCGCCTGGGGCTGCGGCAAGCTGGTGCTTTGCACAGGGTCCGGCAGACGCAGCACTTTGCCGGTCTTCAACCGGTTGATGTTGCCGTCGATAAAGGCATCCGGATTCAGCGCCTGAATTGCCAGCATGGTTTGCTGCACCGAACCGCCGTTGCGTTCCTTGGCGGCAATTTCCCACAAAGTGTCGCGTGCCGAGGTGGTGTACTGCTTGGGCTTGCTCACACCGGTGACCGGCGCGTTGACCGCAGCCCGCTGAGGCGGCGCGACCTTGGCGGCGGCTTCGGCGGTTTGCGGAGAGAATTTGGAAGGGTCCAGCAGTACGCTGTAATCACGCAGCAGCCGGCCATTGGGCCACATCACCTGGACCAGGAACTTGACCATCGGCTCGGACAGCGGCTTGCTCGAGGTGACCCGCAACAGGCTCTTGCCGCCAGGATTGAGGACCGTAGTGAAGCTCAGGTCATTGAGAAACGCCTGGCGATCAACGCCGGCCTTGGCGAACTCTTCCGGCGAGGCCAGGCTGGGGACCACCTCGGCGGCGGTGAGGTCCTTGATATCAAGCAGTTCGATTTCTGCTACCAAAGGCTGGTTAAGCGTCGACTTCAGGGTCAGCTCCCCGAGCCCAAGCGCCTGCGCCATACCGGAGGACAGCGCCGAGGCGGCCGCTATTGCTAACACCAGTTTGCGAACTTGAACCATAGCCTCATCCTTTGTCTGAACATTCCTCGGCCAGCGAGAAGGTGTTGTAGCTGCTGCCGTATGGCATTGCGCGCGATTAATTCTTGCATGCCCCGGGAGGGCCTGATGGCCACTCACCTACAGCAACTGGCCAAGCATAGCGCCCGGCTAGATTCATTCTGCAAATTGTTGCCAAGTATCTTTTACAGCAGGTCTTTTATCAACAACTCAGCCAATTGCACAGCGTTCAAAGCCGCGCCTTTGCGCACGTTATCTGACGTCAGCCACAGATTAAGTTCCGCCGGGTCGTCGACACCGCCGCGCACCCGCCCTACATAAACCACGTCCTGCCCCACTGCATCCCCGACCGCAGTCGGATAGTCGCCCGCCTCAACCAGCTCCAGGCCAGGGGCCGCATCCAACGCTGCATTCACCGCCACCAGGTCGATAGCGGTCGCGGACTGCAGGGTCACGCTATAGCTATCGCCAAAAAATACCGGGGCTTGAACGCAAGTGACAGAAATCTTTAATAAAGGTTGTGCCAGGACTTCACGCAACTCGTGCACCAGGCGCTTTTCCAACAGGGTATGCCCCTGCTCATCCGGCGTGCCCACTTGCGCCAGCAGGTTGAACGCCATCTGCCGGTCAAAGAAACGCGGCTCCAGGGGGCGAACATTCAGCAGCTCGGCGGTCTGGCGCGCCAATTCGGTCACGGCTTCGCGCCCCTGGCTGGAGACCGCGAGGCTGGCGGTCAGGTTGACCCGCTGAATGTCCAGCAACCCCTGCAACGGCGCCAGCGCTAACGCCAAGGCTGTGGCCGAAGCACTCGGACTGCTCAACTGCAGCGGCTTTTTCAACCCGGCCAACACCTGTGCATTCACCTCCGGCACTACGTTCGGCGCCTGGGCCGAAGGCAAGGCACCGGACAGGTCGATCACCGCACAATTGGCGGCCGTGGCCCGGGGTGCGAAGCTCAAGGTGACTGCCGGGCCAGCGGCGAAGAACGCCAGTTGAACCTTGCTGAAATCGAACTCGTCGACCTCCCGCACTCGCACGTTCTTGCCACGAAAAGGCACCGAGTGCCCGGCCGATTCGCTGCTGGCCAACAGGTGCAGGTTGGCGACGGGAAAATCACGCTCTTCGAGGATCTGCACCAAGGTTTCACCCACAGTGCCGGTGGCGCCGATCACGGCAATATCAAAGGACTGGTTCATGGTGCTACCTCAGGCGAATCGGGGGGAGCGGCACTTTACCCGCCGCGGGGTAACGAGGCAATTGGCGGGCAAGCCCGGTACCGCAGGCGGGTAAGCCCGAGGGCCATAAAAAAACCCGCGACTCTTGCAAGGCGCGGGCTTTTTCAGACGCTCAGTGGATCAACGCTCCAGCAGAATCCGCAGCATGCGGCGCAGCGGTTCGGCCGCGCCCCACAGCAGCTGGTCGCCTACGGTGAACGCGCCGAGGAACTGCGAGCCCATGTTCAGTTTACGCAGACGCCCCACCGGAATGTTCAGGGTGCCGGTGACCTTGGTAGGGCTCAGCTCCTGCATGCTGATATCACGCTGGTTCGGCACCAGCTTGACCCACGGGTTGTGCTGGCTGATCAGCCCTTCGATGTCGGCGATCGGCACATCTTTGTTGAGCTTGATGGTCAGTGCCTGGCTGTGGCAGCGCATGGCGCCGATACGTACGCAGATACCGTCCACCGGGATCGGGCTCTTGAAGCGACCGAGGATCTTGTTGGTTTCGGCCTGGGCCTTCCACTCTTCGCGGCTCTGGCCGTTAGGCAGCTCCTTGTCGATCCACGGAATCAGGCTGCCGGCCAGGGGCACGCCGAAGTTCTCGGTCGGGTAGGCATCGCTGCGCATGGCTTCGGCCACTTTGCGGTCGATGTCGAGGATGGCGCTGGCCGGGTTGGCCAGGTCATCAGCGACGGCCGCGTGGGTCGCCCCCATTTGCTTGATCAGCTCACGCATGTTCTGCGCGCCGGCACCGGAGGCCGCCTGATAAGTCATGGCACTCATCCACTCCACCAGGCCGGCTTCGAACAAGCCGCCCAGGCCCATCAGCATCAGGCTGACGGTGCAGTTGCCACCGATGTAGTTCTTGGTGCCAGCATCCAGTTGCTGGTCGATGACCTTGCGGTTCACCGGGTCCAGGATGATCACCGCATCGTCCTGCATACGCAGGCTGGACGCCGCGTCGATCCAGTAGCCCTGCCAGCCGGCTTCGCGCAGCTTGGGGAAGACTTCGCTGGTGTAGTCGCCACCCTGGCAGGTCAGAATCACGTCGAGGGTTTTCAGCTCATCAATGTTGTAGGCGTCCTTGAGCGGAGCAATATCCTTGCCCACCGACGGACCCTGGCCACCGACATTGGAAGTGGTGAAAAACACCGGTTCAATAAGATCGAAGTCCTGCTCTTCCAGCATCCGCTGCATGAGCACGGAACCGACCATACCGCGCCAACCGATCAGACCTACACGTTTCATCGCAACTACACCTATACAAAAGTGGGCCACCGTCTGTGCGGTGGGCCCGAAAGATTACAGATTCCGCAGCGCGGCGACTACTGCATCGCCCATTTCCTGCGTACCTACCTTTTCACAACCGGCCGACCAGATGTCGCCCGTGCGCAAACCTTGGTCCAGCACCAGGCTCACGGCCTTCTCAATGGCGTCCGCCGCTTCGTGCAGGTTGAAGCTGTAACGCAGCATCATCGAGACCGAGAGGATGGTCGCCAACGGGTTGGCAATGCCTTGCCCGGCGATGTCCGGCGCCGAACCGTGGCACGGCTCGTACATGCCTTTGTTGTTGGCATCCAGGGAGGCCGACGGCAGCATGCCGATGGAACCGGTGAGCATCGAGGCTTCGTCGGAGAGGATGTCACCGAACATATTGTCAGTGACGATCACGTCGAACTGCTTCGGCGCCCGCACCAACTGCATGGCGGCATTATCCACGTACATGTGGCTCAGCTCGACGTCCGGGTAGTCCTGGGCCACTTGCTCGACCACTTCGCGCCACAGCTGGCTGGAAGCCAGGACGTTGGCCTTGTCCACCGAGCACAGCTTCTTGCCACGCACGCGCGCCATGTCGAAACCGACACGGGCGATACGGCGGATTTCGCTCTCGCTATACGGCAGGGTGTCGTAGGACTGACGCTCGCCATTTTCCAGCTCGCGGGTGCCGCGCGGGGCGCCGAAGTAGATGCCGCCGGTCAGCTCGCGAACGATGAGGATGTCCAGGCCGGACACGATTTCAGGCTTGAGGCTCGAAGCATCGGCCAGTTGCGGGTAGAGAATCGCCGGACGCAGGTTGCCGAACAGGCCCAGTTGCGCACGGATTTTCAGCAGGCCGCGCTCAGGGCGGATGTCACGCTCGATCTTGTCCCACTTCGGGCCACCCACGGCGCCCAGCAGCACCGCATCGGCGGCACGGGCACGGTCCAGGGTTTCATCGGCCAGGGGCACGCCGTGCTGGTCGATGGCCGCGCCACCGATCACGTCGTGGCTCAGCTCGAAGCCCAGGCTGTACTTGTCATTGGCCAGCTCCAGCACCTTGACCGCTTCGGCCATGATTTCCGGGCCAATACCGTCACCGGGGAGAATCAGAATCTGCTTGCTCATGCGTTCCTCGTTTGCTCTGTCGGCGCGCCCGCAGGCGCACCCGGAAAAATGTTATCGCTCGGCCCACAGCACCAGTACATCAGTACTGAACGAACCATCGGCCTCAATCTCAAAATATTCGCGCACTTCATTGCCCATCGCCTGCTGCAGCTCGCGAATCGCCACACGCAAAGCCGCCGGCGTGCGCATGCGTTCTACCCAGGAGTTGTACTCCAGACGCAGGCGCTGACGAGCGCTGCTGCGGGTATGCAAACCCGCTTCGCTGACCTGACGCAACCACTCGCCGGCCGAATAATCGCGCACATGGCTGGTGTCGCGCAGCACTTCGACGCTTTGCAGGTAGGTATCGAGCAACGGACTGCCCGGAGACATGACGTCGATAAAGGCCGCCACGCCGCCCGGCTTCAAGACCCGACGCACTTCCCGCAAGGCCAGCCCCAGGTCGCTCCAATGGTGCGCCGAATAGCGGCTGAACACGAAATCGAATTCGCCATCGGCAAAGGGCAACCGCTCAGCGGCGCCGAGCACGGTCTGGATATTCCCCAACCCGCGCTCCCCCGCCGCGCCCGCCACCACATCCAGCATCTGCTGGGAGAGGTCGTAAGCCACAACCTCCTTGACCAGCGGCGCCACATGAAAGCTGACGTGACCCGCGCCACAGCCCAGGTCCAGCACCCGGGCATGGCCCTGGCCGGCCAGCGCCGCCTGCAACAGGGCAAACTCGGCACCCTGGGCGTGCACGGCGCTGCTCAGGTAGGCCGAGGCCTGTTCACCAAACTGCTTTTGTACCACTTGGCTGTGGGCGTTGCTGGTCATGGTGGAGTCCTTGTTTGACAGGGGGTGCAGCGTTCGCTGGCAAGCCAGCTCCTACACCACAAATCCGTAGGAGCCGGCTTGCCGGCGATCAGGCAATCAGGCGTCGCGGAACAACCAGGGCTGGCTGGCCCGGTGCTTGGCTTCAAAGGTGGCGATGGCGTCGCCGTCCTGCAAAGTCAGGCCGATGTCGTCGAGGCCATTGAGCAGGCAATGCTTGCGGAACGCGTCGATCTCGAAGCTCAGCACTTTGCCGTCAGGACGGGTCACGGTCTGGGCAGCCAGGTCGATCTGCAACTGGTAACCCGGGTTGCCTTCGACCTGCTGGAACAGTTCGTCCACTTCTGCGTCGCTCAAAATGATCGGCAACAGGCCGTTCTTGAAGCTGTTGTTGAAGAAGATGTCGGCATAGCTCGGCGCGATGATGCTACGGAAACCGTACTCTTCCAGGGCCCAAGGCGCGTGTTCACGGCTGGAGCCGCAACCGAAGTTTTCCCGTGCCAGCAACACGCTGGCACCTTGGTAACGCTCGGCGTTCAACACAAAATCTTTGTTCAACGGACGCTTGGAGTTGTCCTGATAGGGCTGCCCCACGTCCAGGTAACGCCACTCGTCGAACAGGTTCGGACCAAAGCCGGTGCGCTTGATCGACTTGAGGAATTGCTTGGGAATGATCTGGTCGGTGTCGACGTTGGCACGATCCAAAGGCGCGACAAGACCGGTGTGCTGGGTAAAAGCTTTCATGCTGCGCTCCTTAGATCAATTCACGGACGTCGACGAAACGGCCGGTGACGGCGGCGGCGGCGGCCATGGCCGGGCTCACCAGGTGGGTACGCCCACCGGCACCCTGGCGCCCTTCGAAGTTGCGGTTGGAGGTCGACGCGCAATGCTCGCCGGACTCCAGGCGGTCCGGGTTCATCGCCAGGCACATCGAGCAACCCGGCTCACGCCATTCGAAACCGGCTTCGAGGAAGATCTTGTCCAGGCCTTCCGACTCGGCCTGAGCCTTGACCAGGCCTGAACCCGGCACAACGATCGCCTGCTTGATGGTGGAGGCCACTTTGCGACCCTTGGCAATCACCGCCGCGGCACGCAAGTCTTCGATCCGCGAGTTGGTGCACGAACCGATGAAAACCCGATCCAGCTGGATGTCGGTGATCGCTTGGTTGGCGGTCAAACCCATGTATTTCAAGGCACGGACGATGGAGTCACGCTTGACCAGATCCATTTCCTTGGCCGGGTCCGGCACGCTCTGATCCACGGCGAGGACCATTTCCGGCGAAGTGCCCCAGCTGACTTGCGGCTTGATCTGCGCCGCATCGAGTTCGACAACGGTGTCGAACTTGGCATCGGCATCAGACACCAGGTCTTTCCAGGCCTCGACGGCCAGGTCCCATTCCTCGCCTTTCGGGGCGAACGGGCGACCCTTGACGTAAGCCACGGTCTTTTCGTCCGCGGCTACCAGACCCACACGGGCACCGGCTTCGATGGACATGTTGCAGATGGTCATGCGGCCTTCGACCGACAGCTCGCGAATCGCGCTGCCGGCGAATTCGATGGCGTGGCCGTTGCCGCCGGCGGTGCCGATCTTGCCGATCACTGCGAGCACAATGTCCTTGGCCGTCACGCCAAAGGGCAAGGTGCCTTCAACCGACACCAGCATGTTCTTCATTTTCTTGGCCACCAGGCACTGGGTGGCGAGCACATGCTCCACCTCGGACGTGCCGATGCCGTGGGCCAAGGCGCCGAACGCACCGTGGGTCGAGGTGTGGGAGTCGCCGCAAACCACGGTCATGCCAGGCAAGGTCGCGCCCTGCTCCGGGCCGATCACGTGGACGATGCCCTGGCGCACGTCGTTCATCTTGAATTCGACGATGCCGTATTCATCACAGTTGTCATCGAGGGTCTGCACCTGCAGGCGCGAAACCTGGTCGGCAATCGCTTCGATCCCGCCCTTGCGCTCCGGCGTGGTCGGTACGTTGTGGTCCGGGGTGGCGATGTTGGCATCGATACGCCACGGCTTGCGCCCGGCCAGGCGCAGGCCTTCAAAGGCTTGCGGCGAGGTCACTTCGTGGATGATGTGACGATCGATGTAGATCAGCGCCGAACCATCGTCGCGCTGTTTGACCAAATGCGAATCCCAGAGCTTGTCGTAGAGCGTTTTGCCGGCCATCAGACGTTTCCTCATCAGCTTGTTTCTATGCCCCGGGTCATTGCTGACACCTCTCAATAACCCCTTGGCTTGTGAGGCTGATGCTATGGCGTTACATTAAATAACTCAAATTCATATTTTTCATGCTTTGGATAACCAACTGGAATACGACCATGGACCTGGCCAACCTCAATGCCTTTATCGCCATTGCCGAGACGGGCAGCTTTTCCGGCGCCGGTGAACGCCTGCACCTGACGCAGCCGGCCATCAGCAAGCGCATCGCCGGGCTGGAGCAACAACTCAATGTGCGCCTGTTCGACCGCCTGGGGCGGGAGATCGGCTTGACCGAGGCCGGCCGCGCCCTGCTGCCCCGGGCCTACCAGATCATCAACGTGCTGGATGACACCCGTCGGGCCCTGACCAACCTCACCGGCGAAGTCAGCGGGCGCCTGACCCTGGCCACCAGTCACCACATCGGCCTGCACCGCTTGCCGCCCCTGCTGCGGGCCTTTACCCGGCAATACCCGGACGTGGCTCTGGACATCCAGTTCCTGGACTCGGAAGTGGCCTATGAAGAAATCCTCCATGGCCGGGCCGAACTGGCGGTGATCACCCTGGCCCCCGAGCCCCATAGCCTGGTCAAGGCCACCCCGGTGTGGACCGACCCGCTGGATTTCGTCGCCGCCCCGGAACACCCGCTGCTCAGCAACGGCCAGGTCAGCCTGGCGGACATTGCCCTGCACCCGGCGGTGTTCCCCGGCGGTAACACCTTTACCCACCATATTGTGCAGCGCCTGTTCGAAGCCCAGGGGCTGACCCCGAACATCGCCATGAGCACCAACTACCTGGAAACCATCAAGATGATGGTCTCCATTGGCCTGGCCTGGAGCGTCTTGCCACGCACCATGCTCGACGATCAGGTGGCGCGCATTCCATTGCCAGGCATACAACTCACACGCCAGCTAGGCTATATCCTGCACACCGAACGGACGCTGTCGAATGCCGCGCGGGCTTTCATGGCCTTACTGGATGCACAAGTCGATTTGCCAGGGACTCAGGCAATAGGAGCCCCGGCCTAAGCTGTGCTTTCCCGCTGGTCACTGGAACCCGCTGAGCCCAATGCACTAAACCGCTCTAGGCCTGCTGCCCATGCCCAAACCCGCTGATCGTATGCCTCCCATGCCACGCATTCATGCCGTCGATCCCAAGGAGTCGGAGCAAAGCTGGGAAAGCGCTCCGCAACTGCTCGCGGCGCTGAACGGCGCGCGGTTGGGCGCCTGGTATTGGGACATCGAGAGCGGGCAGATCAGTTGGTCCCGAGGCACCCAGGCGTTGTTCGGCTTCGATCCGCGCCAGCCCCTGCCGGAAAACCTCGAATACCTTGACCTGCTGGCCGTGGAAGACCGGGCCCGGACCGTCCGCGCCTTCCATTCGGTGCTGGCCGGGGCGCCGCTGGAACACGCCATGCATCACCGCATCCGCTGGCCCGATGGCAGCCTGCACTGGCTGGAAATCAATGGCAGCGTGTTGCCGGACAAACACGGAAAGCCGCGAATGATCGGGGTCATCCGCGAAATCACCCACCAGCGCCAGCGGGAAGCGGCCCTCAGCAGCTCGGAAAAACGCTTCGCCACCCTGTTTCACCTATGCCCCAACATGGTGCTGCTGACCCGCCTGGAAGACGGCCTGATCAGCGAAGCCAACCGTTACTTCGAAAGCCTGTTTGGCTGGCCGGCCCAGGACGTGATTGGCCGCACCACCCTGGAAATCGGCCTGTGGGTCAACCCGGAGCAGCGTGCGCAGCTGATCAAGGCAGTACAGAAGAAGGGCCAGGCCGCCAGCCTGGAAGTCCAGCTGCAAGCCAGCAACGGCCAGATCCACGACGGCATCCTCAGTGCACAGAAGGTCGAACTGGAAGGCCAGGCCTACCTGCTCAGCACCTTCCTCGACACCAGCGAACGCAAACGCTCCGAGCAGGCCCTGAAAGACAGCCAGGAACGCCTGGACCTGGCCCTGGACTCGGCGCAATTGGGCACCTGGGACTGGCACATCCCCAGCGGCCTGCTCTACGGCTCGGCCCGGGCCGCGCAGTTGCATGGCCTGGAGCCGGTACCATTCCATGAATCCTTCGAGGCGTTTTTCGAAGGCGTGCCCGATGAAGAACGCGACACCATGCGCAACGCCTACCGCAGCCTGCGTGAAGGCCCAGCCGGCAATTACCAACTGACCTACCGGGTGCAACTGGGCGACGGCAGCTCCCGTTACCTGGAGAGCCGCGCCCGCCTGTATCGCGACGAGCAAGGCAACCCACTGCGCATGGCCGGCACCCTGCTGGACATCACCGAGCAGGTGGAGCGCGAGCAGCGCCTGATCACCTCCGAGGAAAAATTCGCCAGCCTGTTCCAGGTCAGCCCCGACCCGATCTGCGTGACGCTTCTGGAAACCGGGCAGTTCATCGAGATCAATTCCAGCTTCACCCAGACCTTCGGCTGGACGGTCGACGAGGTGCTCAACCGCAGCGCCGAGCAGATCGGCCTCTGGGACGACTCCGCCCAGCGTCTGCAGCGGGTCCAGCAGGTGATCCGCGAGCAGGCCCTGAACAATGTCGCGGTGGTGGTGCACCACAAGAACGGCGAAGCCCTAACCTGCATCATTTCCAGCCGCCAGATCACCGTGGACAAGCAGCCCTGCATCGTCACCACCCTGCGCGACATCACCCAGCAGCAACGTTCCGAAGCGGCCCTGAAGGCCAGCGAGGAAAAATTCGCCAAGGCTTTTCACTCCAGCCCCGACGCCATCACCATCACCGAACGCGAGACCGGGCGCTACCTGGAGGTCAATGACGGTTTCTGCCGCCTGACCGGCTACCGCAGCGAGGAAGTCATCGGCCGCACCCTGTACCGGGTCGGCTTGTGGGCCGAGGAAAGCCAATTGGCGCTGCTGATGGCCGAACTCAAGCTCAAGGGCCGGGTGCATCACCTGGAAATGCTCGGGCGCAACAAGCGCGGGGAAATCCTCACGGTCGAGGTCTCGGTGGAGCCCATCACCCTGAATGAAACCGCCTGCCTGCTGCTGACCGCCCGTGATATCAGCCTATTGAAGAACGCCCAGGCGCAAATCCGCCACCTGGCCTATCACGACCCGCTGACCAACCTGCCCAACCGCGCGCTGCTGATGGACCGTCTGAGCCAGCAGATCGCCCTGCTCAAACGCCACAACCTGCGGGGCGCCCTGTTGTTCCTCGACCTGGACCACTTCAAGCACATCAACGACTCCCTCGGCCACCCAGTGGGCGATACCGTGCTGAAAATCATCACTGCCCGGCTCGAGGCCAGCGTGCGCATGGAAGACACCGTGGCGCGCCTGGGCGGCGACGAGTTCGTGGTCCTGCTCAGCGGCCTGGAAGGCACCCGCAGCGAGGTCAGCGAACAGGTCCGCGAGCTGGCCGGCACCCTGCGCGAACTGCTGTCGGAGCCGATGTTCCTCGACGGCCAACGCCTGCAAGTCACCCCGAGCATTGGCGTGGCGCTGATCCCCGATCACGGTTCGACCCCCACCGACCTGCTCAAACGTGCCGACATCGCCCTGTATCGGGCCAAGGATTCCGGGCGCAACACCACCCAGATGTTCCACAGCACCATGCAAAAAGCCGCCAGTGAGCGCCTGCGCATGGAGACCGACCTGCGCCTGGCCCTCACCCGCGGCGAATTCAGCGTGCATTTCCAGCCCCAGGTCGACGCCCGGGACAACCGCATCGTCGGAGCCGAAGCCCTGGTGCGCTGGCAGCACCCGGAACTGGGGGCGCAATCGCCCACCGAGTTCATCAAGGTCCTGGAAGACAGCGGGCTGATCCTTGAGGTCGGCACCTGGATCCTCGACGAAGCCTGCCTGGCCTTCAGCCAACTGATCGCTGAAGGGCTGATCGACCCCCTGCATTTCAGCCTGTGCGTGAACATCAGCCCGCGGCAGTTTCGCCAAAGCGATTTTGTCGAGCGCATCGAGCACTGCCTGCATCACTACCGGCTGCCGTCTGCGTTGCTGAAGCTGGAAATCACCGAAGGCATCGTGATCCAGAACCTGGAAGACACCATCAACAAGATGCGTCGCCTGAAGAAGCTCGGCATCAGCTTTGCCATGGATGATTTCGGCACCGGCTATTCCTCCCTGACGTACCTCAAGCGCCTGCCGGTGGACACCCTGAAAATCGACCAGTCGTTTGTTCGCGATGCCACCCACGACCCGAACGACGCGGAAATCATCCGCGCCATTGTCGCCATGGCCCGCAGCCTGCAACTCAAGGTCATCGCCGAAGGCGTGGAAACCCCACAACAACTGGAGTTTCTCCAGGGCCTGGACTGCCACCTGTACCAGGGCTACCTGCACAGCCGGCCCCTGCCGCTCTCGGCCTTCAGGTTGCTGCTGCGTTAATCGCGCCCTTGCCGCCCCATCCTCCGCGCCCCGGCTTGATACCCGCGGCGGCGCGGCGATTGCCAGGTTTTCAGGCAACCTGTAGGGTCGCTTTTTTCGCCGCGCCGAGCCGTTTGTCGGCGGCACCTTACGCAAGAGAGCCCAGATGCAGGATGCAATCCCCTCCCCCAGCCCCTTGCTCGGCATTGACCTGGGCACCACCAACAGCCTGATCGCCATCTGGCAGGACGCTCAGGCCCAACTGATCCCCAATGCCCTCGGCGAGGTGCTGACGCCCTCAGTGGTCAGCCTCGACGAAGACGGCAGCATCCTGGTGGGCAAGGCCGCCAGGGCGCGCCTGACCACGCACCCGGAACGCACGGTGGCAGCGTTCAAGCGCTTTATGGGCAGCGACAAGCGCTTCGAACTCGGCGGCCAATCCTTCAGCCCCGAGGAGTTGTCGGCCCTGGTGCTCGGCGCCCTCAAGCAAGACGCCGAAGCCTGGCTCGGGCGCCCGGTCAGCGAAGCGGTGATCTCGGTCCCGGCGTACTTCAGCGACGAACAGCGCAAGCGCACGATCTTTGCCGCCGAACTGGCGGGCCTCAAGGTCCAGCGCCTGATCAACGAACCCACCGCTGCCGCCATGGCCTACGGCCTGCATGAGCAGAAGTTCGAACGCACCCTGATCTTCGACTTGGGCGGCGGCACCTTCGACGTCACTGTGCTTGAGTACGCCTTGCCGCTGATCGAAGTCCACGCCTCCACCGGCGATAACTTCCTCGGCGGCGAAGACTTCACCGCTGCCCTGCTGCAAGCCTGCCTCAAGGACTGGCAACTGAGCTCGGCCAGCCTGGATGCCCAGGCGCTGGCCAGCCTCGGTGATGCCCTCGAACAGCTCAAGTGCACACTCGGCGAAGGCCCGCAGACGCTGAGCTGGAATGGCCTGGGCGGTACGCGCGAATGGGCCCTGGATGAAGCCCGGGCGCTGAAAATCTACGAACCCCTGCTGGCCCGCCTGCGCGCACCGATCGAACAAGCCCTGCGCGATGCCCGGCTGCGCCCCCGGGACCTCGACAGCCTGGTGCTGGTGGGCGGTGCCACGCGCATGCCGGCGGTGCAACAACTGGTGGCCACGCTGTTCGGACGTTTGCCGTACCGCCACCTCGACCCGGACACCATCGTCGCCCTGGGTGCCGCCAGCCAGGCCGCCTGCAAAGCCCGGGACCAAGCCATCGAGGAACTGATCCTGACTGACGTCTGCCCCTACACCCTGGGGATTTCCTCGGTGCGCGGTGATGACGTCAGTGGCGCCTTCTCGCCGATCATAGAACGCAATACGGTGATTCCCACCTCACGGGTGCAGCGCTTCTACAGCACCCATGCGCAGCAGAAGCTGATCCGGATCCAGGTCTATCAGGGCGAACGCCCTTGGGTACGGGACAACATCTTTATCGACGGTTTCGATGTGCCGCTGCCGCCCACCGGGGAGATCCAGGCCCTGGATGTGCGCTTCAGCTACGACATCAACGGCTTGCTCGAAGTGGACGTGACCCTGCTGGCCAACGGCGAGCGCCACAGCCACAGCATCGACCGCAGCCCCACCGGCCTTGACCTGCAAGCCCGGCAGAACAGCCATGAACGGCTGGCGGCGCTGAAAATCCACCCCCGCGACGCCTTGCCCAACCGCACCCTGGTGGCCCGCCTGGAACGGGCCTGGATGCAGAGCCTGGGCGATGAGCGCGCGCAGATCGGCGCCTGGCTGGAGCAGTTCAACAGCGTCCTGGGTCGCCAGCACGCCCCGGACATCAGCAGCCTGCGCCAGCGCCTCAACGACACCCTGGACGAACTGCGGCTCTGAGCCCCTCAGCCATTCAGGCGGCGCAACGCCGCCTGCAGGCCACCCTGCAAGGCATTCCGATCACCGTTGGGCGGCACGCCGTAACGGTTGGGCAGGCTGTCACTGGGCGCCACCAGCATCAGCAACGGCAGGAAGGGCAGCGCCGGGGTTAGCACCAGGCAGATCAACAGCGTGGGCAGTCCCCGGCCCATGTCGTGCAAACGACGCAAACAAACGCCAAATAGCGCCAACACCCCCAACAGCAGAATCGCCAGGCCCAGCGGCACGCTGCCACACATCAGCGCCGCCCAGGGAGTCAGCAGCCCACAGCCCAGCACCTGCCAGAAGAACGGCCCCTGCGCCAGGCGCGTGCCCAGACGCCACATGGCCAGCGGCGAAGCCGGTTGAGTGTCGGCCTTGGCCAACAGCAAGCGTTCGCACCAGGACAGCAAGGCGGTCAGCGCAAAGCGCAAGCCGATGCTGTGGGCCGTATCGTCCTTGGCCCGCTGCAGTTTTTGCAGCAGTTTGCGCCGTGGAACGCCGGCGCTGCCGTATCGCACCAAGCCATTGAGGGTGTTCACCGCCAGGCTGAAGGCGCTGCTGTCAATGCCGTCGGCTTCCAGCACCGTGAGCGGCGGCCGGCTTGGCTGGCCCTTGATCAACCCGTCACGGAAGGCCTCGAACCAGTCACCGTCGCTGGTGACCCGGGCAATGTCCTTGAGCAAAGCCCGATGCTGCTCGGCGTCCAGCAGCGGGTCCTGGTACAGCACGCCCCAAAACAGCAAGGTGCCCAGGGCCTCGTCATTGAAGGGCTGGTCATCGCTGAGGTAGCAGGTGTACAGCGCCAGGTTGCTCGGCAACCTTGGGCTGTCGAGGGCTTGCTGCACGCTCATCAGGCGCTGGGCCAGCAGGCTTTGCACCGGGTCCTTGCTGTCCAGCCAGCCGAGCAGACCGAACAGGCCGCTTTGCTCCGCCGGTAAACGCTGCAACACCGACAACAGGCGAGCCAAAGGATGGCTCGCAGTCACCGTCAAGCTGGCGAGGCTATCGAGGCCGGTCAGTTCCAGCCAGCGCTCGGGTTGCTGCAACAGACCGGTGAGAAACAGGGTCTGGCGATGCCAAGACCAGGCGTCCTGGGCGGACGACATCGTCGGCAAGTACACACCCTGACGGCCCAGGTCGATCCAGAGCTCCAGCTCACTGCCCTCAGCGCTCTGCCGGGCCGGCTCGAAAACCTCGGCAATCCGCTCCAGTGCCCGCGACTCGTAGGGCCGCCAGCGTTTCAGCCAGAGCAGGCACAACGCCCGAGGCTCGCCCTGGTTGAGCTCATGGGCCAGGTATGCATGGGCTGAATGGCTCTCGAGGAACGCCTTCAGGGCCAGGGGCACTGGCGCCTGGGTCAACCAGCACAGCAGTTGCTCGGCCTGGTACTTGAAGCCCTCCAACACCAGTTGTTCAAGCACATCCGTGCTGTCGGGCTCGGCCAGCAGCGCTTGCAGCAACGCCACGTCGCCTCGGTGCAGGGCCCAGGCATGCCGATACAAGCGTTGCAGGCTCGAATCCGTTTGATCGATGCACAGCTGCGCCAGCAACGGCCACTCATCAGCGCCCAGGCGCCAATCGACAAAGGCTCCGGCGAGGCCCTTGAGACGATGATTGTTCAAGCCGTACCAGCGGGCCAGGGTTTCCGGCCGCTGCGACGGGCTGCCGAACGCCTGCTCGACATCGCCCAGGCCCTGGGGCCAGGCGCGGAAATTTTCCAGGCGATCGAAGGCCTGGATCAACAAAGGTTGCCAAAGCGGCTGGCGCTCGGCACAGAGCCCGAGCAACCACGTGGCCGCCTGGGGATGCTGGTGCTGCTGCCAGAGCCTCGACCAGTGCTGCAGCGCCTGATGCGTCAGCCCCAACGCACTGGCCTGACAGGCCAGCAGATACAGCGCATCAGCGTCATCCGGGGCCTGTCGATGCCGTTCCTGGCAGAGTTCCAGCAGGCTTGGGCCGCCAATCCCGGCTAGGGAGCATTGCACCAGCAGGCGTTGCACAAAGGCCTCTTCCTGGGGCAAAGGCAGGCAGGTGTGCTGGCTGAAAAAAGCCACGAACTCGTGCAGCGGACGCTGCTGGTACAACTGCTCCAGGGTGCGCGTGTACCACAGAGTTTCCACCTGCGCGGCCGGCGACCATTGGCTCATTTGCGCGGTGTCGAACGGGTCGTCCTGCTCGATGCGCTGGAGAAACTGATCGATCTGCTGGGCGTGACCAAGGTCCAGTTGCAGCAACTGGCTGGACCAACCCAGGCGTCGCTCCAACAAGCGCGCACAGGCGTAGGACAGCGGGCCACAATCGATCAACGTGTGCAGTACCTGCCAACTGACCTGCTCCAGCGACTCCAGGGGCAGTTGGTCGAGTTGCTGGATAAAACCTTGCCAGGCGGCAGGATCGAAGCGCCGCGTCTCATCGTCGAGCAACCCGTTGAAATCGGCCAGGACCGGGGAAACCTCATCCGGCGGGGGATCGATCAAAGGGCTGTCGTCGCCCATCCCCTCATCCTCAGAGGCCTTATCAGCCGCCGCTTCTGCTTGCCGAGCGTATTGCAGCGCCGCTTCGTAAGCCTGGCGCAGGGCCTGGAAACCTTGCGGGTCGGTCTCGGGGTGATGCTCGGGCAGGCGCGCCCGGTAGGCACCGCGGATCACATCGTGGTCTTTGGTCGGCTCGATGCCGAGGCGAATCCAGCAGGTCATGACCAGTCGAACTCCTGCAGTGATGGCGGCCGCTCCGGAAAGGTCAGCGGCATGCCCCAAGGCAACTCGGCAAATAATGACCGGGCCTCGCGGAATAATTCGTGGGTGATGCCGAGGTTGTCGGCAAAACTGCCCTGCCGATCGAGCGCATGGCCCAGGTTCTCGTCGCTGTTGCCCAAGCATTTCCAGTAGGCACGGCCGACCAGGAACGCCGCGACGTACTGATTCCAGCTGTCGTAGTAATAACGCGCACGCACCGCCAGGCGACTGTGCAACCAGAGGCTGTCCTGCTCATCGAGCCAGCCTTTGAGCACACTGCAACGCAACAGAAAGCCCATGCGGCCCAGGTCCCAGGCCTGGATCCCGCCAGGGCCGCATTCGCCATAAGTGCGGCTGGCGTACTCGTAACAGGTGCGGTCGCGGGGGCTGAGGGTGTCGAGCAAGGCCTGCCACTCACTGGGCAGACAGCGCGCCCACTGCCGGTAGGCCGGTTCAAGCTCCCCGGCGTGCCCGTAGCCGGTCATCCTGCGAACCATCTCCAGCAACTCCTGGCGGTTGTGCAGGCCCCAACTCTGATCCAGCCCGACGTTGGTCGGCCGGGTGTAAAAGCTGGCCGAGGTGTAGCTGGGGTCTGAATTGGCGTTGAGGGCAACCATTGGCGCAGAAAGGGCGTACAGCCAATGCTGTTCTGTCTCTTCCATGAAAAACACTCCGGGCCAGTGAGGAACGGAACAGGGCTGGCCGCAAAAGCGCCGATTGTAGAGAGGCCGGCGGGCTGCGGTAAACACAAACCGCATGCCCGGCGACGGGGAAAAACCATAAAAAAGGCCCCGAACCAGTCGGGGCCTTTATGGCTTGAAGGGCGGGCCTCAGGCGGCTCGGGAACGGCCCGTACCCAACCCTTGGTCAACGCTCTGGCTTAGTGCTGCAGTACCGCTTGTTGCGCCCCATTGATCGGAATGCGCTTGGCCTTGGCCTCTTCCGGCACGATGCGCAACAGGTCGATATTCAACAGACCGTTGCTCAGGCCAGCGGCCTTGACCTCGATGTGGTCGGCCAGGCGGAAGGACAGTTTGAACGCCCGCTGGGCAATGCCCTGATGCAGGTAAGTGACGCTTTCATTGGCGTCACGCTTGCCGCCGCTGACGGTCAACACGCCTTTTTCCACTTGCAGCTCCAGGTCTTCTTCCTGGAAACCGGCGGCCGCAATGACGATGCGGTATTGGTCGTCAGCGTGTTTTTCAACGTTGTAGGGCGGGTAGCTGCTGCCGGGCTCGTTGCGCAGTGCCGATTCAAACAGGTCGTTGAAACGGTCGAAGCCAACAGAGGAACGGAACAGTGGTGCCAAAGAAAATGCGGTAGTCATGATCAATCTCCTGAAACTCAGCGAGTGGTTATCTCCGCGACCCGACTTCGGCATCGCGTAACACAGAGATAAGGATTGACCCGCAGGTTTCAAGAGGCTTTTTTTGAAAAATTTTCAGGCCGCAGCAGCGTCCGGCATGCCGAGCAAACGCCCGACCTGATCCAGGTCGGTTTCCCGGCGCATGGCCGTGAACAGCTCCACGGCTTCAGGGTAATTGCGCGTCAACATGGCCAGCCATTGCTTCAAACGCCCCGGTGCCGAGCGTGGCGTCAGTTGCTCGACGGCCTGCAACCAGAACGCCTGGAGCATGGGCTGCAGCTCGGCCCAGGTCATTTCCACCACCTCTTCACCGGCCCGTGCGGCAGCGATCTGCCGCGCCAGGTCAGGGCGCGACACCAGGCCGCGACCGAGCATGATGTCTTCCACGCCGCTGATTTCCCGGCAACGGCGCCAGTCTTCAACGCTCCAGATATCGCCGTTGGCGAACACCGGCACCTTGACCACGTCCTGCACCCGCGGAATCCACTCCCAATGGGCCGGCGGCTTGTAGCCGTCCGCCTTGGTCCGCGCGTGCACCACAATGTGCGCCGCGCCGCCTTCCGCCAGGGCCGTGGCACAGACCAGGGCGCCGTCCGGGCTGTCGAAGCCCAGGCGCATCTTGGCAGTGACCGGAATATGCGCCGGCACCGCACGGCGTACATGCTCGACGATCTGATTGAGCAGCTCGGGCTCTTTAAGCAGCACCGCCCCGCCCCGGGACTTGTTGACGGTCTTGGCCGGGCAGCCGAAGTTCAGGTCAATCACTTCGGAACCCAGTTCACAGGCCAGGGCGGCGTTTTCCGCCAGGCACACCGGGTCCGACCCCAACAGCTGAACGCGCAGCGGCACGCCGGCGGCGGTCTTGGCACCGTGCAGCAGTTCCGGGCCCAGCTTGTGGAAATAGGCAGGGGTCAGCAGGCGGTCGTTGACGCGGATGAACTCGGTCACGCACCAGTCAATACCGCCGACGCGGGTCAACACGTCCCGCAGGATGTTGTCGACCAACCCCTCCATGGGCGCCAAAGCAATTTGCATGAATCACACTCGATGAAAAAACGCGGGCAAAAAATCGTGGCGAAGTTTAATGGGTTTCTGACACCAGAAGGTATTCGTCTGACCGAGCACTGAAAAACCAGCGCACCGCAGGCGCCGGCTCGCCGACGATTGACGCCATCTCCCGCCAGCGCACCGCTACCCGCCTCTACGCCTCTTGGCGGATGTGCAAGGCCGGGCCATAGCCTTCCAGAAACTCGCTCGGCATGCGCTTGGGCTTGCCCGTGGAAAGCTCAATGCAGACAAAGGTGGTCTGGGCTCGCAGCAAGGTGGTGTTATCGCTCGGCCGCACCAGTTGGAAGTGCCGGGTCATCTTCAGCCGCTGATCCCAATCGACGATCCAGGTGGCCAACTGCAGCTCATCGCCTTCGTAGGCGGCGGCCAGGTAATCGATCTCGTGCCGCACCACCGCCATGGCCCGGTCCAGGCGCCGGTACTCGGTCAGGTCCAGGCCCAGGCGCTGTGAATGCCGCCAGGCACAACGCTCCAGCCACGTGACATACACCGCATTGTTGGCGTGGCCCAATCCATCGATGTCTTCAGCCGCCACCTGCAAGTCGATGACAAATGGCGTTGCCAGATCCCAGCCCATGCCCTACTCCCGGTCAGTTTTTTAACCGGGGCAGTGTAACGGAAGCTCAGGCGGATTGGCGCGCCTGGCGCTTGACGCCGTTGACCAGGGACAAAACCCCCTCGATCACCCGCGGATCGGCCAGCACCCGCTGGTGCCCACCCTGCTCCAGACGCAGCAGGCGGCTGTCGAACCAGGCCTGATGAATCAGTTCGGACTCATTGACCGACACGAACAAGTCGTCTTCGGCATGCACGATCAGCCCGGGCATGGTCAGTTGATAGTGCGCAACATCCAGATGGGCGGCACGCATGCCGACATCCCGCTCAATGCGGCGGATAAAGGCCGAACGCGCCCGAGGCGGCATGCCCATGTAGCGGGCAAACCCACTCAGGACCCCGAGGATCCGCGCCGGCGCCGCGATGCTGACCAGCGTCTCGGTGCGCAACCCCAACTGCACGGCCAACATGGCGCTGGCACCGCCCATGGAGTGGCCAATCACAGCATGCAAAGGTGGCAACTCCGCTGCGGCCTCAAGCATGGCCCGCGCAAACAGCACCACGTTCGCCTCGTGCCCCGGTGACCGCCCGTGAGCCGGGCCATCCAGGGCGACGGCGGTGTAGCCCGCCGCCACCAGTGCCTCGATCAGGCTGGCGAACTGCGTCGAGCGCCCTTCCCAGCCGTGCATCAACAACACGGTGGGGCCCTGGCCCCAGCGCAGGGCCGACAGCCCGAAGCGCAAGGTCATGCGCTCGGCACGCGCCAGCAACGGCAACTCCCAATCCCGCGGTGGCCGCTCGCGAGGCGTCATGAACAACACACGCATCTTGTTGGCCACCAGGCCCGGCGCCACCCAGCCCAAGGTACCGTTCACCCCACGAATCCACGTCAATGCACTCATCGCCAATCTCCTCGGGCCTGGGCCTCAGGTCACAGCACTGCCGACTTGGCAGCGCGCAGCAAACGATCCGACAACGCCCCCGCACCCAAGGCCCGCGCCAACGCCAATCCACCGACCATCAAGGCCAGGTCGGCGAGCACCTTGTCGGCCTCTTCCGGGGTGGTCGCCAATTGCGCGACCATCAGTTCCACGTGTTCATTCAAGGCCTGGCGAAACCCATCCGGCAGCCGCCCCAACTCACCGACCGAAGCTGGAATCGGGCACGCTTGCTCTGTGGAATCCCGGTGTTTGCGCGACAGATAAAACGCCGCGACCAAGGCCCGCCGCTCCTCGCCACTGAGCTCGGCGTCCATCTCGGCAATCAGGCCGCGACGCTGGGCCAGCAACTGGCTGAAGGCCTCCAGCATCAGCGCATCCTTGCTTTCAAAGTGCGCATAAAAGCCACCGACCGTCAGACCGGCAGCCCCCATGACCTCGCCCACACTTGGCTCGGCCGGCCCGCGCTGAATCAGCGCGGAACTGGCGGCCTGAAGAATCCGTTCGCGGGTTTGAGCTTTTTTATCGTTCATCGTTGCCTCCGAATATTACGAATAAAATATTATATTCATAATAAATTTTCGCAAGTCTTGAGTGTGACCGTCGGTCAGAACAACAGGGTAAGAAGAAAGAGAGAATTGGCTGAACGCCAGACAAACAAAAGGGCCATTCAATAATTGAATGACCCTTAAAAATCCCGCAGAGCGGGTAAACGTGGCGTCCCCTAGGGGACTCGAACCCCTGTTACCGCCGTGAAAGGGCGGTGGTCCTAGGCCACTAGACGAAGGGGACACACGTACAACATTCACTCCCCTACCGCGTTTTCGCTGTGTGCTTTACGCTGTAAGTGGCGCGCATTCTATGGATGGTTTGAGGGGTCGTCAACCCCCCTGATATAAATTTATTTAAATCAATACTTCGCCTGCTTTGCACCCGG
>NZ_JALQCW010000101.1 GCF_023241715.1 Pseudomonas morbosilactucae
CGTCGGGCCAGGTTGCGCACTTCGTCGGCGACCACCGCAAAGCCCCGTCCGGCCTCACCGGCCCGGGCGGCCTCGATGGGCGGCGTTGAGGGCCAGCGACGGTTGGTTCTGTTCGGCGGATGGAAACGGATCACTTCCAGTACCGACCCGATCTTCTCGCTGTCGGCGGCCAGGCCTTCGACCTGGCTCATGGTGCTGCTCATGTCGCTGGCCAGGTGGCCGATGTGGGTGGTGGTGCGGTCGATCACCCGCAGCCCTTCAAGGGTGGCCTGGTCGGCATCGCGAGCCGCATGGGCCGCTTGGGCTGCGCTGCGGGCAACGTCCTGGGCGGTGGCGCTCATTTCATGGGAAGCGGTCGCCACCTGGTCGACCTGGCGGTACTGCTGTTCCATGCCGGCGCTGGTCTGGGTGGCGATGGCCGAGGATTGGTCGGCGGTGCCACGGGCGTCCTGCACCGAGCGTTTGACCTCGGCAATGATCGGTTGCAGCTTGTCGAGGAAACGGTTGAACCAGCCGGCCAACTGGCCCAGTTCATCCTGTTTGTCGTAGGCCAGGCGTCGCGTCAGGTCGCCTTCGCCGCTGGCAATGTCTTCCAGCATATGGGCCACGCCGAGGATCGGCCGGGTCACGCTGCGGGCCATCAGCCACACCAGCAGCAGGCCGAGCACCGTGGCCAACAGGCCCAGGCCCAGCTCGATCAGGGTGCCGCTTTGATTGCTCGCATCGAGCTTGTCTTTCAAGGCTTCGGCCGGCCCTACCAGCACCTGCTCGGGCACATCCAGCAGCACGCCCCAGGGTTTGCCCCCAGGAATCGGGCTGAAGGGCGCCAGCACCTTCAGTTGCTGGTTGCTGTGCAGGCTCTGGGGGCGGGTGCTGGCGGACAGCAGGCGAATCAGCTCCGCACCGCTGGCCGGGTCCACGCTCTCCAGGCGCTGGCTGAGTTTGCTGGCGTCCGGGCTGTAGCCAGCCAGGAGGCCCACCGGGCTGATGATGCTGACGTGGGTCTGGCCGTCGTACAGGCGCTGGCTGGCGCTCTGGCTCATGGCTTGCAGGCTGTTGAGGTTGATGTCCACCGACAGCGAGGCAATCACTTTGCCGTTGACCAGCAACGGGAAGACGATGCTGGTCATCAGCACCTTCTGGCCGTCGATCACATAGAAGTAGGGCTCGATCACGCAGGGCTGGAGGGTCTGGCGCGGGCAGGTGAACCAGGCGTTGGCCGGTTCGCCGCTGGGCCCGCGCTGGGTGTCTTGCATGTCGCTTTCGGGCAAGGCCATGGACTTCAGCTGGCCGGGGCTGGACTGCGACCAGTACAAGGCGAAGCGGCCCTTTTCATTGCTGCCCAGTTCGCTCTGGTCGGCGAACAATTCGTCCTTGCCGTCTAGGGCGTTGGCCTCGAACACCAGGGACAGGCCCAGCAGCTCGGGGTTGTTCTGCAAGGCCGACTTGACCTGGCGGGTCATGTCTTCGCGCAGGTCGAAGGCATCCAGGAAGCGTTTTTCCGCCTGATCCCGGAGGAACAGCACCTGGCGCGAGAAGCCGTGGCCATATTGGTAGGCATCCATGAATTGCTCGCGGATCGCCAGGGATTGCACTTCGCCTTGGGCTTCGATGCGCGCCTGGGCCGCTTCGTTGAGCATCTCCATGCTCGAGGCCTTGACCAGCTCGGAGCTGTGTTCCATGCGATACAGGGACAGGCCTACCAGCAGGGTCACGATGCCCAGCAGACAGAGTCCGGCGAGCAGGGTGATTTTCCATTGAATGGAGAGTTGTCTGGGCAACATGCAGAGGTCCTTGTTCGATAAATATCTGCGACTTCGCCACCTTATCGGCCGTGGTTGGCTCATCTTTAAACGCTTGTTTAACTGCCGTCGGGGCAGAAAACCACAGTTTTTCACAGGCTAATGCCGGGATAAGCGGCTGTAATGGCCTTGTTTTTGACAAGCCGGGCCAGCTCCTGCAAAGTGCGCGCCCTCTAATAAGAACCCACTTTTTATCCGGCGGCGGCCTGCTTGGCCCTCTGGCTGGACCCTGCTCCTGTGCGCCGTTTTTTATCGGCGCCGTAATGAGGTCATGATGATTAATGCTGTAATTGCCGCGGTTGGCGTGATGCTGATCCTCAGCCTGTCCCGCGTGCATGTGGTGATCGCGCTGATTGTCGGCGCGCTGGTGGGCGGGTTGACCGGCGGCCTGGGTATCGAGGCCACGCTCAAGGCCTTCAACAGTGGCCTGGGTGGCGGTGCCACGGTGGCCCTGTCGTACGCCTTGCTCGGTGCGTTCGCGGTGGCCATCGCCAAGTCCGGCCTGGCCCACGCCCTGGCGGACAAGATCCTGCTGCTGGTGGACCGCCAGGACGCGACTGGCAGCGGCCAGGTCAAGTGGCTGTTGATCGGCCTGTTGTGGGTGGTGTCCATTGCTTCGCAGAACATCCTGCCGATCCACATCGCCTTTATTCCGCTGTTGGTGCCGCCGCTGCTGTATGTGCTGACCAAGTTGCAGTTGGACCGGCGGCTGATCGCCTGCGTCATCACCTTCGGCCTCATCACGCCCTACATGTTCCTGCCCGTGGGCTTCGGCAACATTTTCCTCAATGAAATCCTCCTGGCCAACGTGGCCCGCAGCGGCGTCGACATCAGCCAGGTCAACGTCACGCAGGCCATGGGCATCCCGGCGTTGGGCATGCTCTGCGGCCTGTTGCTGGCCTTGATCAGCTACCGCAAGAAGCGCGTGTACGACCTGGACCGTATCGAGAAAGTCGAGCAGGTGCAGGTGAGCTACAACCCGCGGACACTGTTGGTGGCCGGGCTGGCGATCATTGTCGCGTTCGTCGTCCAGTTGCTGCTGGACTCGATGATCATCGGCGCCTTGTGTGGCTTTTTGCTGTTCTCGGTGTCGGGCATCGTGCGCTGGCGCGAGACGGATGACCTGTTCACCGAAGGCATGAAGATGATGGCCATGATCGGCTTCATCATGATTGCCGCCTCGGGTTTCGCCGAGGTGATGAAAGCCACCGGCGATGTGAAAACCCTGGTGGAGACGTCGGCCAGCTGGATCGGCCACAGCAAGGGCGTGGGTGCGCTGTTGATGTTGCTGGTGGGGCTGTTGGTGACCATGGGCATCGGCTCGTCGTTTTCCACGGTGCCGATCCTGGCGGCGATCTTTGTGCCTTTGTGTGTGCAACTGGGCTTCAGCCCGCTGGCGATCGTGTGCATCGTCGCACCGCCGGAGCCTTGGGCGATGCTGGTTCGCCGGCTTCCGACTCGACCCTGGGGCCGACCTCGGGGCTGAATATCGACGGCCAGCATCACCATATCTGGGACACCGTGGTGCCGACCTTCCTGCACTACAACCTGCCGCTGCTGGCCTTTGGCTGGGTGGCGGCGATGGTCCTCTGACGCCCGCTTTGGCGCCCCTGTGTATAGAAGAGGGGTTTGCCGGTGGAGGGCTTCGCCGGCAAGCCGGCTTCTACGCGAGCGCGGGGCGAGCGCGGGGCTCAACTTTTGATTCGGCCAGCCGTTAACGGCTTATCACGCCCAATAAAATCAAGAGTGACCTCCTATGCGCCTAAGCCTGAAGGCCAAAGTTCTATCCCTCGCGGTACTCCCGGTTTTGCTGTTTGCGGTAGTGATCAGCCTGACCACGGTGTTCATGCTTAAAGAACAGGCGAAAAAGCAGGTCGACGAGACCCGCCAGCGCTTGATGAGTGAATCCAAGGCCACCTTGCAGGGTTACGTCGAAGTGGCCCTGAGCACCGTCAAGCCGCTGTACGACGCGGCGGCCAGTGGCGACCAGGCGGCTCGCGCCGAGGTGGTCAAGCTGCTGTCGAACATCACCTATGGCAAGGACGGTTACTTCTTCGGCTACGACTCCGAGACCGTGCGCCTGTTCAAGGGCAACAGCCCGGATGGCGTGGGCAAGAGCTTCAAGGACAACCGCGACCCCAACGGCGTCTACGTCAACCGCGAGCTGGTGCGGGTCGCCAAGGACGGCAGTCACTACGTGCAGTACAGCTCGACCCAGCCGGGCAGCGATGTGCTGGTGCCCAAACTGGGCTACACCGAGTACCTGCCCAAGTGGGACATGGTGATCGGCTCCTCGGTGAACATCGACGGCATCGACGCCCAGGTGGCGGCGGTGGAAGCCGGGGTCAACGAGCGCATGGAAGGCATGGTGTTGAGCATTGTCGGGGTGGCGGCGGTGGTGCTGCTGGTGATTGCGGCCCTGGGCATGCTGGTGGCCAACACCATCCTGCGGCCGCTGAACCTGATGAAGCTCAACCTGGACGACATCGCCGCGGGCGAGGGTGACTTGACTCGGCGCCTGGCAATTACCAGCCAGGACGAACTGGGGGACCTGGCGGGCTCGTTCAACCGGTTTGTCGACAAAATCCACGGTCTGGTGCGGCAGATCACCGAGATGACCGGCCAGCTCACTGGCCTGGTGACCCAGGTGTCGGAGCAGGCCCAGCGTTCGGAACAGGCCATGGAGCGCCAGCGCCACGAAACCGATCAGGTGGCCACGGCGATCAACGAGATGTCTTCTGCCGCCCAGGAAGTGGCCCGCAGTGCCCAGGGTGCAGCGGTGGCGGCGCAGAAGACCGACGAAGAAGGGCAGACCGCCAAGCGCGTGGTGGATGGCAGCATCCAGCAGATCCATGCCTTGGTCAGCGACATTCGCAACAGCGGCACCTCGCTGGACAGCCTGCAGCAGGACGTGGCGTCGATCGTCAGCGTGCTGGATGTGATCCGCTCGATTGCCGAGCAGACCAACCTCTTGGCCCTCAACGCGGCCATCGAAGC
>NZ_JALQCW010000102.1 GCF_023241715.1 Pseudomonas morbosilactucae
GGGCTGCCGCTTCGATGGACGCGTCCGCATCGCTGCCAAATGCCAGGCTGCCCTGGGTCATCACCTGGCTGGCCACTACCTGCAGATCTGGCAGCGTAGCCGAAAGATTGCGCCGACCCGCACTCGCTGCCGTATTGAGTGGTCCTGCTCTGACTCCAACTGGTTTTCTTGTGGCGTCCGCTGCTGGTGTTCACTTGCTCGGTGGCCACCAGCGTCAGATCACGTCCCGCCTTGAGGCTCATATCGCCCAGGGCCTGGAGCACGCTGCCGCTGTTGCGGATATCGCGCCCAGCGGCGATGTCCAGACGGTTGCCTGCTTCAACGCGGGCCGCGCTATTGAGGTAGTCGTTGTGCTGGCGCCCGCCACCATATCCAGTGTTCAAGCGCACTTTAGAGCGCTCGTTGATGACGTCGCCCTCGGTCGCCACCAGGCTGACGTCCTGGCCCTTGAGGATTCCACCCTGGGCGTTGCGGATGCTTTGGCGGGCCAGCAGCGACAAGCGCTCATTGGCTTCTATCAGGCCGCTGTTGTCGATGTTCTGGGCCCTGGCTTGCAGCTGCGTACTGGCGCGCAAGGTGCCTTGGTTGGCCAGGGTGCCGCCAGAGATCAGGTTCAGGTCTCGCCCCTGGATCAGCGCACCGTTGGGCGCCAGGCGATTGTGGGTCTGGGCCATGTACAACACCGGCACCAGAACCTTTTCGCCGTTGACCTCCTGCTCCTGCATCCAGACGATGTCGTGGGTCAGCGCCGCTATCTGGGCTGATGTCAGGGCCACGCCCGGTGACAGCTCAAGGGCGGTCTTGCTGGCAATGGCGTTGTCCATCAGGTAGCGGAACATCGCTTCGTCGCTATCCAGCCCGGCAATAAAACGCTGGCCGGTGCGGGCGATCAGCGCTTCGCGGATCAGCCGCTGCTCGTAGAGCCCGTCACCCAAACGGCGCTGGGTCTGGTCGCGGTTAAAGCCAATGCGACTGAGCAGGTAATCCGAGTTGAGGAACTGCTTGAGGTTGGCGAATGCCGGGTTGGTTTCGATCAGGTACTTGTGTTGCGGGTCGCTGCTGACCTTGAACAGGCCGCTTTCGCCTTGCGGCAGGCTGAAACCAGGCAGGGCCAGAGGATTGACGGCTTGTTGCTGCAAATCCGGAGCGGCTTGCAGGTTCAACTGCGGCTGGACTTGGGTGCTGCTGTCCACCGTGGTCAAGCCGACCCGGCTGTCCCCGGTGACCACTGTTTCGCCGGGGCGGATCACGCTGTTTTCCAGGTATTGGGCGCCCGTAATATCAACGTTGCCAGCACCCTGGATCACCGCTGCCGCCACGTCACCGTTGCCGGAGGTCGCAACCTTGCTGAAGCCGCTTAGTCGGCCGATGGCGATCGCCTTCAGGGGGATCGCTGTGGGGTCGTAGCTGGCGGAGGCGGGATTGTTGAAGGCGTTGTAGCGCCGGATGTTATTGATGAAGTTGTAGTAGGCGCCTTCGTCCCTGGTGTAGATCCCGTAGGAGTAATGACGAATCTCGCCACCGCCGGCGCCGATGTTGCTCAGGCGATTGCTTTGCAGACTGATGTTGCCGGCAGCAGCGACCGTACTGAATCGGTTCTCGAAACTGTCACCCTTGAAGGTCAGCTCGGCACCGGAAATCAGGTTGGCGCGTGGGGAATCCTCGGTGATTGTCGTGTCATAGACTTCCTTGACCGAGTAGTAAGCCTCGCAGTGCCTGCCCTTGCAGTTGTCGGTGGAGTGCAAAGTGATGCGCCCGGAGGTCAGGGCAGGAATAAAGGCGAACCTCTCCTTGCGGTTGACCAGGCGGTTGGCCAGCAACTGCATACCGTGGGCACTTTCAAGGGTGCCGGAGATGTTCTCGATCAGGCTGGCGGACTGTTGCCCCGGTCCGTTGACGTCCAGGCGACCGAGACTGTAAATGTCGCCCTTGTCGTTGGTCAGGCTGTGGGTTTCCAGCTGCATGTCGGCGCCGCTGAAGATCAGTCCACCCTGGTTGAGCAGCGTCGCGGTTTCAATCTGCAGCGCATTGCCTGCCCCCAAAGTGCCCTGTTGGGTCAGGCTGTCGACCTTGAGTAGTAAGTCGCCGGAGGCTGTGAGGCTGCCGAGGTTCTGCAAGTGGCTGCCCAGGGCCAAAACGGCAGCCCCGCCACTGCGTACCTGGGCCTCTTGGCCGAGGTCGGCACTTGCCGCAGTAACGCTCATGTGCCCCTGGCTCTTGAGGCTGCCATTGCCTTGATAGGAGCCACTGAGGGTCAGTTTCAGATCACCATCGGTTTCCAGGCTGCCATCGTTGATCCACTGATGACCACTGGCGTCGATGCTTTCGACTGAGACCAGCTTGCCACTGCCGGCTTGGGTAAAAGTCCCGACCTTGAGGCCGATCTTCTGCGCCTGGATCAGGCTGGTGTTGCTCCACTCCGCCAGGTCCAGATCCAGCCGGCTGTTGGTGATGAAACTGCCGCCGGCATTGCCGGTGTCCGCCAGGGACAACTCAAAGCCTTGTTGCCCCAGATGGCGCACCAGCCCTTGCTGGTTGCTCAGGCCAACGCTGCTCAGGCGCAATCGCTGGTTACCGATTTCCACCAGGCCCAGGTCGTTATCGAAACGACCACCGATACTGAAGCGGCTCTCGCCCTGCTCGCCCAAGGCCCGCAAGCGGCCCTTGGCATTGCTCAGCGAACCGGCGTCCACCGCCAGGCGTTGCCGAGACTCGATCAGACCCGCAGCGTTGTCGAGTTTGCCCGTAAGCCCCAGTCCGATAGTCTCGGCACTGATGCTCCCGTGCTGGTTCTGCAGGCTGGCCGCCTCAACCCCCAGGTGCTGTTGGCTGGCGATCTCGCCACCGTTATTGCGAACCTCGCCACCCTTGAGCGACAGGTCGCCCGCCGTGGCCAGTAAATGCCCTTGATCGTTGATCAAGCGCGTACGGCTGGTGACTTCCACTGCTTCAGCCTGGGCATTGCCCTGGCGGTTATCGAAAACCGTACTCTTGACACTGAGCTTCCCGCCCTGGGCATTCAGCCGTCCTTGCTGGTTGCGCAGCTCATCAACCTCAAGAACCAGGTCACCGGCGCCGGTGAAAATCTTGCCACCGCCGTTGTCGAGGACTTGCTCGACACGGACCTTGAGTTCGCCCTGGTTGGCTTGCAGGGTGCCCTGACGATTGTCCAGGCTGTCGGCGCTCAGGGTCAGGCCGGCACTTTTGCTGAACATCAGGCCCTGGTCGCGGTTGTCCAGGCTATCGACCGTCACCTTGAGTGACTGCGCCGCGGCCAGGGTGCCACCGCGGTTATCGACGCTACCGGCCTTGAGGCGCAAATCCCTCGCTGCCACCAGTTCCGCGCCCTGGTTATCCAAATGCTCCAGATCAATGTCCAGGCTGCCCTGGGCATTGATGGTGCCGGTATTGGTCAAACTGCCGCCCTGAAGCTGCAAGTGGCTGGCCGGATTGACGGTCTCGACGTCCTCTTGCTGCTTGAGGCCGGCGTTGAGCTGGCCGTGACTGACCATCTGCCGGCCCTCAAGGTGCAGGTTGCCACCGGCCGTCAGGTTTTTGTCCACCGTCAACTGATCGGTAGCCACCACCTTGGCGTTCTGCTGCGCGTACACCGACTCGGTCAGCTGCACCGCTTGCGCCTTGAGCTGTACATCGCCCAGGGCCTGAGCACGGGCCAGAGTCAACTGGCCGTTGGCATCGATCTGCAGGTCGCCGCCGCTAGCGGCCATGTCCCCTGCCAGCTTCACCCCCACACCCGACTCGGTGCCCACCAGCTTGATGGCCCCGGCGTACATGCCGCCCAGGGCGCTGCTGTCGATGGCCAGTTGCGGCGTGTCCGCCGGATTCGCCGTCCGCAGCGTGGCGTTCAAGGTCTTGGCATCGACATCGTTGGCACCGGCGATCACCGCCAACTGCCGGGCCTGGATTTCAGCGTTGATCCTGGCGCTGCGGGTGATGATTTCGAACTGATCGATATTGCTCGCGTTAAGGCCAGCGCCTTCGATGGTGACGCTGCCCTGGTCCACCTGATAACGCTGGACCTGGCCGTTTTCGATCACCAGTTTGCCGGTGGTCAGGGTGGCTTTCGGCGTGTTGATGAATCCGCAGCCGTTGCAGGTCACGCCGTAGGGGTTGGCGACAATCACATGGGCCGATTTCCCCGCCACTTCGGTGTAGCCCTTGAGCTGGCTGGGGCTGCCGCCGTTGACCTCGTTGAGGATCACTGTGGCCGAACGGCCGCCCAGGTTAGGGTTGCCGAGGATGATCCCGCCGAGCTGGGTTTCCTGGGTGCGGCTCGTGGCGTTGTTGAGGATCACCCCCAGCGGGCCAACGTTGTAGTCGCTGAACTTGTTGTGGGACAGGCCGCCGCCATTGGGCTTGGCGATGTTGACAATGGGCACGCCATTGCCCGCCTGGCCGAGACGGGTGCCGCTGCCAATTGACCACGATGCCGTCGGCCCATCACCCACAGCGGCTGCCAGAACATCAGGTTGGCCAGCATGAACGCCAGTCCGCGCCTTCGGCAGGCCCCCAAAGGAATGCCGGGATTGCAGGGCAGCAGAAGGCTGGTTGAGCCAGGAAGGCAAACTGACGAACGTCCATGTTG
>NZ_JALQCW010000103.1 GCF_023241715.1 Pseudomonas morbosilactucae
CTTTTTTAATGGCGATGATTAATTGATGGCGCGCCTTACCCACTGCATCCACAGGTTTCAGCGCAACCAGCCGGCGAACAAACGCGTCACCCGTGGCATAAAGACATAGACCACCAACAACACAATGCTCAGGGTAATCAGCACATTGGACTGCACGTAGCCGCCCAGCCATGGCAACCGGTTAAACACCTGCTGCCACAGCCAGGGCATCAGCATGCTCAACGGCAGGATCACCATGAAGGTCACGCAAGCCTGCTTCCAGCGCGGAGGCGGGGTCGGCGCATTGGCCTGGGGCGGAGTAAACCAGAACTCCCGTTCGCCGTTGATTTCCGTCTGGTCGCCATCGGCCAGCAGATGCCGGGCCTCGTGCACCAGGTCGCGGCGCTCCGTGGAATCCAGCCACTGCTGCAACAACTCGATACTGGCAAAACGCAGGACGCTGGTGAACAGCGCCAGCCCGCCATCGTGGCCGCGCACCACGTCGATGCCCAGGTGCCCCGGGTAGCTGCGGGCCCGGGCAATGGTCCGGCGCAGCCAACTTTCATAGGCCTGGTCCTGGCCCGCTTTGATTCGATGCCGCACCAGCAGTGTCACCACGCCGTCAGCCAATTGCATATTCATGACAGGCTCCGCCTACCCGGGGAAAAAGATCGGGCGCCCGCAGGCGCCCTCCTGTGTGCTCGGGGCTTACTTGGCCTGACGTTGCGGGGCCTTGTGCACCATGGTGTAGGCGTAGTCCACACCCATGCCGTAGGCGCCGCTGTGCTCGCGCACCAGGTCCATCACGGCGTCGTAGGTTTCCTTGTGGGCCCAGTCACGCTGGTATTCGAGCAGCACTTGCTGCCAGGTCACCGGTACTGCGCCGGCTTGAATCATCCGCTGCACGGACATGTCGTGGGCTTCCTTGGTGGTGCCGCCCGAGGCGTCGGTGACGATGTACACCTCGTAACCTTCAGCCAGGGCCTCCAGGGCCGGGAAGTTGAGGCAGACCTCGGTCCACAGCGCCGCCATGATCAGTTTCTTGCGCCCAGTGGCCTTGACCGCTGCCACCAGTGGCTTGTCTTCCCAGGAGTTCATCGAGGTGCGCTCGATGGGTTGCTGATCAGGGAACACGCTGAGCAGTTCCGGCCAGATGTAGCCGCTGAAGCTTTCGGTTTCCACCGAGGTGAGGATGGTCGGCACGTTGAAGATCTTTGCCGTCTTGGCCAGGGCCACGGTGTTGTTCTTCAGGGTCTGGCGGTCGATGGACTGCACACCGAAGGACATCTGCGGCTGGTGGTCGATCAGGATCAGGGCGGAGTTGGTTGGGTTGAGCAGTTCACGGATGGACATGGCGTGTTCCTTTTGATGTCGAGATTGATTAAGTGTCTGGGGTCCGGGGCGGTTGCCTTGTCTAGCGTTGTGCGCCGGCTTGGTGGCTAATTTACGGACTGGACCAAAAAGGGACAATTCCCTAAAATCGAGAATCATTGATTCCAAAACAGGGACAATCATGGACCGCATTGAATGCATGCGCGCCTTTGTCGTCACCGTCGACGCCAATGGCTTTGCCGCGGCGGCCCGGGCGATGGATGTGCCGCGCTCGAAGGTCAGCAAACAGATCCAGGCCCTGGAAGAGGCCATCGGTGTGCAGTTGCTGCAACGCACCACCCGCAGCCTGCACCTGACCGAAGCCGGCGCCGAGTACTACGAGTCGGTACGGGAAGTCCTGGCCGCTGTGGACGAAGCCGAGCAGCGCGCGCGCGATGGCATCAGTGAGTTGCGCGGAGTATTGCGGGTCAACGCGCCGATGTCGTTCGGTCTGCGCCGCCTGGGGCCGCTGGTGCCGCTGTTCCATGAACAGCAGCCGAACATCGAGTTGCAGCTGGTGCTCAGCGACCAGCAAGTGGACCCGGTGCGCGGCGGTTTCGACGTGACCATCCGCATCGCCAGCCTGGCAGATTCGTCCATGGTGGCGCGCTTGCTGGCGCCGGCACCGCGAATCATGGTGGCCTCCCCCGCGTACTTGAAGCGGGCGGGCACACCACAGACGCCCAAGGAGCTGAGCAGCCACGCCTGTCTGAACTACGGCTACCTGCAAAGCGGCGTCAGCCTGCAATTGAGCAATGGCAAGGACACCCAACGGGTGCACGTCACCGGGCCGTTGCATGCCAACAACGGCGACCTCCTGGCCCAGGCCGCCGAGGCCGGCATGGGCATCGCCCTGCTGCCCAACTTTATCGTCGAGGACGCCCTGGCCGCCGGGCGCCTGATGCCGGTGCTGTGTGACTGGCAGGCGCCGCCCATCAGCATCCACGCGGTGTACCCCTCGGCGCGCCGGGTGCCGCAGAAAACCCGGGCCTTTATCGATTTCCTGGTGGCCCAGCTCAGCGAAAAATAAGCCCCGGCGCTCCCCCTGTGGCAGCGCCATGCCCGCCCAGTCTGTCAATTATTTTTCGACACCCCCCCCTTGGAATCTGCTTTCACTCCCGGTAAAACGGTGTGCCTCGTTTGAAAAAAAGTCCGTGAATCCTTAACGAGATCAACCGGCCCCATGAACGCCCCGAGTACCCGCTGCCCTCGCCTGCTTGTCGCCGCTGCCCCGTGCAGGGGATCGGACATGGCCAGGGAAACGGCCCGCGTTCATCGCCGCTGCACCCACCCCCTCGCGCCAGGGGGGCAGCGATGAAACTGCTGGTCAACCTGCCCATGGCCCTGTGCCGTTCCCGCCTGCGTCATTCCTCGCGCCCTCCGGATACTTCGTTCTCAGCCTGAACGCGCACCCAGACGCGTACAGCTTCCCCGCATTCACTTCTGCCCCTGCAACCGGCCCAAGCACGGCGCCGTTGCGTGAACTGAACCTGCGCGCCTGAAACGGCGCAAGCGAGAGAACGATGAACTTTGCAGCCCTTGACGAGGCCCGTACCTTCCTGGCCGCCAACCCCGATATCGACATGATCGAGCTGTTTATCCTCGACGCCAACGGCGTGCCCCGGGGCAAGCTGTTGCACCGCGAAGAACTGCTGGCGGTGTACGAAAGCGGGCGCCCGCTGCCCAGTACCATCCTCGGCCTGACCCTCAATGGCGACGACGTGGAAAACTCCGGGCTGGTCTGGGACGTGGGCGATATCGACTGTCGCGCCTACCCCCTGGCCGGCAGCCTGGTGCGCCTGCCCTGGCGGCAGATTCCCACCGCTGCGGTGCAGGTCAGCATGCACCCGCAAGAGGGCCTGCCCGCCAGCATTGCCGACCCGCGTCATCTGTTGATCAAGGTGATCGACGCCCTCAAGGCCGACGGTTATTACCCGGTGATGGCCTGCGAGCTGGAGTTCTACCTGCTGGACGCCCAGCGCGACAGCCACGGCCGACCGCAACCGGCCCTGGACGCCGACGGTGGCCGCCCCCGCAGCACCCAGGTCTATGGCCTGCGCGAGCTGGAACAGATTGAACCCTTCCTCGCCGACCTCTACGCCAACTGCAAGCTGCAGGGCATTCCGGCGCGCACAGCGATCTCCGAATATGCCCCGGGCCAGGTGGAAATCACCCTGGAGCACGGCGACGCCCTGGAAGCCATGGACCAGGCCGTGCGCTACAAGCGCCTGGTCAAGGCCATCGCCCACAAGCACGGGATGCAGGCCACCTTCATGGCCAAGCCGTTCGACCACCTGGCCGGTACGGGCATGCACATGCACGTGAGCCTCGCCGATGCCCAGGGCCACAACCTGTACGCCGCACAAGACCCGGCCGGTACTCCGCTGCTGCGCCACTCGGTGGGCGGCATGCTCGCCTCGCTGCTGGATTCCCTGCTGCTGTTCTGCCCCAACGCCAACTCCTACCGCCGCTTCCAGGCCAACAGCTACGCGCCCCTGGCGCCGACCTGGGGCGTGGACAACCGCACCGTGAGCCTGCGGGTCCCTGGCGGCCCGGCCCACACCCGGCACATCGAACACCGCATCTGCGGCGGCGACGCCAACCCCTACCTGGCCGCCGCGGCAATCCTCGCCGGCATCCATCGCGGCCTGCGCGAACAATTGGACCCGGGGGAACCGGTGAGCGGCAACGGCTACGCCCAGGCCACCGAGTTGCTGCCCACCGACTGGCTGACGTCGCTGACCGCCCTGGAACACTCGGCCTGGGCGCGGGATGCCCTGGGCGCCGAATTCCTCGGTGTGTACCTGGCCGTCAAGCGTGCCGAGTACCGCCAGTTCATGGCCGAGGTCGGCGAACAGGACTGGCGCTGGTACCTGGCCCAGGCCTGATACCGGCCCACCACAGCCCCTTCGGCGGCCGGCGCAGCGTTGCGTCGGCCCGGCCCTTACATGTGCAAGGAGAGACCCATGACAGCCGCCCTTAACCTGGTGACGGCGGCAGCCGAGCGCTGCCCTTCCTACTACAGCGCCACCCTCAATGACCCCACCGCCTACCCCACCCTGCAAGGCGAGGTGTCGGTGGATGCGGTGATTATCGGCGGTGGTTTCACCGGCGTGGCCAGCGCCGTGGAGCTGGCGGAAAAAGGCCTGAAAGTGGCCATCGTCGAAAGCCACAAGATCGGCTGGGGCGCCAGCGGCCGCAACGGTGGCCAGGTATTATCCGCCCGAAGAACCTTTTGTTGACTATTTATATATTCTTCAGTGTAAACGGGGACAATTAGATTGTCCTGTCAACAAAGTAATGGAAACCGTGAAGTCAACATGGACTTTATACGTTGCATACAACGTGTTGACTACTTATATAAATTTAGCCGAAGCACGAATCACCCGTTGATTCATCTAAATTCCTGTGCATAATTGATTCTAGCGGCAGCCCCGGCGTAGGTCTGCCTAGTCCATCAGCTAGTTCAGCTTGAAACACTAAAGCCCCTAAGAAATTTGGCAGTGTGCGAGTGATCAGCGTTGACTTTGATGTTTACTTTATCAAGGAATCGTTGATATGCGTCGGGCACCTGCTATTTTTGAAAACTATCAATTTAACATCCCACCAAATCAGATTGAAGCTACTGCGTTAGTAATCGCTGACGGGTATCTGCTCCTCAAGTTAAAAAATAATTCAAAGACACCAACCGCCCCTTCACTTTATCCAGTGCGGGAATCGGCATGAAAGTAATTGAATTCAAAAGCCCATGCGGCAATCCCACAGCATTGATTTTTAACAATGACAAGCCGGTCTTTTGGGCAAACTATTGGCTTATCAATCAACACCCCACAACTCGACCAAAATCATTAATCACGTATAGTTATGACCTTTGTCTAGTCATATTGTTTTTCCAATATAAAAAAATTGACTATATAAAAAGATTTTCAAACGGAAGCTTTCTCACTAATGGAGAGCTTACAAAATTACGCAGTCACCTTACGGAAACAAAATCCACCCTCGAAAATCGAATCGCGGGAATAGGCATGATAAATCCGAAAAAAGTATCTAACTCCACTTATGACAGAAGATGCGGTATAGCAAAAAAATTTCTAGAATTTATCGCTGAAGAATTAATACTCAGCACAAACAAGGATAAAAGGAAATCTCTTAGCGACTTTACAGGCAGACTCAAAAATCAACTTAGAAGCCACCACTCTGACAATGAGAATGTTGTTCAGCCCTGGACAAATGAAGACTATATAAAAATGGATTTAACAATAAAATCAAACTCAAAAATCAGAGAAAAATTTCTAATACATAGGGATCTAGTTGTATTTCACCTTCTGCGTGAATCAGGCATCAGAAACAGTGAGTTACTCGGTATAAGAGTGGATGGATTTCAACGAAAAAATCGAGGATATGTAACTACAAAAATTGAAGCGAGTACTGATATGAGCCTGGATCCTAGATCGTCCCCCGCAACCGTAAAGACATTTAACAGAGAGCTGAAAATCTCGGACTCATTATGGGGACTTATCGAAAGATATATTATCGAAAGAAAAAAAATAAAGGCGAGCATCAAACATCCATTCTTAATCATCGGTATTTCTGGGCAACCGCTATCAAACGATGCTGTAGGTAAGATTTTCAAAACACTGAGCGACCAACTTGAATTAAAGATCACTCCTCATAGTCTACGGCACTCCTGGGCATGCAACTTCATTCTTAACGAATATGAAAAAGCATCCTTTGCCACTGGAAGAGAAAAAGAGAGAATCATCTCCAACGCATTAAGCGTCCTTCGAATTCAGATGGGATGGAGTTTGAGGTCTTCAATGCCAGAACACTATGCAAAATATGCATTTCAAAAAATCGGTAATGAACGATTATTATCAGAAGACCGATCTCTCCACAAAAAACTTAGCAAGGACGTTAGTTATGGTGCACAGTCAAACGACTAAAAATGAATTAAACCGACCATTTGAAGAAATAACCGTATACCATCAAAAAACAAAAATTGATTTTATTATTGGATCAGAACTAACAATTAAACATGAGGCCTTGAGTGGCCAGTGCACGATAGATTTCAAGCAGATGCAAAACTATCTAGGCGACGACATCATAGAGTCATTTCGCCATGAACTTTGCTCACGCATAGCAGAATGCTATGCGTTATCTAGCATTAAGACGTTCTGCACGAAACTCAAACAGCTTTGTAAGCTGCTTAGTGAACCCACCCTCAGCCAAGGACGCGTAATACACAAGATAAGTGAAAACAAAGAACTATGGTCCTCTTTCATAAAGTGGTTAAAGGTCAACCCTAATATGAAAAAATTTCTAGTTGCATGCAATGGAGACAAAGAAGTTCTATGGTGTGACGAGTATAATTTAGCAGTTGATATAATCCGTACATCATCAAGAAAAAACGGGAGCGCCATAAGCTCGGCCGACCCTGTTAATGGAGCACTGACCGAAACCGAGGTAAGAGATATAACCTTCGCTATCTGCAACGGTTACGAAAATGGTCTGCTGGAAATTGAACACTTAGCCGTTTTCTTTTTGGCTCTGGTACTCGGATATAGGCAAAGCCAAATTCTCAACATAAAGCTAAATGACTTAACTTACAGTGAACCCCAGAAAAACTGGACACTGAAAATTGAAATAATCAAGCAGAAAAGAAAGAATAAACCTGTCTACATCAATGTCAGACTCCCCCCCATGGTGAACACCCTACTCGATTATATGGTACCTATTTGCATTACTAGGGATAGAACTTATTTAATCCATAATTCCTCTGGGGTCGCTGGGCTTACGATTACCGAAGAGGAAATAAAAAAACTGCCCAATACCCGTTGCAATGCTACTTCCCTAATGGCAAGACTTAAGAATGTGATTTATGAAATGGGTGTTAGAAGTAGCAGGGTTACTGGAGGAAGAGTAAATCTAAATTTCATTAGATTTAAACACACTTTGCTAACACGCGCAGCTGTAAATGGAGCAAGCGCACATGAACTCATGTACTTAGGTTTGCACAACAATCTTTCCTCGGCAAATTCTTATATCGATTCTATACCTGAAGCACAAGCCAGGATCAAAGAGGAATTAGGACCAGCACTTACCTCCATTGCGAAATTATTTCTAGGTTCACCTTATGAGGGCGGATATGAAAAAGCCGTTTTGGAAATGCCTAACTCGATACAACGCCATTATGGAATTGCACAAGCAAAGCCAATTGGCGTTTGCGGAACCATGGCAAACTGTACAGATCATGCACCAATTGCATGCCTGCTTTGCTCGAAATTTGAACCATTCCGAGATGCACCATTTGGCGAATATAAAGAATATCTAATCAGCGAATACAAAAGTCAACCTGACATTAAAATTAAAAATACGGTATTGGAATATGTAAAGGCATGCGACATGTGGATCTCAAAACTGAGTGTTAACCAAGAGCGCGCCTCATGAGTAAAAACACACCTAAGCTAAACTTTGAATCTTTCAAGAAAGTATTTATTCCGCTATTCCAGGACCAAATAATGAGCGGAAAAAATATCAATCTATCATTGAAATACAAGCTCCCGAAGAATATGATGCTTAAAGGCGACCCATGTGATTTTGCCCATGCGCTACCCCCCAATTATAAAAAAGAAAGTGTCGTATTCAAAACGCGTCTGCGCAGACGAGGACTGGATTGCCACGCTTAAACTATTTCATCTTATCCGCTCACTGGAAGAAAAAAAGAAATCTCGAGATATTGCGACTGGATTCTATTTTCTTATTGATTCTCTACCTTTATTTAAAAAACCATGGGAAATCACCAACTCAGACTTTCTTCGCGCTTCAAATAAAAACAACCTCTCACTGGGAATAAAGCATCGTATAGGGGCCGGACTTGCTAATATAGGTAAAACCTTTAAGAAATATAATTTATCCCCAGAAAATATAAAATATCTTAAGAATCCTCATACTAGGCCACCCCGCTCAACAAAGACACTCTTGCCAGATCTCGACGCATGCAAAATGCTGGCTGAATCATTCAGGCTTCCTCAGAATGGTTTTGAAACGATGGTCTCATCAGCGTTCGCACTATTGAACTATGCGCCTTCTAGATCCTCTGAAATAGTCACGTTGAGTCTCGACTGTATTACGTCTCTGGATGGATTTGGTTTACGCTTTCCTATACCAGCAAAAAACGGTAAGTCCGTCGTAAAGAGGCCACCTTGTGCCGAGTTTGAGGAGGTTGTCAGAGAAGCAGTCCATACGCTTATCAAATTTGGCATATCCGCAAGAGACGCGGCAGCCTGGTACAAAAAGAACAACGTAATATACATCCCGAAAGGCCTCGAGCATTTAAGAGACCGGAAAACATATAATGTTCCAGAGGCATTAGCCTTGATCGGTTACGAGCGAAGCGATGGAGTGTATTCTCAAAAACTATATGCGAACAGAAACAATTCATTACCTGCCGCAATTTTACCTCCTGGACTAGGCAGGTTGTTTCAGTCAGATTCTTCAAACTATTACCGTCACAATGAAAAAATTTTACTTAAGGACGCGGCTTTCATCAGTGCGGCTAACCTTTACGCTTGGGTTATCAAAAACTTATCACCTACCTTCCCATTCGTAGATGGCGTTTCCAATGTTGAATATAAGGATTGCTTATTTGTATATCCATACTCCTCTAAAACCCCCAAGTTCAAAACATATTGGCAGTGCAATTACGTACCTTGTTTTTTTTCGACAAACAAGCTCCAATCATGGTTTGGTAGATTATTTTTCCGAGGCCGCGAGCGTGAAGACCTTTCCTTAGGCACACATGCTATGCGTCATTTACTTAATACGTTGGCGCAGAGCAAACACATAGACCAGCGATTGATTGCAATGTGGTCTGGTAGAAGCTCAGTGGAACAAAATGACGATTATGATCATCGTACTTCTTTGGAAAAAATTGACCTCATTGATGAAAATGCCATTGGGGCAGGATTTGAGTTCGGCGGTTTTTTAGATGATTTATACGAGCAGGAACACAAACAAACTGGGGTATCAACTGAGCAATTCTTTAAAACCAAAATTGGATCGCTTCACGTAACAGAACTTGGTCTATGCCGACACAACTATAACTCAGGTCCGTGCCCCAATGTCTTTCAATGTATTGACTGTTCTGAACATTGCTTTAAGAGAGGGGACGACAAATCATTATTAGCAGCACATAGAATGGTAGAAAAACTACAGCCAGTGATAGCCGCGGCTCAAATTGCAGTAGACAAAGGAGAACCCGGCGCGGAAAAATTTCTTAATTCACATAAAAACAAAATTTCAAGATACAAAAAGCAAATAGAAATTTGCTCGGACACTTCGGTTCCCGCCAACGCATTATGCGCACTAGCACCAGACACTCCAACAGACAACATAGTTTCAAAAGCGATTATTTCTCGCACCCTAAACGCAGATCAAGTTAAAAAACAGGCTTATAAGCATGGTAGAATTCTAATTCGCAGCATAGACAACAACACCTTAGAATCATTTGAATCACTAATGAATTCGTGGACTGTAGATAATGGACTTCCCTCTTGGAAAAATGTTTGCAGTAGCTTTAAGGCTAAATATAACACTTTGATTCGACATCAAGCCATCTTGAATAACAGCTCCATGCAGCGCGCTTATGAGGGCCTTGGCAATCGAATGCTCAGTACAAATCTAATTAAGAGAGACTCGTCCTTAAGATGGTACTGGAACAATGAATACATAGTTTCACAAGTTTTGGAAACCTGGAACTTCAAATTTCACGGCTGCCCTACACTCCCAAAGGTAGCAAAACAAATCAAAACAAATTTTTCATATGCAAAAATAACTCTTGCTGCGCTAGAGAAAAATTCTGAAATTCGCAAAAAACTTTTAGAAAAACGGAAACATTTGCACGACATCGGTTTGATATTCATCTCTACTCATGGAGCCTTAGTTTGCGAGAGAAAATCAGCACTTCCGGATGGCAACCATCAAAACATTTATGAATGCTTCTCTCAATTCGCTAAAGAATGGAGAATTGAAGATGGGCTTCCTACCATGGAATCTGTTTTAGCGAAATTTGAAAAAAAAACAGGGTTCACACTCAATAAAGCATACATTTTCTCAGACAATACGCTATTAGAAATCTTTAATCACATCAGAGAGAAGAGCGCAAAATCCGGACTAATAAAATTCAACGGTTCGAACAAACCACTTTGGAACATAGACAGACTGATACTTTCTTGCTGCGCAAATGAAGGCGAGTTCGAAATCGATTGCGACACATCTAAAATATACGAAAATATTTTAACACTGCACCCAAGCATAAAGATTTCTTACGGCGCTGTTTTAAGAGCACTGAAAGCTCTCCAAAATAGGAGTTACAAATGAAGCGCAGAAGAATAACAGACGAGGACACTACGGCTTTTATTGAAATGCTCAGAAACTGGAATGTCGAAAAAGAAGGCGATCTGAGCTGGAATAACTTCATAAAAAAAATCCAAACCGTTACAGGTTATTTATATGAAAGAACATCATTATACAAAACGAAGAACGGAACAATCCACAAGGAATTTGAGATTGCCAAAAGCCACATAAAATCCGGACATACAACAAAGGGAGAAACTATGTCAAGGCAAAGCTTACTAGTGGCATACACCAATCTGAGGCAGGAGGCAGACAAACTTCGCTCTCAGAACCTAAGCTTACTTCAGTTGCATAGCGAATATCTGAAAATTCTATATGAAAATGATATAATCCCTAACTTTTCTTAAAACGAAATTAGCACTTTATGGATCAAATTTTCACTATGTTCAGTCGTAGATGTGGCACGGAGCTTTTTAGCGATTTGTCAGTAATCTGCTGACACCTATAAACACGTGTCACCGCTGCTGTATGGACTTCATACACGGCAGATAACAATTCTAGTATCTGCCCTAGCCTCCTTGCCCTCTTCTGCCCCGTAACGGTGAACATGGTTTGCGCTACTCCCCGAGACTTTCCAGCGAAACCTGCACCTAGGTGCTTTAAGCTCTCCGGAATCGGAAGATCTAGATAGAGTCACAATGGCAAACAACGACTTGGTGCAACCATGCCTCGATGGGGATCAGTTTCACTATCACTTGCCCTACTGCCAGGATCGGGCGATCTCCTTTCAGGTAAGCCGTTTCGACAAAGATCATAAACCCGGGTGGTGTCTGCCATAGGGCTGGATTTACGCAAGGTGAGTTGGCCGGACGCTAACCTTTGGCTCGCAGATATCAAGGCCTTCGAGCCTGGGGAGCAGGCTGACTTTTCAGTGAAGTGTTCCAGACTGAGTCGGAGAAAAAACAGGCGATTGAACCCTCGATCACAGCGCTCGGAGCGCTTGAGCTTTCCAGTCCATTTGCCAACTCACGACAAAAGCGAGCTCTTAGGCCCTTGTAGTCGGATTAGTTTTTCTAAACCTCATAGAGGCGACGCTGGCGGCTGGCAGCCTGTTGGGTCACGCCGCCGTTTACCATTCCTCGACAAACCTAAAACACTCTTAACTAACGTGTCCTGCGCGTGGCTTTCCAAGTGCTGATGACAGAGCGCCGGGCACGCTGTTCAGGTTTGGGAGCGTCGAAGCAGGCAGTCAACGCCACGCATTGTTTTACCTACTGGGCGGCTACGCAAATCAGTAGACAACTATTTGGCCAACCACTTTCCATAGGCATCAATGTCAATCATGGGCACCGTGCCGCTGAATTGGAGCTGCGCTATGAGCTTGAATAAGAACGCCGTCGCTGGCTTATTTTCACTTTCAAAATTAAAAGTACTGCTGCCGACATCGTAGAAAAAATGACCATGGGAAGCCACGCAACCGAGGTCTAGTCTTCCGTCAGCCGTATCCACTTTGAGAGCTTTATCGAACGACCGCCCCAATGCCGGGCTCCAATCACTCTCGAAGGTCAACAGACCGCCCAGGATTGGAATCAATGGTTTAGCTGGGTACACACCGCCTGCGTGTGGTATTGGCAGGCTAGTACGGTGAAGCTTGCGAACGCTGGCGACCTTTCGCTGGGCATAGGCCACAAGATCCGCCGAAGCTGTCTGCTTTGCTTCAAAAACAGCATAAACGCTTTCTGCTGGCACGATGATGTGCTCATCAAATTTGAAGATGAATGGGGAATACTGCCGATCAAAGACAACTACGTCGATCTGGTCGCTGAAGTTGCCCAGGCTGTCTACTACAAACGCATTAGCAGCCTGATAACGCTTGGGAAGGTACGTATTAAGCATCTCGATCCACACACCCTCGCTCGCGTCACCCTTTGCGCCGGGATGTGCAAACGCTTTGCGCGCTGTCCCTAAACGTAGCTGGATATCGTCATGCAGAGATGCAAGCAATGTAGAGAGTGACCATGTTGACATACTGCCTCCGAAAAAACGGATATGGGGCGAGCAGCATGTCTAGCACCTGCTCGACCCAACTGGTTAGCGATCCTGGAAAGCGGGTGTTGGTAACATTGCTTTGGCTGTCAGTAGTGCTGTTCTAGCGTCCACTGCTGAGCGCGGGTAGGCCGAAAGCACAATGGCAGGGATCAGTCGCTGGTTGATGTCGGAGAATGTAAAACCCGGCGCATCAGTTGCTCGCGGGCCGGTCAGCTTAACGAGTTCATCAATCACCTGAACGCTCAACCCGATGCCTTGCAACTTGGTCGTCAGCAAGTACCGCCTCTGGGTGTCGTCAGGACGGCCAAATGTCAAGACTTCCGCCGCGCGCCGTTGGACTGCAGGGTCGAGAGCTTTTAGACGGTTGGTGCACATCAGCACAGCTGCCGGCAGCTTTTGATTTGCAATACGATCGATGCCGCGAATTAAGGCGTTTACTCCCGCTCGATCCTCATGGTGCATCTGAGCGTTTTCTCGGGATTGAGCTAGGGCGTCAGCCTCGTCAATGAGCAGCAGCACCGCCCCCCGAGCCTTACCACTGCGATTCTTGAGCTTTTCAGCAGCCTCGATTGTGTAGTCGAAGGCAGCCGAAACCAGTTGAGTCATTTCGCCCACTCGTCCCTGACCCCGGGTCGCGAGACTCAATGGATACAATGTGATATCGATGCCTTCTTGCCGAGCGACAGCGTCCCCGATCGTCTCCGCCAACTCAGTCTTCCCAGATCCGACATCCCCAGCCAGTACAGCAAGAGGTGATCGGCGCATTACGGTATCGACTGCAGCCCGAGCTTGCGGGTGATACTTCTCCGCCCACTCCTGCAAGCCAAAAGGGTTGACCAGCAAGCCCAGTACCTTAGCTAGCCGATCCTTTTGATCATCAAGACCCACAAGTCGCGCCAGACGTTCCTGTGGTTCAAAGTCAGGGAAAGACACGCGCCGCTCAAACAGTTCGTCCAGAGACGGTTTCACGTTCATCAGTAGCTCCTTACGCTTGCGCGATTGAGGGCGCGACCGCCCGCTGAGTAGGTCTTGTCGTTGTCGAGATAACCACTGATGCCTGGCTCCGATGCGCTGCCGCGCGCAAAGGGCAAGTCCTTCAGGGCGCTCTCCGTATCTGCAGACGAAGCGTTATGGTATTTCGAGCTATAAGTCAGGAAGCTATAGAAAGACGCACCAGATACGTCCCGCCCCTGCCGAACACGCCCTGGATCATCGTCAGAGCCCGATCCAATCAGGTCGCCTGCGGTGTATCTCAGTGTCGGCTCGATCCAATCGTCGCCACGTTTAAAGCCGTACGTCACCTCCCCTAGATACCCTGCCTTGAGCAGCACAATCAGCTCAGCCTCGTACTGCTCGATCAAGACATCGCTGGGTTTGCCATAGAAGCGCTGCATACGGCGCAAATCCGTTGCAACTTTGGCTGCCATGTGGCGAGCATGGGTGACGGTAAAAGTCTGCGACTCAGCAACTGTCAAGCTGTAGGAAGACATAGCGTGATCACCCCTGAAAAGAAGAGCCAAAGACCTTCTGCCAATAGCCCACCGTCAGCTGTTTAGTCGGCGCGTAGAATGCGGCATCGATAGCGTCACCTGCGTCCATTGCCGCGTCGATGATCGCGTCGACATTGCGCTGGTTATACAAACGGGCCACATTGTTTTCGGAGTTAACCGGGTCGATGATCTGTACCAGATCAGTCAAAGGGCCCACCTTGGAGGCAGGGTAGTTATCCTCAAAGACGATTCGCTCGCGGAGCTCGCTGGTGACCAGGTAGGTAAAGAACGCCTGCAAGGCTTCAGGGTAATTGGAGAAGTTCACGCCGTTGTCGCTCAGCTTGGCAAGGATCAACTCGATCATGAAGGATTTGAACCTGAAGTCCTGACGCTCCTGCTTCATCAGGCGTGCCCAGTATTTGGCTAGTCGAACAACCTGAGCAAAATGCGTCGGGGACGCGCGTTTTCTCGCTTTCGCGAACTCAAGGTGCAACGGAATACTGGTTTCAAGGAAAGACCCATCCTCCTGACTAACCAAATTACCCCGCCACTGCGGTAAGCCGGAGTACAAGACCGGAACGAGATCGACATCCAGGCCAGACCCTTTGAACGACACGGTTACCGAGTACGTCTGAGGCTGGACTTGATCCGCGCTGAAATTCGGGAACGCCTTACGCAGTCGCTCCGCCAGGTAATCCAGAAGAGCGCGGGTGTCCCGCGGTGCATCGGAGCCACTGATGTAAACCGCAACATCAATATCATTCAGCGAACGCAGAGCCGTGCCCTTGGCCAAGCTGCCCGACACCATCATGCGCTTGAGCGAAAAGTCAGGATGATCCGACAGATAACCTTCCAGCTTATCCTGCAGGCGCCCTGCCTGTTCCCGGTACTCCTTCGCTTTTTCTTTGGGTAGATTCACCCGCTCTTCCGCAAATCGGGCTATATCCTTGTGATCAACGTGCTCTTTCGACATCTCATCCCCCTTGGAGATCTGTAGGTACTAAGGCCGGGCGAGGAGCTCAAAGGGCATGTCGTCGAGCCAAACAAAAAGTTCGGAATAGCGAACTTTGTAACAAAGTGCCCCCGCCTACCGTCCTTGTCAAACGATTTGTTCGGAATCGTGGTACATTTTTCACTACTACTGGAGGAGATAGGACATGGCTACCCATCTCGGCGAGAAGCTTCGCGACTTGCGCAAGCAGCGAGGGTTGACCTTGGAAAAGCTTGCGGACATGGCGGGGTTGAGCAAGAGCTACCTATGGGAGCTTGAAAATCGGGAATCTCAACGCCCTTCTGCTGAAAAGCTCACCGCGTTGGCAGATGTTTTGGGAGTAGGCACTGCTTACTTTTTCGAGGATGATCTGAGGGAGCCTGAAGAGAAACATCTCGACGAGGCTTTCTTTCGTGGATACAAGAATCTTGAACCAGATGCCAAGGCACAACTGAGAAAGATTCTGGATACATTCAAAAAGGATTTTTGAAAATGCCTGAGCCTGAGGTATGGACACCGCAGAAAGCTGCAATTCGACTGACCAAGATTTGTGATTTTTTCAGTCAGGCTCATGGGATTCCGCGCTTTCCCGTAGATGTACCAAAACTTGCTCTGGAAACAGCAGAGGTCTTTAACTGGCCTGATCCCATTGCCAAGGTGGATGCGGTCGATATCAAGGGATTTGATGGGGCGCTATTTGCCAACGAAGCAAGAAGCCGCTGGATGCTGCTTTACAACAATGGGTTGGAGTCACTCGGTCGAATCCGCTTTACCCAGGCCCATGAGCTTGGTCATTACATTCTGCACCGCCTCAAGCGCGACGAGTTCAAATGCAGCAGTGATGACATGCTGTCATGGGAGGACAAGAATATTGAAGCCGAAGCTGATCTATTCGCCTCTTTCCTGCTGATGCCGCTTAACGACTTCCGTAACCAGCTCACCACAAGCGTCGACTTCGAGGTGCTGCGTCACTGTGCGATGCGCTATGGCGTTTCACTGACGGCTGCCGCATTGAAATGGATTCAGTGCACCGAAGAGAGTGCGGTACTCATTCTTTCTTGCGATGGATTCATGAAGTGGGCATTCCCCAGTGCTACTGCACGCAAGAACGGAGCCTTTTTTCGGACACGCAAAGGCGCTGTGGAAATTCCTGCAGGTTCATTGGCAGCGTCCCCTACCATTGCGCAGGAGCGCCAAGGAACTGAGCTTCCAGCATCGCTATGGTTTCCATATGCTGATAGAAGCACCAGTGTGCGTGAGATGAAGATCCAGTCCGAAAAATACGAATATACGATGACTCTACTGTGCCTGCCGCGTAATGCGTCCGTATGGCCGCCCTTTGCTCAAAGCGACGATGAAAATGGCCGTTGGCGCCGTGATTGATAGGCACGGCATGACAAGCTGAATCGCCCCGGATTCTCTAGACACCTTGCAAGCTCATTTGGACTGCCCCCGGCACCGTAGATATCTCCAGCTTATGCTTATTTCCGGATACTTGGATCAGTGAGTGCCATGCAGCTCATTCAACATGGTTCTCGAATTTTTCAGTTGATGTCTCTGGCGACCTTGAAAAATTCGAGTTGAAAGATGGCTCGAAAAAAAGCCTTGCAGCCTTTGCAAAAGACATGGCCAGCAATGCTGAGAATCTCACGTGGGCAAAAAGATGGATTGCCGTCTGCCTTACGCTCGATAACGCGCTAGGAAATAAGAAAATTAAACTTGCTCAAGTAGCAGACTTTATTGATGACTCAATCTTCCCTGAAGAAGTCCCCCAGCCTGATGAGTGCGAGATCGAACGCGAGCCGATGGAGGTAAAATAATCCGCCACTCCCCGAATACCACATACGCCGATTGTGCTTGGGTATTAACGCAAAAAAGCCCTACAGCCCCGACTAACAAGAGCTGCAGGGCTTTATTTACAAAGGTGGATAGATAGCCATTTGGCATTACAGGGCATTGAATGGCGTCCGGTTTGCCCCATTTTTGCCCCACTCCCATGCATCCTTTTCCAGCAACCAGGTCGCCACATTGAAACCAGGGGGAATAAGGATAGGGATTCGCCCTCCTACTATTGAACCTAAAGGCAGCTATCGGCCGATTCTGTTGAAAAAGTAGCGCCCCCCCTATGCCGTTGGCAAAATTGCTCTGTCAGCGAGCGTTGGGGGCGAACAGCATGATGGGACAGTTACCGGGAGGACAGCAGCGCCTGTTCTACTCGTTCAATCTGGAAGATCACGTCCCGACCCAACATCTCCTGCGCAGCATCGACCAGTGCCTGGATCTCAGTGATCTGCGCGCCTACCTGGCGGATTTCTATAGCCCCATTGGGCGTCCCTCGATTGACCCGGAATTGATGGTGCGCAATGTTAGTCGTCGGCCTACTGCTATGGCATTCGTTCCGAGCGGCGATTGTGCGAAGAGGTGCACCTGAACCTGGCCTATCGCTGGTTCTGCCGGCTGGGTTTGGAAGACGAAGTCCCCAATCATTCGACCTTCTCGAAGAATCGCCATGGCCGTTTCCGTGACAACGATCTGTTCCGCTGGTTGTTCAATGAGGTGCCTGCGGCGCTGCATGGCAGCCGGCCTGGTCAA
>NZ_JALQCW010000104.1 GCF_023241715.1 Pseudomonas morbosilactucae
GACGGTACCGCCCTGCTTAGCTGGAAGGCTCCGGCTTAATTTAAGCCAAACCCAGTTGGATTAATTCCGACTCAACGGAGCGCGAAAAATGCCTGATGACCTCACGAAAACTGGTAAAGCGGATCGGGACAAGGTGAACGTCAACCAGTCGCATGAGCTGCGCGACTGGTCGAAAAAGTTAGGTGTGACGGAAGATCAGCTAAAAAAAGCAGTGAAAGAGGTTGGCGTTTACGCTGACGATGTCAGGAAACACCTCAAGAAGTAAGTTGTTAATGCCCCTGAAACTCAGGGGCATTTTTCGTTTCAATACCTATCAAGCATCACGGTCCTTGTGACTTCTTTGACGTAGTCCTGGCAGGCCGCCAGGGCAATCAATCCTTGGTCGCCGTCTCCAGCGATGGCGACAATTCGTTGAGCAGCCGCTGGGTCAAGTTCGGCTCTCGCGCCTCCATGAACCACGCTGCCGGCGCTGGCGGCGGTTGACAACCCACCGCCACCACTCGGGGCGGCGGCAAGTAGGACTGACAGCCGTACATCAGCAGTAGCCAGCTGGTCACGCAGGCGAGCCTGATAGGTTTGAGCATCACGTAGCTCCTTGTAGTGGGTTTGATCATTCGCCTTCAGGCGATCCTCCAGCGCCCGGCGCTCGGCCTGCTGGCTTTCCTGCCAGTCGATCACCGCCACCGCGGCCTGCTCGCGATCACGTCCATAGGCCTCGGCCTGCTCGGCCAGTTGCTTGCCGTAGTGGCTGGCTTGCCAGGCCCAAGCCGCCCAGGCGCCCAGGGCAAGCCCCAGGACCAGGGCGGCAATCAGCCCTCGCATACCCAACGCACTCAAGGCAGCACCTTCAGCGCACGCTCATACAACTCCTCGCGGTCGGCCAGGCCGTTGGTACCGCCGTTGATGCGCTTGGTGATGGTGAGAAAGTCGCCCTTGTCGGCCTGGGTGTTCAGCCCAACTCGATGCCAGAACCAGGCCGCCGACATCGCGGCATACACCGGGTGCTCCAACAGTTCCGGGGTGTTGAGCAGTCGAGCATCGCCAAACAGAGCTTCGCTGCAGGCTTCGTAGTTGGCCCGACCGGTGATCTGAATCAGCCCCCTGCCCCGGTACTTCTGACCGTCGCCATCCGCATCGGGGGTATTGCCCAGGCGCTTGGCCAAGGTCCCGGTGTCATACTTGGCCAGGTAGTCGTGGCCACCCAGCTCGCGCACCCATTGCAACTGGCCGGACTCGTGGCCGATCTGAGCGATGAAGGCCGCGATGCGCAGCCGGGTGACGATGCCGTACTTGCCCATGGCCGCGTTGAGTGCAGGAACAAAACGCGGCTTTTTGCCGGCGTTGGGGAGGATCTGCAGCAGCTGCTGCGCAGTGATGGTCATTGGG
>NZ_JALQCW010000105.1 GCF_023241715.1 Pseudomonas morbosilactucae
TCCCATCGCCGGCAAGCCGGCTCCTACATGTTGGGGGTGTGTCAGGGTGGATGTAGGCGCTGGCCTTGCCAGCGGATCGCGTCGTTTGTAGGCAGGCGAGGGCGTTGAGGGCTTCATCGCCGGCAAGCCGGCTCCTACAGGGGGGTGTGAGTCGTGACTGGTGTAGGAGCTGGCTTGCCAGCGATCGCGTATGTGCGGGCAGCGCAAGGCTTGAGGGCCCTATCGCGGGCCGGCCATCCCCAGCGGAGGGAGGTGATGGCATTGGCCGGCGGGGGTTATTCGCTTTCGGGGTCGGTGCGGTTCTGGGTCAGGTAGTGGTCGAGGGTCGGGTTGTCCACGGCGGGGTCCCCGGCCACCTGCCACAGGCGGCGTTCGATGCCCTGGGCCAGCAGGTGCCCCACCGCCGCTTCGATGGCCGAGAGCACGCACAGCTGCGCCGGTTCGTTGGTGGTGTAGCCGACTTCGGCTTCCAGGAGTTTCTTGAATTCGATGAATTTGAACACCCCGGCGCTGCGCCCCACCGAGTAGATGGTCTTGCTGGTCATGACATTGGCCAGCACCTGCCCGGTGCGCACGTCCACCGCCCGCAGGTTCACCGACACCTGGTCGACCCGGTACTCGCGGGACAGGTCGATGCCCAGGTAGCGCGCGCCTTCGCCGCCGCTGCGCACGTTGGTGTCGTAAGCGATGATTCCGCCTTCGAGCATCAGGTTGGCCGCTTGCAACGGCGGCAACTCGGCCTGGATGTTCACCGGGGTGTTGGGCTTTTTCTGCGAGGCGCGGATGATCTTGCGCTCGGTCAGCAGGTTCTGCAGGCCCTCGCGCTCCAGCACCACGAACCAGCCGCTGGCTTGCAAGGCGTCCATCAGCATACTGGCCGCGCCCTGGGTCACGCTGGTGGAAAAGGAGCTGGCCGGGGTCGGCTTGTATTGCCCGGTCTGGTCGCGAAAGCCGTACACCACCGCCATCAGCCGGCCCTTGGGACGAGGCATTTTCAGCAGGTCGTAGTAGGTCGAAGCACGCGGCGTCAGGGTCGGTGCCTCGCTGTCCTGTTCCGCCGACATCGGCTCGCGCAGGCTGCAACCCTGCAGGCTCGCCAGCAACATCAACATCGCCATGGTGGTTTTCATGTTCAGTTCCTCCCCTGCGCCCCGAAGCCCGATAACGGATCAGAGGCCATTGACACGGATTTCCGACACTTCACCGGTCGCCCGGTCGGTCACCTGAATGGTCAGGGCCCCCGAGTCGTCGATGACGTTGACGAGGAAAGAGTCGGTGGACAGGCTCCCGGTGTTGCCGGTGGAGATGTTGTCCAGCAACTGCGAGAGCAGCCGCGACTCCAGTTGATTGGTGAACCGGTCCAGGGCCGAGGTGCCGGCGATGGTGGTGCGCGGCTTGATGTCCGGGTCGTCGAAGTCGTTCTGCGACTGGGCATTGTTGAGCAGCCAGGTGCCATTCAACGGGTTGCCGCCAAACGAGGGGTTGACCGGGGTGTAGACCAGCTCGGTGGCCTGCACCAGCCCGCAACTGCCCAGGCCCAGCAACCAGAGGCCGGCGCGGCGTGAGAGAGGTTGAGTGTTCATAGTTCGTCCTTCTCCAAGTCGGTGGTGTCCTGCAAGAGGATTTCCAGCCTGCGCTGGACGATCTGCGCGCGCACCAGGTCGGCGGCTTCGGCGGCCGTGTCCTGGACTTGCACGTTGTTCGGCGGCAGGAAACGCCGATAGACCAAGCGTTGCTGATACTCCACGGTCACCAGGCTGCCCCAGCGGGCCGAGGGCCGTTCGCGCACCACCAGGTTGAAATCCATGCGGCTGGTGGCGCGCATGCGTTCGGTGAACGCGTAGTAAAAGTCGTGGCCGAGGTGGGAAATGGTGTCGTCGACGATAAAGCCGAGCATCTCGTCCTCAGCCCCGGCTCGGGCCTGGCCGGCCGCCAGAGTCAGAGTCAGAGTCAGGCTCAGGAGCAGACCCGGCAGCCAGCGCTTCATGGCTTCACCGCCTTGCCTGGGGCCTTGCCCGAGGTCCCGTCGAGAAAGGCTTTCTCGGCCACGAACTGCCAGTCGCTGTAACGGCTCACGCCCGTGAAGTCCGACCACTGGCTGGGGAAGTCGGCCTGCTTGAGCGGGGTTTGCTGGGACGGGCTGTAGACCCCGGTGATGCGCCCGTCGCTGCCGCGCATCAGGCTCCATTCGCCGCTGGCACCGATCGGCTCCGGGTAGAGCCGACGCAGGTGGCGCTTGGGCTCGGGAAAGCGCTCGTCCTGCAGCAGGTCGGCCAGTTCCCGAGGGTACTGGGCCAACCCCGGGGAGCTGCGGTAGTAGCTGCGCAGCGCCTGGGCGTACTGGGTGCCGACCCAGAGCAATTGGCGCTCGCGATCACGCTGGGACACGGTCGACCACAGCTCGCCGGCACTGGCCAGGCCCAGGCCCATGAGCACGATCAGTAACAGCACGCCCAGGTAGGTGAAGCCGCCCTGGGCGGCCGGCCTACCACTCGGAATACAGGCTGCCATCACGCGCCCTCCCACTGGCACCGCTCTTGATATCAGCCACCCCACCGGTCACGCCCTGAGGCGGCGGCACCAGGACCCAGAGGTCGCGGCTTTCGCTGATGGGGTCCAGGGGCGGGTTGCGCAGGTAGCGCTGCTCCACCAGTTGCTGCAGGGAATCGGGGTAGCGCCCGGTGTCGCCGTAGTAGTGGTCCAGGGCCTCGCGCATGGCCGACAGGCTCTGGCGCAGGGTGGTCTCCTTGGAGGCCTCCAGGCTGTTGAAATAGCGCGGCATGGCAATGGTCATCAGGGTGGCGATGATCGCCATCACCACCATCAGTTCCAACAGGGTAAAACCCTTTTCCCGGCGCATAGGTTCACCACTCGCGGTAGGCAATGCCGTTGAGGCCCTTGCCCCGGGCCAGGGAGTAGACGTCGAACACGTCCTCCCCTTCCCGCGGGTTCTGGGCCGAGCTGTCGTAGGCGCGCAGGCCCCAGCCGCCCTGGTCGTGGCTCTTGACCTGGGCGAAGGGGTCCCGTGGCACCCGCCGTAGAAAATAGAATTTGGCACCCTTGGCGCTGCGCACATCGCGCACGCCATCCACCAGCACTTGCAGGCTCGGCGGGTAGCCGCTGCTGTTCAGGGACTTCTCGATGTAGCCGGCGTCGAAGGCGCGCTTGTAGGCGTCGATGGCGTCGCGCAGCTGGTACAGGGCGCTGCGCAACTCCTGCTCCTTGCCCCGGCGCACCAGGGTTTCGGTGAGCGGTGCGGCCATGCTGGCCAGCAGGCCGATCAGGGCCAGGGTCACCACCACTTCGATCAGGGTGAAACCGCGCTGCCGGGCGTTCATGGCTCAGGGTCTCTCTGCGGCGTGGGTGGATGCCACAGGGCCGCCCGAGGTCTGCACCTCGACGTTGACCCCGGTGTTCAGGTCCCGCGATGGCGCCTGCACGTGCATGCTGGTTTCAGTGCCGGTCTGGAACTCCATGTCCGACGGGCTCTGGTACGGCAGGTTGCGCACGATGCGCGGGGTGATGGACAGCACCAGTTCGGACTTGCCCACGGTGTCCTTGTTGCTGCCGAACAGCCGCCCCAGCCCAGGAATGTCGCCCAGGCCCGGAATCTTGTTGCCAGTGGCGCCGTGGTCGTTGCGCACCAGGCCGGCGAGGATCTGGGTTTCGCCGTCATGCAGGCGCAAGGTGGTCTGGGCGTTGCGGGTGTCGACCTGGACCGGAATGGTGCCCTGGCGGGTCGGTTCCAGCGGCGTGGCGTTGCTCACTTCCAGGGCGATCTTGATCGCCACCTCGTTGTTCAGGTGAACGATGGGCTGCACTTCCAGCTTCAGGCCGACGTCCAGGTAGGTCACGCTTTCGGTGATCACCGGGCCCTGGGTCGAGGGCACCGACGTGGCGCTGATGATCGGCACCCGCTGGCCGATGTGGATCCGTGCCTGCTCGCGGTTGCTGACACGAATCACCGGGCTGGCCAGGGTGTTGATGTCGTTGTCCTGGGCGTTGATTTTCAGCTGCGGTGACGGCGAGATGGAAATGCGGTCGGCATTGATGCCGCGCAACTGGGAAAGGATGCTCACCCCGGAGCCGTCGCCATTGACCACGCCGAAGGTGTTGGGCCATTGCAGGCCGAGGTCGAGGATGCGCTGGCGGGCCACTTCCATGACTTCCACTTCCAGCACCACTTCGGGGTTGGACTGGTCCTGGGACTGCAGCAGCTTCTCGGCCATGCGCACCGCGTCTTCGGTGTCGCGCATGGTCAGGGTATTCAGGCGCTCGTCGACGAACACGTCGCGGGTCTTGAGCATGGTCTTGATCATGTTCAGCGCGGTGTTGGCGTCGATGCTGGTGAGGTAGAAGGTGCGCATCACCAGTTCCTGGTAATCCTTGATCTTCTGCGGCGAGTCGGGGTAGATCAGCACGGTGTTTTCGTTCACCACCTTTCGGTGCAACTGGTTCTGTTGCAGCAGCAGGTCCACGGCGTCCTCGATGCGCACGTCACGCACGAAGATGGTGGCTTTCATGTCCGGGCGCAGGTCTTTGTCGAAGATGAAGTTCAGCCCGGCCACTTGCGACAGCACCTCGAAGATCACCTTGAGGTTGGCCTCGCGAAACTCCAGGGTGACCGGCCGGTCCATGCGCGTGCGCAGTTGCGGATAGGCCACCACGTTACGGCTCTGCACCAGCTGGATGCTGCTTTGCAGCTCCAGGGCACCCTGGTTGCGCGGGTCCAGCTCGAGGATCTGCCGCACCTGGCGTTCGGCGCCGTAGATGTCGCCGCGGCGCAGGTCCCCCCCGGGCCAGCTCGAGCTTTTCATCCTGGCTGCGCAGGTAGTCGAGCTGGCGCAGGGCGTCCTGGGCCCGCCGGTTGTTGGGCTCGATGGTCAGCACCCGGCTGTAGCCCATGCGTGCCGAGGCGAAGTCGCGCCGCGCGCGGTCGGTGTCGGCCTGGGTCAGCAGTTCGGTGATGGCCCGGGCCCGGCCGCTGTTGAGGGCCAGGTGCAGCTCGGTGTCACGCGGATGGTCACGCAAGCCCTCCTCGATGCGTGCCAGCCCGGCCTCGTACTGGCCCTGCTCGATCAGGTCCTGGCTCTCTTGCTGCACGACCTTGGTGGCGCTGCACGCGACCAGGGCCAGGCACAGACAAAGATGACTCAGCAGCAACGGTGGACGTTTCATTGGGTGCTCCCCACAGACAAGGTCTGGGACAAATGCAGTGGCAGGTAGACCAGGCTCAGCTCCTGTTCGGAGATGCCCTCGATCCGCCAGGTGTCATCGATCACGTCGCCTTGGCGCACGACGTAGATTTTTTCCCCGTCCTGCAAAAACACTTGCCGATCGCGGCGGTCGTCGAGGCGGCCGATGAACTGGAATGGCAGGGGCGGCAGGCTTGGGGCCTCCACCACCGGGGCACTGTTGACGGGTTGTTCGGTGACGCTGGCCAGCACCGCGGCGGGCTTCCAGCTGCGGGCGGCAAACAGATCACGGCCGGGCTCAGGTCCTTGATCTGGGCCGGACCACGGGCCGCCTTGGCCACCGGCTGTGCGCCCTGGGGCCGGGTCTTGGAGGGCGTGGCCAGCCGCGGCTCGGCGTCGTCGGCCACCGGGTCGAGCAACAGTTGCGGCAACCAGGCCAGGGCCGCGGCCACGCCGAAGAACGCCACCCAGCCCAACACACGTTGCTGGTTCATCACGACCTCGACAGGTAAAGGGTCAGGCGGATCCGACCATTGAGGTCGGTGTCGGCGATGCGTTTGCGCTGCAACTCCACGTCTTCCAGCACCACCGCCGGCAGTTGGCCGAGCAAGGCATGGAGAAAACGCCGCAGTTGCGGGTAGCTGCCGCGCACGGGCAGCAAGATCTGGTAGCGCGCCAGGTGGGTCTTGGGGTCGATGCCCAGGGCGTATTCACCCCGAGACAAGGTGATGTGCTCCTGGGCCGCCAGGGCGTAGATTCGGTCGATGGCCACGGTCGCCTGGGGCTGGGACGGCAGCTTGCGACGGAAGTCATCGAGCTGGCGCTGGGGCACCAGGGGCGGTGCAACACTGCCGTCCTCGACCTTGGCCAGGTACTCGCCGGCCTCGCGCCGTTGCTGCCCCAGGTCTTGCAGCGCCTGCCAGCCCGGCATCAGCCCCAGCACCCCGTAGGCCAGCGCCGCCAGCACCAGCGCCAGCCCTGCCAGGCCGGGCACACCCAGGCCTTGCAGGTATTCGTGGACGATCAGTCTAGGGATTCGCATCGCCCATCTCCCAGGTTGCCGACAGGTTGAATTGCACCGGGTGTTCCGCCACTTGCGCGACGATTTCGTGGTTCAGCAGCGAGACGTCCGACAGTTCGTCGCTGGCTTCCAGCTGACGGTGAAAATTGAGCATGGCTTCCAGGTCACGGGCCTCGGCGCTGATCCGTACCTGGCCCTTGCGCGCGTCGGGGGTCAGGCTGAGCAGGGCCACGTCGTCCCGGGGCAAGGCTTCAAGCATGGCGAACAGGCGTTCCCAGGGGCGCCGCAGTTGCTGCGAGACCTTGCGCATTTCTTCCAGGTTCTGCGCCTGCTCGCGGCTTTGCGCCGGCGACAGGCTGGCGCTGCCCTCGGCCTCGCCGCCGAGCTGGCGCCGGGCCTGCTGCAAATGGCCCTGTTGCTCCAGGGCCTGGCCCTCAAGATGCTGTTGCAGGCCGGCACACCCCAGGGCCAGTACCAGGCCCAGGCCCAGCAGGCTCCAGCCCAGGGGCCCCGAACGCCGACGAGGCTGGAAGTCCAGCTGCAGCGGGCCCATCTCAAGCCACCGCCCGGGACATCAGGTACAGGCTGTCACGCGGGGCCGCCGGCGCCGCTTGCACCTGCAGCAGCTCCACATCGGGCACCTGCGGGGCCGCGTCGAGGCGCCCTGGGGCGTGCAGATAGACCCTCAGCGGGCGCTCGCTGAGGGAGGCCTGCAACTGGCTTTCACGACCGATCAAGGCGCCCAGGGCGGCGTCGCTGTCGTTGCAACCCACCGACCGCACGGCCGCCCAACGGCCGTTGCGGGCCAGCAGCAGCACACTGCGCACGGGCTCGGCCACCACCAGCAGGAAGTCCTCGGTGCCCAGGCGTTTGTCGAAATGGTTGTAGGCCGCCATCAGGTACGGCTGCACCGACACCAAGCGCAAGCCACGGGTTTTCGCCAGGCTGTTGAGGCGGTTCAGCAAGTCTTCGGGCACGGCGCTGGCGATGCGATCGAACCCCGCTGCTTCGGCGCTGATCACCAGCTTCCAGGGTTGGCTGGGAGGGCCGTAAAGGTCTTCGAAGCAGACCCGGGCCAGGCCCTGCAGCTCCTCTGGGCTGTTGATCTGCTCGCTCCAGGGCACCAGGCAGTAGCGGCAGAAGTGCGCCGACACCAGCACCTGCAACTCGGCGCCGCTGGCCGCGTGTTCGGCCAACAGGCGTTCAAGGGTTTCCAGGGCCACGGCCCAGGCCATAAAGCCTTCGTCGATAAAACCGACGCTGCCCAGCCATTGGTTGTGGCTGCCCTGGCCACGGCCGAGTCCGACACCGCTGGCGCCGAGCACGGCGACAAAACGCTCACGCGACAAAAGTGACACGATTGATCTCCTCCAGGGTGGTCCGACCGTCACGCACCAGTTCCAGCGCCGACTCGCGCAACAGGCGCAAACCGCGGCTGCATGCCAGGGCCTTGATTTTGCCGATGGGCTGGCGCTCGACGATCATCTGCCGCAGTTCGTCATCCAGATGCAGCAGTTCGGCGATGGCGGTGCGCCCGCGGTAGCCGGTGCCACGGCAGTGGCCGCAGCCCTTGCCGTGGACGAAGTGGTAATGGTCGACCTGCTGCGGGTCGAGGCCCGAGGCCTGGAGCTCTTCCAGGGTGGGTGTGCTGGGGGCCTGGCACTGGCTGCACACCAGGCGGATCAGCCGCTGGGCCAGCACCGCATTGAGGGCCGAGACAAAGCTGTAGGGGTCGACCTCCATTTGGGTGAAGCGGCCGATCACATCGAACACGTTGTTGGCGTGGATGGTGGTGAATACCAAGTGCCCGGTGAGGGCCGATTGCACGGCGATCTGAGCGGTGTCCGGATCGCGGATTTCACCGACCATGATCTTGTCCGGGTCGTGGCGCAGGATCGAGCGCAGGCCACGGGCAAAGGTCAGGCCCTTCTTCTCGTTGACCGGGATCTGCAACACCCCCGGCAGTTGATATTCCACCGGGTCTTCAATGGTGATGATCTTGTCTACGCCGTGGTTGATCTCGGTGATCATGGCGTACAGCGTGGTGGTCTTGCCGCTGCCGGTGGGCCCGGTCACCAGCACCATGCCATAGGGTTCGGCGGCCAGCCGGCGCAGGCTGCGCAAGGTCTCGTCGGCAAAGCCCAGGGCCTGCAACTGCACGCCGCTGACCTTGTCGGCCAGGTCTTGTTTGTCCAGCACCCGCAGCACCGCGTCTTCACCGAAGATGCTCGGCATGATAGATACACGGAAGTCGATCTGCCGGCCGCTGATACCGATCTTGAAGCGCCCGTCCTGGGGCACGCGCTTTTCGCCGATGTCCAGTTCAGCCATGACCTTGACCCGCGACAGCACCTGCTCGGCGAACTCGCTGCCCTGGATCTTGCTGATGTTGTTGAGCACGCCGTCGATCCGGTACTTGATCACCAGGCCGTTGCCGGTGGTGCCCAGGTGGATGTCGCTGGCGTGCATTTTCAGGGCGTCGTAGAGGGTCGAGTTGACCAGCTTGACCACCACGCTGGCGTCCTCGCTGATGCTGGTCAGGGACAGGCTTTGCAGGGTGTCGCATTCGACCTGGGCGTCGGCCTGGGCATTGAGGGATTCCACGGCATGGAAGCTTTCTTCATGCCGCGCCAGGTAAGCCTTGAGGTCGTCGGCGTGCACCAGGTACAGCGGCGCGCCTTGCAGGCAGTCGTCGATCCAGGCCAGGCGCGACGTATCGAAGGGGTCGGCGAATGCCCCGATCAGGCTGTCGCCCTGGCTGAGCAGGATGAATTCTCGTTTCAGGCACTGGGCCAGGGTCACCCGTTCAAAGGCTGGGCTGGCGGCAAACAGTTGGTCGGTGTCCAGCACCGGGTAATGCAGGGTGGTCCCCAGGCACTGGATAAAGGCCATGGGTGGCAGTTCGCTGAGCCCTTGCAGCGACTCCAGCATGCGTTCGCCGCTGGTGCCGGCCCGTTGGCGGGCCTGGGCCAGTTGTTCACTGGAAAAACGCGAAGGAGCAGGTGCCGTGATCGGCGGCTCGGGGACAAGGGACAGACGGTCCATGGCTTGCTCTCCAACGCTCGGGGCTAAGAGCCCTAGGAGCGCGGCAGGCCATGTCGGTCAGTTCGCGCGCCTATTCCCCGGTGAGCAGTTGGCCATCGTCTGGAGCCAGGGCCGGTGCATCGCGTCGGCGATCCGCCAGCACCCAACTGCCGTCGTACAACTGCAGCGGGAAACTTTCATTTCGACCCTGGCGTCGTTCGACAAACCCTTCGGAACCGTTGACCCCGGCACGGCGCTCACGCTTGACCCCCAACAGATCGCAGACTGCACGGGCCAATTCCGCCAAGGGAAAGGGTTTGAACAGGATATGGCTGACACCCAGTTGCACGGCGCGATCACAAACCTCACTGGTCGGATGCGCGGTAATCAACACAAAGTGGCAGTCCCTATTCCGGCGGACGGCATCGAGCACCTGAAAACCTTCCATATCGGGCAAACGGTAATCAAGCACCATCACATCGGGCTGGAAAGTCTCGGCAATGCCGATGGCTTTGGCGCCCTCGTGGGCTACACGGACCTCCAGACCCTGCGCTTCGAGGTACACCTCGAGGTTCTGCGCAAGAATCTGTTCGTCTTCGACAACCAATACTTTGTTCAACTAGGTCGACTCCTTGAATCCTGCAGGTCCGTTGTTCGGGCCTGGGAGTGCGTGCCTTAACCAGGCTTACGCACACTTCATGCCACGCCGAACAGCGTTTTTGCACAGCGCCAGGCCATTGATTCGCCTGGCAAAAAGTTTGCACCCCACGCCGCCTTGCCCCAAACACGGGGAAGCCTGCGGATTTGCCCTGAAGCTTTCCCCACAAGTGGGGCAAACCTCAATCATCGTCCATCCGCTCGATACGGTTTTGCGTGCGCAACTGCGTCAGGGCCTGCTGTCGCGCCTGGGCCTGTTGCTGTCGGCCGAGAAACGCCTTGGCCATGGCCAGACCCTGTGTTTCTTCGACCGGGACCGCGGGCAAGTGGTTCTGTAAATAAATCAGATGCCAGCCGAATAAACTGCGCACGGGCGCACTCAGCTCTCCGGGCTTGAGGGCGAAGGCCGCTGCCTCGAATTCCGCCACCATGCGTCCCTGTGAAAAGTAGCCCAAATCCCCGCCATCGCTGGCCGTACTGTCTTCGGAAGCAGCCTTGGCCACCGTCGCGAACTCGGCGCCCTGGGTAATCTGTTGGCGCAACGCCAGCAGCCGTTGGCGGGTGGCTTCGACTTGGGCGGCATCGGCCCCTTGCGGCACCTTCAGCAGGATGTGCCGGGCCTGGATGCGTTCGGGCTGGGCCATGGCCTCGCGGTTGGCCTCGAACAGCGCCCTGACCTGCTGCGGATCGGGCTCCGGCACCTGGCTCAGTTGCCCATAGACCTGCTGCGCGGCCATCTCGCGGCGGGTGTATTCAGCGAACCCCGGCTCGTCGAAGCCGGCCTCCTCCAGGCGCCGAGCGAAGGTCTCCTGGCTGCCGAAGGCCTGACGCACCTCATCGATCCGGCCTTGCAGCGTCCGGTCGTCGATCTGCACCCCGCGCTTGCCGGCCTCTTGCCACAGCAGCTCCTTGTCGATCAGTTCGCCGAGGGCCGCCTGGCGCAGCTGACGATAGGCCTTGGGGTTGCGAATGCTGCCCAGGGCCCGGCCCTGGGCCTGAAGGTACTCAGCGAAATAGCGCTCCAGGCGAAATTCGGAAATCACCTGGCCATTGACCCGGGCGGCGGCCGGCCCCTCGTCGCGGCGAACCTCGGCCTGGGCCAGGCCCACCCCCAGTAGCAACATGCTCAGCAGGCAGTGCAGTGTCATGATCGGGCCTCCGCGTCAGGGTGCCGCTTCCAGTTGTTTGTAGGTCGCCACCGGGTAAAACCGCAGTTCGGGCAAGTCCACGGTGACGATATGGGCGCCCTTCAGGCCCTGGCGCTGCCCGGGGCCGAAGCTCAGGCGCGGGGTCAGCCCAGTGTCGACGTCATGCAACCCTTCCAGGGCGCGGATCAGCTTTTCCCGGCTGGCGTCACGCCCGGCCTGCTTCATGGCTTCGCTGAACAGCAGCACGGCGCTGTAGGCGCTGACTTGCAGCACCGCGTGGCGACCGTCCAGGCCCTGGCTGCGCCGCAGTTGAGTCAGGGCCAAGCGTCCGGCCGCGGTCCAGTCGCTGGGCACAAAGGGATAGGCCAGGAACAGGCGCCGGGAAAAACCGCTGGGCAGTTGGAAAATATCCCCCGCCACCTGGCTTGAAGCGGCGAACAGCCAGGGCTCGCCAGCGGCCTGGTGGAGCACCTTGGCCAGGCGCCCAAAGCCCTCGCCATCCCCCAGGTAAAACACCGAGCGCAGGCCGGCGGCCTGGTCCTGGAGCAGCGCCGGCTGCTGCCCATCGAACACTTGCAGGCGCACCTGCTGCCAGCCCTGGCCTTGCAGGTACTCGCTCAAGCGTTGGGCCAAGGGGCCCTGGTCGCTGCCAAGCGGATAACTGACCAGGGTCGGCCCCGGCCGGGCCTGCAAGCCTTCGCTGGCATAGTCGGCCAGGACCCGCATCTGCTCATAAAGCCCGGACAACGGCTCGAAAATCTGCCGGCTGTGGGGGCTCACACCCAGCCATGACGGCGAGCCGATCAACGGCACGCCTGCCTGCTCCAGCAAGGTCGACCAGTCGCCGTCCAGCGCCGGCGCCAGGGGTGCCAGCAAGGCGAACACCTGCTCCCGCTCGATCAACTGGGCCAGGGCCTGGCGCGCACTGGCTCGGTCTGGCCCGGGGTCGAGCACCACCAACTGCAACTGCCGGCCATGAATGCCCCCGGCCTGGTTGATCCGCTCCAGGCTGCCCCTGAGCAGCGCCGCCAAGGTCGCGCCCTCCTCGGCCAGTGGACCGCTGCCGGGCAGCAAACTGCCGAGCAGCAGCCGCTCGGGTTCAAGCCCCGGGTCGCGCTCGTCGGCCAGACGCTTGAGGTAATCCCCGAGGTTGCGCTGGTCGGCCATGGACAACACAAAACGCGGCATCGCCGGGTCCAGCCGATTGTTCGCCGGGTCACGCCCTTCCTGCACCGCCCGGGCCAGGGCGGCGTCGCTGTAGGCCGGGTAATCGCGGCCGTTGATCTGGCGCTGACCATAGGGACCGCTAAGGCGCGGCCAAGTGATGTCCGGCGGTCGCACCCCGCCTTCGCTGCGGCCGAGGCCATCGGCACCGTGGCAATTGGCGCAGGGCATGGCGCTGGCGGGCAGGAGGATATCCGCCGCGCCGACCCGGGCCATCAGCACTTCGCCGCTGGCAGACAGGCCCTCGCGGTACAGGCGCTTGCCGGCACTTTCACTCGGGCTCAGCGGCTCGCTGCGCGCGCCCACACTGAGCCCGCACAGCAGCACCAGGCACAGCCCCCAAAAGCCGTTCATGACCCGGACTCAGCGCCCGGCCACGGGCGGCAGGGCAAGCAATTGCAGGCGCTGGGCAATGGCGCTGGCCGGGGCATCGGGACGGATCTTGCTCCAGCGTTTGTTGGCCACATCACCGACGATCAGCTGGGTCGAATGCTGCTCGGGGCTGGGGATGATCTGGCCGATGCGGCTCAGCACCAGGTCCATCTGGGCCTGCTCACCGGTGAGAAACAGCCATTGTGGGTCGTCCGCGCCCTGCTTCAGGCTGTAGGCCTTGAGCACCGCCGGGGTGTCACGGGTGGGGTCGCTGGTCAGGGAGATAAAGGTCACCTGGTCGGCCTGCTCACCCAAGGCCTGGCGCACCTCGCGCAGCTTGCGGGTGATCAGCGGGCAAGCGTCTTCGCAGCGGGTAAAAATCACATTGAGCAGCACCACCCGGTTCTCCAGGGCGTCGCTGTAAAAGCGCCGGGTCTGGCCGTTCTGGTCCTGCAACGGGGTGTCGGTGAACCAGGTGCGGGCGTCGCGGGTTCCGGTAGCAGGGGTGGCCGCGGGGGCCGCCGACGCTGTCGCCCCAGCCGTTGCTTCGTGGGCCTCGTGGGCCGGAGCCAGGGAACTGAACAGCGCCAGGCCGGCGCACAGGGCCAGGCAGTCTAAGGTTCTCATGGTTGTTGCTCCAGGGCGATGGCGGTGTGCTTGGCATGGCGGCGCAGGCCGCTGAGTTTTTCCACTTCATGGGTCAGCAGCGCCGGGTCGGTAAAGCCGTAGTAACGCGTCCACTGGCGGCTGTTGCCATCACCCACGAGGATCAGCGGCGGATGGTTGCCCGGGTCCGGGCTCCAACTGCCCAGGCCCTTGAGGGTCGCCTCCACCGACGGCCTCGAACCGGTCAGCCAGCTCCAGCCCGGGCCCTTCTGGAAGCTGCGGGCGTAGTCGGCCAGGCGCTGGGGATCATCGCGTTGCGGGTCGATGCTGATGGACACCAACTGCACCTCCTTGCCCACCCGCGCGCCCAACTGTTGCTGGACTTTGGCCATGATCGACGACACCACCGGGCACACCGTGGTGCAGCTGGTGTAGATAAAACTCATGACCACGATCTTGTCGGCCAGCAGGTCGGGGTGCAGGCGCACCGTCTGCCCATTCTGATCCAGCAGCGGCACATCGACGAACTGCACCTGGGCCGTCTCCAGGCGCGGGGCCGGGGCCTGATGCTGGCTGTGGTCTTCGGCCGAGTGGGCCCAGGCCGGGTTGGCGGTCGCCACCAGGCAGGCGCTCAGCAGGCAAGACGGGACGAATCGATTCATGACGGCTTCCTCGGCAACAGGCTCAAAGGCACTTCAGTGGAGCGCAGCGGGCAGAACCCGGACGCTGGCGTAGGTCTGGTCATCGAACGTCGCCCCCAGGGACGCGGCGCGGACATGCAGGTACCAGGCACCGCTCTGGTCCAGGCTCAGGGGCGCTTCATACAGCCCCTGCCCCACCTCCCGGGCCGCCACGGTGTGCACCTGGGACGAGGGCGCCAGGAAGTAACGCACCTGCACGTCGTCGACGCCGCTGCGCACCTGCTGCTGGCGGCCTTCGACGATGCGAAAGCGCAGCACGTACGGCTGGCCCTGGGTCACCGTGCGCGGCTGGGCCTGGAACGCCACCTTGGGCGCGCCGTGGTGCCCGCTCTGCTGCGGGTCGACCTGCACCTGGGCGCTGAAGCAATGCACGATGTTCGGCTGGTTGAGCAGGAACGCCACGTCGAACGCCCCGGCCGCCGGCAGCTTGACCCGCGAGCTGTAGACCCCGGGTTCCACCTCCCGCAGGCTGCGGTCGATGACCAGGGCCGCCCGCGCCACCTGGCCGCGATTGGGGTAACCGGACATGGGCGCATTCATGCCTTCGGCATAGAAGTAAGTGGTGTTGTCCACCGGGTTGACCACGAACACCGAATTGTCGTCCCGGGAAATCGCCAGGCTCGACGCCAAGGGCAGGTCACCGGCCAGGCGCGGCGCCGACGGGCCGGCCTCGAAACCCTGGATGATCGGCGCCTGCGCCTGGCCCAGGGACGACAGGTTGACCATGGTCACCTTGGGCGAGGACAGCCCGCGGATGTAGGCATAGGCCTGGGTGAACACCACTTGATAAGGCTCGGCCGCCACCTCCAGATCATGGATCAGGCGGCCGGTGGCGGCATCGATCACCGCCGCGCGATTCTCCAGGGTATTGAGCACGAAACCGAAGCGCCCATCGGCACTGAAGCCCATCGGCCCCAGGCCCGGCATGGCCTGGATCACGCTGCGCAGACTGTGGCTCTGGGCGTCGACCACGGTCACGGTGCCGTCCTTGCCATCGGCCACGTACACCGCCTGGGACAGTGCCGAATAGGCCACCGACAACGGCCGGCTGCCGGTCTTGAGCTGCTTGAGCAGGGTCAGGCTGGCGATATCGATCACGCTCAAGGTGCCGTCGTCGCGGTTGCTGACAAAGGCGTAGCGCGAATCACGGCTGAAGGCGATTTCGTGGTGCCCCATGCCAGTGGGCAGGTGCTTGAGGACTTTCAGGCTGACCGTGTCGATCACCGTGATGCCGGCCTTGGCCGGGTCCGGGTCGTTGTTGCCGACCCACAGCAGGCGCTCATCGGGTTGCAGGGCCACGCGCACCGGCTGGCTGCCGGCGGGCAGCGAGTCTTGCAGGCGGAACGTCTGGGCATCGATCAACGCCACCTCCCCAGCGCTGGGCATGGAAACGAACACCCGCTTGTTGTCCCGAGTGCTGACCCAATCCATGGGCGGCTGCTTGAGGTCGATGCGCGCCATCGTGCTGGTGACCCCGCCCACCGACACCGAGGGGTCGATCACCGAGACGCTGGCATCGCGGTTCATCACCAGCAGGAAGTAGCTGTTGAGGTCCAGCAGCGGCCGGGCACCGATGCTGCTCTTGAGAAACAGCCCGACCCGCGACTTGCAACTGTGCTCGCGCCCCTGCTGCTGGTCAGCGGCCGGTTGCGCCGGGTCCAGCCAGGCCCCGGGGGCGACCCCGGCCAGGGGCTGGCCCGAGGCGCGGTCGGTAATGCGAAAACGCAGGTCGGCGAAGCTGCCTTCACTCAGCGTCGCGTTGCCGGGCAGCGGCCGCGCCTCGAACTCCACCACCAGCCCTTCGCGCTCCAGGCGCTGCACGCCGGCGGCAGGCGACGACTCGGCAGCCTCGGCCGGCCCCACTGCCCACGCCACCAGCCAGGCCAGCAGCACCCCCAGGGGAATGGCGTAACTCGCGGTTCTGAGTGTGCTGTTCACAAAGCATCTCCCCTTTTCCATGGCCGGCCTCAAGGCGCTGGCGCCGGTTCCGGCTCGTTGGTCACCCGCAACAGCCCCCAGAGCCCGGAGAGGTTTCCGTAGGCGGCGTAATCACGGAACAGGTAGTCCCCCGGAATTGCGTTGCTGCCCCCGGCGCTGGGGTGCATAAAGCTGAAATGCGCCGCCGGCAACAGGCTCTCGTGGGCACCGATGTACATCGACATCGGGTTCAGGCCGAAGCGCACCGAGCCCACGCCAGGGGTGCCCATGGGGTAGCCGCCGGTGTCGCTCTTCTCCGACTGGAAGGGGTTGAGGGACCACACGTGCCCATCCAGTTGGAAGGTCGAACCACGACTGCCGCCGGTGGGCATCAGGATGTGGGTGCGGAACGCCTGCCCGGGCTTGACCCAGAGCACCGGCGTCTGCGGATCGCCCCCCACCAGGGCATTGCTGTAGGCCATGTGGGCGTTCGGCACATCGGCGTGACCGTTGCCGTCGGCATGGCCGAAGGGGGCATTGGGCGCCAGGCCGAAGCGGAACCACAGCGGCTCGCTCTTGTAGTTGATGGCCATGCCGGAGTTGTCCTGCGGGTCGGTGGGCACGCCGTTGCCTTCCGCGGCAATGCCTTCCACCGGCCGACCGTTGGCCCAGCGCAGGTTCAAGGCTTTCTGCCAGACCAGGGCGAAATCGCGGTACACCGCCTGGCCCGGTGCGGTCACGGTGGCCGAGGTGCGACTGCGGGCGTCCTCGGTCCAGGTGGCCCCCACCGGCAGCACACTCATGGCCGCGCCCAGGCCTTTCTGCGGCTGCTTGATCACGTCCGCCGGGGTGAAGTTGAGGCCGCCGAACTCCACAGCGGTGGCGTTGATGTTGTCCACGCTGCGGCCCAGTTGCGAGATCGGTTTGCCCTCACGTTCCAGGTGCCCGGCGTAGTACTGGTAGACCCGGCTCGGGTAGGCGCCGCTGCTGCCGTTGCGCGGTGGCACGGTCTGGATCGGGTTGCTGCCGACGTTGACCCCATCGGACTTGGTGATGTCATAGGCCAGCAACTGGGCGTGCAAGCCTACGTGGCTCGACGGCCGCATCAGGTTGTTGCTGAAGGTGGTCGGGCCTTCGTCGTGGTTGCGGTCGCGCTTGACCATGCCTTGCATCACCGCGGTGCTGGCCAGGTCGGGCATGACCAGCGGCAGGCGGTTTTCCAGGGTGATGTTGATGCAGTCGCCGGCCGCCGCACGCAGCACCAGGGGCTCTACCGGCACGCCGGGTTTGAGCTTGCCGCTGACCGGGTCGAGGTCGGCCTTGCGCACGTAGAGAATCGCCGTCGGGTCATGCAGCGGCCCGCTTTGCCCACCAATGGTGAAAGTCTCGCCGTCTTCCGGGTCGGTGACCGTGACTTGCGGGATCTGCGTGGCCCGCGAGTTGAACACCAGGGTCCCGCCGTTGGCCTTGAGCGGGCGCCGACATGCTCGGCCAGGCCGGCCGGGTCGCCGATGCTCAGGTTCAACGGGTTGCCGAGAATGTCATTGGCCAGGGCCGCCACCACGTCATAGTTGCGTTGCGGGGTCGGCCGGGTGCCGATGCCGTTGGGGTTGGCGCCGATCCGCGGGCAGGTGCGTCGAAGGCCACGGTGTTACGCGCTCCGGCGGGCTTGGGGTTGTTGGGCAAGGCGAACAGGTCGCTGCGTTGCGCGGTGTAGTTGCGCATCACGCCCCACAGCCCGCTCCAGTAGCCCTCCAGGGAAGCGTCCATGGAGTACAGGTAATCGCCCGTGGTGGCGGCGCTGCTGGAGAGCATCGACACCGGGGCGATAAAGCCCAGTTGCTCGGAGATCCCGATCATCTGCGAGGCGCGCCAGCCGGAGTTGGAGCTGTTGCCGAAGCCCGAGCCGCTTTGCAGCCACTTGACCCCGTGCAAGGTCACGTTGTGCTCTTCTTCATGGCCGCCGGCATGCACCCGCAGGCGCACGTTGTCACCGGTGTAGGTGCGCAGCATGGGTGTGAATGGGTCGCCCGGCTCGGCGCCGCCACGGTTGATGTGGGGCGGAAACAGGGTGGTGCCGCCGGTTGGCCCGATGGCCGAGGTCACCCGGTCGGGAGCCAGGTTCATGGCTGCGATGGCCCGGTCGGTGCGGCTTTGCATGGCATAGGCCAGGTCGCCGCCGAGACCGTCGGCCTGCATTCCGCGCTTGCCGTCCGGCGCCACTTTGTTGGGATCATAGACCCGCAGCGCCAACGGTTCGTTGCGGTAATTGACCACGAACATGCCCGGGTCATCCACCGAGATCGCTTGCGGGCACGGCCGGCTCGGGCAGCCCGGCAGCAGGCCGCCACGGGCCTCGATCACTGCATCCAGCAGGTTGGCCCCCTCCTTGCGCACCGGTGGGTTGATGGCGTAGCGGAAGCTGTCGCTGGTGGCCGGGAAACTGCTCGGGTTGGGCACGCCATCGGGGCCTGCGCCGACATACACCCCGGCTTCATAGGCGTGCTGGAAGTCGCTGTATTCGAGGAAGAACTCACGGAAGCTGTCGTTGCGGCCGTCGCCGTCGAGGTCGCCGGTGGAGATCACCGCCTGCCAAGAGGTCGGCCCGCCGTCCTGGCGCGCACCGCTGTACAGCGGCTCGCCGGTTTCACCGTGGAACCAGGTCGAACCAGCGGGTTCGGCCAGCACCGTGGCATAGAGGCCGATCTGCTGGTGGGTGGATGGGCCCAGGTGGTCGTGGGTGAAGATGGTGCCCAGGCCGCGGTCGATGCCCTTGCTGTTGACCAGCGGGTCGGCGAACCAGCGTTGCATGGCGGTCCGCGCACCCAGCCAGTCGGCCCGGCCATACCGGCCAAAGAACGGGTGGGCCTTGGCTTTCGGGCACGCGGCGCTGCCGTCGCGCGGGTCGCTGGCGGCGCAGCCGTTGAACTCGCGGATGGCGTGGATGCGCTCGACCACGGCACCGGGGGAAAGCACGCCGTCTTCGTAGTTCCAGCCGTTGGAAGAACCGTCGGCAGCGGTCAGGTCCCACTTGGGCAGGTGGATGTGCTGGCCGATGACATCGGTGGGGGTGCGCACCTGATAGTCGTCCATCTCATACACCGCCGGCACCAGGTTGGTTTGCTGGTACATCACGCAGTCGAAGGTGTTGATGCGCATCACCAGTGGCTCTGGCGGCTTCTGCTTGGTGATCACCGGCCAGGCGTCTTCCCAGAGGGCGAGGATCCGCGCTTGCGGGAAGTGGTAGCCAACCTTGTTGTACACCGCGTCGAACTGGATATTGGCTGCCTTGTAGATCCGTGGGCGGTCGGCAGTAAAGGTCGAGGCCCCGGTAAAGCTCATGCCGTCCAGGCGCTCGCCACTGTTGTACTCACCGTTGCCGGCGCTGCTGGTCAGGCGTTTCTGCCGGTCGTCCATGCAGGGCTCGTAGTACGGCGCGCCGGCCATGGGCAAGGCGCCGTTGGTGCGGAAGTTGCGCGCCACCACTTGGTTGCCCGGCAGCACGGCATAGCTGGGGTGGTCTTTCTTGGCGTGGAAGGCCATGGCCGACTGTTCGACCTCGGTGCCCTCTTCCGGCAGGTACACCGGCTTGGCGCGGGTCACCAACTTGGAGAAATCCAGGGAGGTGGTGATGGTCTGCGCCTCACCACCGGCGGCAACGCCGTCCAGGGTATGGCGCGGCAAGCCGCCGTCCCAACCGCCGGACTGGTTGGGGTCGAGGTTGGCCCACAGCGCCTTGCCGCTGGCACGCAGGGCCTGGGCCTTGGCGCTGTCGAGCATGTCCAGGGGCGGGCTCGGCGGCCGCTGGCCGACGCTGCTTTCCATGCCGCCAATCCAGAACGGATAACCGGGGTTTTTCAGGCTGCCGTCAGCATTGCGGTTGGCTTCGCTGCGGTCCACCAGGGCCAGCGAGCCGATGGCTTGCGGGCCGCTGGCAGGATGGCCGCCGTGGTCATCCTCACCGTCTTCATCGTCATCGGCCGCAGCCAGCACTTCACCGATCTTCGGAATCACCGCGACTTTGCCCGGCATCGGCGGCATGGCTTTGCCCGGCAACGGCACCACAGCAGGGATCGGCGTACCGGCGACGATCTCGCCATCGGGCAAGGCCCGGGCACCGGCAGCGGGCTTGCCGCTGCGCAGGGCATAAGGCTCGCTGTGATAACCGTCGGCGCCCTGCTGGGACACTTCCAGGCGGGTGCCTTCTTCGAACACGTCGTGAACCCGCCACATGCTCCACATGCCTTGGGCGAAATGCGGATAGAAATGGCAGTGGTAGATGGCATCGCCCGCCACCCGGTTGCGATTGCCTGAGCCGCCGTTGGCGATTTCATAGGTGTAGCCGGCGCCCGGGCCGATGCCCTGGGCATCGATGTAGTCGGAGTTGTCGTCGTTGGGGTTGAACAACCACTGGTGCCCGTGCAGGTGAAAGATGTGCTGCTCGTGGCCGTTGTGGGTGTTGCGGAATTTGACGAAGTCACCGATGTAGCTGTGGTTGACGTTGGCCGGTTCCGAGGGGTACAGCGCCATGCTGGCCTTGACCCCGACCTGATCGGCGTCGGGCACCTCACCCGGGCGGATGCCTTCCAGGCCAACGTTGGCGGGCACGTCCACCAGCATCGCCACGTCGCCGACCACGTGGGAACTGAGGAAAAACTCTTCGTAGGCGCACGACAGGCAGTCATGCATCGGCCCCACGCCCAGGCGGTTGGCGATCACTTCAGCGCCCATGCCGCCGGAGCCGTAGTTGATCATGAACGAATCGCGGGTCGGCTCCAGCACGTGGCCCATCACCGGGTCGGCCCAGTAACCGGGGAAGGCCTGGGTGACCGCGGTTTCATCGGTGAACACCGAGGCAAAGTCACGGAAGGGCTCCAGGCGATTGGGCAACGCTGGGTTGCGCTTGCCGACGCTTTCCAGGGGATAGGTCGAGGCCGGGAAACTGCCGTCGGGGTTGCTGCCCAGGACAATCGCGTCCACTTCGCTGGAGATGATTTCGTTGCCATCGACCATGCTCAGGATCGGCGTGCCGGCGCGGCCTTCACGCACCCACGGCTGGCGCTGCGGGTAGCGCGCCTGGTAGTCGACGATGGGTTGGCCGGCCGGGGTACGGCCGGTGCTGGCCAGGCGCATCTCTTCTTCGGCCAGGGTATTGCGGTATGTGCGCCCGCCCTTGGGCACCACCACCACTTGGCCGAACAGGCCATTGGCAACGTTGCCCGCCGCGCCCTCGCCACCAAAGGTCGCGCCACGGCTGCCCACGGCAAAGGCCCCTTCGCGCTCGGCGAACAGGGTGTAGCTGCGAGTCGCACCCGGAGCCACCAGGCTGTTGGCGTTGCGCCCGGTAAAGGAGGAGATGTCGTCGATGCTGTTGACCGCCTGCAGGCCGTTGACCTGGAAGCCCACATGACGATCGCTGACCTGATCGTCCACCACTTCGACCTGGCCCTGCCCGCCCTCTTCACCCTCCTCGGCAACCCCGTGCTTGTTCGGGTTGGCCTGGTAGTCCAGCAGGTTGTGCAGGTTCACGGTCAGGCAATCACCGGCCGCCACCCGCAGCACGATGGGCCGCGGGCGCTTGTCGGCACGCAACGACACCTTGCCCGGCACCGCCGCGCCGCCCTGGGCCAGGGAGATGTTGTGGTCATCCACCACATCGCGGCGCAGGGCGTACATCATGCCGTTGGCGTTCTGCGCCCCCAGGCGGTTGAACATCATCGGCTGGTCGAACGCCACCACATTGGCCACCAGGTTGCGCTCGCAACGCAACGCCGCCTCGGCTTCGGACTCCAGGCCGAGCAAGGCACAGCCAAGCAGCAACAGTTTCATCAGCGATGGGGTGTGCAGTTGACCGGGCATCATGGCGGACCTCGCAGTGGTGCGCTTGGGAGCGGTTCTCGATAAAACCGCTGAAGCAATACTCGCGCCAGAAAAAATAGTGTTCAAATTCAAAAGCTTATAATTACTTTCAACTCAACCTCGGGGTCTATCCCCCACCCTTCCCCACTTTTCGGGCCTTGGGGAATGGCGCTGGTAAAATCGTCAGCGCCTCTACCCATTCGGTTTCATCGACAGGGCGTGGTTTATCGTCCCCAACATTGGGGAATCCCCCCACTCACAGCGGCGCATCGGCCGCCAGGCCCTGAAGGCGTCGATACTGGCGCAGCACGCTGGGCACGTAGCGCTGGGTTTCGGCAAACGGCGGGATCACCCGGCCACGGCTGAGTACCGCTTCAGGGCCGGCGTTGTAGGCGGCCACGGCGAGGCTGATGTCGTTGTCGAACAGGGTCATCAGGCGCTTCAAGTAACGCGCGCCGCCCTGGATGTTGGCTTGCGGGTCGTAGGCATCGCTGACCCCCAGCTCGCGGGCGGTTTCGGGCATCAACTGCATCAGCCCCACGGCGCCCTTGGCCGAGCGGGCGCTGGAGTTATAGGCGGACTCGGTCTGGATCACCGCATGCAGCAGCGCCTCGGGCAGTTGGTTGGCCGCAGCGGCGGCCGACACCAGTTCGGCGTACGGCCGCTGGGCGATCATTTGCGGGCGCTCGACGGGGCTGGTAACGGCCACCGCCGACTCCTGGATCACCCGTTCGTAGTGGCGGCCCGGGCGGTAGACGTTGGACAGCACGTAGGTGCCGTCCGGGTTCAAGGATATGTACACATCGGCCTGGGCGGCAGCCGCCAGGGCCAGCCAGCCACACAGGGCCACGGTGATGGTTCGCATGTTCGATGCCTCCCCTTGCCGGCCCCGAAATGTGGGGGTTATGCCCCACTGGCCGGTATGGGCACAGGCATACGCAAGCACTGTGCCGTGTGCCACAGACCACGCAGCACGGGGCTTGCAGCCCTTCCCCAGGTCTGAGCACGGCAATTGCATCAGGCCTCTTGTCGACCACTGCCCACCCTGTGAGGTCACCATGAACTGCCGTCGCTTACCTGCCCGCCGCGCCCAAGGCGGCTTCACCCTGCTGGAACTGCTGGTGGTGCTGGTGGTGCTGGGCCTGTTGGCCGGCATCGTCGCCCCCAAGTACTTCGCCCAGTTGGGCCGCTCCGAGGCCAAGGTGGCCAAGGCGCAGATCGAAGGGCTGGCCAAGGCCCTGGACCTGTATCGCCTGGAGGTCGGCCATTACCCGTCCACCGAGCAGGGCTTGCAGGCCTTGGTCACCGCCCCCAGCGACGAGCCGCGCTGGACCGGCCCCTACTTGCAGAAGAAGCTGCCCCAGGACCCCTGGGGACGTAACTACGCCTACCGCTACCCCGGGGAAAACGCCGAATACGACCTGCTGTCCCTGGGCAAGGACGCCAGCCCGGCGGCGAAGGCGAGAACGCCGAAGTCACCAGTTGGCAGTGAGGGCTGGCCATGCGCTTTTATCTCAAGGCGGTGGGCAAGGCCGGCGTGGTGGCCCTGACGGTGGAAGCACCGGGCCAGGCCGAAGCCCGGCATATTGCCGAGGAACAGGGGCTGCGCGTCCTCAGCCTGCGCGCCGAACGCCACTGGCGGGCGCTGCGCTGGCAGGCCCGGGAACGCTTCGCCCTGGTGCTGTTCAGCCAGGAACTGACCACCCTGCTCAATGCCGGCCTGCCCTTGATCGACGCCCTGGAAAGCCTGGCGGAAAAGGAAACCGCGCCCCAGGCCCGCAAGACCCTGACCCAGTTGGTGCGCCTGCTATACGAGGGCAAGTCGTTTTCCCAGGCCCTGGGACAGCTGTCGGCGGTGTTCCCGCCGTTGTACGTGGCCCTGGTGCAGTCCAGCGAAAAAACCGGCGCCGTGGGCGAAGCACTGGGGCGCTATGTGAGCTATCGACAGCGCATGGACGAAGTGCGGCAAAAAATCGTCAGCGCGTCGATTTATCCGCTGTTGCTACTGGTGGTGGGCGGCGGCGTGGTGCTGTTCCTGATGGGCTATGTGGTACCGCGCTTCAGCCTGGTGTTCGAGGGTCTGGGCTCCAACCTGCCGTGGCTGTCCCAGGTGCTGATGAGCAGCGGGCTGTTTCTCCACGCCCACCAGGGCGAGTTCGGCATCAGCCTGCTGCTGGCGCTGTCGGCCCTGGCCCTGCTGCAGCGTCAGCCGCGCTTTCGCCGAGCACTGGAGCGGGTGGTGGAAAAGGTACCGGCGGTGCACCAGCGCATCGTCATGTATGAACTGGCGCGGTTCTACCGCTCCCTGGGGATTCTGCTGCAAGGCGGGATCCCGATTCTCACCGCCATGGGCATGGTTCGCGGGCTGCTCAGCCCGGCGTCCCGGGTGCGCCTGGACCAGGCGGCGGAACGGGTCCGCGAAGGCTTCGCCCTGTCGGCGGCCCTGGAGGCCAATCGGTTGGTGACCCCGGTGTCCCTGCGCTTGCTAAGGGCCGGCGAACAGTCCGGCAACCTGGGGCAGATGATGGAGCGCAGCGCCGATTTCTACGACGAGGAAATCAGCCGTTGGATCGAATGGTTCGTGCGCCTGTTCGAACCGCTGCTCATGACCTTTATCGGCCTGCTGATCGGGGTGATCGTGATCCTCATGTACATCCCGATCTTCGAGCTGGCCTCCAGTATTCATTGAAGGGCCGGTGCTCGCGCCAGCCCCCACTTCGCGCTGCTGCACGCCGGCCCCGGTCGACCACAGCGACGCGATTCCTGCAAGCAAGCGTTGGAGGTTCCCATGCTGATCGCAAAAACCATGTTGGCCCTGGCTGTGGGCGTGGTGCTCACAGCCTCGATGGCTGTCTTGCCCGACAACCTGTCCGGTCTGTCCAGTGCCTACGCCAAGGATGGCGGAGGTGGCGGCCATGGCGGAGGGGGTAGCGGCGGCGGACACGGTGGAGGCGGCAATGGAGGTGGCGGCCACGGCGGCAGTGGCAGCGGGCACAGCGGCAATGGTCACGGCGAAGGCCATTCGGGACACGCCTCCGGTCACCAGGGTGAAGCGGGCGATGACCACGGCGTGCATGCCCAGGGCGAGCCGGGGGACGACCATGGCGAGCATGCCCAGGGTGAACCCGGTGATGATCACGGGGTGCATACGGGGGGCGAACCCGGCGATGACCACAGCGCCAGCTGAGTGGCTATTGGCCTGACGCGCAACAAGCGTGTGCAACGGACAAGGAGCCGTTGCATACTGCCGCCCGAACCAGCAAAAGGACTTCCTGTGTCAGCCCAACTTCTGATCGCCCTCAGTGCCGCCATCGTGCTCGCACTGGGGCTCCTGCACCTGTTTTTCACCTTCTTCGGCACACGCTTCCAGCCCCGCGACGCCGCCCTGGGCGAGCAGATGAAAGTGGTCTCGCCGCGCATCACTGGCCAGACCAGCATGTGGCGAGCTTGGGTCGGCTTCAACGCCAGCCACAGCCTGGGGGCCATGCTGTTCGGCCTGATCTACGGCTACCTGGCGCTGTCCCAGCCACTGCTGCTGCAACACTCAAGCTTTCTGCTTGGGCTCGGCGCGCTGTTCCTGGCCAGCCTGCTGCTGCTCGCCCGCCGCTACTGGTTCAGGGTGCCGTTGATCGGCATCAGCTGCGCCCTGGTGCTGTACCTCAGCGGCCTGAGCCTGCTGTAGCAGCGCACGCGGTTCAACGCTCCGAGCCGCCTCGGGGCGTGATTCCCCCTCGCCCTTTGATGAGAACGACAATGCCTCGCCCGTTGACCCTGTGGTTATGGATGTTCACCGCCCTGAGCTGGATCGCTTGTGCGATTCCGTTGCTGCTGCTGGGCTTTTTCGACTGGTGCCTGATCACCCCCTCGGAAGTCAGCGGCACCCTGTTCGGCGGCGCCATGGGCACCCAGATGTACCTCTCGGGCTGGGCCGTGGCCACTGTCGCCCTGGCCTTGACCCTGGTGTTTCGCCTCCCGGGATCGACCCTGGCCTGGATCGGCGCCGGCATCATGCCCCTGGTCATGGGTGCCGGTTGGCTGCTGTTCTACCCGGACGATGCCGACGGCCACCTGATGTTCAGCCCGCAACAACATGAGATCGGCGTGGCGATGCTGGTCGGTGCCGCCTTCCTGCTCAGCGGCGAATACCTGCGCCGACGCCGGCTGAAAAAGCCCGTGGCGCCGCCCAAGGCCGGCTTCTTGCTGCTGCTCCGGACCCTGGTCGCAGGCCTCTTGGTGAGCCTTTTCACCCTGGTGCCCTGGACGATCTACAAGGAACTGACCCTGCCCACCTGTGCCTTCAACAAGGCCGGCCAGCAGTTGAGTGTGTGCATCGGGCATGACTCGGAAGAACCTGTAATCGTCGATTGAAGCGCGCCCCGGCCGGCACTTTTCCAGCCCGTTGCACGAGCGTCGGGAGCAGGCCAAAACCGCTCCGACGCCGCAGCCCGGCGAGCCTTTTTCTTTAGCACATGAGTATCCCCATGCCTCGCTACTTCTCCCTCTGGTTAGGGTTCTATTACTGCGCCAGCGCACTGGCAATCTGCGCCCTGGTGCTGGGCCTGGGCTACATCAACTGGGACCTGATCAAACCCATTGACGTCGGCGGCACCCTGTTCGGCGGTGGCATGGCCGCCGCGGCGCAATTGATGGGGTGGGCCATCGTCTTTACGAGCCTGATGCTGTGCCTGCTGTTGCGCCTGCCTGGGGCCACCCTCGGCAGCCTGGTCAGCGGAGCGCTGCTGCTGGGCATCAGCGCCGGCTGGCGGCTGTTCTACCCGGACGACTTCGACGGCAACCTGCTCTATAGCCCGACCCCACGGGAAATCGACTTGATGCTGATGATCGGCGCGGCGCTGTTCTACGGCAGCTGGGTGCTTTGGCGTCGGCGCCGGGCCATGCCCCGGGTCAAGCCGGTGCCCGGCCTGATGCTGGCCCTCAGGACCCTGGTGGCGGCCTGCATCGCCGGCTGTGCCCTATTCATGACGCTGAAACTGCTGCAACCGCCTCTGCCGACGTGCGCCTTTAACAAGGCCGGGCAGCAGTTGTCGATCTGCCTGGGCGATGGCCTGAATGAGCGGGTGATTGTCGATTAGCCCTCCAGCGTCCGGATTGTTCTCCTGCCACCGGCCAGCCCTGCGCGACTAACGACGCAGATTGGCCAAGGGATCGTAGGCCTTCGACCGTTCTGTCTTGCCCGGTTGAGGGTCAGGGTCGAGCGGTGCCTTGGCCGGGCCAATGGGGTCCACCTGGGGGTCGGCCAGGTCCGGAGAGTCCGGATCGAACCCCAACTCATCCTGACCGGATGCATGCTCGGATGAGCTCGGCCCGCTCGGTGTCTGGCTGTTCGGTGTCTTACTGTTCATCGATGCCTCCTGGTCGGCGCCCGCAAGACGGCGGGCCTGTCATCTGAGATCCCTCCTGCCCGGCCGCGTGCGACTGGCCGGACGAACGGCCACACACCGATTAACACTCCGGCTATGACGGCCGACAACCCGATAAATATATATTTCAAAGCCAGCCAAATGGCGCATTGCCATTATTTGTACGCTTTGTTACAAGATTGAAATTTTTGATAAGGATCATCAGATAAGTCGCCGCCCGGATACCCGTCGCGGCCGTATCTGCGCGCCTCATTGATATTCAAGCCGGCTGATCCGCCGCGCCTCATTACCCAAGACAAGGAACAGGACCATGGTCATGCAAACCACCTTTGACGGACCGGAATCGGACTACAGCTTCAGTGACTCTGGCGAAAACATTGAAGTCAGCAAGAACGACGTCGTCGTCGCCAGTTCGGAAGGCCTCAGCGGTGACCTGGTCCTGACCCTCGGTGAGAGTGAGATCACTGCCAGCCGTGAGGTCGACACCGTCCACGCCTCCGGCAGCGTCGAAGACCCCTATGTCACCGCGCTCGACGACGGCGGTTATGTACTGACCTGGTCCGTAGACAGCGACAGTTTCGAAGGCATCGTGGTCAAGCGCTACTCCGCCAGCGGCGAGATGATCCAGCGCACCAACATCCCTACCCCGGATGTGGATGACCCTTCGGTCACCGCCCTGAAAAATGGCCAGTTCGTCCTGGCCTGGACCTCGGAAAACGACAACGACGTCTCCACGGTCTACACCCAGCTGTTCGGTGCCGACGGCAGCACCAGTGGCAGCGTGGTCAAAGTCGCCAGCTCCGCCACATTCGATCTGGAAGACGCCAAGGTCACCGTCCTCAGTGACACCAAGTACATCGTCACCTGGGGCGAAACCCACGACGACGTATCGAACAACCCCCTGCTGGAACTGACCGACATCAAGTCGGTGGTCTACACCAACGGCAAGCCTGGCGCCGTGCAAACCCTGGTCACCCGTGACAGCGCCCTGGGCGAAGCTGACGACTCGACCATTCTCAAGGGTGCCGACGGCAAGTTCTGGCTGACCTACACCGTGCAAAAGGTCAACATCAACCCGAACACCCAAGAGATCAGCTACACCTCGAACTTCCTCCTCAGCCAGCTGGACGCCAACGGCAAGCTGATCGCCGGCGCCCCGACCGTCCTTGAGACCCTGACCAGCAGCAATGGTTATGCCTCCTACTTCGGCGTGGTCGAGGTCAATGGCCAGTTCGTGGTCAGCCACGTGACTGAAGGCACTGGCACCCAGGACCGAGTGATCGTCACCCAGCTGTACGACAACACATTCGTGGCCATCGGCGACCCGGTGGAAATCAGCAGCGGCCAGTCAATCAATGGCGCGACCATCGCCGAGCTGCCTAACGAGGGCGGCTACGTCCTGGCCTGGAACGAGTTCAATCCAAACGGCGGCGGCAACGTTTACATTCAGCGCTTCGATGCCAACGGCGTTGAAAAAGACGGTTCGCCGATTCTGGTGGGCACTGCCGAGACGGGCAACTTCCTGCGCGACGCGCCGGTGGTCACTGTGCGTGACGGCGGCACTGTGGTGGTGAGCTGGGAAAGCAGCAGCAACAGCACTCCGAACGAAGTGGACATCAACGTCCAGAAGGTCACCAATGCGGGCCTGCTGGTGGGTTCCACGACCACCACCATCACCGGTGACGCCCACGACAACACCCTGAACTGGAGCGGTACCGACGACGTCACCCTCGACGGTGGCGCGGGTAACGACACCGCAGGCTTGCTGGGGTCGAGCGCAGAGCATCGCTTCACTCAGGACAGCGCTGGCAACATCGTGGTCCAGGGCAACCAGGACACCACCCTGCAGAGCATCGAGAAGGTCCAGTTCACGGGCAACGAAACCATCAGCATCAACGACAACCGCTTCGACAACGAAGCCGGTGCCGTGGTGTCCATGGAGCCCAACTCCACGCAACTGAGCAATGGCAACTACGTGGTGGTCTGGGAACAGGCAGGGGAATTCCACGTGCAGCAATTTGATGCCAGCCACACCCTGCTTGACGACCAACTGCTGAACAGCAACACCGGCACCAACCCGGTCATTACTGCCGGCAAGGACGGGGCTTACCTGATCGGCTGGATCACCGACGGCAACCTGCTGCAGATCCAGGGCTACGACACAACAGGTACAGCCACCGGCGAACTGATCAGCTTCTCGCCACAAGACAGTGACAACTCCAATGTCCGATTCGAAGACATGGCAATCACCGTCCTGGCCAACGGCAACTACGCCGTGACCTGGTCCGAAGAGATGAATGGCGCCCAGGGCAGCAGCTCGCCGTTCTTCGCCTCCGAAACCTTCGTGCAGATTTTCGATGGCACCACCCACCTTGCCATCACCGACATGGTCCAGGTCGACACCAAGACCCAGGACGGCAAGGTCTTCGCGGGCGAACCGAGCATCACCAACCTGGGCACCGGTTTTGCCATTGCCTGGGAACGTGAAACCGGCTCCTCGGGCAACGTCGATGTCTACCTGCAGCGCTACGACGCCGCCGGCAAGGCCATCGGCGCCAATACCCTGGTCAACACCACCACCGCAGGCGAGCAGTCCGGCGCCAAAATCACCACCCTGGGCGACGGCAGCCTGGTGGTGACCTGGGTCAGCCTGACCTTCAAGAACGACGAGCCGGTCAGCGGCAACGTCTACATGCAGCGCTACAGCGACAAAGGCGCGAAGCTGGGTGGCGAGACCCTGGTCAACACCGCCACCAAGGAAATCCAGGGTGAGCCCGCCATCACCGCCCTCAAGGACGGCGGCTATGTCATCAGTTGGGCCACGTCGGACGAAGCCTCACGCTCTGCCGACGCGCACCTGTATGCGCAGATTTTCGACAAGAACGGCGCCAAGGTCGGCGGCCAGTTGCTGATCAACACCTCGGAGAACGACATGTTCCCGGTGGTCAACGCCACCGCGGACGGCGGCTTCGTGGTCACCTGGGAAGACCTGTCCGGGGAGCGCGACGTTAACGGCAACAATGTGTCTGGCGACATTCACAGCCAGCGTTTCGACTCGACTGGCCACTCCACCGTCCTCACCGGCGATGACGGCGATAACACCCTGATCTGGACCGGCAGCAACCCGATCGTCCTGGAAGGCGGCGCTGGCAATGACACCCTGGTGGGCGGCGATGCCAACGATATTCTCAAGGGCGGCACCGGCGATGACCGCCTCGACGGCGGTCTGGGTGCCGATGTCCTCAGCGGCGGCCTGGGCAACGACACCTACGTGGTGAACAACCTCCAGGACCAGATCATCGAGAACGCAGGCGAAGGCACCGACACCGTCGAGTCTTCGATCACCTGGACCCTGGGCGCCAACCTGGAAACCTCACACTCAACCGGCAGCGACCACCTCAACGGCACCGGCAACGCCCTGAACAACGTGCTGATCGGCAACGCCAGGCCAACAC
>NZ_JALQCW010000106.1 GCF_023241715.1 Pseudomonas morbosilactucae
CTCAGGAGGCGTGCCCATGAAACGAGCCGAAGTGCGCCAGGTCGTGCACGACTTCATCAGCCGCCAACTCGACGGCAACCACGACTTTGCCGACGATGTCAGCCTGCAAGCGTTGGGTTTGGATAAGCAGGATATCGAGGACCTGATCTTTCATCTGGAAGACCAGTTCGGCCTGACGGCCTTTACCCATGAAGAAGACCAACTGCTCAAGACGGCCAGCAGCGCCAATGACTTGAGTCGGTTCCTGCAACAGATTGCCCGGCATTGAGCCGGGCAAGAATAGGATTCGAGGGTTGCGACAATTCGCGGGTGCATCGACACCCACAAAGGCCAGAGACATGGAGAGCCGGGCCTGGCCCAGCTCTCGCGTCAGCGCTTAACGACGGCGTTGCTGGCGCCGGCGCAGTTCTTCGTCGGTAGGGATCGGCACCGGTTGCAACGGTGGCTCGATCAGGCCCAATGCGACGCCAAGGTCGTGCAGCCAGGTTTGAAGTTTGTCTTTCATAGTGCCCCCCTTAAGGGTCGTGCCGAGCGGAGATTCTGGAGCCGCGTAAGTCAGATAATAGCCCTAAGTTTTCGCCATTGCTCCACTCAGTTAGCAATGAACTGTTACTGGATGAATGCCAATGGGACAAGACCCGTCATGGGGTCGACGGCAATCGCTTCAAGCCCCCTGATGCGGCGCCTCACAACAGGCGGCGCAAACGCCTGCGCAGCCACTGTTCGGCGCTGACCAAGGTGATGCCCAGCAGCACCAGCAACACGCCGATGATGAAATTGACACTCAGGGCTCGCCCAACAGCACCACACCGAAAGTCACGCCGAACAGCGGGGTCATAAAGGAAAACACGGCCAGGTTCGCCGCCAGGTAGCGCCGCAACAACCAGAACCAGGTCAGGTAGCTGAAAAACGACACCACCAGCCCCTGGAACAGCACACTGGCGACCGCCACCGGGGTCAGGCTGACGTGGGTGATCTGGCCGCTGAGCAAAGCAATCAGCAGCAGACCGACAAAACCCACGAGCAATTGATAGAACAGGGTCAGGGTCGCTGGCGCCTCGGAAAGCCGCGATGCCCGGACCACCACCGTGGTCGCGCCCCAGGCCATGCCGGCCAATATCCCCAGGGCATCGCCCAAAAGCATGCGGCGATCCAGAGAGTCCCAGGAAACGCCACCGGCAAAGGCAATGCTGATGCCGATAAACGCCAAGACGATCCCCAGCCATTGCAAAGGGCGCAAGCGCTCACTGGGGAGCAGCCAATTCACCCCCAAGGCGGTAAAAATCGGCGCGGTATAGAGAAACACCGACATGTGGGCGGCACTGGTGAGCTTCAGGCCCTCGGCAATAAACAGAAACTCCAGGCCGAACAGGCTGCCGGCCAGCAAGCCACCGCGCCACGTGCTGCCCATCTGCGACCAGCCACCCTTCCAACACATCAGCAGGGCCACCAGCACGGCGGAAATCCCCGAGCGCGCGGCCGCCTGCATGACCGGCGCCACGTCCGCCGCCGCCCACTTGATCATCACTTGCTGCACGCCCCAGATCAGGCACAGGCCCAGCATCACTTGGAGGGCGAAACCATCGGCGCTGCGCCACTCGATACTCACCGCAGCCCCTTGGAAGCAATCGACACCATGGCAGTTACTCGACAGAAAACAAAAAGCCCCGAAGCGAGCCCCGGGGCGAAGAATAGTGTGCTGTCGATTATCCGGCAAAGCGGCGGAGAAAGATCCCCGCCGGGCCGCGAAACTCAGTGCCTCAGCGAGACACCGCGGACACCAGAGGCACCGAACCTGAGGCCTGCTCGCGCCGGGCCAGGACAAAGAACAACACGCCGCCGAGGAAACAACCGGTGAACCAGGCGAAGTTGGCCATCGGCTGCAATACCGGGGTGAAGGTGATCGCAACGCCCATCAAGGTCGCTGGCACCAGCGCCTTGACCGCGGTCCAGTTGACCCCGCCGCTGTAGTAGTAACGCCCGCTGGGGCTGTCGTTGAACAGCGAGTCGACGTCAATCTGCTGCTTTTTGATCAGGTAGTAATCCACCAGCAGAATGCCGAACAGTGGGCCGATAAAGGCCGCCAGTACATCAAGGGTGTAATGGATCACTTCCGGGTTGTTGAACAGGTTCCAAGGGGTGATGAAGATCGAGGCAACGGCGGCAATCATGCCTCCCGCGCGCCAGCTGATTTTGCTCGGCGCCACGTTGGCGAAATCGAAGGCCGGGGAGACAAAGTTGGCGACGATGTTAATGCCGATGGTCGCGGTGACAAAGGCAAAGGCCCCCAACAGCACGGCCACATCGTTGTCGATCCGCGCCACGGTGGCGATCGGGTCGTGGAGCATTTCACCAAACACCGGCAAGGTGCCGGACACGATGACGACGGTCACCAGGGAAAACGCCAGGAAGTTTACCGGCAGCCCCCAGAAGTTGCCGCGTTTCACGTCCTGCATGCTGCGGCAGTAACGGCTGAAATCACCAAAATTCAGGGTGGGGCCGGAGAAGTAAGACACCACCAGGGCAGTGGCCACAATCACTTGGCCAAAGGCTTGCCAGCCCGACAGAGACTTTTCCGCCAGGGTAAAACTGATCTGGCTCCAGCCGGCCTTCCACACGATCCAGCCGGCGAGAATGAACATCACCGCATAGACCACAGGGCCCGCCCAATCGATAAAGCGCCGGATCGACTCCATGCCAGCCCAGAACACTAGGGCCTGGACGAACCACAGGGCCAGAAAACCGAACCAGCCCAGGTAGGACAGGCCGGCAAAGTGTGGCTCTGCATACACCGCCATCGAGGGGAAAAAGCGCAGCACCACGATGATCAAGGCACTGGACGCCAGGTAAGTCTGGATCCCGTACCAGGCTACGGCGATCAGGCCACGAATCACCGCCGGAATGTTCGCCCCGAACACCCCGAAGGCCAAACGGCAAATCACCGGATAAGGCACTGCCGCCTGCTGACTGGGCTTGGCCACCAGATTGGCGACAAACTGCACGATACAGATCCCCGCCAGCAAGGCGATCAGCACCTGCCAACTGGCCAGCCCCAAGGCAAACAGGCTGGCGGCAAACACATAACCGCCAACGCTGTGCACGTCACTCATCCAGAAGGCGAAGATGTTGTACCAGTTCCATTTTTGCGGCAGCGGTCCCAAATCCTGGTTGTACAGGCGCGGGCTATAGCCCTCGGGTAGTTGCTCAGTCATTGCGCGGCTCCTCGATGATCAAGCTCTGCCCCCGCGACTGCCCTTGTGACCACACTGCGTACGGGAGCTGGCATGGTTTGTATACGAAGCCCTACGCAGAATGCGTGCCATCGTGCAGATACCTGTGCCGAATCCGGCCGCAAGCCTTGTATTCAGTCGATTGAGCGAACAGCAAGAGGAGGACTAAAGGCGAGATCATCACGGGCACGACTGCCCACAGACAGTGCGCAATTGCCTGATATCGGTGCACAAATAATTGTATACAGACGAAAACGCAACAGACCTTATTGCGGGATACCGCCCCACTGCCGCGCGCCCAAGACACCCAGGCTGCAGGCAATGGCGGTGGCCACGCAGCCCCAGGCCATGTCCATCAGCGCCAGGGAAGCCGGCCAACCCTGCAAGGTTGCCCAATTGCTCAGGTCATAGGTGCCGTAGGCTACCAGGCCAAGCAAGGCGCCAAGCCGCGCAGCCCGTTGCCAGCCGCCATGGCTCAACGCCGGACGCACCACGAACACCACGCAGCCGAGGATATAGAGGAGGTAGAACGCCACTGCCGGGACCGGCAGCGGCTGATCGAGCATCATTGAACCCAACTGCGCCTTGTACGTTGCCCCCATCAGTAACCCGAGCCAGACACCGTCGAGTAACAGAAAGGCCAGCAATGTAGCGAAGTAGGCAACCAGCGTGGTTCTCATGACGTACATCCCGAATCGAGTTGAACGTCAGCTTAGTTCAATGCGATCCGGGTGAATGACAATCTGCCCCTGCTTGTACAGTGCGCCGATGGCCTTCTTGAAGTTGCCCTTGCTGACACCGAACAGACTGCTGATCAGGGTCGGGTCACTCTTATCACTGACCGCCAGGCTACCGTTGTTTTCCCGCAACTTGGCGAGGATCTTGGAGTTCAGGCTGGTGGACGCTTCCTCACCCACCGGTTGTAAGCTGAGGCTGATCTTGCCGTCAGCGCGGACTTCTTTGATAAAGCCCTTTTCCTGCATGCCGGAACGCAGGAACTTGAACACCTCGTTCTTGTGGATCAAGCCCCAGTGCTTGTTATTGATAATGGCCTTGAAGCCCATATCCGTGGCCTCGGCCACCAGCAAATCGACTTCCTGGCCCGGTTTGTAGCTGGCCGGTGTCTTATCCAGGTAGCGGTCCAGGCGGGCGGTCGCGGTGATGCGGCGGGTGTGTTTGTCGAGGTAGACATGCACCACGCAATACTCGCCAGCATGCATCTGGCGCTTTTCTTCGGAGTACGGCAGCAACAGATCCTTGGGCAGGCCCCAATCCAGGAACACCCCGATGCTGTTAACTTCAACGACTTTAAGACTGGCGAACTCACCGACCTGAACTTTCGGCTTTTCAGTAGTTGCGATGAGTTTGTCTGCACTGTCCAGATAAACAAAAACATTGAGCCAGTCTTCATCTTCACTGGGAATATCTTTGGGGATATAACGGTTGGGCAGCAAGATTTCGCCATCCGCCCCGCCATCCAGATACAAACCAAAGTTGGTGTGTTTAACCACTTGCAAACTGTTGTAGCGCCCGACTAAAGCCATTTCCAATACCCTCATTGCGTGGGCGGCATTCTACCCGGTTTTGGGCGCCAGGTTCGGCAGCCGAAGAACCGGCTGGAGAAAAATCCGCCCGGGCTTTGGTTTTTCATGGCTTGGCCCCTTCACCCGACGCCACCCGTCAGTCCGACGGACGGGATGAATCCCACGTCGCTGGCGGCGCCTGCTGCAAATCAAGCCAATCTCCTTATTTAAAACAGCAGCTTAGGGACATAGTGCAAATAATAACTTAGGCGTATTCAACGCCCGGGAGGGTTATTTCAAAGGGATATTTGCCAAGCAATTGTCAAGCCTTTCAGGTAAGATGCCTGGCCAAGTTAATTTTCAAAAAGGTTAAATGGCCGCCATGCGCGTAAAAGCATCCAACAGCAAAGCAAAGCCAGCTCCAGCCGTTGAGACCAGCGAATCGATCAACGATCAGATCGCTGCGTTCCTGAAGTCCGGTGGCGAAATCCAGCAAATTGCCAAAGGCGTCAGTGGCCAGACTTTCGGCCCGTCCAAGCAGATCACCCTGGGCAAAAAGTAATACCCCCGCACCACCCAGGTCCTCATGCGCTTTGTCCCCCTCAAGGCGCTAGGACTGGCACCCTCCCTCAGCAACACCTTCAGAACCTCTGCAAAAATCGACGAACGGCCCTCATCGGACAGCGTTCATCGGTATGCTTGCACACGTCTAAATCGCGCCTTTCAGTAGGTTCTACCGTTCCTGCTCCTCGCTGTTCATGGAGTGCAGCATGCTCAAACCCTCTCTTTTGCTGGCCAGCACCTTGCTGGCCTGCCCGGCTGTCGATGCGCAGGTGTTCCAGCGCGAGATGGGCGACTTCGACCTCAAGCTCGGCACTACGCCGAGCCGCAGCATGGCCCAGGGCCTGGTCAAGCCGTCCAGCAGCGGCTCGTTCCACGGCGGCCTGGACTTGGCCCACGACAGCGGCTGGTACGTCGGCCAATGGGCGCCGAGCATGGGCATCAGCCCCGCCAGCCACTTGGAAGTGGATTCGTACATGGGTTTCAAGCAGCCCTTCGACCAGACCCTGGGCTATGAACTGGGGATGATCCATTACAGCTACCCGCAATTGGAAACCCTCAACAGCCGCGAGTTCTTCGGTGGCCTGACCCTGCTGGGCAGCCGCTTCGGGGCAGCCTTCAGCAACGACCCCGACCAGCGCAACAGCACGCTGTTTGCCGATTTGAGCGGCAACCAGCCCTTCGGCATCGGCATCAGCCTCAAGTACAGCACCCACCAGTTGAATAGCCCGGTGTCGATCGCCGATGGCGGCTACGTCAGCAGTTTCAACGACTGGTCGGTCAAACTCTCGCGACCCTGGCTGGGCATCGACCTGAACCTGATTTACAGCGACTCCAACCTCAGCGGCGGCGACTGCTCGGCCTACTCCGGACACAACGCCGAGTGCGATGGGCTGTTGACCTTCAAGGCCGAACGCGCCTTTTATTGATCGGCTGAACTGCCGCAGGCCTTTGCGGTTCAGATGCATGAACCCGCATTCGCAAGGACTCGCCCATGTCGCGCCGGTTACCGCAACTCGCCCTGCTCCTGATCTTCAGCCTGGTCCTGGTGGCCTGCAGCCGCGTGGGCCTGGCCTATCGCAATCTCGACGTCATCATTCCCTGGACGCTCAATGATTACCTGGACATGAACAGCGAGCAAAAAGGCTGGTTCAACGAGCGCCTCAAAGACCACCTGAGCTGGCATTGCAGCACCCAGTTGCCGGGCTACCTGGATTGGCTCGATCGCCTGCAACAGATGGTGGAAAGCAATCAGGTCAGCGACGCCGCCCTGCAAATCCGCACCCAGGAAGCCAAGCAAGCGATCGCCGAGACCGCGCGGCAAATCACCCCGTCAGCCGTTGAGCTGCTGCAAGGCCTCGACGACCAGCAGGTCAAGGAGATGAACGCGGCCTTTGCCAAAGACCAGCAGGAGCGCCGGGAGCAATACCTGAAACCCACCCTGGAGCAACAAATCAGCCAACGCAGCCAGCGCATGAGCAAACGCCTGAACACCTGGCTCGGCCCTTTGAGCCCGGCCCAGCAACAGCGTGTCGACGCTTGGTCGGCAGCCCTGGGCGATCAGAACCAGCAATGGATTGCCAACCGCGCCCACTGGCAGGCGCAGTTCAGCGCTGCCGTGGAGCAACGGCACAGTGCCGACTTCCCGCAACGCATCGAACAGCTGCTGGTCAACCGCGAAAGCTTATGGACCCCAAGTTACCGTCAGGCCTACGCCAGCACCGAGCAGGCAGCCCGCAGCCTGCTGGTGGACCTGATGGCCGAAAGCACGCCGCAACAACGTCAGCGTCTGCTGAAGAAAATCGACGGCGTGCGCAGCGACTTCCAGGCGCTCAAATGCCTGCAGGCCAGCCATCAGGGCTGAATACCCGTCAGGCGATCTGCGCTTTGGACGCCACCTCATCAAAGGTCTCCGGCGCCAGCGCGTCGGCCTGCTCATCCAGCACCTGACGCGGGTGATCATTGCCAGGGATGCTGCTGTCGATCAGGCACAACAGGCTTGATCCCCGAGGCGTGAGGATAAAGTTCTCGCCATTGCCACCTTCGTCTTCAGGCCGCGACTCGATAAAACCGCGGTCCAGCAACAGTTTTTCGTATTCCGTGGCTGTCACCTTCAGCTCGTCCAGATTGCCGGGGGTTTCACCTTCAGCGGCCAGCGCCGCCGCATGCTGCTCGGCATAGGGACGCGGGGTGAAACTGTGGCCAGCGCCGTTCTGCACCTCATGCAACAGGCGCTCGATCAAATCCCAGTTGTATGTGCTCATCCTGATCAACCTCCCAACCAACGAATGAAATGCCTTTCATCGATTGTGACTGGTAGGAAGGGCCAGCCGTTCAGGAATTAACCCAACCGCCCGTCCCTTGATCGACAAACGCCGGGGTCGGCAGCTGCGCAGTGGATGGCCTGTAAAACGCCCTCGCCGCCCCTACAAAAACAGCTACGACCGACACGGCCAGCTAAGCTGCATCTATGAGCCCCGCCGACCATAGTCTCCACGAATACACGCGCCGCATGAATCGCGTCCTGGAGTACATCGACCAGCACCTGCACCAGCCGATCGAGCTGGCCGACCTGGCGCAGGTGGCGCATTTCTCTGCGCTGCATTTCCATCGCCTGTTCAGCGCCTGGGTGGGCGAAACCCTGGGCCAGTATCTGCGTCGACGCCGCCTGGCCTGCGCCGCCTATCAACTGGCCAGCCACCCGGAAGCGAGCATCCTTGAAGTCGCACGCGACGTTGGCTTCAGTTCCGGCGAAGCCTTGTCCCATGCCTTCAAGCAGCAGTTCTCCGTGAGCCCGACCACCTGGCGCAGCACCGAGCCCAAGCGCTGGCACCGACGCGAGAGCGATGTTCCCGAACGGCGCCTGCGGACCTTGAACAACCCTGGCCAGACCCACATCCCGGCGTTTGACGATCCCGATGCCTTCATTCACCTGAAGCACTCAAGCCTGCACATCGTGCTCACACAACTGCCGCCCGCCCGCGTCGCCTGCCTGCGCCACATCGGCCCCTATGGTCCGGAGCTCGGCCAGTTCTGGCGCGAAACAGTGACGCCCTGGATCCAGGAAAACCAGCTATCAGGCCGAGTGCGCTACGGCATTGGCCACGATGATCCCGACATCACCCCGGCGCACCGGCAGCGTTACGACGCCTGTGTGGAAGTGGATGCCACCTTCAAGAGCAACGGTGCAGGCAGCCTCCTCCACCTTCCAGGCGGCCTGTATGCAGTGGCGCAATTCAACGGCAAGGGCCACGAACTCGGCGACACCTGGATAGAGTTGTGCCGCGACTGGATGCCCAAGAGTGGCCTGCAGTTCGACACCCGCCCGGCGTTCGAGCGCTATCCGGCGGAGGCGTACTACGACGCCAGGACGGAGGCGTTGGCGTGTGAGATCTGTATTCCGGTGAAGGTGCTGTAGTGCCCTAACCGGAAACGACACGGGGGAGCCAATGCTCCCCCGTGTTTTTTCGCTTGAGCTCGCGGCCTTAAAGACTGTCGCTGGTGGAGAAACCACCACCATCGCGGGAACGGGTGCTGCTCGAAGAGGTGCTGAATCCCGAGCTACTCGAGGATGTGCTAGAGCCTGAGCCACTGGAACCGGAGCTGCTCGATGAAGCGCTTGAGGATGAGCCGCTCGACAAATCGCTGAAAGCAGAACGACTGGAAGTACGGCCAGCTCCTGAGTTGCTCCAGGAACTGCTGGATTTGGAGGAGCCAGAATCAGAACTGCTACTCAAAATCGCACCCATTAACGCACTCGCTACCGTGTAAGAGGATTTAAGCAGACTGAGCGCCACAGCCCGACCTTCACCAGTGCTGGCTTCTTCAACTCCATCAGCTTGGTACTCGTCATACTCTTCGTAGTCGTCCTCAGACTCGTAAGCTTCCTCCTCTTCCAGCAAGCGCTGTATCCGCTTGGCCTTCTTGTACTCCTTGCGAGCCTGCTTGCACTTACGCTCTAGACGCGGCACGCGAACCAGCAGTTCATCCAGCTCGGCACGCATCCCTCGAACTTGCAGCACTAGCGCATCATCTTCTGGCCCGCTGGTCTGCGCAGCCAGGCGCTCCAACTCCAGAATGCTAATCTCGTTCAACTGCTCAGCCAGCAACTGCGACGCACGGACCAGATGTGGATCACGCCTGAGGCTGAAGACCTCCAGTTCGTCGTAGACCTGCTTGGCCTGAGCCGTGGCCGCCTCCAACGCCTGCGCCCCCGTTGTCAGAGCTTGCTGAAGCTTCACAAAATCAAAAGCCGCGGAAAACCGACTATACAAGTTAGACACTTTGGCCCGCTGGGCCACCAGCTCACGTTCAGACTGACGGGCAGCCTCTTCGTTTGCCTCCTGAATGGCATATAGAGTCTGCTCGGCCCGCCAGTTTTCAGTGAAGTTGCAAAGCTTTGCGACCCACCGATCCAAGCTCTGCCAGGGAGTCCAACGCGGGTACGCCTCGGTGCCGAACTTCCGCGTCTTAAGGTACAAATACAGCCGATCGACCTGAAAACTCCGCAACTTGGTCTCACATTCGTCACGCAACTCCCCATAGGATTCGGCCGCAGTTGCTTGCGCCGCCTCAGTGGCATGCAAGGCAACAACCTGCTGCTGATACTCGGGGTCTTCGGCCAACCGGCGATCGAGCTCCGCAGCCTGGGCCTGAACCTCTGCGGAGACCTCCAACAACATCTGTTGATGCTGCTCCACCTTGGCCTCGGCCTTGGCCAGACGTTCAGCCACCTCGGCCTCTTCCTGGTTGCGCTTTGCCAACAGGCGCGTGATCTCAAGCGACTGTTGCGAATCGCCCTTGAGTTGATAACGGGCTACCTGGGCCAGGGCATAACTGATTTCCTGCCGCAGGCGCAGCTCCTGACTGTGAGCCAGGGATAGCTCCTGCTGGAGCGCGCGCAGTTCACCCTCATGGTGCTGCAAGTCTTCACTCACAGGCGTCAGCGTATTGTTTGAGCTCATCACCACTCCAGAATGTAGTCAGGGTTGCCGGTAGTACGCCCTTTGACAAACTTCAAGCCCAGCGCATTAGCGTCTTTAGACCCCATGCTCCGATTGTCGACGTGACCATCTGCAAGCTTGTCCTTCTTGACCTCCTGATAGGTGGCCTCGCTGACCCTGACTCCAAATACTTTGGCGTAGCGTTTCTCTCCGGTTTCACGACTGGTAATCGGTACCTGCACCACATTACCGGCGGCATCCGTGGCCTCGGTCAGCAGGTACCAGCTCTTGCCCCCAGTTGGGTCGTAATTACGCTCGATCATGGACTTTTCACCGGCACGGCTCACCACATCCAACTTCAAGGGTGTCTTGGCGAAGGTCAGCAACTGATCAATATCCTTGAGGCTTCGGGTTGCGGCACTGGCGTCTTGTGCATTGATCGCCCGGTCCACGCTGGTAAACAGAGGCTCGAACTGAGCAGCATCCGCCGGGTTCAACCCCATCTTGCCCACTGCTCCACGCGCGCTTTCAAGGGCGGCGAGGTAAGTCGGACTCAGGCTGTTCTGTTCGATCAAGCGCTCGAGTCGATCCACCGCCGCTAGCGCAGTCGCCACACCCACAGTATCGGCCTGATCCAATGCGGAGCGTGCCTTAGCAGCCTCAGTCAGCACTTCGGGAACAGCTTTACTGATCGGGGAATAGCTGGTTCGACCGACCAAGGCATTGAGTTTCTGGTTACCCAACAACACACGCGAGACATCGTCCAACTGAACTTGCAATGCGTCCATGGCGTTGGTTGCAGCATTCAGGCTGTTTCGGGCCGCAAATACCTTGTTGGAATCAGCAAGGCTGCGCTGGTCCTCCGGCACAGCCTTCTCTGGTAGCGAGATCAATGTCAACTTCTGGGCTTTCTCCAGCAGTTCCATCGCCTTCTCGAGCATTCGATCCGCAGCCGGCACCCGAGCGCTCGTTACTTGTTCATGCAATCTGCCCAATCGGTCCCTTTGCGTGTAAAGCTGCTGCGAGCGGCTGTCGAGCTGGCTCCGCATGCTGATCAAGTCAGCCTGTGTGTACCGTCGTTGCTCGACATGGGAGCTGATCACCTGACTCCAGGCATACAACGACCACAAGATAATCGGCGTCCAAATCAACGTCCCTTTCAGCCACTGTTTACGATCGATGTAAAGCCGGGCCAAACGCCGTTCCCACCAACGCAACGTGGGTACGTCATAGGTCAGGCGCGTAGCAAAGTAACTGCGTACCCCCTGCTCCACCAGCGCATCCTCGACCTCGACCCCCTTGGCCTTGTAGAACTCACGAATGCGCTCGGCCACCGCCTTGCGGTGTTTGGGCAGGTCCAGGTGCTTCTGGATCTCGGTCTGGCCATGGCGCAGCTCATCGATCAGCGCCATAGCGCCCATCTGTTCGCTGAGAGAAACCCCGCTCACCTCACACCCCCTTCTGCAGGAGCGCGGTAAAGCGGCGCTTGCTGTCCTCGGTGACCGACTCGATCTCGGCGGCGGCCGACGCCGACTCCTTGCGCAGCTCCTGGATCAGACTCAGGCTGCTGGCCTGGAACTCCAGCACCGCATCGGCCAGGGCCTTCACCGAACTGGCCTTGAGGCTGGAACCGTAACCGGCCTTGAGTGCGGCATTGAGCTGATCGCCGCCGGCCCGCGCCTGCACTTCAAGGCTGGTATTGATCCCGTCGGTCATGGCGTTCAGGGTTTGAGTGGTTTCCGCCAAGCCACCGGACGAAGTGAAGCCCGCCGCCAGCCCGGTGAGCACAATCTCGTTCGTGGCGAAGAAACTCACCGCCCGTTGATACAGCCGCTCTTTCACCGCGTGGTACTGATTGAGCCGAGCGAACACCAGCTCCGCCGCGCCATAGGCGGCCTTCAACTGATCGGCGATGTCGGTGATGATCTGGAAGCGCTTGTCTTCGTCCTGCAGATTGCGCAGGGCCACATCCCGCTCCAGCTCCAGCTTGGCCTGATCCGCCGCCAGTCCTGCTTCTTCTAGAGCGGCACTGGCATCAGCCAGCGCCTTACGCCCGGCGTCCATCTGCGCCAGGGCGATTTTCTGCACTTCACTGGCATCGACTTCGGCCGACTTCATGGCCAGGCGGTAATCCTGATACGCCTCGAGAATCAGGGTTTCCAGCTGAATCTGCTCATTGGCCGACTTGGCCACCGCCAGGTAATGCTCGCGGATGCTCTCGAAGCGATCCGGGATCGAACCACGACGCACGTTCAGCCACGCCAACTGAATACGTTCAGAGAACTGCAACTTGCCGTCGGCCATCCACTCCATCATCTGCTCGGCGTCGGTACGGATCGAATCGAAGCTGGAGGCGATATCCGCATAGCGGGTGCTGATGTCCATACCCTGGAGCTTGTCCCGCACGGCGGCGTTGAACACCGTGGACTGCTGCAGGGTGGCGGCAATATTGGTCACACGGGTAACGTCGTACACCGCCACCTTGTCCAGCAGCGCCAGGACCGGGGCGTCCTGTTGAGGAAAGCTGATACCGATGGAGCGTAAGGCCGACATGGAGCGTTCGAGGTAGTTCGTGAGCATGGGCATATTACCGGGGTAGAGCCGCGGAGGCGCAGCTCCATCATCCATTGATAGGTGAATAGGCGAAGGGGGCTTCCACCCCCCACTTTAAAATCGGTTACAGCGTTGCCAGCACCCTCTACATAGGGGCCGGGGTTAACCGAGGCCTCTCATCAAGCAAGGCCTGGTGCATCCCTGGCAGATAGCCAGCAACCTGGCGTGCGCGAGCATATCACCCGACTTGGACAGAGAGAATTCATCGCTGCTTGCCCCACTCTCAACGAGAACCGAGTATCCCCAGCACCGATGTTCCATAGCTTCGATTGCGTGGGCATTGGTTGTTGCAGGCAGGATTTGAGGTTAATTAGAAGATTATAATCAAGCTCAGTAAGAATAAGCTGGTGATTACGGCAGAGTGAAACATAGAAAGATCCCCGGCTAGCCGGGGACTTTAAGTTTAACTTCCAGATAAAGTCCGAGCTCCAGATTAACTATTCATAAACTTTTGCCGCATACAATATTTTTGCAAAAGTGCTCCAACTAGGAATAGTAATGGTCTTATCACCAGAATTTTTTGCATACATATCTATTGCCCTAACCCAAGCTTCCATTGCACCCAAAAACCTCTCCAAATCAGAGTTCTCCCATTCATCAGGAGCATGTACTAACTCCTTTCTAAACGACTCGATAAAATCTGCAAACTCTTCTTTTGTCTGTATATTTTCCACTTGCTCAACGCTCATACGTTCCTCATTTACAAACGCCTCGAACACAGATAATTGAACCATTATTTGGCGTAGTCATCTTCCAACCCTCCTTAGCAACTTCTGCCGGTGTGGCGGGCACAACTTTAATTGGAACGCCCGCCTCAGATGCTGCAAGCAACCGCCGATTATCCAGACTATAAATTTTCCCATCCTTCTCAAATACTCGGATAGGTGGCAGATCATCTGGAGATATTTTTCCTGATCTCAAACCATCAATTGTGGCCTGGAGGGTTTTTCCATCTTTGAAAGTATTAGAAACACTATCTTGCGTGAACCGAATATCTTTCGGGTTTGCGTAGCCAGTTAAGTTGTCTGGCAAAGAAGATGGAAATTTCTGACCTACTGCCCCCCCTTTTTCCGCAACAACCCACTTCCCACCAATCCACTCAACTGCCTTGCCGCCAATAGCTGCGGTGATAGCTCCAGTCGCCGCGACAAAGACTATGCCACCTAATCGATCAGGTGTCGAAAACAGCAGTTGATCACCAGCACGCTCTAGGCTTTGCCCGGGTATCGGGCTATTGAGCCAGTCAACGCCCTCTTTGCCTGCCAGCACAATATTGCCCGGAATATCCGTCAAATGAGTCAGCGTGTGGACGATGCTGTCGTAGAACTTGCCTGGCCAGCCTAAAGCTGCATCAGCAAAACCACCCCCCATCTCACTGGCAATATATGCCCACTCTTTAGCAGGCCCATATCCAGATAAGACAACCTGGTTTTTATCGATCCCAGTCCAGTAGCGGTCTAAAGCCTGTTCATACTGCTCCGGCGTCATACCCTCCTGATAAACCGCCAGTTGTACCTGCCGAAATTGTTCAGTCCGCTCAAAATTACGAGCTTGGTCCAAGCTATCCATAGCTTGAGTAATCCTGTTCTGACAGCCAGCAACGTCACCTCCGCGCAACCTACAGCCTTCTCGCGCTTCATCTGCCGCCTTTATCTCCTTATGTAATAGCCAGTTGTACTGCGTAGCGTTCTTCGCCACCCAGCCGCCTTTCTCTATAGATTGAACATCTGCATCCCTCTGCACGGCGGCCGTAAGCACACCCACGATCTGCGAACTCATACTCAGCAGGGATTCGTCTTGCTTGACCAGCCTGTCCAACTGGACAACCACTGCCTCATTCACGCCCGCAGCCAAGGCACCGGTTTTGAAGTCACCGTCAGTCACTTGTGACAGCAGGCCACCAACCATCGCGTGGATTAATATTTTTGGCGGCATGCCGTCGCTTAGTACACCTTGTGTGTAGTCACCCACGGCATTGAAACTGGCGGCTGCCAAGGTGTTGAACAGCGCGTTTTTCAACGTGTCGTTGGCACTGCCCTCCCGCCCCAACGCTTTGCTCAACAGTGTCGAGGTACCTCCCTGCAAGGTCTGGTTAGCCGCGAACTTGCCAACCCCCGTCCAAGTGTCTAATTGCAAGTCAACCTTGCCGGTCAAAACGTCGGTTTTACCTCCGACCCATTTATCGAAGTAACCGGTGGTCAAGCCGGCTGTAACACCGGAAATGACGTAACCTTGAATGGCATTGGAAGAAGTTACATCCTTAACTACCGCACCCAGATTTCCACCGTTGTTGATGAAACTCACAGTTGCATTCGTCGCAGCACCTGTCGCGATAGCTCCAGCACCCGACACCAACATTCCCGCCGTTCCCGAACTAATGGTCCCCGCAGCCACCGCGCCGCCTGTTGCGGTTCCCATCGCGCCCATTGCCGCCGGTCCAACGACCGCCGCCATCACAATCGCAATAATGATCTGCGAAGCCGGCCCCAGCCCGGAGTTACTGTACTTGTAGGAGTCGTGGATCTCCTTCACCAACCGCCAGTCGACATCGCCGCGCTTCTCGGCCTCCTTGAGCCAGGCCAGTTGTGGGTCGGCGTTGACCATCGCATTAATGCTCTGGCTAACGGTTTGCTGGTTGACCTGCCTCACATCAATCTTCAGGCCATCTACGGCTTTGATCACGATGTTGCCAGCAGCCAGCATTTGGGTCTGGCGCAGGGTTTCGTCGGTATTGCCCTTGCCTTTGGAGGACACCCAGAAGGAATTGTTATTGGTCTTCTCGTGGCTCTCCTGGTGCAGGTCCTTCACCCCTTCAAAGGTGATGGCGCCGCCACCATCCAGGGTGATGTCCTTGCCGCTTTCCAGTTTTGCCACCTGATACGTTTGATCCCCATCGCTTTTGAGCGTCAGGTTCTCCCCCGAGGTGATACTGGAACCCATATGGCGTTCATCAGTAACTTCATCGCGCTTAGTTTTCTTGCTGCCCCAACTACCCTTTTTCTTCATGTTGTACAGCGAATAATTGCTGTCCTGGGCAGCCAACAAGGCTATTTGCTCACCCGCATACAGATAGGCGTCAGCACCAGACTTGAGGTGACTGGAGCTAACCAGTAAATCGCCGTCCGCACCGACTACCAGCTCACCGCCAGCCTCGATCACGCTGCTCTGCTGCCGAACTTGGTGGTGCTCTATGTCGACTTTCTTACCGCCACGTTTCTTGTGGTACGCGCTGCTGTCTTCATTGGCCGCCGAGGCGATACGCACGTCACCCTCACCTCTCAGGTCGATGTCCTTAACGGCCTTCAAGGTGCTTGCAACTATCGTTACATCTCCTCCAGCACTCGCCGCCAGGTTGCCACCTGTCGTCACCTCGCTGCCGTATTGAGTG
>NZ_JALQCW010000107.1 GCF_023241715.1 Pseudomonas morbosilactucae
GCAGGCGCAGGCTTTATGTAGGCGCTGGCTTGCCAGCGATAGCGCCCATGAGATCGCCATCGCCGGCAAGCCGGCTCCTACAGAGGTTGGACGCAGAGCGTCACCCCCAGGGCATTGCGGCACTCACCCTTTGTAGGCGCAGGCTTATGTGGGAGCTGGCTTGCCAGCGATAGCGCCCATGAGATCGCGATCGCCGGCAAGCCGGCTCCCACAAAGGCTGGACGCTTCGCGTCACCCCTAGGGCATTGCAGCGCTCACCCTTTGTAGGAGCTGGCTTGCCAGCGATAGCGCCTGTGAGATCGCCATCGCCGGCAAGCCGGCTCCCACAGAGGCTGGGCGCTTCGCGTTGGTGCGGTTCAGGCCACGAGGGGCAGGGCGCCCATTTTGCCGTTGCAGTACACCATCGGGCTGATGCCTTGTTGCGGCACGATCAGGTTTTTCACTGCGCCGACCATGATGGCGTGGTCGCCGCCTTCATATTCGCGCCACAGCTCGCATTCGATGATGGCGCTGGCGTTGTTCAGCAGCGGGTTGCCCAGTTCGCTCAAGGTCCACTCGATTCCTTGCGCCTTGTCCTTGCCTTTGCGGGCAAAGGCATAGGCTTCGTTCTGCTGCCCGCCGGACAGCACATGGATGGCAAAGCGCTTGTTCTTGATCAGCACCGGGTAGGAGTCGGAGCTGTAGTTGGGGCAGAACAGCACCAGGGCCGGCTCCATCGACAGTGAGCTGAAGGCACTGGCGGTCAGGCCCACGACTTGCCCGTCGTCGTCCAGGGTGGTGATGACGGTGACTCCGGACGGGAACGAACCCATGACTTGTTTGTAGATGGCGGCGTCGATCATTGGCTCGTACCTCGGTGCTGTAACGCGGGTTTTTATGAGTTTGTAGGTATGATGGTATACCGTAATACATCGTTTGCAAGGGCTTTTTCACACCGGCCGATAAACGACTTTTTCCACCGTTAACTCAATGTTTGCTGGGCTTTAAGCTAGTAATACGGAGCCTGGGCAGGCGAGAATCACAGATCAGATGGGGCGCCAAAGACCGGATCAGTCTTGTTAAAAGTTTGGAATACCATAATATGGTCTTCATCTGAGGGGTTGCCAAAGAGCACCCCCGGTTTGGCTTCAAACAACGATAAGAACAGACAAACTCGAGTTCATGCACATGTCCCAGATGTCCCGGCAAGACCCTCTGATCGAGAACCACACGGTGGATTACGTGCCCCTGGGTGAGCGCCATGGGAAGGCGCGCGATCTTTTCACCCTGTGGTTCAGCACCAATATCGCGCCCCTGCCCATTGTCACCGGCGCGATGGTGGCCCAGGTGTTCCACCTCAACCTGTTCTGGGGGCTGCTGGCGATTGCCCTCGGGCATATGCTCGGCGGCGTGGTGATTGCCCTGGCCTCGGCCCAGGGGCCGCGCATGGGCATTCCACAAATGGTCCAGAGCCGCGGCCAGTTCGGTCGCTATGGCGCGCTGCTGATCGTGTTCTTCGCTGCGCTGATCTACATCGGCTTCTTTATTTCCAACATCGTCCTGGCCGGCAAATCCATCGTCGGCATTGCGCCCGAGGTGCCGGTCCCGGCGAGCATCCTGATCGGCGCCCTGAGCGCCACCGCCATCGGTGTGATCGGCTATCGCTTTATCCATACCCTGAACCGCATCGGCACCTGGGTCATGGGCAGCGCCTTGCTCGCCGGCTTTATCTACATCTTTGCCAACGAACTGCCGGCGGACTTCCTGACCCGCGGCGGTTTCAACCTGTCGGGCTGGTTGGCGACCCTGTCGTTGGGGATCATCTGGCAGATCAGCTTCTCGCCCTACACTTCGGACTATTCGCGTTACCTGCCGGCCGACATCGGCATTGCCCGGCCGTTTCTCGCCACTTACCTGGGCGCGACCCTGGGCACTATCCTGTCGTTCGCCTTCGGCCTGGTGGCGGCCCTGGCCACCCCTGAAGGCACCGAGGCGATGACCGCAGTCAAGCAGTCCACCGGTTGGCTGGGGCCGATCCTGATGGTGCTGTTCCTGCTGAATATCATCAGCCACAACGCCCTTAATCTGTACGGCGCGGTGCTGTCGATCATCACCTCGATCCAGACCTTCGCCAGCCAATGGACGCCGAGCATCAAGGTGCGGGTGGTGTTGTCGGCGCTGGTGCTGGCGGGGTGCTGCCTGGTGGCGCTGGGCGCTTCGGCGGACTTTATCTCGCAGTTCATCGGCCTGGTCCTGGCGCTGCTGCTGGTGCTGGTGCCTTGGGCTTCGATCAACCTGATCGACTTCTACCTGATTCAGCGCGGCAACTACGACATCGCCTCGATCTTCCGCGCCGACGGCGGCATTTACGGGCGTTTCAACCTGCACGCGATCGTCGCCTATTTCAGCGGCATCATCGTCCAGTTGCCGTTTGCCAATACGTCGCTGTATGTCGGCCCCTACGCCAACCTGGTGGATGGCGCAGACCTGTCGTGGCTGGTGGGTCTGCTAGTGACTTGCCCGCTGTACTACTGCCTGGCAACCCGCAGCCAGCCCTCCCAGCGTCGTGTGATCAAGGCCGCCCTGGCCGAGTGATCAGGGCGCCGTGGCCGAAGCTTGACGCTCGGCCACGGCGCGCAATGTCTTGAGCGTCACCAGTGGCGCATCGACGACAAACCGGTTGGCCAGCCAGGCGGGAATATCCCCCGCCGGTTCGGCCTGCAGTTCGTAGGTCACTTCAGTTGCCCCCGGCCCCTTGGGCTCCATCTTCCACAGCCCCTGCAATTGGCGGATCCGGGTTTGCCCCGGCTCCCCTGGCACCCAGCCAGGCACCGCCTGCAGGTGCCGGGTCAGGCTGCCATCGGCGGCCCGTTCCGTGTGCACCCAAAGCACCATGTCCCGCGGCTTGGCCGGCCAGGGCAGGTCCGTGCTGAGGTAGACCCAGGTGTCGTCGCCGTCGTTTTTCAGCAGGCGCATTTCCTTGCACGCATACAACCAGGCGCAGGCGACCCTGAGGTTTTCCTGGAGGCTGTTCAGGGTGTCGACGTCGGCCCGGATCTGCACCACGCCGCGAAAACGCTGGTAATGGGAGTCGGGTGCCTGGTTGAGATAGACCTGGACGCCGTCCTGGTCCTCGGCCAGTTGCCAGTCTTCGCGGGCGGCTGCGCCAGTGCACAGCAGCGCCATGCACAAGGCGAGGGTGCCGGAACGGATGCGCATGGGGTGAGTCCTCTGACGGCCATTGGGCGGGCCTGTTCACAGGATAGGCAATCTTCGGCGGGACGCGCATTACAACGAGAAAGGAGTGGACGGTGTGGCGGTTGGAGCTGGCTTGCCAGCGATGGCGCCGGCAAGCCTTATGCGCTTCCTGAGATCAATGGGCGCCGGCGGCTTTGTTCAGGTCGCTTTCGGCCCATTGGGTGTAGACGCAGGCGTCTGCGGTGGCCCAGCGCACGCGCACCGGGTCACCGGCCTTGAGCGGCATGCCAGCGGCGGACAGGGCCTTGACGGTCATCGCCGTGCCGCCGTCGGTGACCACGCTGCAGGTCTGGCTTTCCCCGAGGAACAACACTTCCTGGACCTTGGCCGACACTTGGTTCCAGCCCGGCGCCAGAGGGTCCTGCTCGGCCTGTTGCACGCTCAGGGCCTGGGCTTTTTCCGGGCGCACCATCAGCAGCACATCCTGATCGGCGTGCAGGCCGGAGGTCAGGCGGATCGACAGTGCCTGGCCTTCGAAGCTGGCGGCGCCGTTGCCCTGGGCCTTGAGCTTGAGGAAGTTGGAGTTGCCAAGGAACGACGCGACAAAGGCATTCGGCGGGTTCTGGTAGAGGTCATAACCGCTGCCCAGGCCGACGATCTTGCCGTGGCTGAAGATCGCAATGCGTTGCGACAGGCGCATCGCTTCTTCCTGGTCGTGGGTCACGTAGACGATGGTGATGCCCAGGCGCCGATGCAGTTGGCGCAGTTCATCCTGCAGGTCTTCGCGCAGCTTTTTGTCCAGGGCGCCGAGGGGTTCGTCCATCAGCAGGATGCGTGGCTCGTAGACCAGCGCCCGGGCGATCGCCACCCGTTGTTGCTGGCCGCCGGACAGCTGCGAAGGGCGGCGATGGGCGAACTGCTCCAGTTGCACCAGCTTGAGCATGGCGTCTACCCGGCGTTCGCGTTCGGCCGGGGCCAGTTTGCGAATGGCCAGGGGGAAGGCGATGTTGTCGCGCACCGAGAGGTGGGGGAACAGCGAGTAACGCTGGAACACCATGCCGATGTCGCGCTTGTGCGGCGGGACGTTGACCAGGGAGTGGCCGTCCACCAGGATCTCGCCGCTGCTCGGGGTTTCAAAGCCGGCGAGCATCGACAGGGTGGTGCTTTTGCCCGAGCCGCTGGAGCCGAGGAAGGTGAGGAATTCACCGTCCTGGATCTCCAGGGAGATATCGTCCACGGCGGCAAAGTCGCCGTAGTGCTTGTTCAGGTTGCGCAGGCTGACCAGGGTTTTATTGTTTTGCTGTGCGGGGTCTTTGACGGCACTCATGCTGTACTCCTAGGCGCTCAAGCGCTGATTTCGTTGCGCCGACGCAGGGCGGCGGCAATCACCATGACCAACACCGAGAGGCCGATCAGCAGCGTCGAAGCGACGGCGATCACAGGCGTCAGGTCCTGGCGCAGGGTGGTCCACATTTTCACGGGCAAAGTCTGCAGGGTCGGGCTGGCCATCATCACGCTCAGCACCACTTCGTCCCACGACACCAGGAACGCAAACAGCGCACCGGCCACCATCCCCGGGCGAATCGCCGGGAAGGTCACCTTGAACACGGCCTGCAGGCGCGAAGCACCGCAGATCACCGCCGCGTCTTCAATCGACTGATCGAACAGCTTCAGCGAGTTGATGATCGAGATGATGGTGAAGGGCAGGGCGACGATCACGTGGCTCACCACAAAGGCGAACAGGGTGCCGGTGTAGCCGAGCTTGAGGAACAGCGCATAGACCGCCACGGCGATGATCACCAGGGGCACGATCATCGGCAGGGTAAACAGGCCATAGAGCATCTCGCGACCGGGGAAGCGCCCGCGCACCAAGGCAAAGGCGGTGGGCAGGCCCAGGGCCACGGCGAAGAAGGTGGTCAGCAGCGCCACCTTGAGGCTGGCCATGGCTGCGCTCATCCAGTCCGGGTTGGAGAAGAACTGGCCGTACCATTTCAGGGTCCAGCCCGGCGGCGGGAACACCAGCCATTGGGACGAGCCGAACGACAGCAGGACGATGAACAGAATCGGCAGCAGCAGGAACAGGGCGATCAGGCCGGTGGTGGTGTAGAGGCCGATTCGCATGCGCCGGCTCATGGCATTGGGGGTCAGGAGCATGACGGCTTACCTCGCGTTGCTGGCACCCACCGGGGATTCCGGCTGGAGCTTCAGGTAGAAGTAGAACAACACCAGGGTGATCAGCACCAACAAGGCGGCGCCGGCACTGGCCAGGCCCCAATTGAGGAACGACTGCACCTGCTGAATGATGAATTCGGGCAGCATCATGTTCTGCGCGCCGCCGAGCAGCGCCGGGGTCACGTAATAGCCCAGGGACATGACGAACACCATCAAGCCACCGGAGAACAGCCCCGGCCGGCACAGTGGCAGGAACACCCGGAAGAAGTTGGTCCAGGGGCTGGCACCGCAGATCGAGCCGGCCTGGAGGATCATCGGGTCAATGGCCTGCATGGTCGCCTGCAACGGCAGGACGATGAACGGGATCATGATGTAGCTCATGCCGATCACCACGCCGGTGAGGTTGTGCACCATCTCCAGGGGCTGGTCGATGATGCCCATGGCCATCAGCGCCTTGTTGATCACCCCGGAGGCCTGCAACAGCACCAGCCAGGAATAGGTCCGCGCCAGCAGGCTGGTCCACATCGACAGCAGCACGATGTTCAGCATCCAGCGGCCCCAGCCACGAGGCACCAGGGTGATCGCCCAGGCCAGGGGAAAGCCCAGCAGCAGGCTGAACAGGGTCACCAGGCCGGCCACCGAGAAGGTGTTGAACAGCACCCGGGCGTAGGCCGAGTTGGCGAACAGTTGCTGGTAGTTGCCCAGGCCCGGCTCGGGTTCGAGCACGCCCCGCAGCAGCAGGCCGATCAACGGCGCGAGAAAGAACAGGCCGAGGAACAGCAGGGCCGGGAGCAGGTTCCCGGCACCACGCCAGCGCTGTGCCAGGGAGGGAGATTGCGTCATCACGGTGGCCTTGGCGGATGCCGAGCCGGCAGCGCCAGAGGCGCTCCCGGTCGGGGTGGATTGACGGGACGCAGTGGCCGTCATTTTCATTTGACCAGCCATTCGTTCCACCGTGTCGCGATGGCCGGACCGTTCTTGGCCCAGTACGCGAAGTCGAGGGTGATCTGATCCTTAGCGTAGGCAGTCGGCAGGTTCGGTGCCAGGACCGAGTCCAGGCGCGCCACGCTGTCGACGTTGACCGGGGCGTAGGCGGTCAGGTTGGAGAAGTCGGCCTGGCCTTTGGCGCCGCTGGCGTTGGCCAGGAACTTCATCGCTGCGTCCTTGTTCTTCGCACCTTTGGGGATGACCAGGAAGTCGGCCATGACCAGGTTCTGTTTCCAGCTTACGCCCACCGGTGCGCCGTCTTGTTGCAGGGCGTAGACCCGGCCGTTCCAGAACTGCCCGATGCTTGCTTCACCCGAGGCCAGCAGTTGTTGCGACTGCGCGCCGCCGCCCCACCAGACGATGTCTTTTTTGATGGTGTCGAGTTTCTTGAAGGCCCGGTCCAGGTCCAGGGGGTAGAGCTTGTCTGCCGCTACGCCGTCGGCCAGCAGGGCCAGTTCCAGCACGCCGGGGCTGGGCCATTTGTACAGGGCGCGTTTGCCGGGGTAGGTCTTGGTGTCGAACAGGGCGCTCCAGTCCTGAGGCTTGTTGGCCCCGACCTTGCCTTCGTTGAAGCCCAGCACGAAGGAGAAGAAGAACGAACCGACGCCGTGGTCGGAGACGAAGCGCGGGTCAATCTTGTCGCGCTGGATCTGCTTGAAGTCCAGGGGTTCGAGCAAGCCTTCGGCGGCCGCGCGCAGGGCGAAGTCAGCCTCGACGTCCACCACGTCCCATTGCACGTTGCCGCTCTCGACCATGGCCTTGAGCTTGCCGTAGTCGGTCGGGCCGTCCTGGACCACGGTGATGCCGCTGGCCTTGCTGAACGGGTCGGCCCAGGCTTGCTTCTGCGCGTCCTGGGTACTGCCGCCCCAACTGACGAAGTTGACACTTTCAGCCGCCATGGCCAGGTTGCCGAAAGTGCTCAGCAAGCCGGCGAAGAGTACGGCGGTTGTACCTTTGTTCAACACCATTTTTACGCCCTCATTTGTTGTGTTTTTGAGCGGGCTGTTGATGCCCGCCTATCGGGAGCAGTAGGTCCATCGGGGCCTTGAAAAGGCGACCGTGCCAAGGGCTGTTGTTTGTGCTGTCCCTGGCGGGCGCACTTGGCAAAAATGTCCGGTCTACGGAATATCATATTATGGTATTCCAAACTTTGTGCAAGCACTTTGCCTTACCGGCCATCCGCACAAAGCGGTCTTTTTGTTACCGGCAGGCCGCCGCTTGGCGGCCTGCCCCGGGTGTGGCGAAACGCGTTATTCGCTGAAGGGGATGCTCTCGACCACTTCCAGGTCGTAGCCAGTCAGGCCGGCGTATTTCAGCGGCGGGCCGAGGTGGCGCAGCTTGCCCACGCCCAGCTCCTGCAGAATCTGTGCCCCGGTGCCCACTTCAGAATAGATGCGCGATTGCGAGCGCTGGTACTGGCGTGGCGGCTGGGTCAGTTGCGGCACCCGTTCCAGCAAGGCCTGGGAGGATTCATGGTTGGCCAGCACCACCACCACGCCACGACCTTCTTCGGCCACGCGTTGCAGGGCGGCCCACAGGGTCCAGTTGGAGGGGCCGTGGTACTCGGCGCCCACCAGGTCGCGCAGCGGGTCGATCACGTGCACCCGCACCAGGGTCGGGTCTTCACGGCGGATATCGCCCATCACCATGGCCATGTGCACGCCGCCTTCGATGCGGTCCTCGAAGGTGATCAGGCGGAAGGTGCCGTGCACCGTCGGCAGTTCCCGCTCACCGATACGCACCACGGTGTGCTCGGTGCTGAGGCGATAGTGGATCAGGTCGGCGATGGTGCCGATCTTGATCCCGTGCTTGCGGGCGAAGACTTCCAGGTCCGGGCGGCGGGCCATGGTGCCGTCGTCGTTCATCACTTCGACAATCACCGAGGCCGGGGTGAAGCCCGCCATGCGCGCCAGGTCGCAGCCGGCTTCGGTGTGGCCGGCGCGGGTCAGCACGCCGCCTTCCTTGGCCCGCAGCGGGAAGATGTGCCCGGGTTGCACCAGGTCGTCGGCCTTGGCATTGGCGGCCACCGCGGCAGCGACGGTGCGGGCGCGATCGGCGGCGGAGATGCCGGTGCTGACCCCGACGGCGGCTTCGATGGACACGGTAAAGGCGGTGCTGAACACGCTGCCGTTGCTCGGCACCATCTGCTCCAGGCCCAGGCGCTGGCAGTGTTCGTCGGTCAGGGTCAGGCAGATCAGGCCCCGGGCTTCCCGGGCCATGAAGCTGATGGCCTGGGCGTCGCAACGGTCGGCGGCGAGCAACAGGTCGCCTTCGTTTTCCCGGTCTTCGTCGTCCACCAGGAGCACCATCTTGCCTTGCCGGTAGTCTTCGATGATTTCTTCGATGCTGTTGAAGGCCATGCTGGGAATCTCGGTGTGTGGATGAATTACTTTGTGGTATACCATAATACAAAATAAACCGAGAGGTCACTATGAAGGCGTACTGGATTGCTCACGTGGATGTCACCGACCCCGATCAATACAGCCACTACACCCAGCGCGCGCCGGCAGCGTTCGCCCTGTACGGCGGACGCATGCTGGCCCGGGGCGGGCGCAGCCAAGCCATGGAAGGGCGAGCGACGCCGCAGCGCAGCGTGGTGATCGAATTCGATTCCTATGAACAGGCGCTGGCCTGCTACCACTCCGAGCAGTACCAGGAAGCCAAGGGCCACCGCGAAGGCGTGGCGCGGGCAGAAGTGATCATCGTCGAAGGCGTCCCCCCGCTGTAACGCGCACGGCCACGTGGGGGCGATCGGTGCGGAGGCTCCACTTCTCGTTCCCACGGTTCCCGTGGAAATGCCTCGGGGGACGCTCCGCGTTCCGGCTTGGTGCGCGCGGTGGCCGCTCAGCGAATGAAGTGGATTTTGCCGCTGTCGTCGTTGCCGATGTAGATGCCGTAGACCCCGGCCTGGCGCTCTTCGATGTAGCGTTCGAGGATTTGCCGGATCGCCGGGTAGTAGATGCTCTCCCAGGGAATGTCCTCGGGGGCGAAGAATTTGTAGTCCAGGGTTTCCGGCCCGAACTGCCCGGTGATCTCCAGGGCGATGGCGCGGAAGATGATGTACACCTCGCTGATCTTCGGCACGCTGAAGATCGAGTACGGCGAGATGATTTCCGCGCGCACGCCGCTTTCTTCCCAGACTTCCCGCAGGGCCGCCTGTTCGGTGGTTTCGTTGCCTTCCATGAACCCCGCCGGCAGGGTCCAGGTGCCCGGCCGTGGCGGGATGGCGCGCTGGCACAGAAGGTACTTGCCGTCCTGCTCGATGATGCAGCCAGCGATGATCTTCGGGTTGACGTAATGGATGTAGCCGCAGCCGCGGCACATCAGGCGCTCATGGGTATCGCCCGCTGGCCGCTGGTGACCGAGGTCACTGCCGCCGCACTTTGGACAAAAGCTCGGGCTGAACATATCAGCGACCTATACGGGGTTCTTTGAGGGCGATGGGCGCAGTGATCTCGGGAATGTCGCCGGTCTCTTCCTGTTTGCGCTTGAGGTAGTCCAGGGCCACTTTGGCGGCGGCTCGCACGTGGTCCACCGAGGCCTGGTGGGCCGCCAGCGGATCGCCGCTCTTGATCGCTTCGACGATGCGTTCCATTTCCTGGTTGCTCGAACCACGACGGTTTTCCTGGGACACCGAGGTCGCCCGCAGGTAGCTGATGCGCGCCTGCAGCTGGCGCAGTTGGGTGGCCGCCACGTGGTTGCCGGAACCTTCGAGCAGCACGTCGTAGAAACCCTGGACCGAATCCAGCACCTGTTGCAACTCGCCTTCCTTGAGGGATTTGCGGTTCTCTTCCAGGGCTTTTTCCAGGGCCTTGATGTCCTTGGCCTTGGCCCGCAGGGTGAACAGCTGGACGATCAGGCCTTCGAGTACGCAACGCAGCTCGTAGATGTCCCCGGCGTCGGCCAGGGTGATGATGGCCACGCGCGGCCCCTTGGCGTCGGCGAATTCCACCAGGCCTTCGGATTCCAGGTGGCGCAGGGCTTCGCGAACGGAAGTGCGGCTGACGCCCAGGCGATCGCACAGATCGCGTTCAACCAGACGGTCTCCCGGCAGGAGCTGGAAGTTCATGATGGCGCTTCGCAGTTTATCCAGCACGATTTCGCGCAGGGTAACGGGGTTGCGATTGACCTTGAAGCTGTCGTCGAGTGGCAGGCGTTTCATGGGGTCCGCTCTGAGTGTGGCTGTCCATGCAAAAAGAGCACTGCGATCGAGGATCATCGTGCTCTGGTCTCACAACAGCCAAAGGTTAACTGGAGGCCTCGGCATCGGCTTCGGCGAAGGCTTCACGGGCGAGCCGGAAACTGTCTACGGCAGCGGGAACACCGCAATAAATACCGACCTGAAGCAGGATTTCGCGTATTTGTTCACGACTCAGACCGTTACGCAAGGCGCCGCGTACATGCAGCTTGAGTTCGTGAGGCCGATTGAGGGCTGAAATCATCGCCAAGTTTATCATGCTGCGTTCTTTGAGCGACAAACCCTCGCGGCCCCAGACGTGACCCCAGCAGTACTCGGTGACCATTTCCTGGAGCGGGCGGGTGAAGTCGTCGGCGTTCTCGATGGAGCGCTGCACATAGGCTTCGCCCAATACCTGGGTGCGAATCTTCAGGCCTTTTTCGTATTTCTCGTTACTCATCACGCAGTCCTCAGTGCGGTCCCTGGGGAACCGCTCACCATTCAAGGCCGCCATCGCTTGGTAGGAGCAGGCTTGCCTGCGATGACGGCCCTGGATTCGAGATCATTGCCGGCGGGCTCGCCGCGATCGCGAGCGCGCCTGCCGGGCATTGATTTCGCTCGTTACGCCAGGGTGGGCAGGGGGCCCAGCTTGCCTTTGTGGTAGATCATCGGCGTCACCGGCTGCTCGGGCAGGATCAGGTGCTTGACCGCGCCGACGATGATCGCGTGATCGCCGCCGTCGTATTCGCGCCACAACTCGCACTCGATGATTGCCGTGGCCTTGGCCAGCAGCGGGTTGCCCAGTTCGCTCAAGTGCCACTCGATGCCCTTGGCCTTGTCCTTGCCTTTACCGGCGAAGGCGTAGGCTTCGGCGGTCTGGTCGGCCGACAGCAAGTGAATGGCGAACTGCTTGCTGTCACGCAGGATCGGGTAGGTGTCCGAGGCGTAGTTGGGGCAGAACAGCACCAGCGCCGGGTCGATCGACAGCGCGCTGAAGGCGCTGGCGGTGATGCCGACGATCTGCCCGTCCGGGTCCAGGGTGGTGACCACCGTGACCCCGGAAGGGAAGGAACTCATGACTTCTTTGTAAATGCCGGGTTCGATCATTTCGCAGGACTCCTAGCGCATCACAAACGGATCAGGCATGGGTGCCTGGGACAGGTTGATCCACACCGTTTTCAGTTCGGTATAGGCCAGCACCGAGTCGATGCCGCTCTCGCGGCCATAGCCACTGTTCTTGAAACCGCCGATGGGGGCCATGGCCGACACCGCACGGTAGGTATTGACCCAGATGATCCCCGAACGCACGTCCCGGGCCAGGCGATGGGCACGGCCCAGGTCGCGGGTCCAGATGCCGGCGGCGAGGCCGAACTGGGAGTCGTTGGCGATCGCCAGGGCGTCGGCTTCATCCTTGAAACGGATCACCGAGGCCACCGGGCCGAAGACTTCTTCCTGCATGATTTTCATCGAGTTGCTGTCGCACTCGAACAGGGTCGGCTCGTAGAACCAGCCATCGCCCACGCCCTGAGGGCGCTTGCCACCCAGGCGCAGGGTGGCGCCTTCGGCCAGGGCGTCGGCCACCAGGCCTTCGACCACGGCCAATTGCTGGGCGGTGGCCATGGGGCCCATTTCGGTGCCGTCGTCCTGGGGGTTGCCGATGCGGATGCGCTGGGCGCGTTCCACCAGGCGGGCGACGAATTCGTCGTAGATCTCGTCTTGGACCAGCAGCCGCGAGCCAGAGACGCAGCTCTGCCCGGAGGCCGCATAGATGCCGGCGATGGCGCCGTTGATGGCGCTGTCCAGGTCGGCGTCGGCAAAGATGATGTTCGGCGACTTGCCGCCCAGTTCCAGGGACAGCTTGGCGAAGTTTTCTGCACTGCTGCGCACCACATGCCGGGCTGTGGCGGCGCCGCCGGTGAAGGCGATCTTGCGCACCAGCGGGTGGCGCGTCAGGGCGGCGCCGGTGCTCGGGCCATAGCCGGTGACGACGTTGACCACGCCCGGAGGAATGCCGGCTTCCAGGGCCAGGCGCGCCAGCTCGAGGATGGTCGCCGAGGCGTGCTCCGAGGGCTTGATCACGATGGTGTTGCCGGCGGCCAGGGCCGGGGCCAGCTTGATGGCGGTCAGGTACAGCGGGCTGTTCCAGGGGATGATCGCGGCGACCACGCCCATGGCTTCATGCACGGTGTAGGCAAACAGGTCGGGCTTGTCGAGGGGCAGGGTGCCGCCTTCGAGCTTGTCCGCCAGGCCTGCGGTGTAGTGGAAAAACTCCGGCAGGTAGCCGACCTGGCCGCGGGTCTCGCGGATCAGCTTGCCGTTGTCGCGGCTTTCCAGCTGGGCCAGTTGTTCCTTGTTCTCGGCGATCAGGTCACCGAGGCGGCGCAGCAGCTTGCCTCGGGCCGTGGCGGTCAGGCCACGCCAGGCCGGGCCGTCGAAGGCCGTCTGGGCGGCCTGCACGGCGCGCTCGACATCGGCTTCATCGGCATCGGGCAGTTGCGCCCAAGGCTCGGCCAGGGCCGGGTTGAGGCTGTCGAAAGTCTTGCCGGACAGGGCATCGACCCATTCGCCGCCGATGCACATCTGGAAGCGTGCGAGTGTCATGCAACGATCCCCTTTATTGGATTTGGACGGGTGTGCGCTATTTCAAGAAATTCCAGCAGCACCTGGTTGACCAGGCGCGGTGATTCCACCGGCATCATATGCCGCTGCTCGGGCAGCACGGCAACCCGTGCGCCAGGAATTCGCTGGGCCAGTTGCTCGGCCATTTCCGGGGTTGAACCCGGGTCCAGTTCGCCGGTGGCGATCAGCGTCGGCGCCTGGATCAGGTGCAGGTCGTCGGCGCGGTACATATCCTGGGTGGCAAACAGCTCGTAGGTGGTCAGGTAGCCCTGTGGGTCATTGCTGGCCAGGGTCTGGCGGATCGCCGCGATCTGCGCCGGGTTGGCCGCTTGGTATTCGCGGCTGAACCATCGGGACAGCGCTGCTTCGGCATTGGCATCCGGGCCGTGTTCGGCGGCCTGGCTGGTGCGGGCGATGACGCCGGCACGCTGCTCGGGGCTGCGGTTGAACACGCTGTTGAGCACCACCAGGCCTTGCAGGTGCTGCGGGTAATGCAGGGCAAAGGCCCGGGCCACCAGGCCACCCATGGAGAAACCGATTACCGTGGCCTTGGGCAGTTGCAGGTGCTCCAGCAGTTCCCGCAGCTGGTCGGCATAACCGAGCAGGCCGGTGCCGCTGTCCGGGCGCGGGCTGGCGCCGTGGCCGAGCATGTCGTAGGCGATCACCCGGTACTGGCTGGAAAGGCCGACGATCTGCCCGCCCCACATTTCTTTGTTCAGGCCCACGCCGTGGATCAAGACCACGGGCTGGCCTTGGCCGGTCGCCAGGTAACTGGTGCCAGCCGGTGTTTGTTCAGCGGTGAGCCGAATCATGGAGCGCTCCTGCATGCCTTTTTATTGTGGTTGACCGGGACGGGATTACTGGGCTTTTTCAGCGGCCAGTTCTTCCAGGTCGATGTAGCGGTTGCCGATGCGTGGGTGCAGGCGGCCGCCGTCGGCGCAACCCAGGACCACGACGATTTCGTCGGCCCGCGGGGCGTCTTCGATCTGCATTTCCAGGGTGATGTAGTGGGAGCGCAGGCCTTCGTCGTCCTTGTGCATCATCGGGATCTGGATCGAAGTGCCCGGGCCGCCGCGCTTGTTGGTGAAGCTCAGGTAGCTCTTGGCCTTGACCGCTTCGCGGTAGTGGTTGCCGAAGCGCAGGGTGTGGATCACTGCCGAGGCGTGCTCGATTTCACCGTCGGCACCTACCACAGCGGCCTTGCCGTAGGCTTCGATCCTGTCGGCGCCGCCGATCAGGCCCACCAGACGCTCCACCATCAACGCGCCGAGGTCGGAGCAGTTGGCGCGGATTTCCGGCTTCAGGTCTTCGACGAAACCACGGCCCAGCCACGGGTTCTTCATCACCACCGCCAGGCCGACCATGGTCACCGGCTTGTCGGTGGCTTTGCCGCCTTCGATCAGGGTTTCTTCGAGGTAGCTGACGATCTTGCGGATTTCAAAACTCATGAGCGGGCTCCATGTAGGGTAAGAGTGTCTGTGCGTATGATGGTATACCATAATACCGGTAGCGCAAGTCCCCGACATGAGTTTGTGCAACCCCTAGCCGACAAAAGGCGTCGCCCCGCACGCTGATTGTTCCCCGCAGCGCCCCTCGCATCCCCTTGTAGGAGCCCGGCTTGCCGGCGATGGCGGCCTTGAAATCGCTATCGCTGGCAAG
>NZ_JALQCW010000108.1 GCF_023241715.1 Pseudomonas morbosilactucae
AAAAAGCCAAGGCCGCGCTGATCTTCCGCCTGCCCGACGAACCGGTGGATGAGTGGGAGCGCCTGCTGGAAGAAATCGCCGAGAACGACAACGTCACCCTCGCCTACCGCGACGATGGCGGTGTGCAGATTTTCTGGGTCGTACCGAAGGAAGATTGATTCGATGATGGTCCGTTGTTTTGCCGTACTGCTGTCCTGTATCGCCCTAACCGCCCAAGCCGATGCACCACGTACCTTCAGCGAAGCCAAGAAGGCCGCCTGGAAACTCTATGCCCCGCAGTCCACCGAGTTCTATTGCGGCTGCAAGTACAGCGGCAATCGAGTCAACCTGGCGGCCTGCGGCTACGTTCCACGCAAGAATGCCAAGCGCGCCGAGCGCATCGAGTGGGAGCACATCGTGCCTGCCTGGCAAATCGGCCATCAACGCCAATGCTGGCAACAGGGCGGCCGCAAGAACTGCACCCGCAACGACAAAGTCTTTCAACGCGCTGAAGCCGACTTGCACAACTTGGTGCCCAGCATCGGCGAGGTGAACGGCGATCGGAACAATTTCAGTTTCGGCTGGCTGCCGGTGCAGACAGGGCAATACGGCTCCTGCCTGACCCAGGTCGACTTCAAGGCGAAGAAGGTCATGCCGCGGCCTTCAATTCGCGGCATGATCGCCCGGACCTACTTCTATATGAGCAAGCAATACGACCTGCGCCTGTCGAAACAGGATCGCCAGTTGTACGAAGCCTGGAACAAGACATACCCGGTCACGGCCTGGGAACGCCAGCGCAATCAAACCGTGGCCTGCGTCATGGGGCGCGGCAACGAGTTTGTCGGCCCGGTGAATCTGAAGAGCTGCGGCTAAGCCAGTGGCTCGGGCCGCTCGCTGGCCAACTCGCCAGCGAGGGAATAGGGGCAGCGCCAGATTGCGCAGCCCCTAAAGGGGTTTACTGCGCTGCGCCGAGCTGGATGACGGTCACGTCGATATTGCGTTTTTTCGCCTTGGTCAACTTCTCAACCACTTCAGCCTGTTTCGCTTCAGCTTCCGCCTGGGTCGGGAAAGGCCCGATCACCACCCGCTGCTTGCCACCCTCGGTAACCACGCTGGATATGACGCCGTGCTCGATCAGCCAACCGGTCATGTCACTCACCGCCTGAGGCAACTCGCTGCCCACCAGGACATGCCACTGTGGCGCGCTAGGCACCTGGGCCGGCTGGACCTGAACCGCTGCGGCCGTACTTTTCGCCGCCTCGACCCGCTTACCCTCGCCACAACCGGCCAAGGCCAATACCGCCGCTATCATCACTAGTGTGCGCACAACCTACCCCCGGAAAGTCTGAGGCGGCGATTTTAACACCCAAGGCCCGGTCGGCACTGTCACAAAATCAAGTCGAAACAGGGAGAATGATATTTATCGTCTCTGTATAGTCGCGCCTTGGGAATTAATACATCGTCTGCGCGTCACAAAGAGGCACCCACTGAGTGGAACTTCGCACTAATCTATACACACAACCGACATCTGCACTGCCCGATTCAGGTGCCCTACATACAAAGCAATCAAGGAGAAGATCATGCTGATACTCACCCGCAAAGTCGGTGAAAGCATAAATATCGGTGACGACATTACGATCACCATTCTTGGCGTCAGCGGCCAGCAAGTCCGGATTGGCATCAACGCCCCCAAAGACGTTGCCGTACACCGCGAAGAAATTTATCAGCGTATTCAAGCGGGCCTCACCGCCCCGGATAAACGCGAAACACCTTGAATGTCATGAGCAGCCAGCCCTTTGTCTCAGCGCAATGGCTGGCGTGGTCCCGATTGCACTCAAGCCTTGCCTGATGCTGTCGAAGCCGCCCGTTCCACTACAGCCCTCACCCTCAAACTTGCACTGCCCCTCTCAGCCCAGGGTGAACAACTGCCATTCCCTCCCCGATCTATAGCAATGAAAAAACCCGACCAAGGTCGGGCTTGAACCGTCTGCTACCCCAATTTCAACTCGAACGCGATAGCCGCCTCAGAGGCAAGTAGCCAAGGCTGCCAGCCGGCGCTTGGACACAAAGCTGTCCTGGGTCGCGTAGTAGTTGATGGTGGTCGTCGAGGCTTGCATGCGAATGTCCGCGAAAGACTCTGCCGACCGCGAATAGACCGTGTAGCCACCGGCCTTGCCGGGCTCCAGGTACGCCGCCCCATCGACACCAAACACCGCCTCGTCCTGCCAGGCGAACTGCACACACTGCGCCACCAGCAGATCAGCCTTGGTCGAGACCAGGGCCTTGTCCGGCGTCCTCGAGCGCGCCTCATTCATCGTAGAACTTGCACAGCCGACCAACAGAATCGTGACGAACACCGTCATGAAAAACCGCATGCTGCTACCTCGCTTTGAAAACGCGAGAGTATCACCCGAGCCGCAGGCAGGAATCGTCGCACACCAGAAAAAACCTCCACGACAACCGGCTGATGCGAAGACTATTTTTCATTGCCCATTGCAAAACCTGCGACAAGCAGATTAATCTCCGCGCCCCTTCCCACACTTTTGCAAAGGAGGTCCACCATGAATGACCTGATCACCCCTTGCAGGACGTGCCTGGTTTAATCGTCGTACCCGCTATTATTTAGCTCCGCGCCAAAACCTGTTCGTCCTGCCATTACCTGAGTTTATTTTTCTCCAATCAGGAATTGGACATGGACAATTGCATCCGCAATTTGTCGGACCGCGTATCGCTGATCGCTTCCGACACCACCTGGATCGAAGACAAAGCGATCCAACAACTGCACACCACCGCCCAACTGCCCGGCATGCATCGCGTCGTCGGCATGCCCGACCTGCACCCAGGCCGAGGCTACCCCGTGGGCGCCGCCTTCTTCTCCCAGGAAACCCTCTACCCGGCTCTGGTCGGCAACGACATCGGCTGTGGCATGGCCTTGTGGCAAACGGACATTCCCACCCACAGGCTCAACCTCGACAAGCTGGAAAAGAAAATCGGCAACATCGACCTGCCCCTGAGCGAGGACTGGCAGGAACAACTGGCCGCACTGGCGCTTCCAGCCAACGGACACGAACACTCCCTGGGCACCATCGGTGGCGGCAATCACTTTGCTGAACTGCAGCAAATCGACCAGGTTTACGCCCAGGACGCCGTCGACGCCCTCAAGCTCGACAACCGAGCGCTGCTGTTGCTGGTCCACAGCGGCTCCCGCGGACTGGGTGAAGCCATTCTGCGACGCCACGTGGATCAACACGGCCATAACGGCATCAGCGCTGACAGTGTCGAAGGCCGCGACTACCTGCACCGGCACAACCAGGCGCTGCGCTACGCCGAAGCCAACCGCCGCCTGATCGCCCAGCGCCTGCTGGGCAATCTGGGGGCACAGGGGCATGCCGCGCTGGACATTAACCACAACTTGGTCTCGCCGATGACCGTCGAGGGCTTGCCGGGCTGGATCCATCGCAAGGGGGCGACCCCGTCCGAGCAGGGCGTGGTGGTCATTCCCGGCTCACGGGGTGATTACAGCTACCTGGTTCAACCCATACCGATGGCCGCCAGCCTGTACTCCCTGGCCCATGGCGCAGGCCGCAAATGGATTCGCAGCGATTGCAAAGGTCGTCTGGATTCGCGCTTCAGCTTCGAACAACTCAAGCGCACCAGCCTGGGCAGCCGAGTGATCTGCGAAGACCGCGCCCTGATGTACGAGGAAGCACCGCAAGCCTACAAAGCCATCGACAGCGTGGTCGGCAGCCTGCGGGACGCCGGCTTGCTGCACGTCATCGCGCGCCTCAAGCCGGTGCTGACCTACAAACGCCGAGGGTGCTGCTGATGCTTCTATTACAGCTGTCCTCGGCCCAGGGCCCGGCCGAATGCGAACTGGCGGTGAGCAAAGCGCTGCGCCGCCTGCACGAGGAAGCCCTGGAGCAAGGCGTCGAGTTGAAGCTGATCGAAAGTGAAGCCGGCAGCCAGGCCGGCACCTGCAAATCAATGCTGATCGGCCTCGACGGCGATCAGGCTGACGCCCTCGCCCAACGCTGGAGCGGTACGTTGCTCTGGACCTGCAAAAGCCCCTACCGGCCCCAGCACAAACGCAAAAACTGGTTCTTTGCCGGGCAAGTCTTCGACCGCCCCCAAACCACCCAGGAACACGAGATTCGCTTTGAAACCCTGCGCGCCTCGGGGCCGGGTGGCCAGCACGTCAACAAAACCGACTCAGCCGTGCGCGCCACCCACCTGGCGACGGGGATCAGCGTCAAAGTGCAGTCCGAGCGCAGCCAGCATCAGAACAAACGACTGGCTCTGCTGCTGATCAACCAGCGCCTGGCGACCCTGGAAGAGCAAGCCAACAACGCACTGCGCCTGCAACGCCGGGATTCCCATCACGGCGTTGAACGAGGCAACCCCGTCAGGTCCTTTGCAGGCCCCGGGTTCGCCCCTCAAGCCAGTTAGAACCAGCCGTCGTTACGCGCCCCTTCGCCAACGACTGTCGAAGGGGCGCCCAGCAGCACCAATAAGAGACCGAAACCCGCTGGGGCGCGCGGACGAAAACCCACTATTATTCGCAACCGAGCATTCCTCAAGAGAAAGGACATTCAGGTGATCCACCCGACGGCGATCGTGTCTACATCAGCAAAACTGGGGGTAAACGCAACAATAGGCCCCTTCACCATCATTCACGACAACGTCGTGATCGGTGATAACGCAGTAATCGGCTCCCATTGTGAAATTGGACTGCCATCGTCGCTGGCGGACGGCCTGCCATTGGTTATCGGAAACGACGCCTTGATTCGCTCCCATAGCGTTTTCTACGAGGGCTCGTCCTTTGGCGACAACCTGAGCACAGGCCATCGGGTGACAGTACGAGAGAAGACCCAGGCCGGAACAGCCTTTCAAATTGGCACACTCGGGGATATCCAGGGGCATTGCAGCATTGGCCATTACGTCAAGTTTCATAGCAACGTGCACATCGGCCAGCACTCCAGGATAGGCGACTACGTTTGGATTTTCCCTTACGTGGTGCTGACCAATGACCCCCACCCACCCAGCGAAGTCTTGATGGGAGTGACCGTGGAGGACTACGTCGCCATCGCCACCATGTCGGTCATTCTTCCTGGGGTCACCCTGAAGTCTGGCTCGCTGATCGGCGCCCACAGCTCCGTCAATCGTGACGTCGCGGCAGACACCGTGGTTTCAGGAAGCCCTGCGAAGTTCATCTGCGACGCCAACGCCATCAAGCTCAAGGATGGCTCCGGACGCGCCGCGTACCCATGGCGCTTCCATTTTCATCGGGGCTACCCCGAAACCGTCATAGCCCAATGGCTCGCCGAAGCCTCGCAGCCTTAGCCTTCGGCAATGCCAAGCCAGGCCGGGCGACCATGCACAATGGCCCCGCAGAAGGCTTTAAATAACCCAAAGCAAAAAGCCCAACTCAACGTTGGGCTTCTAATCTGGCAGCCATGGCTGCGTCATAACGATAAAGCTGACTGATCCGGCTCAAATGACCTGATATCTGCGCTCACATGGCCCTGCGTGAACGAGCCCGATATTGTGTGAACGCTCTGCGAGAAATCCGAAACAACAAAAAATGGCCCACCTTTCGGTGAGCCCTTCTAGACCGCCCAGCAGAGCGGATTTTGTTTGGTAGGCGCGATTGGACTCGAACCAACGACCCCCACCATGTCAAGGTGCCACCCGAAAGCGCGTAAGTCGTTGATAAATAATAACAATATAATGTTTTAGCATGGCCTAAAAACGGTGTAATCAGCCCAATAGAATCAATAACTTAGCGCTGTATATTGCTACAGCGTGTCCCCCTCTCCCGGCGTCCTGCCGATCGCAAAAAAACCACTCCCCTGATACATCTCATCGCCTCAAGTGGCGCCAAGAACGCGACTCTATTACTGTACATAAAACCAGTATCAGCCTGAGGCATTACCGTGGACATCGAAGACACAACCGACTGGTTGGGCATCCCCACGCCTTTAGAAACCTGCCAGCAACACATAGCCATGCTCGAAGACGAGGTTCAAGAACTGACCCGGCAGCTTCGAGAGTCCAGGCAGAGGGTGTTTAAGCTGGTCGAGATGTACGCCGAGGTATCAAAAGAGCGCGACAAGCTCAGAGCGGAGGACGAGAAAAACAAGAATAAGATGTCAGAGCTTTACCTGAAAAACTCAGAACTGGGCAATACGATCAATAGCTTAAAGATCGTCAAGGCCCAGAACGATCAACTCCATAGAGAGCTTTCGGAGCTGAGATCGAGGCCGTAGCGACCCCGTCATAAGCACGCTCGCAGGTCACTCCCCTTCCCCGGCTTTGATCAGCATCTGCCGCCAGCTCTCCCGCTCTTTCATCAGCGCGCTTGAACACGTCGGCAAGCACCATGACGGCGCGGGAAGCTGCCTGGCTTGCGGCGGCAGTGCAGGAATGGCTGCTGGCCTGGGCTGCGAGACGGCCGGCAAGGTCGTCGACTGTCCGCTGCAGGCCGCCAGCAACAGTGCGAGCGGAAGCAGCATCAGCCGTTGCTTGGTCGATAACTTGTTGCCCATCCTGAATCACCTTGTTGATTGAGTTTTGCCGGGCCTGTTCCTTTTCTCGCTCGGCAACTTCTGCCAGGGCCCAGGCCTGCTGGTCGCCGGCATCACGCACGGCCCAGCGTGCCTTCCATTCATCATCCATTGTCGACCGGCCATGCTGGTAGACGCCCCAAAAGGCCAGCGCCACCAACGCTAGGCATATCGCTGCACCTGCGGTGCGAAGGCTGATCACGCGAGCACCTTCAGGGCGGTCTCATACAGCGCTTTGCGATCCTCGGCGCCCTTGGGCGTTCTCCCAGGCTTTCCGGTATTGATGATGCTGCCGATGTCCCGGATCGCTCCAGCATCGGCTAGGCTGTTGAGCCCGTTAACGTAGAAGAACCAGGCGGCAGACAAAGCGGCGTACCGAGGCTGTTCAAGCAGGTCTGGCTGGCTGATGAGATCAACGCCCAGGCCATCCCCGCAGCGCTTGTAATTCGCCCGGCCGGTTACTTGGATCAGCCCGCGCCCGCGGTAAGCCCAGCCATCACCTGGTGCGGTGTTACCGAGGCTCTTCGCTCCCCAGGCGCCACCGTAGAGGCAGTTCGCAATTGCCTGCTGGTTGGCCGCTCGGGTCGGCGTGCGCCCAAAGGCCCGCGCATCCGCCTCGCTGATGCGCTCACGGGAGAACCCGCTGATCAGGGCTTCGACCTTGTAATCGAGGCTTTCACGAACTCGGCGCAGGCGCCCCGACTCATGGCCTACCTGGGCGATGAACGCAGCCACACGCAACCGCGTGACGACTCCATACTTGCCCATGGCGGTGTTCAAGACGGGCACAAAAACGCCGGCTACTGGGCCGCGTTCGGGAGGATCTGCAGCAACTGCTGCTCTGTGATCGGCATTTAATTACTCCTGGCGAAAAACTACGTGATGGCGGTAGCAATCAAAATGGCTGATCAGGCCACTCAACCATTGAAGGGTATCCAGGCTGCCCGACCACCCGATTGACGGCCACCCGGTATTGTTTCCAGAGCTTTAACTTGGACACATCTTCGGGTGTTGCATCATCAAGATCTACAGCGTCTTGCAACGGGGCAATTCTAGTTGCCGCAATCAGCAAGAGTTCGTCGCGCTGCTTATTTGCGGCAACGATAAAATCTTCTTCTGTTTTTGGCTTATCCACTGGTGATGGTGGCGGTCCGTCAGCCAGACTGCGAAAGGTTTCACCATCCATTACGCCTTCAACGCCATCGACTGCGCGGAAGTTCATAACGAGATCCGTACCCGGCCAGCATGCAATAGCGTAACCACTCATAACGAATCCTCCCAGCCAAAGCATGCAATCATTGCGTTGCTTCCTGAGTTACTGGCGTAATAAATATTAGAGTTCTCTAGAATCATTTCAGAGATCCCGCTACCTTGCGATCCATTCTCCAGAACTGGTGGGGGATTGGTTGTTGATTGGTATCCTCCATAGCTGTTGTTAGGCGCAACGATAAGTTGTGTCCCAGATCCACCACCGCCACAAAAAACACCAATTATTCGCTTGGCTGTTGTTGGCACAAAACCAGCAACAGAGACAGGTGACCACGTCGGCGTTGATGTTGACCCAGCAGATCCCTGCGCCATAATCGGCAGTGTTGGAACGTTTGTTCCTGACGAAACCTTGTATTGAAACCTAGAATCTACCTGTGTCCCACCTAACAGAAACTTACTTGCGGTAGCGTCTGTACGAACCCATCCGACCCTTGCCTTATGCGTGTAGCCCGCAGGCATTGATGGAGCGGTATCGCTAAGCGAAAACAATCCCGATACGGTAGCGCCGTTCCAGATAACCCACACACTGTACCAAGTACTTATCGAAGAAACCCCGGCGTCTAGTCCATTCGCCCCGGAGGACGAAATACTAGGGCTAATCGAAACTGAAAGCAGCGTCTTATAATTACCTGCTGCGCTTTTCACGACAACTTCATCCATAGAATACGAAGCTATCGTATTTGTTCCAGAAATTACGCCGAGAAGATTTTTAGAGTTTCCTTGAATTCCTACCAAGTTAGATGCTTGAGGTGGAAGCGGGTCAAGAACTACAAAGTCCACACCGTCGTAAACAACATCTGATACCTGGCCAGAAGAAAATATTGCAGCAACCTTTGCTCCCGTAGAGTCGTATTGCTTGAGAGACTTTGCTCCTTTTGCAGATACGTTTAAAGTTGGATTCAGGCCTGAAGCCACGCTGAATTTTACGCTGAAACGCTGGCTTTCAGAGTACCCTGAAATTTCTGGCGTCGGCGCTAGCGTAAGGGCGGTTGAAGTCCCTCCAGTTTGAAAGGCGACTCCAGCTTGACCCTGCTGCAAGTTAAGCAAAGCGTTGAAAAATTGAGATGCGCCAACTCTATCCACATCGCCATTAGCATCCAGTCCTGCAGCCGATAGAAGAGACTGGAAAAAACCCTCCTTGTCGTTTGCCCAGTCCTGCTCTAGGTAAGAGCCATCCTTCGCTGCAGGCGCAGTTCTGTTTTTGAAAGATCCCAGAGGGTAGCCGACCGATGGGTTGTTCATGCGGCCTGGGTAGCGTTCGTTAAGCTTTAGCGACATATTAATCCCCTATATATCCTACAAATTCTGCGTCTTCGTCACCAAATTCAGCGTCCGCATCGCCGAATTCGACCATGTCGAACCCCTCAAGGAATCCGTTAAATCTCACTGCCTGAGGCTTTGGCACAAGTCCCGCATTGAGTAGTGCAAACCTTTCAAGATTGGTGATCTGCCCATAAAACTCGATACTGAACGACATGTCCTCGCCGTCAGTGACTCGCAGAACATTTGCCTTTGGGAGCAGGAAGTTCATGCCGTCGAGGATGTTTTCTATGGTGGCGTCGCCATTGTTCTTAACGATCTTGGCCTTAATGACCAGGCGGTAGAGGTCGTCGGATAGCTGGCCGTCCTGGTCGATAGTCAGTGCGCTGAACATGGCCTCGTCGTCACCAAACTCATCGCCGTCCGTCAGATCGAAGAGGCCAGGATTCATTGGCATCGCCCCCACAAAACTGCGTGGCGCCACGACGATCCGCCCAATGACGTTTAACTGCTCGCCAACTGCGGTATCGATGTCGTAGCTCTTGCGCACCGCCTGAGCTGCCGCCTCAATGCTGCCGCCAAACGCTCTGGCGATTGCGTACCATGCCACGGCCTTCGGCTTGTCTCGGTACTGCGCGTAAATACGGTCTGGGATGTTCATCACGTGATCACTACGGTGATGTTGCTCTCCGTCCACCTGGACATCTGGTTGTAGGCGATGGAGACGTTGGTCTGTCCGCCGTTGAGGCTGGATGATGGCAGGTCAACATAGCTATCCCCGTATGCCCCGATGACCTTGTTTACTGGCGTGAAGATCGTGCTGAACGGAACCGTCTCACCGATATCGAAACCGTCAATCTTGAAACCTACATCCGCGGGGATCAGGTCGCCGGCGGCGTATTCCATCATCGCCTCCTTAATTAGCTGATCAGCGTTGGGTGGAAGCGTGCCGTCATTGACGACATGGATTACCGGGATCATGTCCACGTATATAGGTCGACTTGCCCGGATCAGCTTCTTGTTGGTTGGATATTTAGGCGACGTGACATCGACCTCGAACGGCGTTCCTGGTTGGTACAGCGTTGCTCCAGGGTTCTTCTTGAGGTAAATCGCCATAGCCACATCATCGTCGGTGCCCCCATCGATAATTGGCGCGATGGAGTGCCTTGGGAGCCCGTACGGATTATCCGCAGACACGGCGCTGCTGTCGGTGTCGTTCTCGTAAACCTTAACCCGGCGCACGCCGTCGACGCTGAACAACTCTCCGATCATTGAGTCGGTCTGGTTGTTTCCTGGGCGCCCTACTGCCGTTGCACGAGTCACACGCAACTGTTCGTCGCGCTGACCGTCAGAGCCGGGGGTTGCTGGAGCAGAGTTAGTCACACTGGAGAGGCCAGCCACCACATCCACGATGCGGGTGATAGTGCCGGCGTCCGCCTGGGTTGGCCCGACGACTGTGCAAGTCGCGTTGACTGTCGCCGACCCCAGTGAGTCGGCTGTAACAGTCTGGTCCGTGGCCCAGCGGCTGCCGGTGGTGATCGACTCAAATCGGTTTCCAGCCGGAATAACGGTGCCCGGCGTTGCGATTAGCGTAAGTGGGGTGTTGGATCGCGAACCGCCCGAGCGGATGGTGCCTGTCAGCGAGCAAACGATGTCCAGGTCGTTACCCTTGGCCTTGTTCGGATCTTTTGAGTTGTAGGCCTGCTGCAGCGTCTCGTCGAGCGCGTAGAATATCTCGGAGTCGTGCGCCATCTTCAGCCCGTCGGGCGTGGATGGATCCAGGTTCCATAGCGGATCAATGTCCAGGTAGAACTGACGCTCTTGGGCAAACCACTCGTTTTGCGTCTGCAGCACGTAGCCAGTCGAAGTCAGGCTAGCCATTCAGTGTTACCTCTTCCAGGCCGAACTCAGTGAGGATTCCCGCGGTTACGCTGTAGGCGCGGTTATTGATGTTGAAGTCAGCAGAGAAGCTGGCGAGCCTGATCACGCCAGGCGTATTGGCGATTCGCGCCCTGAGCGCCGCCTCCGCGGTGGAAAGGCTGGTGAACTTGCCCAGGATCTGCTCGTACCACGGCGTGCCGTCGGTGATGTCGCGAAAGTACTCTCCCAAGAACAGGCGAAGCCTGGTAAGCACTGTCTGCGCTACTTCCGACTGCCCCGTGATGAACTGCTGCCCTTGAGTCACAATGTCGCCTGTTTCATCGTCCAGCCTGCGTACGGTCATGGAACTGGAACTCCGCTAGTCCCGGAGCCCGGGGTTACACCGCTATGGCGATGCGCGTTGAGGTTTGTGCCGGCGGCGGTGATGACGTTTCCGTCCGGCGTGATCTTCAACCCGTTAATCAAAAAGGTGCCGTCGGCCTGCAACTGAAAGCTGCCTGCGCCGTTCTGCATAAGGGTGGTTCCGTCGGCCAGTACGTTGAATCTGGCAACACCGTTATCCATGCAGATGCTGTTGTCGTTCTTCAGCCACACGAACTGGGTGCCGGCCCGGTTGCGCATCCGCACACCATTGTTCTGGAAGTCCGGCAGGACATTAGGTTTCGATCTGAAGCCGGGCAGGAACATGGCGTCCTGCATGTTATGGAATCGCCCGATAGGGTTAGCCGCCACCCCACCGCTCTGCACCCAACCATCAATGCAGCGCTGCGAGAACAGGATGTCGCCCTCACAACCTGAGTCGATCTGGTACTCGATGCAGTAGTCTCCGCCTGGGAAATAGACGGGAGTCTCAATAATTGGCTTGAGTGTGAATTCCGCGTCGTTGATGTCTACCCTGACGATGCCAACCTGAACTTGTGCCATTTGAGTGGCAGGGTTGAACGTCAAGATATTTCCGGGAACTGATGTGCAAACCCCTTTCATCAGCTCTCTGAACGCGTACCGGATCAGCCTTGCCTGCTTTGCTCGGCCTTCTAACTCAATCATTTGCTGCTCCGGAAATTATCGTGGGCAATAAAAAACCCGCCGAAGCGGGCCTGCTCATATTTCTGATACGGATCCTGATTTATCTAGCGCTGCCGAACCCATCAGTTAGCACGCCTTTTTGTTTGTACTGGCGGTTGATCAAGCCGCCAATCTTGGCATCAACCTGCCGCAAGGTGGACATCATCCCTTTTGTGGGGCCGCCGTTCAGCGACTTGCATCCAGACCGCGCCAGATAAAGGTCATGCTCTCGAATCGACACTGACATGGCGTTGTATATTTCCATGTTCTTCGATCTTAGAGCGTGCGTAACAGACCCGGCTCCATATGAAGGATCATTGGCCACATTCACAACGCCTGAGCCAGCCTTTATCGCGACATCGACATAATTGTACATCTGTCGTCCGTCGCACTGCCTCTCCTCAACAGCCAGCGTGACGGTAGGAAAGATCGCTGATAAAGCTAAGACAATCAGATTTTTCTTTAACATTTAAGGGGCCCGGCGATACGTCGAATATTTCCCTGGAATGTAGCAGATCACCAAAAAAAAACCGCGTATCCATCACCGTACGAACTGCTGCCCGCGCATGTATGAGGAGTTTGCAGAGGCCACGGCCTCCCCCCGGGTGATGACGCCATTACGGTTCACATCAAGGCCAGAGTTGGCCGCGTACTCACGCTGGTATGGGCCGTTATCGCGCTCCCACATCACGTACGAGTCTGGTCGCCCTACTGCTGCCGGCCACAGCACTGCCAGGTATGCATCACCCAGATTACGAATTCGACCTGAGTAGGGCTTGTAGTAAGACTCAACATAATCGAGCTGCTGCACCGCACTCATGCGCGCAAGCTGCGCGGTAGATGTTCCAAGGCTTCGTGCTGACGACTCCAGAAACTGAATGAGGCCAGTAGCGGTACTGCCCGGATTGCGCGCCGCCGGGCTGAAGGTGTAGCCAGTCTCGAATCCCATAACAGCCATGAGCCAGTTAGGGTCTGTTGATAAGCGGCCGGCGATCTCACGAACCTTTACGCGGAACGCCTGATCCACCCTCGCCCCCCATACCAACTTGCCGTTTTGCGGGGTTGCGGTCTCGGCTGCTGGGGGCGTAGTTCCGGCTCTAAGCCCGTCAATTTCGGTTCTCCACAGGTCACTGTGAGAGTCACCTGAGTGCTTCATTGCGAAGATGTTGTATTCGCCATTGGCAGTTGCGTCGCCGCTGAGTTCGGAAATAAACAAGTTACCAGTATTGAACGCGGCGAACTCGCTCTCAACGTTGATTTTCCCGTTGATACGCAAGGCTGGGTTGAGTTGCACAGCGACAAACACGCCAAGTCCGTCTGGGCCCCTGGAAACCTCGGGGATGCCGATCATCCCGCTGAACTGATCAACCTTTACCATTGTTGAGGTCCTGGGCATGTTCGGCTTAGTGACTACGATACGGCCGCGGTCCTGCATCCATTCGAATTTGTAGGCGTATGCCAGGTCAGTCATGGCCGACGGAATATCTCCGTCAACCACCAAGCCAGATGACAGAGGCTTGGCATCAGCAAATTGAGCGTTGTCGATATCGATCGGTAGCGGCCAAGCGGCGGCCAAGGCCCGGATCACTTCCTCGACCCTTGTACCAACTCCGAATGAAAGCTGTGCTGAAGCACGGTCAACCGCCGGCTGACCTGATCTGCAGACCAGCCTGGAGATTATCTCAGGCTGGACAGGCTCCCGCTCACGCAGCGAGTTGGTTACATATCCAGTGAACACTGCATCAATGTTATCGCTGTATCCGGCCCGCAAGACGATGCTTGCCCCTTGGGGGATTCTTGAGCCTTTGCCCTGGTTGTAGATGCGAATATCAGCAAAAGAAATAGCATCACCTGGCGAGATATCGACGCTGAATTGGATTCGAAATTGGCGGCGCCCCGTCTGAAGCTCTATGTACGGCTGGCCGTTGATGTCGATCGACCAAACTTGCTCTCTCATGTTTCCACCAGTGGGGGTATCCAGACGAGGAAGTTATCAATGCCGAGGTTATCCAGGGTCACATCCTTTCCGGCGAAAACCATCTGACCGATACCAGTTCGGTAGCTTTGGATGATGTCGCTGCCAGGCTCAAGCATTGCGCCGGATACGATGCGGCTACCATCGCGCAGCAGGTTCATGGTCCAGGCTGGTGAGTCCAGGTAGGAGATAAAGTCGATTTCAAAGTCAATCAAGTTCTCGCCGAGCTGCACCCCAAACCGCTGGTGGGCGTTGGCGGATCCGGCTCGCAGTGGGATTGTGTTCATCAGACCACTCCGTCAAGAATTCCATTGACTGCATTCGACACGCTATCGGATGCCTCTTTGGCAATCTCCTGACCGCGACTTATCGCTCGGGATAACGCAGATTTTGAAGGGTCGCCATCACGTAGCTGGTCTGGCACACATTGAAGAGCACGCTGGATACGGTCCAATTCAATAACCTCTTGAAGCTCAACAACGAACTCCAAACCACCTTCATTGCGTGGCTCCTTGGTGCGGGATAGGCGCGTAATCGCCATATTCCGAAGCAGAATGTCGCCAGCATCGATATCGAACGGATCAGCGTGCTGCATCAGCACAATTAGGAAATCCAATGTGCTACTAGCCCGAGTCTCGTCGCTACCGGCCAGCCAGCCAGCAGATAAGCCAGCCACCGTAGATACGATGGGGTTGTCGGTCAGGTTGGAAAGCGCGCCGCCGAGGAAGTCTGTCAGCTGAACCTTGACCGGGTTGTTGCTGATTGCGCCGGTCATTGTCCATTTGAATGGGTTCAGAATGCGATGGCCTGAAATCCTCACGCCCGACTCAATCGGGAATGAAGTGATCGTAACCGTGGCCTCGAACGTATCTTCCAGAACCGCATCGAATGAATAGCCTGCGATGGTTGGCGCCTGGCGCGTGAAGATGTTGATAATGCTCACGGCTATCGCTCCGTCGTCGTTTTAAGATCCCCTAGGGTTTCGTAGTTTTGACGCTCGTTGACCTGCATGATTTTGGCTTCCAAGGCCTGCCCATCAATCTGGATCGTGGCGTTAAGACTGCTTTCAAGCTTGATTGGGGCTCGACTTAGCGCGCCAGCCAAAGCCTCTGCACTGGCCTGCCTTTCTTCATCGGCATTCGAACCACTTGCTGGCGGCATTGCGTCAGAAGCCGATCTGCTACCGAATATGAGTTCCATGGGACTCTGGATTCTCTCAAGGCCAGTTACCCCCTTGAGCCAATCATCGAAACCGCGAGAGGCGTCCCCATAGCCTGGTACGTACTTGTCCAGGGATCGGTTTAGAACGTTTGCCCCAATTGCTCCGCCGGTAACAGCAACCCCTGCAGTTCCGCCCTTGCTCACTGCCCCGCCAATAGTGTTCAGCCCTAGCTTTGCAGCCGTGGCGCCGACGATTGCAGCGGTAGCTGAAACACCAAGAGCGCCAGTTGCGCCGGCGTTATCAGCAGCGTAATCAATCACCTCTCCAATCTCCCCCCTGTGATCCTTGAGGAAGTTGTTCACGGCATTGCCCGCGCCGATCAGGCTTGGCAGAAACTTCTCTGCAAGCTCGTTCTTGACGCCTTCAATGATGAGGCTGAACTCAGCGGAGTTCTCCGCCAGCTTTCTTGCATTTTCAGTGAGCTGATCGACAGAACCAGTCAGGCCACTGGCCCGCTTCATCGTCTCATCAAGTTGATCAACGCCGCCGGCCAGCGAGCGGAATACCCCGTCAGAAAGCCCGAGGGAGTTTTGGACAACTGACCGCTGCCCCTCATCCAAGTTGGGGATCATGTTGGCAAGCGCCCGCATGAACTCTTCGCCGGTTTGCGTCTCGTAGAGCGAGCTAACATCGAGCCCGGCCATTGCCAGATCATTGATTGGCCCGGCGTCTCCCTTGAGGCGGAGATTGTTCTGGATCTCTTCGAAGCGCTGCAGGGTGTCTACAGCATCTGCTGCGTCCCCGCCCATCAGCTTTATGGCGTTACCGTAGTTGTAAACAGCGGCCTGAGAGGTGCGCAGGTTCTGCGTGGACATGGCCAGCTTGTCTACGCGATCAGCCACACCAACAATGGCGCTTGCACCAGCGCCGAAAGCGCCCACGAGAGCCGCGGAGATTCCAAGGGCATTGGACTTGATTCCGTTCAGGCTGGCATTGATCTTCCTGTCGCCGACTTCCAGGGCCTTGGTGTCATATCCGATGCCGATCAGGAATGACTTCAGTACTTTGCTAGCCATTCTTCGCAGCCTCGTATTGATCCCACAGTTCGTCCATGGCCTGGTTAAAGCGCTCGACGCTGGCTAGGGAGTGGGTTCCGTCTTCAAGTTGCGCCCAGGTGCATAGCGGCGGGCACACGCCAACAATCCCGACACAGGGGCGCATCAGGAACCAATTTACTGCGCCGCGCTTTCCGCCCCGTCCTGCCGAGCGCCTTTTGCGCCGCTTGGCAGCCAGTCGAAAAAATCGGAGAGGTTCCAGCGCAGAAGCTCAGCAAGCAGTTGGTTGTACTGAACCATCTTGCCGCCGAAGTCAGCGACGGTGACAGCGCGCTCAGTGCCGTTGATGAACACTCGGGTCATGAGGATCTGCACGACCTGGGACTTCACGTCCTGGCGCATCGACATGAACATCGAGCAGAGCAGCTGGTCATCGACCTCAATGCCCGCCTGCGCAGCCGTGGCGAATCGCTCCAGCACGGCGCCGGACAGGAGGGACATCAGGCGGTCTTGATCGACGGCGCTGGCCATGGCGGCGTTGTACTGCGCGCCGCCGATGGTGAATGGTTTCACGCTCATCTATCAGCCCCTTGTCGCTTCCCAAATGTTGAACTGCATCGTGAACTGGTCGTCCGTGATGGTTGAGCCGGCTCGGCCTCGCTGGCCGTCGTTCACGATGACGCCTTCCGAGCCCAGTGCTGTTTCCAGCGTACCGATCTGGGTGTAGGTGTACGTAATGTTCGCGTTCGAGTTGAACAATCCCTGCACATAGGCGGAATCCGACGAGCCTGGGTTAAGGTAAATGTTCACTTCGCGGCCAGGGTTGATTCTGTCGAGGCTAACGGCACTGCCACCCTGTCCACGACGGAGTTGGCGCTTGGCGTCGATTGGGGCATCAGTTACTGGTGTTGCTGTTTCCCCCCAATCCTTAATCTGCCGTCCGTTGATAGTGACCACGGTGAGGTTGTTTGCAAAATTGTTCAGGCTCATGGGTCACCTATCAATAAACGTCGAGGTCAACATCAACAATGCGGATGGAGCCTTTGCGGAACAGGCGGATGCGCAAAGGTGCTGCCTTGTGTTCGTCTCGATCCTCATCAGAGATATCAAGGATGTCTTCTGGCTTGGTCAGGATTTCAAACCCAAAGGTGTACTTTTCAAGCCCGTCGTCAGGGTCGGTGTAGTTGCGTGGCCCCAAATAACCGTTCCCGACAAAGGTGCGTAGGGTTGCGCGGGCGCCGGCGTTGATCAGCATTGCTTGACCAGTAGGGTCCTGGCCCAGCTTTGTTGGCTGATTTGCGGTCACGTTGTAGAGCGAAGTGCGGAGAAAGTTGATGCAGGCATCGAGATTTACGACATCATCGATGGTTTCCCCGTAGGTGCTGTGGGTGTTTGTATTGATCCAGCGCCCAATGTCCTTGGAGCCCTGATTGTCCACCTCGGTGTAGAAGGTAACGTTCTTGGACTTGCTCTTCATCGCCGTGTAGGCGGTGCCGCTCAACGATTCAGCGATCACACCTGGCGACTTCTTGTACTCGCCATCAATGGTTGATCCATCGGCACTGTAGTTAACTGCCGCGAAATGCTTGGCCAGAGCCGACCCAGAGTAAGGGTCGGTGGCGTGAGCGGCGGTGTAGACGTGACGGAAGCCGGCAGAAGAGAGCTGAGTGGCGATGTCATCCGTATCAGACGGGTCGCGGATTTCAGCAACCGACGCGCCGGTCTGGTTGTCGATGAACATGCTGGTGTTGTCTTCGCACCACTGAGCGATAGCCAGCACATCCGCCTTAACGGCCAGGACAGGAGCGGTCCACATGGTCCAGTACCACCAGATCATGTTTCGAGCTTTGTTCAGCGTGGCTGCGCGAGAAGCATCAGCAGTTGCTGCACCCCAAACCTGAATCTGGCGAGTAGCCGGAGTGCCACCGAGCCAGCGTTGGGCGGCCTTGTATGTCTCGGTGGTATCGGCGAAATCTTCAGACAGTGCAGGCAGGCTGAAATACGTGCGGTGGGTGTCGGGTGCGAATCCTACCGGCAGCTCAAGCTGTGGCGCGAACAGCATGGCGCTGGCAAAGTTCGCAGTGCCCAGTCCGGCAGGGCTGATTCTTGCGTTGATGCGAATAATTTCTGAGGCGGGATAACTCATCTTGAGAGCTCCAATGGTTATGCGGGGTCAATTTCGACGGTGAAGGTCTCAAGGACCCGTGCCTTTTCGTTCTCAAGCGCTACTTCGACGCTCAGGATGTTGTTGATCGCCGGGAGGCTGCTGGTTTCGTACATCAGGCGGATGGTGATCTGCGCACGCTGCTCGAAGTTTGCCGACTGCAGGCTGGTGAGGTTGTTGACTGCGTCGGTGCTGTTCCAGCCGATCTTGGACTTGAACAGCATCATGCTTACGTCCGGACGCTTGTTGGCCTGCTTCAGGCGCTCTGCGTACATCAGGGCCTCGCCCCGATAGAAGTTGACGCTGGCCGAGCACATGATCTGCGCTCGCACATCAACCTCTACCTGGTTGCCGGGAATGTCCCGCGAAACGATGTTGGCCTGGCCGCGCTCGCCGACGGATTGCCTGGGCGTGATCGTTGCGTATGCACCCTGAGGCGCGGGCATGCTGCCGGGGCCGATCTGATCTGCCAGCAAGCACTCAGGCACGCCGGTCGCTAGCATCACAATCGGGCGCAGCTTTGCGAATAGTTCTTGGTTGGTCATGCTGGGCCACCTGACTGATCGTCAATCCGCATAACGATGACCTTGCAGTAGTTACGCCACCAACGGTTGTCACACTTGGTTGCCTTCCACTGCTGCCCGAGAAACGCCCAGGTTCCGGTCTGATCGATCAACTGCATCTCGCCCTGATTGATGTAGATGCGACGCACGTCTGTGATCCGTTCTCCGCCCTGGCGGATGAAATCGATCTCCCGGTCGCTGGCCTGCTGGATGTTCACGGTGTATGGCGTGGTGATCGGCGTGCCCGGCGTCCAGATGCCGTCTACCCAATCGCCGCCAGCGTCAACCGTGCGGGATGCCTCGACGCTCTCGAACACGCCATCGATCTGGCCCTCCATGTTCAGGCTCATTCGAGACCCTCCGATGCGGGACCAATGGAAACTTGGTGGGTGACCGACTGGCGCATGGCGCCCGAGTCGATGAGGGGGTTGCTGCTGCCCTTCTTGCGAATGGTCGACGCTGCGTTGGGCGGCGTCTTCAGGTCGGTCATGTACACCTTCACCTTGCCCGCGGCCACCACACCGACTGCCTCGAGGATCTGGTCCATCGACTTGCCGGCATCCATGCCGTCCTGGATGGTCAGTAGCACTTCTGGCGTCGCGCTCGCCACTCCCGGCTCAAGCCAAGGCCTGGCCGGGATGTTGATGGTGTGCGCCTGAGTGACGCCCAACTCCATGTAGCCCTTGCCGGTCTTGAGGAAGCGGACCTCATCGCGGTCAGCAGCAGCTTTGCTGGCGTAACCGTAGGACGTTCCGCCTGGGTGCTTGATGTCGGCGCCGAACTCGTTGATCGCGCCCAGGCTGGCCATGGTCAGGTCGCCAGATTCAACGTCGCCGGCCTCTTCATGAATGCCGACGGTGACAACCTTGTTCGACTTCAGCGCGTTCAGTTCTTTCGCCAGTTCGTCCTGCAGCTCCTGAAAGCCCTGGATGTCGAGAGTGATCATCTAAACCGCCTTGGCACCCATTCCGGCGCGCTTCTTAAGCCTGTAGAACTGCTGCCCGTAGTTGGTGTAGGTCAGCCAGTCGGTGCCGGCGTCCATCATCTGCGGTACGCGGTAGGCGATAGATTCGTCGCCAACTGACTTTTGGGCCACGTTCAGCCGGGCTTCCGAGTTCGGTGTACCGCTGGCGCCGAGCGTGGCAAAGTTGGTCGCCAGCCAATGCGCCGCGAAGTACTGCATGCCTCGCCACTTGAAGTTGTCGCAGGTCAGCTCAAGGGCGCCCCACCGGCTGGAGCCAGTTTCAGTGCCGGCCTCGCAAAGGGCCTCAACGATGTATTCGTCGGGCCACTTCGTCGTGTCGATGAACGCCTTAAACACGGGATTGCCGCGGAAAGCCGCAATCATCTCAGGGGTGATAATCACGCTATTCCCCCTGGCGACTGGTCAGCAGCTTGCATACGATTTTCGCAGCACGGATTGAAGGAATCTTCCCGGTCTGCGTAAAAACAGAGAGGTCGCCGACCTTCTTGAACTCAAATCCGGGGCCAGTGATAACTGCCACTTCACCGTCAACAGCCGCCTTTATGCTCATGTCGTCAACCTCGCTATGAATGGGTGGGCGCCAGGCGCCCGGGCGTTACTCGGCCTTGGCGGCCTTGGCGATTTCTTCCAGCAGCCGGGCTTTACCCCAGGTCTTGTTGACCTTTACGCCGGCTCGGCCTGCCTGTTCACGCAGAGCTTCGATGTCGTCGCCGCCTTCGTCATCGCCATCGCTTTCCAGCTCATCAGCGCCAACGCGGCGCAGGTCGCCGTTCTTCAGTAGAGCCTTGACGAAATCGATCTTGGCCACCTCGTCCGGCACTTCGACCGCCGGGTTTTCACCAGGCAGGATCGGGTAGCTGGTTTGCGCACCATCCACTAGGTGATTGATGGTGATCAGTCGTGCTGCTTCGTTCTTCAGGAACATGTCGAATCCTCGCCCGGAGTCATTGGCCGCCGCCCCGGGCATAGCGGAGGCGGCCATGGATCGGCTGGTTAGAACTGGTCGCGGTACGCGCCGGAGAACGGGTAGCGGAACTCGGTCCCGCTGATTTTGTACTCACACGGCACGTTAACCTTGAGGTTATGCATCTGCGGCGCCAGGGAGCGCCACGGGATAGGCACCTGCATAGCCAGGTTTTCGTCGTTCAGCTCGTAGGCCAGGATCCGATCTTTGTTGCCGTTGGACACGCCACCAGCAGCCAGTTGAGCAGCAGAAAGTTGCAGGCGGCTCTTAACAACCGGAGCCCGACCCGTCAGCGCGGTGTACTGGTTGTTTTCCAGGAAATACTTGAGAACAGTTTTTTCCGGGAACTGGATGGACATCGGCATGCTTGCGATTTTTGCGAACCGAGCAGCGTCGAGAACGAGCGTGTCGAACACATGAACAGTCGCCGAGTTGATGTAGCCATCAATCAGAATCTGATTCAGGTCTGCCGCGATCTGGGCGCCGGTGGTTGCCGGGTCGTACCAGTTAAGCGTCGAGTTGGACAGCGCCAAGTTAGCGTTGTTGAACAGGCCGGTCATGCCGCGAGCGGCGTCACCGAAGTAGGCCACGCGCTGTGTATGCTCCTGTGCGCCACGGAAGGCCAGGCGCCCCTTGGAGCTGTCCAGCGGGATGCGCAGGGCCTGCGACTTGCGCAGTTCGTCCAGGCTGTAGCTGTACTTGTTACCGGCGTAGCCGATAGGCACAGAAGACTTGTTCGCGTTCAGCGTTACATCCGGCAGGTCATCAGCGCTGGCGCCGATGAATTTGCCCATGGTCACGCCGTCGTAGCTTGTGTAGTCCCAGCTATCCACCCATTCAGGCAGGGAGGTTTCAACCGGGATCAACTCCATGTAGTTGATTGCGGCGTACTTGGCCTCGTAGATACGAGATTCCAGGCTCGCCAACTGGCTGATGTAGAACGCCAGGCCATCGTCGAGGGTCGGAAGACCATCGTTGAAGGTCACTTGGTACGCATCGCGGCCGATCTGGTGCGCGATAGCTGCATCGATGGCTACGACGATTTTTTTGAGCTGGGTCATGTCGATTAGCCCCCGACCTTGAGAGAAATTTTAGCCAGCGCACCGGCACCGGCGGAGCTGACCCATTTGGCGTTCGGGATCAGGACTGCCAGAGTGGCGGCCGCTCCGACCACGTTGGAGAACTGGCCCTGGTTGGTGCCGGTACCGTCGCCGACAACCAGGTAGACCGGATCGTCCTTGGCGACTGCTACGCGAGCGGTCACCCAGATAGGCGCCATGGTCTCTACAGTCATGTCGCGCTTGGCGACCGCCCCGAAGACATCAGTCTGGGTGTAGGCACGGTTCAGTTCGCGGCGCACTACGCCGACAAACTGGAGCGCGGTCGATGCAGCGACAGGCAGCTTGGCGCCGTCGTCACCGTCACTTACGACGCCCAGGCCGTAGGCGATGTTCGTGGTGCCTTTGTTGACCTTGGAGACGCCGTTGGACACTTCGCCATCAGCGACCATGCCCGCGTACGCGACGCCGTGGTTGATTGCGTTACCACCTTGAACTGGCATGGTTAGGCTCCTTTCTGTTTGTGGGCGCCGGACAAGCTTTGCTTGTGGGCCTGGTACGGGGTTGGCGCGGCATCGGCAGTGGTTTTGGTGGTGGCGCCGTCCTTGGCCAGCTGGGCCAATTGAGCCAGGAGAGTCGCGGCGTCACCGGTGGGCATCTTCGGCTTCTTGTTGCCGTTCTCGTCCTTGTCGTCGTCTTCGTCATCATCCTTTTCGGACTCGGCATCGAAGGCGGCTTCAACGTAGCCGGCGGACTTGTCCGACCAATCACGCTTCGGCAGGGCAACGGCCAGTGCTGCGCGCTTGATCTCGATCACGTCCAGGCTGTCGCAGGTGAAGCCGTCGCCGGCGACCTTGCGGGCCAGGGCCTGGGTGCTGCCGATCAGGACGACGCGAGCGTTGATCGCCTCGTCGCTCGACGCCTTGCGGGCCTCGGCCAGGTCTTCGGCGGCTTTGTCGGCGGTTGCCTGGGCCTTATCAGCCTTGGTTTCCGCATCGGTGGCACGCTTCAGCAATCGGTCGAACGAGTCGGCGACCACTTGGGCGTTCGCAGGATCAGCAACATCAACGCTGCGCCCGCTATCGGTGGTGATAAGTACAGGCATTGTGTTGCCTCCTGGGTTGTGGTCAAAAACGCGGGCATTGGCGCCCGCCCTTGCTCGGTCAACGATCGCAACGTGGTTGATCCGGATTTCACGCTGGATGTATTCGTACGCCTGGCCGTCTTCGGTTACGCCCGGCGCATGGTCGTAAATTGCGGTGTAGCCGGCGGAGACCTCGCACTTACCGGCATTGATGTCGGTTATGGTCTTCTGGTCCTTGACGATCAGGTCGGCGGCCACAAAGTCACCATCTGGGCGCCCAGGCCCACGCACCACACCAACCGCCACGCCTTTGTAGGTCAGCGCAGTGACAAGCTCTTTCGGGTGATCGTTGGTGATGTCGCTGGAGTCGTAGGTGCTCAGCGAATCGGGCGAGAAAACTTCTTCGGGCGGCCGATACACGCGAACAATGCGGCTTGGGTCACCGTCGAGCCCAAGCTCTCTGGCCAGGTATTCCTGAATCCCGGTGCGAGCCACCCTGGCTGGCACCTTGAGGAACCCCTCGTCCGTGTACTCTCGCTGGGTGATGCGATACCCAGCCCGGTCGAAAACCGTGCACTTCATGTTGCGGCCTCGCGGATTGGATGAATTAGCGGTAGACGCCCGGCGCTGTGCGGCCTGCGTCTTGGTTGGCCTTGACCTCGCGAGCGCTTACTGGGCGTGCGATGCATCGGCATTGATAGTCGGAGCCGGGTTTGATCGGCTTTCCGTCAGAACTCAGCGGCAGGTCGTCCCAGCGGTAGATCCCTTTGCCGTAGGCGGTGACCTTGTTGGCTATCTCCGAGTGGCGGTGCCGCACACGGCTGTCGTCGGAGTCAATCCACTGGAAGTACTCGAAGCCGGCGCCCTTCTGCTGCTTCTCAGCCAGCTCGCCATTGATCTTCGATGTCTGGTCGCGGGCGATCATCTTGGCGCGGCGCTGGGTCACGCCGAACTGCTCCTGCAACGCCTTCTCGATGTAGCCAAGCCGCATGCCGGAACGCATGTTCGCCATTACCAGCGTCTGCACCTCTTCCAGATACTTGGCGGGGATTGACTTGATCAGCTGGGCGTTCTGCTGGGCCGAGGCCTTCAGGTAGTCCTGCATTGCGCTGTTGCCGCTGTACACGTCGATGCCGGCCGACTTCTTCAGGTCGCGCTCGGACTTCTTGAGCGACGATTGAACGAACTCTCCAGCGATGCGTGCGCCGGCGGCCTGTACCGTCGGTGACGACCAGCGGCTCACCAGCGTGGACATGGCGTTGAGGATCAGGTCAGACCAGGCGTCAGTTGTGACCACCGCGTCCTGCGTGTACTCCGGCGCCAACTGGCGAACCAGCGGCAGAAGCTCCTTGTTGATCGACTCCCTGACCTGCTTCACTAGCCGCTGCAGCTTGGCGTTGTACTGGATGCCGATCATGTCCATGGATTACTCCTCGCTGACATCCGCCTTCCAGTTCTGCTTGATCGGCTTGAACACTTCGGGCCCGAGAACGATCTGCCCGCGGTATGGCTCGACCTTGCTCACATCCACATCACCCGAGTTGTAGGTGATGGTTATGTGCGGCTGGTATTCCGGGTAATCCCACGAAGCACCGATCTCCCGCAGCGACATGTGGCGCCACGACAAGTCAGAACTGTTAAACGCCAGAACTACAGCGCCCTCACCGAATTGCTCAATCATGCGAGGGCCACCAGGGCGAACAGTCACACCACCATCATCACGCGAGCTATACGCCTCTCCGGCCTTCATCCAATCAACAGGCGACTTGCTGAACGCCACGGTCACATGCAAATCATCTGCTGGCAGGGTCTGCGTGAAGCCTTGCGCCTTGGCCCAATTGATCAGATCGTCAGCGTTCAATACTGGCCTGAACACATACAGCGGCGCTGGGGCGGCGTCAGAGGTCGACTTCTTGTCAGCATCTGGTTCGTCATCCACCGGGTCGTTGAACATGGTCAGGTCCTCATCAGCCTCCAGAGCTTCGATCTTCTCGTCGTCGAACTGGTAGAGCTCTTCGGCCTGCAGGCGCCGCTGAATCTGGCTGGTGGTCACAACCCCGCCGTCCTTGTAGAGCATGTCGGTCTCGGCCTTGGCCTTGTTCGCAGCAGCGATCTGCACCGCATCAGGCTGCTTGAACGGGTTCCAGACGTAGTTGAAGTCGTCGAGCCAGTGGCCCGTGGCCGAGCGCACCATCACCTCATCGAGCTGGCGAAGGCCGGGGTCGATCTGGGTCAGGCGCCGCGAGGAAAGGTGGTTGTAGTAGTTGGTGTCGTCGCCTTGGCCATCGTTGCCCAGGCCCTTGGCCGACTCGCCGAACAGGCGCGTTACCGGGATGCCAGCGGCGCCGGCGATCCATGTCATGAGCAGGTCAAGAACCGGCGCCACCCCGGACAGGTCCAGGGTCTTGCGGTCGTAGGTCTCTTCGTCATCCAGCAGCGCCAGGTTGATCGAGGACTTCATCATGCTGAACAGGGCGTAGCGCGCCGTGATGGCGTCATCCTGATCGCTGGCCAGCTCATCCGAGAGGCCGACACGCTTGATGATGTCGACGTTCGCTTCTTGCATCAGCTCGGCGATGCCGTCTTTACTGGCGACCATATCCATCACGTCGTCTAGGCACTTGCGCAGCTCTGAGTCACCCCAACCCTGTGTTTGTGCTCGCTGGCGGCGTGGCAGCTTGGCACCGGCGAACCGGGCAAAGTGCGTCCAGTGGATCATCTGGGCGCCGGCGGCAATGGTGTAAAACTCCGGCTGCAGGTAGTTCGCGGCCAGGATGTTGGTTTGGTTCAGGTCCATCGCCGTCATGTCGAAGCGGTCGATGACCAACAGGCGGTACAGGTCGCCCTTCTTGATCTTCTCCGGCTTGAGCGGCTTGGTCAGGTCCTGGTTGGTCAGCATGAGGATGCCAGCACCACCGTATAAGCGCGCCCAGCTGGTTGCCTCGCTCACCATGGCCGGCAGTTGCAGGCGGTCTTCCTCGGCCCGGATCACGTCCGCATCGTCGCACTTGAGGGTGCGCCACTCGCGGGTCATGTCCTCGGCCGGGTAGTCCACGATCGCGCGGGCGAGCCAGCTGGTCTGATATGCCGCGTCCAGCTGCTGGAAGTCGTTCAGGAACCCGTACTGGAACTGGTTGTGTGAGCGCTTGGCCTTCTGCGTGCCCAGGCCGGACACGACGTTCACCAGGCCGTCACTCGACGACTTGATCTGCGCCTCGTGCTTCTGAGCGGCCCGAACAAGGGCTTTGCCCAGCTTTTTGTCTGCTGGCACTAAGCCCTTCTTGCTCATGAGGTCACCGAATTGGTTATAGGAGGTCGCGGATCGATCGCTTGCCCTTGATGTAAACCTCGGACAAGGCGTCGATCATCACGTCTGTCTGGTCGTCGTACTTGTGGCTGTCGTCGGCTGTGAAGGATGCGACCTCACACACGAACTCGTAGTTTTGGCTGTCGTCGTAGGGCAGGCAGACCAGCTTGGCGGCGTGGAAGCCTTGCACATCCAGTGCGCGGGTCAGCTTGTCGCGGTCCCGAGGTACTGGAGTCACCTTGAGCGGCAAGCGCTTTTCCATCTCCTGGATCAGGCCGGTACCGCTCGATTTGTCCTCGACATAGACCCGGCGCAGGACGCCGTTGGCCTTCCCGTTCTTGGCCCAGGCGCCTTTCACGAACGCCTCAAACTCGCGACGGAGCGTCTTGGCGTCCATCCGCCCGCGTTTCATGCTCAGCCGGTAGATGCGGCCCTCGGCCACGCCCCACTCCGCGAAAACCGTCCAGTCGTTCCAGGTATTGGTCTTCTGGGCGGTGTCGGCAGTGATGAAGCGGTAGTCGAACTTCTCTGGCAGCGGCAGATCGGCACCAGCATCCACGTCGCCGTAGTACTGGAAGTCATCAGCCGAGAAGATCCCGCCGTCCAGCGTGTCGGGGTCTTGCATGTACTGGCTGCTGAACGTGTACGGGTGAGCCGTGCGGAGCGCGATCAGGTCGTGAACGCTTTCCTTGGCCGGCCAGTACGACCAGTAGCCGTCTACCTGCTCAGACCCGCACACGCTCTTGATGCAGCGTTCGCGGATGCCGTCAGGCAGTGAGTCGATGTATTCCTGATTGACCAGGGCCGGGATCTTGATGTGCAGATCGATCTTCAGGCCCATGCCACCCGACAACAGGAACGCCGTCGAGTCGTCGACGTGTCCACGCTGCTGGATAGCCACGAACGGCGTGCCGCTGTGCGCCTTGCGGCTGCGCAGGGTGTTAACCAGCCGCGTATGCGACTTCCGGCGCTTCGCCTCGCTGAAGAGGTCGTCGATCTTGTCCCAGTCATCCGCCTGGATGTGGCCGGTGTAGCCGTCACCCATGTATCCGCCACGGACGCCCGTGATCTGGCCGCCACTTGAGCGGCTGAACAGCTGGTGGATACGCTTCCCGTCCCGAGCCAGTGTCCAGTCGTCAACCTTGTCCTTCTCGATCTCGAAGGGATAGAACTCGCGGAACTCGGTCGACTTGACCAGGGAGCGGCTGCGCTCGCTGTTCTCGTCTACCAGGCTCTTGGAATAGCTGGTGTTCAGGATGCGCACCCGGCGGTGCTTCACCATCGTGTACACCGGCAGGTGCACGGACCAGAACTCGGTCTTGGTGCCGCCTGGCGGGATGTTCACGACGACGTTCTGCGCGTCACCGGCAAGCATCTGGCGGGCGGCATAGTCGAAGTAGTGGTGGTGCCAGTTCGTTCTGAAGCTGTCGCCCTGGGTGATGTTGAACCACAAGCTGGTAAAGGCCAGAGGGCTGTGCTCGCCCGCTGCGACCAGGGCGGAGCGCTCAGCATGGCTCAGCGCATCCCACTCGATCGGTTTGATAGCCATCAGTCCACCAGCTTGTCTACCAGGGCTTTAACCAGCTCGGCGTCAATCGGGCGGTCCTTTGTGGGAGTCATCGTCCCGTCTGTCGAACTGAGATCTACCTGCTGCTTGTTGGTGTAGGTGCCACCGGTTTCTTTGGCGGCCTGCTCCAGCAGCTGAGCAGCGAGCGCAATGTTCTTCATGTTCTCTGCGCGCTCAGCCATCCGGCCAAGGGCTCTCAGCCTGAATGCCCGGTTCGCGATCGGGATATCTGCTGTGTCGTCACGGAAACGCTTGCGGGTATCCTCGAACAAGGTCACCCAGCGCTTAGCCAGGAACTTGCCGGAGATCTTCGTGGGGTCGTGCGATTCAACCTTCTGCCGCGTAATGGTCAGCCCGAATTCCTTTTGGACCAACTCAGCCACTTGTGACGGCGTATCGAAGCAAGCCAACGCCTGCACAATAAAGGCCTTCACTTCGTTTTGAAGGACTGCCATAGATTTCCACCTGTCTTATGCCTGTCCAAAATCAGGCCAGCTTGAGCAGGCAGGTTCCGCAGGCCCTCGATATATTCAATTTACCCACCTCGGCGGGCTTGTTTGCAGCATCCACCAGCACCTGAACGTCAGGGCTTGCACCGTAGCGTCGAACCACACCGACGAACTCCTCGACATCGTGTCCGCGCATCTCGAGCTTGGGCAGGCCATCTTGGGTGAACTTGGGTGCGCCGTACTGATCTGTCGCCTGAGCAATGTGGTACAGCTCATGCTCAACCAGCGCACAGAAATCGGTGTCGCTGCATTCGGCGCAGTAGTCGGCAGCCAGAGTGATGACGAAGGCCGGCACATCGCCGAACCAGTCACGCATCTGTTGCTCCATCCGGGCTTTCTGCCAGCCGCCGGAGCGGAACGCTACCTGCTCAGCCTGGCCCAGGACTGTGCGGCCCTGCTTGGCGAAGCTCGACGACGCCCACATGATCCGGATGTCTGCATCCAGTAAGTGGGCATGGTCTTCGTTGTGAATGCTGCCGGTGTCGGCGAGGATCTCGGCCTGGAGCCATTCCCATACTTCAGGAGCGGGCGTCAGGCGGATTCCGAAGTCGGATAGCTCGGAAAGCTCAAGCAATGACGTCGGGGGATATGGCCTATCCATACCTTTTCTCCGCGCCACGTTTTCGAATGCGCCAAATCGTGGCGCGAATTACTGCTTGCGCCGATCGACACCTTCGGGCGCTTTCGGGCAGCCCATGCAGTGCTCGCAATTCAACGTACGGCAGAGCCAGGCCTTCACAGGCTTCCAGTACGTGACCATGAAGATGTGGCGGGCGCCGGCCAGGGCCAGGGACACATGCAGCGTCAGGCCGGCCGAGCTCGGACCGAAGAAGATGTTCTGACTGCGCGCCATCACGACAAACCCGCTGATGGCGATCGCCGAATAAATCAGCTTGCCCAGAATTCCGTCTCTCACCTTCCCGCTCAGTACGCACCAGGTCGCCCACAAGGCGATCAGGCCGCAGGCGATGGAGTTGATCAGTTCAAGATTCATGGTGGATTGCCTCCCCCGAACCTCTGGCGAATAAGCGCCCAGAGGTCAGCGGCTTTGATGGCTCGGTTAATGGCCGCCAGGAGCGACCCGCCGAACGTGCCCAGCAGGAAACCAACGCCGGCGACGATGTTGGGCTCTGTCACACCCAAGTAGGTGCTGACCATGCCCGTCAGGTACAGCGAGCAAGCCACCCCAGTGACCAGAAAGATCATCCAGGCACGCCAGTCCGCCAAGTCGTCCTTATGCCACCAACTGGCAACCACGGCACCAACCAGGCCTGCAATCAGCAATTCAAACCTGTCGATCTTGTCGAGCAGGCGCTGCAAGTACTCCATGCGCTCTACTCCGTGGGGCATGATTGAAGAAAAAAGGCCTGCGTCGGCCTGGGCATAGCCCGAAACGAAAAGGCCCCGATCAATGTCGAGGCCCTGAATAGGTCCCTCATCAGCGTGACAAGTCAGAGGCTCTGAGGGCTTGGGGAAATCGCTAGCAACAAAAAGCCCGGCACTTGGCCGGGCTTTCTTGGATCAGCGAGCAAGTTGCCGAAGGCAAAACTCTAACAGTGGCGAGATAATGCCACCAGCCGCACGGGAACGCAATAGGCCCTCATGCGGCCTCGCGCATTTCGTAAATTACCGCTGCAACAGGGCTCAGTGCGCGTCGGTCCAGATCTTCGCAACACTCAAAGATCAGCTGCAGCACGCCACCCCAATCCCGCTCCCAGTTGCACGACTCCAGTCGTACCTCGAACACCTGCCACAGCCAAGCCCGAAACTTTTCGGCATTGGCCAGCGGGTCTTCGTTGGCCGACTGGCCGCCCTGATGCATATGACGGTACCGGCGCATGACGCCCTTCACGACATACTCCAGCTTCTCCCGCTTGGCTGCCGTCATCCTTGGCGACTTGCCCACCACCATCAGAAACACGACCTCTTCCGCCGCCTCGCGAATGTCGTCGTCCTGGTGCGCGGCGTACATGAAGTCGCCGAACACGCGGATCTGCGGATGCAGCCGTGCGATTGCTGACTGGATATGACCAGCCAGGGCGCCGTGCACTGCGTGGTTGGCAGTGGGCCCGCGCTCGGTGTTCTGCACCACCACGCCCAACTGCACTACATCGGAGGTCTGGCCGGGGGCCGGGTTGTACTTGCAGTCATGCCACGCTTGGCGCGCTGAGTTGATCTTCATGCTGCCTCCCCCTTCTTCAGCTCTTTGGTCTTTGCCCGGTACTCGGCCTTGATGGCCTTGATCTCATCCACGGTGTACTTGCAGGCCGGGTGTAGCCCTTCCAGCCAGGCCACCTTCTCCGCACCGATGCGCTGCACCAGACGAATGCGGTACTCCACGGCGTTGCCGGAAAGGTTGCGGTTGCACTTCACACACTGGCGGTGGATGTTTAGCGGCTCGAAGCGCAGCTCTGGGCAGGCACCGACGGATCGGTAGTGCCCAGCGTCCCACCGGCTGCCGGTCATGAGGTCGTTGTCGTTCGGCGTTGAGTCGCAGCTGATGCACGGCAGGTGCGCATCACGCAGGCGCACGTACTCGTTCACTGCGGCCTGGGCCTCGCGTATGTGGTCCGCCCTGCTCTTCAGCTTCTCCTTACGGACCTTGATCTCGGATCGTTCCACCTGAGCAAGCGACTTGCGTGCCTTTTCCTGGTGGCGTGGTGCGTCGATCATTGCGCAGGCCGGACTGCACACCGCCTGCCCCATACGCGAAGGGACGAATGAGGCCCTACACGTAGCAACGCGGCATTTCTTCGGCTTGGCCGGCTTCCGTTCGATGGTCATACAGCCTCCTTGGCAGGAAATACCGTCCAGTCGCCAATGTCCGACCAAACTCCGTGCTTGTGATACAACTTGTCGGTCGAATTGCTGAAACCGCCGATGAACGTCCAGAAGAACAGTGGAATCCATGACAAGCCCGCGCGACCATCAAGGCTGTGCGTGCGGATGATCGCTTTCGTCCATCGGCAAACACTGGATGCGCGACCGACTGCGATAGCGATCCTAGGAATCGCTTTGCCGATTGCCCATGCCAGCCTTATCAGCACAACCCAGCCGATTGCGTAAACGATCACATCGAACCAAGTAATCATGCGGCCTCCTGGCTAAGCAGGTCAGAGAAGTACACGCCCTGCGGAGCAAAGCGCGCGACGATGCGGTCGGTGTAGGCGATGCCCTGGGCCCGATTGAAAAGGCTGGTCACCGGGAAGCCGTCCGGTCCGAAGAGCTTGCACTCCCCCATCATGGCCAGCTTCGTTTCGTACGGGAGGTGACGCATCACTCGGTACCACTCGGCCTGAAACCCCGCGTCCTCGTTCAGCAGGATCTGCACGCCAATGTGCAACTTGCAGTACTGGCGGGCGTCGGCGGCGTCACCGATCTGGGTCATCTCTGCGATGCGCTTGTACATCGCGAACCACAATCGGTTTTGGTCCAGGGTGCGATCCTTGCCCGGGCGAAGGCTCACCACCACGAAGTGCTTGTCTTCGAACATCTTGGACATTCGGGTGATGGCCTCGGTGAGCATGGAGCGGCAGTTGACGCTGATCTTGTCGGTCATGGCTGCTCTCCTTTGCCCATGTCGTCGTCGAAGCGCGCAACCCTGGTGTCGGTCTGCTGGTCAAACTGCTCGTCGCTATAGCCCTGCTGATTGGCTACACGGCGAACGCCGCGGTACCGCTCTGCATCGTCACGCAGAGCTTCGACCTCAGCCTTCAACTCAATTTCCTGATTTTTGAGTTGAGCGTTCTCGGCCAACAACTCCAGCGCCACTTCCTCCACGGTCTTCTCACCGAGGAATTCACCCAGCGCCTCAGTGCTCTGCTTCCACTCCCCGCAGTCAGCCTTCCAGGCGGCGACCTCGCTCCAAAGCAGGGACTGGAGTTTCTGTTTGTCGATGGTCATGCTCGTGACTCCAATTCCTTGGCCTGCCTGATAAGCAGCGCCCGGCGATCCGCCAGCTCGTTTGCTGCCTCAATGCGCATCTCGTCTTTTTTTTCAGCGCTTGCTGCGCGCATCTCCAGCATCGAAGACTTGACCAACAGCAGCTTTTCCCGAAGTGCCGGAGCGGGCCGGGCGACAGTTCCCGTGAGCAAGCCAGCGATAGCACGGCCGTCTTCGGTGATCGGCTCAACGCTCAAGTCAGCCAAGTACTTCTGGCCGTGTTCGCGGGGGATGCGCTTCAATTCCACGGCTTTGGTTACGGCCTGGATGCGGCGGTTGGCGTCAAAGCCGACAGAGACGTGCCAGCTCACAGGCTTAGCGTCCTCTCGGGCTTGGCCGACAAACCGCTCATACGCGCTGATGAACGCCATACGGGCGCCAATCTTGTCGCCAGCGTCGAGCACAGGCTTAGCAGCGGCGAGGGCCAACTGGATTTCATCGGTCAGCACCACAGTCTCGAACTCATCGTTCGTGGTCATGGCGATAGCCCAAGCCTCATCCTTGCCAGGACGCCCGTCGGCGGCTTGCACACGCTGAAGGATGGAAGCCAGGGTCAGCTTTCCAGTCAGCTCGCGACGGCATGACCAAAGCGCATTGGCAATGGCGTCCATTGGGTGCTCGGCAAGATCCTCGGCCATCAGCTTTGCGGCAGGAGCGCTCAACGTTTGCCCGAGCGTTTCAGCGGTGGCGCAGATGGCCATACTCAACTCAGCGATTTCGGCGTAGGAAAGCATTGCTCTCACCCCCTTCCAGAATGCTGCGGCTAGCTTCCTGGGCGGCGCTGATGTTCGCCTGCGTGTTCTCCATCTGGCGGGCGGTCACGGCGTTCACCTGGCGCCCTGTGAGCCACTGAGTTCGAATCCCCTCTGCACGCGCCACCAGCAATCCGAACTCGTGCGAAGCGCGGATGAAAAACGAATCGTTGATAGCCACGTAGAACATCGCCACCTGCGGTGCCTCTTCAGCCCCTAGGCGCTTAACAAGCTGGGCTACCTGGGAGCTCACCTTCGCGTTCCGAACAGGCTCAACCCCATATCGCTCTAGGTAGGCAATCGTGTAGGCATCCCACGTGTTGGTATTGGCGATCTGGGCGTCGGTCTTCTGCCGTGTGGCTTTTGGTTTCAGAACCTGAATGTTCGTCGGCGCAGCCGGAGCTTCAGCGACTGGCAAGGGTTTTTGATCTTCGATCGGAAGATCAAGAGAGAGGGAATCAGGAATCAGGAATCCGGAATCAAGAGAGAGGTAATCAGCCTGGAAAGAACTGTTCTTGTCTGGTGCTTGCATGGTGCTAGCACCAGTCTTTACCTGGCAAGGCTCTACAACGGGCTTTCCAGGGATGACGCTCTTTGCTTCCTTGAGGTGCGGGTTCTGATGCTTGGCCCAATTCACCACTTGGATGTAGTTGCGACCATCAACGCTATAGCGGTCGATAAACTCCAAATCATGGAGGCTGTACAGCATCGCATCGATGTCCACGTTGTCCGCCGGGAACAGAGCCATTTTCAGACGACGCGGGCGATCCTCAAGGCGCCCTTCCCGATCGGCCTCGGTCCACATTCCAATGAAGAGCAAGCGGGTGGCAAAATCCACCTCTGCCAGGTGTTCGTTCGAGAAGAACCCGGGTTTGATGTTTCTGGAACGAGCCATCACGCGGCCCCCTTGAATGCTTTGTCGTGGGTGAACAGGCCGTCCCAGGTCTTTTTCATGGGCAGCTCGCCGGCCAGGTACAGGTCGTACAGGCGTACAGCGCCCTTCTTAAGCAGGACTGGCGTGAAGGAGATGAAAGGCTCGCGGCCATGAGGGGTAACTTCGTGCTGATGCTCGGTCATGTACTTGTCGCGCGCGTAAGACGCCACACGCAGGCGCAAGCCCGACTTGCTCTCGTTGTAGAGCCAGCTCCGGCCTTCTAGGTATTTGCCCACCTGCATGACGTTGACCCCATTGAGGCCCTTGCAGAACTGGGTGTGGGTCATTCCTTCCTTGAACAGGTTTTCCAAGGAGTGAATCTTCGTGGCCTGCTGCTCAACCTGGGCGATGAGCATCAACCGGGCCTTTTCAGACTCCATGGCGATCTGCAGGATCTCGATCGTAGTGAGCTGTTGTGGCTTGGCAGCTTGGGCTTCCAGCTCCTGCCAGCGGTCTACAAGCGCAGCGGTGAACTCAGGGCTGAGCTGTGCGACAACGACGAAGCTGTCTCGCTTACAGATCATGTACTCGGAAGCCTTCCGACCAAGGCTATCGAGGTATTCCCCCATTGGGGGAAGAGCAATCACGGGATTTCCATTGCTGTCGATGCGAGCGGCCAGGCGCTCGATAGACTGCTTGACCTTGTCATGCCGAGAGCCAACCAAGTCGGCGATCTCGCGAGACGACATAGTCCGCGACACGTTTTCGGACTCTGCAAAACGTGTCGCGACATTTGACTGGGTGTTGATTGAATCGGTTTGGGTATGCATAATCGTCCCCATCAAGTGGTATCGAATTAGCCGGGGCGCAATCCCGGCTTTTTTGTGCCTGGCGTTCGGCAGAGGCCCTCTCGGTTACCCTGAAGAGTCCCTGCCAGAGGCCCTTTTGGGGGTCACTACAAGCTGAAGAACTTTTGCCTTCCGCTTCCCCACTACTGAAAGCGCACCTGCCGCTATGGACGCCTCCACCATTTCGTTCAGTGCCCGCTCAAGGCTCCAGCCGTTGTTGTTCATCAACCGCTGAATCTCCTGTCTGTGCGCAGGCGGAAGCTTTTCGAGAATTACGGTCATTCGGCCCTCCAAAGGGGCTTCACCCCGCGATATCTTCTTGTTTGTCCTGCATGAGCTCGTCGATCACCCCGTTAGCTACCGCCCACTCGATGATTTCGTAGAGGTAGGTCGCGTGCTGCATGCGAGTCTTGGTCGCTGCCTTGCGCAGAATCCGATCAAGCACTGGTTCGAAACGAACCTTCACCGGGATGGCGCGCTTTTGGTTGGGATCCATGTACATGCTTGGGTTTCCTTGTGGCTGATGGAGTGGTTAAGCGGCTGTTTCAGCAACAATTGCTGCGAGTTTTGGAAAGAAGGAGAGCGCCGAAACCTGTCCTGAGGTAGCTCGATGGATTTTTTCGGCCACACGCTCTGATGGCTTTCTATGGCCGCCGGCAATGAGCCATAGGTAGCCAATAGAAATTCCCGATTCATCGGCAACGCGCTGGCGCTCGGCATGGCTAGCGCGCGCTAACCAGCTCTGCATATCAGGAACAGGAGTTTTCATATTTTTGCCCTTCTTGAAGATAAATCGAATTTATCTCAATGATAATTTCAAGGCAAGGAAATATTGATCTCATCGATTATTTATCAGGGAGATAAAACCGAGCATGCTTAGCCAATGGATATCAATACAATTCGCAGAGAAAACCTTCGAGCTGTCGTTGCTCGGTACGAAACGCAAGCACATTTCGCAGCCTTGTGTGATACGGCGCCATCAGTTATCAGCCTGATAATCTCTAAAAATCCTAAGCGAAACCTGGGGGATGATCTTGCTCGGCGCGTGGAAGAGGCGGCAGGGCTGCCAAGAGGCTGGATGGATCATCTGCATCACAGCGACGGAAGGCGCGGTCATGAAAAGACAAACGCTGAGATCGTGTCTCACGGTATAGATGAGTGGAGTGATGAAACGCCACTTGATGATGATGAGATTGAATTGCCCTTCCTGAAAGAGGTTGAGCTGTCTGCTGGGGATGGAAAGACAGTGGTACAGGTTAGCGGGACACGGAAGTTACGGTTTGGCAAATACACCATAAGATCAATGGGCGTGCAGCCAGATCAAGCAGTGTGCGTTCTCGTTTCTGGAAACTCTATGGAGCCCGTACTGCAAAATGGCAGTACTGTAGCCGTTGATTGTACGAAAACAAAGGTTTCAGAGATAGTTGATGGCAAAATGTATGCAATTAATCACTCTGGTCATGTCCGAGTAAAGCAGCTATATCGCCTTGCAAGGGGCGGGATTAGATTGCGTAGCTTTAATCGTGACGAATATGATGATGAAGATTATACATATGAGGAAATGCTATCAGAAGATATTAGCATTGTTGGTCGTGTGTTCTGGGCGGCTTCATTTTTTTAAAACTAACAAGCCAGGATTGCCAGCGTCGCAAAAAATAATTTAAATCATGTAGATGGCTACGAACAAATCGGTTTACGGTCTAGCACAACTAAATTAAATACAAGTTAACCATTTACGCCGGCATAGACAACTGACAATGTCATGCCATTCACGGAGGAAGTATCTATGGGCGCAATCAAGAACATATTTGGCGACACGCAGGCATATAAACTGATGCGCCGAATTTATAGAAATATTAAAGGCATGCCTCGCCACCCCTTGCAAGACATAAAAAATGAGCGAGGGTTGAATTTGGTTAGGCTTGGCACTTCATATGGTGGCTGGAATTTTTTAGACGATGGGAGCTTAAAGAATTCTTTAATTATTAGCGCAGGCCTTGGCGAGGACGCGTCTTTCGACATAGAGTTTGCTGCAAAATATGCAGCTAGGGTTATAGTGGTTGACCCCACCCCGCGTGCCATTTCCCACTTTGAAGAAATAAAGAAAAACATAGGTAGGTCACGGTCTGCGCAATACGTAAATTCTGGAACTCAACCAGTCGAGGCGTACGACCTATCAAATATAAACAAATCTCAGCTAACATTAGTGACAAAGGCTCTGTGGAACAAATCAGAAAAGTTGAAATTTTTCTCCCCTCCCGACCACAGCCATGTTTCACACTCGATAATAAACTTTCAAAATAACTATAGAAAAGATACTGACTTTATAGAGGTTGAAGCGGTGACTCTCTCGGGGCTTATTCGTGAAACCGGCATAAACTCAAGCGATGTTTCACTTTTGAAGCTTGATATTGAGGGGGCCGAAATTGAGGTGTTAACTCAGTGCATTTCTGAAGGTTTCAAGCCAAGTCAAATCCTGGTTGAATTTGACGAATTGAACTGCCCTTCAAAAAAAGGATTCGCAAGAATTTCTGAAATCCACTCATTACTAACAAGTAGCGGATACAGACTTGTTTGCACTGATGGTAATGCAGATTTTCTTTATATAAAAAATAAATAATATCGCGTCATTATGGCGGCTTTCTGCCGGCCTCTGTGGTGCTAGCTTTCCTAGGCATACCTTAGATAGCTGTCGGATTGCCAGCTGATCAGAAAGGATTCTAAAAACTGACTTAATTCCTTGCGCCTTTAGCTGCCCCCTCCCTCTCTCTCGCCTCATCCTTCGCGCGACGACCACCGCCAAAACAACATCTGATTTGCCATGCCATACCCCCACCTTGATTGCAGAAAAGCCCGCCACCGAGCGGGTTTTTTTGTGCGTGTCTGACACCTCAGATAAACGGGCCATCATTAATTTTCAGAAATTTATCATTTTGATATTGACGAAAATTTATCGCAGGGATAAATTTACCCCATCGCAGCGGTTCAGCCCCTGCGAAGGGCCTCAAGAGACCCGCCGCTCTTTAACAGCACGGGAACCTCGCAGATCGATCCCCAGGAATGGGTACAGCGCGAGCAATAAATTCGATCTCCATGCCAGCTCTGGAACTGGCCGTGCTCACCAGATGTGAGTACGCGAAACCACGCAAGCCAGCCGGCGAAGAACACCGTCCACGAAATGTGTGACGCCGGCCAGAGATATGAATCGGGCGATGCGCGTGGTGGAGAAACGAACTAGTGCAAATTTTGCACGGGTTCAACTGGAAAGCATCACTGAGCAGCCTTCTCGCGAGGGCTGCTTGGGATGACAACCGGAGATACGGAAATGCCAACGAAACGCGGCAGTGAAATTGAAATAGGCGACGTGATCTACCTCGGCCTTGGCGATCGCATGGGCCGAGTCACTGACTTTAAGTCGCACCCACGGCTTGCTGAGCTCCACCCAGGCTTGACGGCCAGGGTCGCGGTAACTGATCGGGGATCAATCACGATCATCGACCAGCAGCCGATCAGGGTGCCGGAGTGAAGCTTTCACTGGCAGGCCTTCGCAAGAGGACCTGACGGGAAATCAACCGAGGGCAAGATGATGCCGAACCCAAACAGTCCCAACGGCTGCTTCCAGCGCCACGGATACACGGTGGAGAGGACGCCACGCAAGAGCGGCGCCGGCCACCACCGAGCGATCTACGACCAGAACGGTCAGCAAGTTCTGAGCCGAGCTGGTTACGACGCTGAGATCCAGTTCTGCATTGAGCGAGGCTTGATGCTGAAAGAGGGCCAGGCCCCGCTGCAGCCTGCGTAGCTGTTATTGGCAGCGCTTGAAACGGAATGCATGGACCTGAGCCACGACAGCCTGTCGTTAACTGCCCGAGGCCCTGGTACTCCCCAGCACCAGGCTGCATCGGAGTGTGATTTGTGGATCGGTTCGACGGTATGAAGGCCGGTATCGCCACAGATATGCAGCGCAAGGTGACGGTCGCACGGTAGCCGAACGCGTAAGTCTTCCAGGTTCGATTCCTGGGCAGATCACACCCTGATGCAGAAACCATCCCCGACGAGGAATAACCCATGCAAGCAGCAGAGAAAGCACCAATCACCATCCCTGAAATTGGCGCTGTATGGCCAGGCCAGGGCGGAATTTACGGCGGCCTTCGCCAGTACCCGGAAGGTCTGTGCCATGTCATCTACGCAGATCAGGACTTGCCAAGCCGTTACGAGTACGGCGATTACGGTGTGAGCGTAGAGGCTACGAGCAGAACTGATGGGCTCACGAACACGCAGATCCTGCTGGGGCGTGACGGAAAGCATCCCGCCGCAGTCGCAGCAGCCGCATACACCGCCGGCGGACACAACGACTTCTATCTGCCATCCATTGGCGAGCTGCATCACGCTTGGCAGTTCGCGCCTGAGTCGTTCAGCGAAGAGTGGTACTACCTGTCTTCGACGCAGCGCTCCGCCTACTACGCTTTCTACATGCACTTCGATGATGGCTATCAGTACTACGGCGTCAAGCACCTCGAGCTCCTCGTCCGCCCCGTCCGCAGATTCCTTCAGTAATTCATTTCTTCATTAGTTTTTCGCAGGTGATTCGCGGGGCTGCTCAGGTACGAGCGGCCAGGCCTGAAACACGCCGGGCAGTGCCGGCCACCTGCACCTTCAACTGGAGAATCACATGCTCCTACTGTTCCTGATCGGCGCAGCGCTCAGCCATGCGCGGCCAGAACCGCCACCTGATGACGGCCTGCCAACCGATCCCTTGCGCTTCCATCGTGAGCGCTGGGGTTCTCGACAGGGGCTCTCGGCGTTCTGGCGCTGACGGTCCCGCCCAAAACTCAAACCACTGCATCTGAAAGGCCGGACGTCCAACCGGCCTTTCTTTATTCCGCCTCTACCCGTCAGCACTCCTCCCCCCGCGCCCATCGGCAACCAGCGGGAGACATGAGTGTTGAACGAATACAGGTGAACCAACGAATGGAGAGAGTCATGAGCGATTCATTCCAAAGCAAAAACATCGTCAAGGCGCGGAGCCCGCACAACTGCGAATGCTGCCGCCGCACCATCAACCCTGGCGAGCGCTACATCAACATTGCCGGGAAGTGGGATGGCGATTTCTACGCAGTCAAGACCTGCATGGGCTGCGACAGCCTCATGGATTTGATCTGGAAGTTCGACGTGGAGCATGAAGGCTTGCTCGCTGATGACGGGCTTCCGTTCCGCGAAGTAATCGAAATCGGCGAGGAGTTCGGACTTATTTGCAGGATTCCAAGCCGGTCGGCGCATACAGCCGCCCGTTCCGCCTAACCCCAAACACTGGAGGTCGCCATGAGCGACAAGCAATGCGAAGTCGTCGACGGCGAAGTCGACCACGACTGGAAGTTCGTTAGGGACTGGAGCGGAGACCCGCGCGTGATCAACGGGACTTTCGACTGCAGTTATTTGGAGTGCCGGGTTTGCGGCGAAGAGAACCACAACGCTTCTGGCGTCGCCGACTACGCCGACTACGAATATTAATTGCCCGCCACCCTGGAGGCGACCATGAACACTGCAATGCAGATATGCCAAGCCCGGTATGACGCCATGCTGCCTCCGGATGTGAGCGATGACGGCCCGGAACGGGACTGGCTGGAACAATCAGCCACCTACCTGGTGTCCGGCATGGACATCACCTGGAAGCGGCGCTACGGGCAAAAGCGCACGGTGACGTTCGACACCTTCTGCACCTACCTGCAGGGCCATCTCAACCAGCGCCAGATCGACGGCTTGGACGAGCGAGACTCCTTTGCTCGCCTGCTTCTGTCCTCCATCAGCGGATGCGAGAGCGAAGCCCGCGGCCACGCGCAGGCTTTGCTCGGTGAAAGCCGGCCAGTTGAAGCAGTCGAGAAGATCGCCATGGACCTGCTCAGGCAATACGCCAAAGACGGCGCAGCAGCAGAGCGGGAAGCAGCAGAAGACGACGTGGATGGCGACCTATGAGCGCTCACATCCTGATCGACAAAGCACTTGAAAGCCTCATGCACGCGGCGAGCACGCCGGATGAGGCCCTGATCGTTCAAGGCATGATCGCCCGGTTTCTCGTAGACCAAGCGATCACCCTCAAGGAATTCGACCATTACTGCGCTCGGCTGAACAAGATCGTGCGCAAGGAGGCGGCATGACCATCATCGCCGGATCATTCAAAGGTATCGCCGAAGCCCTGAGAAATCAGGGTTTCTTGTTTCTGGTAGACGTGAAATGGATCGAGCAGCCTTGCAAGTGTGCGGGCCGCTGGACTTGCCGGGTGGCGATGTGAGCTTCTACGAAGACAATATCGAAGACGGCAGCCACTGCTTGAGCTGTTGCGAATTCATCGGCGAGGACGTGGGTTACCCGCGCTGCTGCCGCAATTGTGGAGGTGAAGGCAGCGAGCCGAATCCAGAGGGCCACAAGAAGCGCATGAAGGCCGAGGCCATGCAGCGCTTTGATGGCTGGCTGTCCCGGACAGGCATTGCCCACAAGAAGCACAACAACGGATTCCACGTAGTGCTGACTCTTCCTGATGGCCGAATGATCGACTGCTGGCCAAGCACGAAAAAATGGCAGCTCCGCGGCCAGCGCATCAGCCGCAACGGAAAAGCGCTGCATGAGCTGGTGTTGCAGCAGTTGAGGCCCTGGCCATGACCACTCGCCAGCAGCACCGGCGGCGCGCCATCCGCTGGGCCTCTGCCATCACCGGCCTGCTCTTCATCACCATCACCCTACTCGCCCCGGCAATCGCTGATCGAATCACTCAATAACCCACACCTTCAATCGCTGCGAGCATCGCGGCAAGGAATACCCATGTCCGAACAAAAGCATACCCCTGCACCGTGGACCGTCCGCGAAGTTACGCACAAGAATGTGCCAGGTCAGCGCGCTTTCGCAATCGACTTCAACGAAGACCAAGAGCAGGTCGTCGATTGGGTCTACGAAGAGGCTGACGCCAAGCTGATCGCCCAGGCTCCAGGCCTTCTGGCCGATCTGATTGTCGCCGCTGGGACACTGCGCCATTACGAGGCCCTGCACCGCGCAAAGGGCACTGCCGAAAGCACAGAGAAAGCCGAGGTGAACGCAGGGCTTGCTGCTCGCTTCGAACAAACCATCGCCAAAGCCACCCAATAACCCCCTTCACAGCGCCCCTCTCCGGTGGCGCGGAGAGAACTCATGTCTACGAATGCGAACACTCGTATTTGGGATCAGGTCGATGTAACCGATCCAAGCGCAACGAAGAACTTCACCGGTATGGGCGGCTTCAAAGGCACCGCCATCAAGCCTACCTACCTGATGCACAAAGCAACCGAGGTTTTCGGCCCTTGTGGCGAGGGCTGGGGCTGGGTGGTGCTGGAAGACCGCTTCGACGAAGGCGGCCCGCTCCAGGCCCCCACCAAGGAATGGCCGGATGCGCCTCGCATCAACGCCAAGCTGCACACGCTGAAAATTGAGCTGTGGTACTTGGGTAAGGATGGACAGAAATGCACGATCCAGCACTACGGCCACACGCCGTTTGTGTACTTCCAGCAAGGAAAGATCATGACCGACTGGGAGGCTGCCAAGAAATCGCTTACTGACGCCATCGGCAAGTGCCTGCAACCACTCGGCTTCGCTGCTGACATCCACATGGGCCTGTTCGACGACGCAGCGTACGTCGATGCGGTACGCGATGAGGTCGCCATCACCAAGGCAGAAGACAAGGTCACCGAAGAGGCCCGGCAGAAACAGGAACGCCTGGACTACATCAAGTCGGTCGTCGAGACCATGCAGGGCGCCAAGTCGGCTCAGGAACTCAAGAAGATCCACGATCACGCCGTACGCATCCTGGCGGCGCGCAAGGACAACGGCGCAGTTCAGCGCATCAACAAAGAGCTGAACGATCTTTCACCTAAATTCGATCAGGAGTCAGCAGCATGACAGCCCTGTACACCATCACCGAGCAATTCAAAGAGCTGGCCGCCCTGGCCGAGACCGCCGACGAAGACCTGGCTGTCGCCCTGCGCGACACCATGGAAGGGATCGAAGGCGAGTTCCAGGAAAAGGGCAAGGCCATTGCCATGGTGACGCTGAACCTCGACGGCGACCTTGAAGCAATCCAGTCGCAGATTGACCGCCTCACCGAGCGCAAGCGGTTGATCTCCAACCGCAAGGAAAGCCTCAAGGAATATCTGCGCACCAACATGGATGCAGCAGGTATCACCAAGATCACCCACCCGCTGTTCACCATCACCTGCGGCAAGGGTAAGCCCATCGTGGTCATCGACGATGAAAAAGCCATCCCTGATGAATTCGTAAACGTCAAAGTAACCAGCGCACCGGACAAGGCGGCCATCGCCAAGGCTTTGAAGGATGGCCAGGAAGTCCCAGGCGCCCATTCCGAGATCGGCAAAAGCTCGATCAGCATCAAGTGAGGCCATCATGACCTACGTCAGCAACAACCTCAGCTTGGTCGAACAGCACCGGCCAGTGTCGAACGAAATCGCAGATCAAACCGCTTTGTTCCTTGCAGCCGGCGGCAAGATTCAAATCCCCGAGCGCGTCATTCAAGTCAAAAAGCCACCGAAAGAGCGCTGCCAGCCGCCAAACTTCCAGCGGTCTACGGTGAGGGCCGAAACAAGCCAGCAGGTAGCCCGCATCCGAGAGTCAGCCAAGACCATGACCCGGAGAGAAATATGCATTCAGGAAGATATTTCGCTCGGCGTACTCAAGGGTATCGCCAGTAGGAACGGGATCAAGTTCTTGATCCGGGGGAAAAACAGCTGCCCCCCAAACAAAGCTGACCCTGATCTGGATGCGCTACTGGTGATTCAGATAAAGGAATGCATCGCCAAAGGAATCAACCGCCAGCAGTGCTGCCTCTCGGTCGGGATCAGTTACAGCCTCCTCTATCGCCTCATCGATGACTACGGCATCGACTACCCAAAGTTGAAGCCAGCCTTCCGATGAAAAAGCGCCCTCAGCAACGCAAACGCCAAACCTGGCTGGACCTACCCGCCAGCGGAATAGAGGTAACCCATGGCTGCCGCCCCGAAAGAACGCTCAGCAAAGACTGCGGCGAGGCGAAAGACTCGCGGCGAGGAAGAATTGCGACTCCACACCATGGCCGGAACCCGCCAAGTCTTAGCTGACTTGATGGCCTGGCACAGCATCGAGGAACAGGGCGAGGCCATGACCCTGGCATTGCATCATCTCCATGCTCTTGGCCCGGGCGGGTCAGCACCATTCTTCACGCCTCCACGACACGAAATAAGCATCAGCGAAAACGTGTCGGCAAAACTGCAACTCGCCTACAACCGCGAAGCCCTCCGCATCTGCCACGACGAATAACTCACCCTACTCGCTGCATCCGATCACGGAGGGCGGCGCCATCCTGAGGAATACCCATGAAGCCCGAAATGATCACCCTCAAGCACGGTGACGCATCGATCAAGATGCCCGCCTCCACCCTGGCAAAACTGGCCATGGCCAGCGTATTCGCCCAAGTGCTGCCGGCGGCGAATGTCGGTCCCGGTGCGCCAAAAGATATCCCTCCCATCGGCGCCTACTGGCCCGGCCAAGGCGGCATCAATGGCGGCTTCCAGCCCGCCAAGGGCGACGTACCAGAGCATTACCTGATCTTCGCCACAGAGGATGCGGGTGAGCATGAGTGGGGTCGTCGCGGTACTGAGTCTGCCGCCACCAGCAAGTGGGACGGCAAGGCCAACACTGATGCCCTGATCGCTGCAGGCGGCCACCCTGCCGCAGAGGCGGCGCGGGCCCACACCGAAGACGGTCATTCCGACTTCGACCTGCCAGCCGCCTCCCAGCTGTACCAGGCCTGGGTGCATGGACTGATCACCGGCGGCTTGTACTGGAGCAGTTCGCAGCGCTCCGCCTACGACGCATTCCACGTGCTCTTCGTTGTTGGCGGTCAGGGCGACACCGACAAGGTCTACGAGCTCCTCGTCCGCCCCGTCCGCAGATTGTTTCTTTGATTCTTCAGTAATTCGTTCTTGATCGGCCCGAGGCGCATGAGCGCCTTTTTTGTTGCCTTCGAAAAGAGGAAAGACCATGTCCGCAACTGCTCAAGCAGCACCAGTACAAGCTACCCCGGCCATCGGCCAGGCCTACGGTGGCGGTTTCGTCCTGGGCATCACCCGCGACCCGGAAACCGGAAAGCGTTACCTAAACATCACCGCCGGCGCAGAGCATGAATTGCGCGGCAATTGGGGGCAGTACGGCGCCAAGATCGACGGCGCCGACAGCTTCACCAACAGTCGAGCCAACACTGAAGCCATGGCTGCCTCGGGCAGCGAGCTGGCACAGAAGGTTCTCGGGCTCACCATCGGCGGCCATAGCGACTGGGCCATCCCGGCGCGCGACGTGCAAGAACTGCAGTACCGTCACTTCAAGCCAACTACCGATGACAACTGGCAGTACGGCCGCAGTGGCGACAACCCAAACAGCGAGCCCGTCGGCCTGCTGTACAGCGAGCAAGACCCGGCCCAAACCACTCATGCGGGCTTTCGTGAAGGCGAGCCTGAAGCCTTCCAGGAGCGCGCTTACTGGTCGAGTTCGCAGCGCTCCGCCTACAACGCATTCGACTTGCTCTTCGTTGATGGCTATCAGGACGACGTCGACAAGAGCTACGAGCTCCTCGTCCGCCCCGTCCGCAGTCAATTGCTTGATTGATTCATTCCTTTAATCCGGCCGCCTGCGGCGGTTGCTCTTGGAGAGCAAGCCTTATGGCAATCAATAAAGACATTCTCCAAGCCAGACTAAAAGCAAAATCAGTTCGAGATGGCGACTGCGTAATTTGGACTGGATCAACCCTCGGCAGTCATAAGTACGGCGGCCTGAAGGTAGGAAAGACCATGCTGTACGCGCATAGGCTTTCATACGAATTTTCAAAGGGGCCGATACCAGAAGGGATGCTGGTTATGCATACCTGCGATCGTCCGGCATGCATCAATCCAGACCATCTGGTGCTCGGCACTCAGAAGGACAACATGGAAGACATGTACGCAAAGGGCAGGAATACGCCGACGCGAGGAGAGATCAATGGAAAAGCCAAGTTAACGAGCGAGCAGGTTGAGGCGATTAAGGCGAGGTTTGTACCCTACTGCCGGATAAACGGTGGCGGCGCTATTGGTCGTGAATACGGGGTGACGGCACAGACCATATCTTCAATCATCCGCGGCGAAAGCTGGAAGCCATGACTGCTGCGCACTGAAGTCGAATCAAGGAGGATTCACGCATGGGAATGCACACAGAGTTAAAGATCTACGCTGCGGCGATGGGCCTGTTGCACATGGCAACCAACCTGACCCGCAATATCCCCCGCGACCTGAAGCAGCAGCTTGGGAAGCGCGTTATTGATGAGTGCATTGATGTCTTGATGCTGATTGCTCGGGCCAACTCGACCCGGGACCGGCGGCCCTACCTGACCACCCTGGTCGAAAAGGTCCAGGTGATCGAGTTCCTGATGCGGCTCTTCAAGGAGAACCGCTTCATCAGCGTGCCCCAGCATGCCAAGGCAATAGAGGTCACCACCTCAATTGGCAAGCAGGCAAGCGCCTGGAAACGCTCCACCCCAACCGCGCCCGCTACCTGAGAGCCACGGCTTTCTGGTCTGTGCGAATTGAATCTGGTCGTGCCGCTGACCTGATAGGTCACCGCCATGCGCACAAGAGATACCGCCGGTCTAAAGCGTCCGTGTAGGTCTCGCGCAGTTTCCAGGCTGATCGGCTCTGCCTTCGGCTTGGAGATGTAGATAGCACGATAGGTCGCAGCGCTCCGCCAACAACGCATTCAACATGAACTTCGATGATGGCAATCAGAACAACAACGACAAGAACAACGAGCTCCTCGTCCGCCCCGTCCGCAGATTCGAACCTTGGGCCCTACCCGTTCAGCGACTTGGTCCAGGCCTACTACGACTGCCGGCGCTCCAAGCGCAACAGCGACAGTGCGCTGGCTTTCGAAATGGACCTCGAGCAGAACCTGTCACAGCTCCACAGTGACCTGGTCAACGGCAATTACCGGCCAGGCCGCTCCATATGCTTCGTGGTAACCCGGCCAAAAGCACGCGAGGTTTGGGCGGCTGCCTTTCGGGACCGCATCGTCCACCACCTGCTCTACAACCACATCGGCCCCGGCATCGAGCGCAGCTTCATAGCGGACAGCTGCGCCTGTATCAAAGGGCGCGGCACGCTGTACGCCGCAAAGCGCCTTGAGTCGAAGATTCGCAGTGCCAGTGAGAACTGGTCGAAGCCGTGCTGGTATCTGAAGCTAGACCTGGCCAACTTCTTTGTAGCGATCGACAAGCAGGTGCTGCGCCGGCAACTGGCCGTCAGGATCACCGAGCCCTGGTGGCAGGCTCTGGCTGTTCAGATTCTGATGCACGACCCGCGGGAAGACTATGAGGTTCGCAGCCCGCCGCGCCTTTTCAACCGGGTACCGCAGCACAAGCGCTTGGCGGCCCAGCCGGCGCGCCTCGGCCTACCGATTGGCAACCTGTCGTCTCAGTTCTTCGCCAATGTGTACCTGGATGCGCTTGACCAGTTCGCCAAGCACGCGCTTCGAGCAAAGCACTACATCCGCTACGTCGATGACTTCGTGTTCCTGCATGAGTCGCCGCAGCAGCTCAATCAGTGGCTGGCCCAGGTCGAAGCTTTCCTGCCAGGGCTTGGCGCCAAGCTGAACCCGACCAAGACCATCCTGCAGCCAGTTGACCGCGGCGTAGACTTCGTCGGGCACGTGATCAAGCCTTGGCGGCGCACCACGCGTAAGCGGTCACTGACACAGGCGCTGAAGCGAACTGCCACGGCGCCGGTCGAGGACCTGCGCGAGACCGCCAACAGCTACTTCGGCCTGCTCAGCCAGGCCAGCCACAGCCAGAGGGATCGCGCAGCCCTGGCAAACGTCGCGCTGAAGCGCGGCAACAGCGTCAACGCCGCACTGACCAAGACCTTCAAAAAGAAGTAACTCCTCCACTCCACCGCCTGGGCATGGCCCGGCAAGGAAATTACTGTGTCCGAAGTAAAGCGTTTTCGTGCCGATCACCGACACGTTGTAGAGACAGAATTCGACGATGCGCAATTCGTTGGTGTTGCGGACTTCGACCGCATCACCGCCGAGCGTGATGTGGCGCTGGAGCGCGAGGCTGCGTTGCAGGAAGATCTGGAGGTTTTGCGCGACGATCTGATCGTCTTCAAGAGCGCAGTATCAGCCATAGGGGAAGCGTCTAAAAAACTGGTCTTTTGTGCCAGAACCACGGGAGGAACAGCGGGGCCAGATCAGGGCTTGATGGATGCCTGCGCCGCTGTCGAAGGCGTCATCACTCTCGGCGGGATTGCCCGGGCAACCAATGAGTTCGAACAATTGACCTCCGTGCGTGACGCCCTGCAACAGCTTCTGAATGTAGCGGATGATCGCGCCGACAAAAACGCAGCGATTGCTGTTGAGTTGGCGGCTAAAGAGTGCGCTCTCGGTAAGCAGGTTATCGAACTGGAGCAACGCCACCGCGCCGAGTTCGAAGCCGGACAGGCAGCGGAACGCCGGGTTGAGGTGCTGGAGGGGTTGTTGCGTGAGGCTGTTGGTCAGGTACGTGGCGTGGTCGGTAATTGCGACGACGAATTGGCCGATCGAATCGAAGCAGTGGTGGGGCAAGGAATAGTTCCAAAACAGCATAACGCTAAGATAATGAAGCATTCCTGTAAGCACTGCGATGGCCGTGGATGGATCGACAATCTCAGGCCAGTCGGCGTGAAGGCCAGGGATTGCCCTTACTGCAAACCGGCCGCCCCTCGTGCGCCAAACTGAACCCAACTCCCAGCCTACTGCTGGTGTCTGCCGGCACTGGCACAACTGATTTCCTGAGGTGATTTATGGATCATCAGGACGTAAGCCATATCCTTGGCCGATGCAAGATGCCACCTGGGTACAAACTGATTCAGCTGGACAGCGGTCACTTCATGTGGCGACACGAACAGAGCGACGACGAATCTGTAATCCACTGGGACAAGTGGGCGGTTTATCGCGGCGCTCATGCCGATAACAAAGTAAGGACTGAGCCATGACCACCAACCCAACGATTGACGGCGTGCCGCTTGCTGATCTTGAGGCGGCCTTAAAGGCCGATGCAAGTCGTGGCGCAACGGCTTCTGAGCTGGTCGCAGGATGGGCCGCCATGGAAAGGCTGCGAGCCCTGCTTGATGCGCGTCACCCGTCCGAAGACGAATTAATCGCCAACGGCCTGGGCTATCCGTTTTCCAAGCAAGAGGCCGTACAGCTGTACTACTCAGGCTTCAAGACGGAACCCATCACAGTCCTTGAGGCATGGGACGCCATCGGCCATGACATAGGATGCAACCCAAGCAAGGAGGAGCTATTGGATTCCCTGAGAAACATGGCTGCGATTTGCGATGCGCACGGCAATGACATGCCAGCCGCCCAGCCCCAGGGCGAGCCGGTGGCGTGGTCGTACAAGGTTCGCGTGCATGCCGCTGGCATAGGCCTGGTTTGGCGCGACAAGGTCGAGCACGAGGCCCCGGACACTAACGCTGTGGATGTTAAGGATTTGTCACCGCTCTACGCCGAGCAGCCCGCGCCGGTTGCGGTGGTTCTGCCGGAGCGCAAGCCTAGTTACGACCCAATAAATCATCCGGCATACCAGCACGGCTGGAATGCCTGCCTCGACGAAGTAGCCCGCCTCAACACCAAGTAACCCCTCCCCCACATTCAAGTCAGCCGCTATAGCGGCAAGGACGAAGTCATGCCTGAAGAAAACAAACAAGACCTGGGTGCAGCTGATCGCAAGCTACTCATTCAGGCCGCGCACTCCGCCCGTATCGATATCGAACCGTGCACCTGCAGCGATCCTAAGTGGCCTTTCCGGCTGGCTGGCAAGTCCGGTGTCCGTGGACACTGGAACCCGCTCATCAACGACGGGGATGCGCTGCGCTTGGCGGTGGTCATGGGCCGCATGGAGCGCCTAGGCGTGGCAATCCACATCGTCGAGCCGTTCGACGGCGACACCGGGCCTTACACCTGCGTGGACGCTGAGCGGTTCGGTGAACACACCATGTACCACCACGCCGATCCGTTCGGGGCAACTCGCCGCGCAATCGTCGAAGCCGCAGCTGAAATCGGGAGAAGGTCATGAGCCGGAGCGGATACAGCGACGATTGTGGTGGTTGGGATCTGATCTGCTGGCGGGGCGCTGTGAATTCGGCGCTCAGGGGAAAGCGCGGACAGGCGTTCCTGGTCGAGTTGCGCGATGCTCTCGACGCCATGCCTGAAAAGCGCCTGGTGGCAGACACGCTCGAAGCAGACGGCCAGTTCTGCACCCTCGGCGCTCTCGGTGCAAAGCGCGGGGTGGACATGAGCACCATCGATGCGCATTGCCGAGAGACGGTGTCGGAAGCTTTCGGAATTGCGCCAGCTATGGCCGCCGAAGTCGTGTTCGAGAACGACGAATGTGGATGGAACGAAACCCCAGAGCAGCGCTGGCAGCGGATGCGGAAATGGATCGACAGCCATATCAAGCAGGTGACGCCATGATCGCCACCCTCTGGTTCGCCTACGTCTTCATCTACAAGGGGCCAAGGCCATGAGCCATATGGTCAGCGTTAGAACCGAAGATCTGGCCGCCCCGCCCTTGGCTGGGCCGTAGAGTCAATCGAAGGTTCACCGTCACCGGCGGCCGGCCAACTGCAACTGGCCTTCTGTGCGCCACCGGTGGACGACGCACAGTGCGAGCGCCTGGTCGCCAAGTACGCCGTGTGGGTCGAGCCCGGCCACGCCGTCAACTGGGTGGCCGACACGAAGCGCGATCCATTTCAGCGCGCTCACGGCGAGACGCGAGCGATTGCGGTGTGCCGTGCCGTACTGGCGGTAGCCATCGGCAAGACCTGCAGCGTCCCCGCCGAACTCGTTTAACCCCAATCCCCCTACATGCCTGCCGGTGAGCGGCGGGCGAGGTATTCCTATGTCAGCAATTCAGCGTTTCCACGAAGCAGCCAACGACGCACTGGTCAAACTCAGCGAGTACTGCCTGCCGGGCGCCAAGCTTGCTCTGGTCATTGTCACGCCCGGCGAGCCAGAGCGGGACATCGTCCTTGAAGATAAAGGCCTGGATAAAAACGAGGTGGTCAGCGCCCTGCGCCGGCGCGGCCTGAGCATCGACGGCGACAACGCCTACAAGCGCGACCTGTGCGACTCAATCGTCGGAGCCATCGCCTTTGGCGCTCAAAACACCAACCCGCCACCGGTGGATCATTGGGGGCAGCGGTTCTGGGATATCGGCCGGGAGGAACGCGCCAGCAGCGAGCAACTGCTGAAGGCACTAATAGCGCTAACCCAGGTGGCAGGCGAATGCGAGCAGATCGCCAGCAACTACAGCGGCACCATCGACGGAATCTTCGAACACGGCGGCGACGATCACGAAGACCCGAGCTGCGCGATCTTCCACCGCCTGTACTACGCCATGTTCGACGCGCGGGCCGCAATCAAGAAAGCCACCGCCTAACCCACCTTCTGCCGCCCAGCGCGGCGCGGAGCATCATCATGGCAAAAGTTCTGGCCCAGATTACGGTCAAGCTGCCGCGCCTCATGGAGGCCGGCGAATACAGGAAGTTGCGGTACGTCGGCGGAAAGCCGAGCCTGCAGCAGTTGAAAAAATGGATTGAGGAAGGCGAAGTGATCGGAGAGGTAAAAGGCGGGATGTATTTCGTCGATGTACAAGCGGCGGTGATGGGATCGAATGACCCGCTGCTGGCCAAGATGCTGGAGCTCGACTGATGGCTGCCCGGCCCCGCACGCTGCAAAACAGAAAGCTGCCGCCGAACCTTTACCCGAACGGGAAGTATTGGCGGTACCGCAACCCGGTCACCGGCGTGATGACCAGCATCAACCGCCCACTGGAGGAGGCAATCAAGCTGGCCCGGGCGGCCAACCTAAAATTCGCCGAGCTGGTCGTCGATGACGGCTCGCTGCTGGCCGTGCTGACCGGCGACCGCCTACCAATCGTGAGCAACCTGCTGACACGCTTCGAAGAAGAGTGGCTACCAGACCGTTCATACGCGGCGCGCACCTTGGAGGAAATCAAGTTCAAGCTAGTGCGCTACCGGCAGGATCTGGGCGACCGCCTGATCGGACAACTGGATGTGCTGGCCATGGCCGAGTACCTGGATAACTTCAGCAACAACGCCTACACGAAGCACCGCGGGCTGTGGGTGCAGATCTTCGCCTTCGCGGTGGCCAAGGGTCTGGCCGAACGCAACAACGCCGAACTCACACTGGTGAAGAAGGAGGCCGAGAAGAAGCGCCAGCGCCACACGCTCGACGGCTTGAAGCTGATCATCGATGCCGCGACAACGCCTCCATGGCTGAAGCGGGCAATCCGCCTCGCGCTGGCCAGCCTTCAGCGCCGGGACGATATTGTCACCTGGTTGAAGTCAGCCGCCGACATGGAAAAGAACACGCTCACCGTGTCGCCGGGGAAAACCCAAGGCTACGAAAACCCTGTGCACCTTAAGATCACCATGGGCACCGCGCTGCGGGAGGTGGTCGGGGAGTGCCTGCGATCGCCGCTCGCATCACCCTACCTGATTCACTACAAGCCCAAGGCGCGCCGGCGGGAACAGATCGATGCCAAGGACCACTGGACGTCCGTGACGCCGGACTACTTGACCAAGGAGTTCAGAAAGGCCAGGGACGCCGCGCACGCCTACGACCATGTTCCGGCTGGCGAGCGCCCCACTTTTCACGAGATCCGCGCATTGGGCGCTTGGCTGTACGAGCAGCAGAAATTCCCACAGGAGTACATCCAGGCGCTCATGGGTCACGCGGACGAGAAGATGACGAAGCACTATCAGGAAGGGCACGACGAAAAGAAGATCGAGTACGTGGAGGTGGGTGCCGATTTGGCGTTCTGAGGTGGGAGTTTTGCAAAAGTTTTGCAAAAGTTTTGCAAATAGCAGACAACAAAAAAGGGCCCACCTTTCGGTGGGCCCTTCTAGACCGCCCAGCAGAGCGGATTTTGTTTGGTAGGCGCGATTGGACTCGAACCAACGACCCCCACCATGTCAAGGTGGTGCTCTAACCAACTGAGCTACGTGCCTGCTGTGAGGCGGCATTCTACGGAATTTCGGAGGGGTGTCAACACCTTTTTTGCAGCTAAGCCTATGAATATGCAAATTTTTTAATTTCGCCATAGCAACCACGGCTTTGCACCGGCTGGCAGCGGATTTTCAACTCAGGTAGCATCGGCGCACTCGTAAAATATATTAAACAGAGGTCGCAGGATGGCGAATATTTCCTACCCAGAATCCTACTACGCCGCATCGGCCAATGCGGCTCCGGCACGGCCATCCCTGCAAGATGATGTCGAGACAGATGTCTGCGTAATCGGCGCCGGATACACGGGCCTTTCCAGCGCGCTATTCCTGCTAGAGAACGGCTTTCGCGTCACCGTACTGGAAGCCGCCAAGGTCGGCTTTGGCGCCTCGGGACGTAATGGTGGGCAAATCGTCAACAGTTACAGCCGCGACATTGATGTGATTGAACGCAGCGTCGGGGCCAAGCAGGCACAACTGCTGGGCCAGATGGCCTTCGAGGGAGGCCGGATCATTCGCGAGCGCGTGAATAAATATCAGATCCAATGCGACCTGAAGGACGGCGGTGTATTCGCCGCCCTGACCAGCAAGCAGATGGGCCACCTGGAGTCACAGAGGCGCCTGTGGGAGCGCTATGGCCACACCCAGCTGGAACTGCTGGATCAGCGCCGCATTCGCGAGGTCGTGGCTTGTGATCAATACCTGGGCGGCATGCTCGACATGAGCGGTGGCCACATCCACCCATTGAACCTGGCACTGGGCGAAGCGGCAGCAGTGGAATCACTGGGCGGCCGTATTTACGAACAATCCCCCGCCGTGCGCATTGAACGCAGTGCCAACCCGGTGGTGCATACGCCTCAAGGCAAAGTACGAGCCAAGTTCATCATCGTTGCGGGCAACGCCTATCTCGGCAACCTGGTGCCGGAGCTGGCAGCCAAATCCATGCCTTGCGGCACCCAGGTCATCACCACCGAGCCCCTGGGCGATGAACTTGCAAACAGCCTCCTGCCACAGGATTACTGCGTCGAAGACTGCAATTACCTACTGGATTACTACCGGCTTACCGGCGACAAGCGCCTGATTTTCGGCGGCGGCGTAGTCTATGGCGCGCGGGACCCAGCCAATATCGAGGCGATCATCCGACCCAAGATGCTCAAAGCCTTCCCCCAACTCAAGAACGTCAAGATCGACTACGCCTGGACCGGCAACTTCCTGCTGACGCTGTCCCGCCTGCCGCAGGTCGGACGCCTGGGCGACAACATCTACTACTCCCAAGGCTGCAGCGGCCACGGCGTGACCTACACCCACCTGGCCGGCAAGGTACTGGCAGAGGCCCTGCGCGGCCAGGCAGAACGCTTTGACGCCTTTGCCGACCTACCCCACTACCCCTTCCCTGGCGGCCAACTGCTGCGCACGCCGTTTGCAGCGCTGGGGGCTTGGTACTACGGGCTTCGGGATAAGCTGGGCTTCTGACGCCCGCCTTGTAGGAGCCGGCTTGCCGGCGATCGCTTCGACTCGGTCCATCGTTGTTAGACCGAGGCCCCCGCATCGCCGGCAAGCAAAAACCCAAATTTCAGACACAAAAAACCCCGGCCTCTCGACCAGGGTCTTTGCTATCGATCCAAGCAAGCCCAAAGCTTGTCTTGGCGCTCTCAGGGTGTTCAGTGAACCCTGGAACAGATATGGCGCAGCGGACGGGACT
>NZ_JALQCW010000109.1 GCF_023241715.1 Pseudomonas morbosilactucae
AATTGACGCCCCCCTGTGGGAGCTGGCTTGCCAGCGATGACGCCCCCACCCAGCCGCAATCCGGCGGAATACCCGCAGCGATCGTGCCGGCGCCTACACGACGGGGTGATTTCCTGCTCACTCACGCGGCGCCCCTCACGTAACATCCACCCCGGCCGCATCGGCTCCTGGAGGAACCCGCCATGCTTTTGGATTACCTGCATTTCACGCCCTGGTCGGCCTTGGCCGGTGGGGCATTGATCGGTCTGTCGGCCGGGCTGTTGATCGTTGCCAATGGGCGCATCGCCGGGATCAGTGGACTGCTCGCTAGCCTGCTGCAACCGGGCAGCGAGGGTTGGGGCGAAAAGGCCCTGTTCATCCTCGGCCTGTTGCTGGCGCCGCTGCTTTGGGGGCTGTTCCACGCCCTGCCGGCCGCCGAGTTCCAGAGCGGTCTGCTGGGCCTGATCGGCGCCGGTCTGCTGGTGGGCATCGGCACCCGCTATGGCGCCGGCTGCACCAGTGGCCACGGGGTATGCGGCATTTCCCGGCTGTCCCCGCGTTCGATCATCGCCACCCTGTGCTTTATGGGCACCGGCTTCGCCACGGTTTGGGTGATCCGCCATCTGTTGGGGCTGATGCCATGAGAAAGCTCAGTGCATTGATCGCCGGCCTGCTGTTCGGCCTCGGCCTGCTGTTGTCAGGCATGACCAACCCGGCCAAGGTCCTGGGCTTTCTCGACCTGACAGGCGCCTGGAACCCCTCCCTGGCCCTGGTGATGCTGGGGGCCATCGGCGCGGCCTGGATACCCTTTCATTGGGCAATGCGCCAGCCACGGGCGCTGCTCGGTGCGCCGATGAGAATCCCCGACAAGCGCTCGCCAGACCGGCGCCTGATCCTCGGCAGCCTGGTATTCGGCGTGGGCTGGGGCATTGCCGGCCTGTGCCCCGGCCCCGCGTTGGCGCTGCTGCCCAGTGGGCACTGGCAAGCCTGGCTGTTTGTCGCCGCAATGCTGGTGGGCATGGGCCTGTTCCATTGGCTGGAGGCACGCCGCAACCGCCGCACCTAAAACACCTCCAATGGCTGCACTGAAGCAATCCCCCCTTGTAGGAGCTGGCTTGCCAGCGATGACGCCCCCACCCACGGCGTGATCCTCGCGGAACATCCGCTGCGACCGTGCTGACGCTATCGCCGGCAAGCCGGCTCCTACACGAGGCTGCATTGACGTGCCCAACCACGGCGCAATCCTGGCGGAACATCGGCTGCGATCGCGCTGACGCTATCGCCGGCAAGCCGGCTCCTACACGAGGCTGTATTGACGCCACCACCCACGCCGCGATCCTCGCGGAACATCCGCTGCGACCGTGCTGACGCTATCGCCGGCAAGCCGGCTCCTACACACAAGGCTGTATTGACGCCACCACCCACGGCGCGATTCTGGCGGAATACCTGCAGCGACCGTGCCGACGCTATCGCCGGCGAGCCGGCTCCTACAGATGTCATCAGGGGGCTGGCTATTGATACCTTGAGGGTATTGGTAGCAACCTTATTTCGATTGGTCTCGCATCATTCAAAGCCCGTAGAGTCCTCTGCACAACAACAATGTGTAGAGGTGATTGACCATGTCTGCCGCCATTGCCATCCCCCGTCCCCTGCCACTTGTTCGCCAGCGCGAAGCCAACGCGCCCTGAGCGGCGTCGCCTGCCTTCCCTCGCTCTTCCCTGCCACGCAGTGCACATAACTTCAAAAAGGAAACTGCCGTGAAGACGTTACCTGCCCCTCTGTTGGCCAGGATTTCCTGGCGCCTGCTGCCGTTCCTGCTGTTGATGTACATCATGGCCTTTCTCGACCGGGCCAACGTCGGCTTCGCCCGCCACAGCTTCCAGGCCGATACCGGCATCAGCGACGCCGCATTCGCGTTCGGCGCCGGGGTGTTTTTTGCCGGTTATGCGTTGCTGGAAGTGCCCAGCAACCTGATCCTGCACCGGGTCGGTGCCCGGCTGTGGATGTGCCGGATCATGGTGACCTGGGGCCTGGTCTCGGCGGCCATGGTGTTCGCCCATAACGAAACCACGTTCTACCTGCTGCGCTTTTTGCTGGGCGTGGCCGAAGCCGGGTTCTTCCCCGGGGTCATCCTCTACCTGACCTACTGGTTCCCTGAAGCGGTGCGCGGCAAGGCCATGGGCTTCTTCTACTTCGGTGCGCCCCTGGCGTTTATCTTCGGCAGCCCACTGTCCGGGCTGTTGCTGGAAATGGACGGCTGGGCCGGGGTGCACGGCTGGCAGTGGATGTTCGCCGTCGAAGGCTTGATGGCCACGGCGGTGGGCGTCTGGGCCTACTGGTACCTGGACAACAAACCGGCAGATGCACGCTGGCTGACGCCCGCAGAACGCCAGCAGGTCCAGGCGGTGCTGGACCACGAAAACCAGCACAAGCAGGCACACGGCCACCGCTTGTTGCAGGTGCTGTGCCAGCCGGCGGTGCTGTACCTGTGCCTGGTTTACCTGTTGATCCAGGCCAGTGTGTACGGCGTGGTGTTCTACCTGCCGAGCCAGATCGGCGGCTTGATGGGCAGCAAGGTCGGCTTGCTGGTGGGGCTGGTCAGCGCCATCCCCTGGATCTGCGCGCTGTTGGCGGCCTACTGGATTCCGGGCTGGGCCGACCGCACGGGCCAGCGCCGGCCGATCGCCGCCCTGACCCTGCTGATGGCGGCCGCCGGGATCGCCTGTTCGGTGAGTGTCGCCAGCCCGCTGCTTGGGGTCTTGGCCCTGTGCTTTGCTGCCTCGGGCTTTATCGCCGTGCAACCGGTGTTCTGGACCTTTCCTTCCAGCTTCCTGGCCGGCAGCGCGGCGGCAGCAGGGATCGCCCTGATCAACTCGTTCGGCGCCCTCGGCGGTTTCATCGCCCCGGTGTTGAAAAACGCCGCCGAGCAAGGGTTCGACTCCCCAGCGGCGGGCCTCTACCTGCTGGCGGCCACCACGGTCCTGGCAGCCTTTTTGGTGTGGCGCGCACCGGGGGTGCCGACCAAGACCGACCTGCGCCCGGCCACCGCCTGAGCCACGGGGCGAGCACGGGCTTCAGCGCCTGCCGCCTCAACCCGGCAGGCAGTTGAAGTCCTCGGCGCTGGCCAGGCGCTTGCCGTGGCTGTCCAGCAGTTGGGCCGTGACCGATTGGCCCAGACTGGACTCCACCAGGCGGTAATGCTCACCGGCCTGGAAATGCTCATAACGTAGGTGGCCGCTGCAGTCCTCCTGGTTGGAATCACCGGCCGGCTCTTCGAACAAGGTCACGTCCAGGCGATGGGCGCCAGGCTGGACCTCGAAGTAGCGGCCGTCATCAATCTTCTGCCCATCCACCCGCTCGGCCATCAGGTCATTGGGCGCCTCTTGCTGCAGGTCGATCCAGGCTTCCCTGGGATCGGGCTGGGGCATCGGGCCGGCGCAGGCCGACAACAGGCAGGCCAGGCCCAGGGCGGGAATCAGCAACAGCGCTTTGAGTGTCATGGGAAGTACCTCGACAAAGGAAAATCGACCATCGAAAAAAGCCCCTACAGGCGATGGCTGCAAAGCTTGTCGAGCCCCTTGCCAGAGCACAAATGAATCCACATGAAAGGAAGTACAGGGCTTATCTAAAACTTCCTTCACCTGGCTGAAAGCCGCGTGTTAGGTGGGTCGCTGCAGGCTGCCGAGGTTTGCAATCCCACTCCCTCGGAGGTTTTCGGCATGCTCGGGCTGGTCAAGACCGCACTGCTCAAGCCCTACACGTTCATCGTGCTGGCGATATTCATCTGCATCATCGGGCCCCTGGCGGCCCTGCGTACCCCCACCGACGTGTTTCCGGATATCGGCATCCCGGTGGTGGCGGTGGTCTGGCAATACAACGGCCTGTCGCCGGACGCCATGGCCGGGCGGGTGATCTACACCTACGAGCGCTCCCTGAGCACCACGGTCAATGACATCCAGCACATCGAGTCGCAGTCGTTGCCGGGCATGGGCATCGTCAAGATCTTCTTCCAACCCGGGGTCGATATCCGCACCGCCAACGCCCAGGTGACGGCGGTGTCACAAACCGTGCTCAAGCAGATGCCGCCGGGCATCACCCCGCCGCTGATCCTCAACTACAGCGCTTCGACGGTGCCGATCCTGCAAATGGCCTTCTCCAGCCCGACCCTGTCGGAGGCGAAGATCCGCGACCTGGTGCAGAACAACATCCGCCTGCCTTTGAGCGCCCTGCCCGGTCTGGCCATGCCCACGCCCATGGGCGGCAAGCAGCGCCAGATCACCCTCGACCTGGACCCGCAAGCCCTGGCTGCCAAAGGCCTGTCGGCGCAAGACGTGGGCAATGCCCTGGCGGCGCAGAACCAGATCATCCCGGTGGGCACCGCCAAGCTGGGCAGTAATGAATACACGGTGTTGCTGAACAACAGCCCGAAGGCCATCGACGAACTCAACGACCTGCCGATCAAGACCGTGGACGGCGCGCTGATCACCATCGGCCAGGTGGCCCACGTGCGCGACGGCTCACCGCCGCAGACCAATATCGTGCGGGTCGACGGACGCCGGGCGGTGCTGATGCCGGCCCTGAAGAACGGCAATATCTCCACCCTGTCCATCGTCGACGGCATCCGCCAGATGCTGCCACGGATCAATGAAACCCTGCCGCCGTCCTTGAAGACCTCGCTGCTGGGCGATGCCTCGGTGTTCGTCAAACAGTCGGTGGGCAGCGTGGCCCAGGAAGGCATCATCGCCGCTCTGCTGACCAGCGCGATGATCCTGCTGTTCCTCGGCAGCTGGCGCTCCACTCTGATCATCGCCGCGTCGATTCCCCTGGCGGTGCTCTCGGCCATTGCCCTGCTGGCGCTCAGCGGCCAGACCCTCAACGTCATGACCCTGGGCGGCCTGGCCCTGGCGGTGGGGATCCTGGTGGACGACGCCACCGTGACCATCGAGAACATCAACTGGCACCTGGAACAGGGCAAGGCGGTGAAGGTGGCCATCCTTGACGGCGCCAAGCAGATCGTCGGCCCGGCCTTCGTCTCGCTGCTGTGCATCTGCATCGTCTTCGTGCCGATGTTCCTGTTGCAGGGCATCGCCGGCTACCTGTTCCGGCCCATGGCCCTGGCGGTGATCTTCGCCATGGCCAGCTCGTTCATCCTCTCCCGGACCCTGGTGCCCACCCTGGCCATGTACCTGCTCAAGCCCCATACGCCGGAATCAGGCCCCGGGCATCACCCGGAAGATGCCTTCATCAACCATCACGAGGGCGAGCAGCACGCCAAGCCGCGCAATGCCCTGGTGCGCGGGCTATTGGCCTTTCAACAGGGTTTTGAGGCGCGTTTCTCCACTGTGCGCGACACCTACCACAGCCTGTTGCACCTGGCCCTGGGCCGACGCAAGACCTTCATCCTCGGCTTCCTCGCCTGTGTGCTGGCTTCCTTCGCCCTGCTGCCAAGCCTGGGCCAGGACTTCTTCCCCGCCACCGACGCCGGCGCCCTGGCCCTGCACGTGCGCCTGCCCCTGGGCACGCGGATCGAGGAAAGCGCGGCGGCCTTCGACCGTATCGAAGGGCGGATTCGCGAAGTGATCCCGGCCGAGCAACTGGACAGCATCATCGACAACATCGGCATCCCCCTGAGCGGCATCGACATGGCCTACAGCAACAGCGGCACCATCGGGCCCCAGGACGGTGACATCCAGATCACCCTCAAGCCCGGCCACGCCCCCAGCGCCGACCTGGAGAAACAGCTGCGCGAAGCCCTGCCGGAAAGCTTCCCCGGCAGCCAGTTCGCCTTCCTCCCGGCGGACATCAGCAGCCAGATCCTCAACTTCGGCGCCCCGGCCCCACTGGACGTGAAAATCTCCGGGCCCGATGACGCGGCCAACCGCGCCTACGCCCTGGAACTGCAACGGCGCCTGCAACATGTGCCGGGCATTGCCGACCTGCGGATCCAGCAGTCCACCGGCTACCCGTCACTGCAGGTCAAGGTCGACCGCCTGCGGGCCAACGGCCTGGGGATCACCGAGCGTGACGTGACCAACAGCATGGTGGCGTCCTTGGCCGGCAGTTCCCAGGTGGCGCCGACCTTCTGGCTCAACCCGAAGAACGGCGTGTCCTATTCCATCGTCGCGGCTACCCCGCAGTACCGCCTGGACAGCCTGCCGGCCCTGGAAGCGCTGCCGGTCACCGGCAGCAACGGCCAGTCGCAGATCCTCGGTGGCCTGGCGGACATCTCCCGGGTCGAGAGCCCAGCGGTGGTCAGTCACTACAACATCCAGCCCACACTGGACCTGTACGCCAACGTGCAAGGCCGCGACCTCGGCGCCGTGGCCCACGACATGCAAAAGGTCTTGGACGACGCCGCGGCCCTACGGCCCAATGGCGCCACGGTCAGCCTGCACGGGCAGATCGACGCCCTGCACGAAGCCTTCAGCGGCCTGAGCCTGGGCCTGCTGGGGGCGGTGGTGCTGATCTACCTGCTGATCGTGGTCAACTTCCAATCCTGGGTCGATCCGTTCGTGATCATCACCGCGCTGCCGGCGGCCCTGGCCGGGATCGTGTGGATGCTGTTCTTGAGCGGCACCCCGCTGTCGGTGCCGGCGCTGACCGGGGCCATCCTCTGCATGGGGGTGGCCACTGCCAACTCGATCCTGGTGGTGAGTTTTTGCCGCGAGCGCCTGGCGGAACACGGCGATGCCCTCAAGGCCGCCCTGGAAGCCGGCTACACGCGCTTTCGCCCGGTGTGCATGACCGCCCTGGCGATGATCATCGGCATGCTGCCCCTGGCCCTGTCCGAAGAACAGAACGCGCCCCTGGGCCGCGCGGTGATCGGCGGGCTGATCCTCGCCACCGTGGCCACCCTGATCTTTGTGCCCGTGGTCTTCAGCCTGGTCCACGGTCGCCCTCCCCATTCCGCTGTTGCTGGAGAAAACACCCATGTCGCCTGATCACACTCCTTCGCGCAAACGCCTGATGCTGCTGGGCATCGGCGGCTTGAGCCTGGCTGCCCTACTGGTGGTCAGCGGCCTGGCGGCGCGCACCCGGCATGAACAGGCCGTCGCCGCCTGGACCGAAACCGCCGCCGTGCCCCAAGTGCTGGTGTTCCAACCGCAGCCCAACGTACTGGGCGACACCCTGCGCCTGCCGGCGCACCTGGAAGCCTGGAGCAAGGCGCCGATCCATGCCCGGGTCAGCGGCTACCTCAAGGACTGGACCCAGGACATCGGCGCCAAGGTCGCCGCCGGGCAAGTGCTGGCCCATATCGACAGCCCCGACCTGGACCAGCAAGTGGCCCAGGCCCGGGCACGGGTGGTCCAGCAGCAGGCCAATGCACGGCTGGCCCAGACCACCGCCGAACGCTGGCAGCAACTGTTGGCCAGCCATTCGGTATCGCGCCAGGAGGCCGATGAAAAAAGCTCCAACGCCGCTGCTGCCAAGGCCAATGCCGAGGCGGCCGCCGCCGACTATGCACGGCTCTCGGCGCTGGAAGACTACAAGACCATTCGCGCGCCGTTTGCCGGCACCCTCACCGCGCGCCACACCGACATCGGCCAGTTGATCAAGGCCGACAACGACAGCGACCCGGAGCTGTTCGACCTGGCGGACACCCACAAACTGCGGCTTTACGTGCCGATTCCGCAGAACTACGCCAGCGTCATCCGCCCCGGCCTGGAAGCGCAGTTGACCGTGCCCGAGCACCCCGGTCAGCACTTCAGCGCGCAACTGGTGGGCGACTCCACCGCCATCGACCCACGCTCCGGCACCCTGCTGGCACAGTTCGTCGCCGCCAACCCCGACGGCGCGCTGATGCCCGGCGACTATGCCGAAGCCACACTGGCGATTCCCGCCGACACCCACGGTGTGAGCATCCCCGCCAGCGCCCTGATTTTCCGTGCCCAGGGCACCCAGGTGGCGGTGATCGACCGTGCAAAACGCGTGCACCTGCGCAGCATCCACATCGGCCTCGACCTGGGCGAACGGCTGGTGATCGACCAGGGCCTGCACGCCACCGATCACGTCATCGACAACCCGCCGGACGCCCTGCGCGAAGGCGACCTTGTGCAACTGGCGGACGCCGGAGGTGAGCATGCGCCCAAGGCTTAAGCCCCTCGCTGCCCTGCTGTTGCTGGCCCTGCACGGCTGCTCCCTGGCGCCCCGCTACCAGGTGCCGCCCATCGACCTGCCGGCGCAGTTTCGCGAACAGAGCGCCGACGGCCCCTGGCACCCGGCCGCCACGCCCCAGGTCATTGCCGAGCAGTGGTGGCTGCTGTACCAGGACCCGCGTCTCAACGACCTGCAACAGCGCCTGCTCCAGGCCAATCCGGACCTCGCGGCGGCCCTGGCCCACTACGACGCTGCCCAGGCTTACGCCAGCCAGTTGCATGCCGGGATGTTCCCGCAGATCAGTGCCAGCGCCCAGCCGTTGCGCCAGCGTCAGTCGGACAGCCGCCCCCTGCGCGGCAGCACGCAACCGTCGATCTACAACAGCAACACCGCCGGTTTTTCCCTGGGCTTCGACCTCGACCTCTGGGGGCGAATTCGCAATCAAACGGCGGCCGGCGATGCTCAGGCACAGGCTTCCGGCGACGACCTGGCGGCGGCGCGCCTGAGCCTGCAAAAACAGCTAGCGGGCCTGTATGTGCAGCTCAATGGCCTGGATGCCCAGCGCCGGATCTTGAGCCGCTCCCTGGAGGATTACGGCCAAGCCCTGCAACTGACCCGCGACCGCTATCAGGGGCAGATCGCCTCGGAACTGGACCTGACCCGGGCCCAGAGCCAACTGGCCAGCGCCGAAGCGGAACTGGACGAAGTGCGGGCCCAGCGCAACCTCACCGAACACGCCATCGGTGAACTGGTGGGGGAGCCGGCCAGCCAGTTCCACCTGGCGCCCTCGACGCAACTGCTGAGCCTGCCGGGCATTCCCCAGCAACTGCCCAGCACCCTGCTGCAACGCCGGCCGGACATTGCCGCCGCCGAACGCCGTGTGTACGCCGCCAATGCCGGCATCGGCATCGCCCGCGCGGCCTGGTATCCGGATTTCAGCCTGACCGGGATGCTCGGAGGGCAGACCCAGGGCGTGGGCAATCTGCTGGCGGCGGGCAATCGCTATTGGGCCTTGGGGCCGTTGATGAACCTGCCGATTTTTGATGGCGGGCGGCTGAGCGCCAATGAGCGGCAGGCCCATGCCGAGTTCGAAGAAGCTGCCGCCCATTACCGTGGGCAAGTGCTGAGGGCGGTGCGCGAGGTGGAGGACAACCTGGGGCAACTGCGGGATTTGCGCCAGGAGGCGCTGGATCAGCAGGCGGCGGTGAATGCGGCGCTACATACCCAGACCTTGGCCATGAACAGCTATCAGGCGGGGGCGGTGAGTTATCTGGATGTGGTGACGGCGCAGACCGCGGCCTTGCAGGCGCAACGGGGGTTGCAGGCGGTGCAGACCAGGGAGTTGCAGGCGAGTGTGGGGTTGGTGGTGGCGTTGGGTGGGGGGTAGAGAGGGTGAGTTTTTTAGGGGGGCGGGGGCATATCCGTTGCTGCGGGTGCGGCGGCTGGCGGTTTCGCTCTTACAGCGAGTCACTTTGGAAAGAGCCCAAAGTAACCAAAGGCTCCTGCCCCTCCACTCGGTGCCTCGCCTAGGCTCGGCATGCCCTCACTCCGGCATTGATCCGTGGGCCGCCGCCACAGGCCATCCATGGCCTGATGGCGGCTAACCCGGCATCCCTGCCGGGTTACCCACGGCTCAATACCTGCGTTCGGCCATCGTGGTTAACGGGGCGTTCATATCAAGATCAAAATCTGACGGCGGCCTTGCGGCCGGCCTGAAGATGGAGCGGTGTGTACCGTCCCCCCGTGTAGGAGCTGGCTTGCCAGCGAAGGCGCCCGCCCAGGCGCTGCATGGCTCACGGCCCCCTTCGCCGGCAAGCCGGCTCCTACGAAAAGCGCGTAACACGCGCTTGGCTTTTGATCTTCAGGCCCCTTCCCAGCCGGCCGAACGCAGGCGTTGCGTAGGGGGCAGCTCGGCATGGATGCCGAGCTAGCCGCCATCAGGCCATGGATGGCCTGTGGCGGCGTGCCCCCCGGAGCAGCGCCGGAGTGAGGGAACACCGAGCCCCAGCGAGGGGCCCATGGAGGGGCAAGCGTTTTTGCTTTACTTTTTTGCTGGGCCGGCCACTCCGGCGTTTGAAAAAAGTGAGTCGCTGTAAGAGCGAAACCGTAAGTCGCCCACACCCGCAGCCAACGGATATGTACCCCACCCCCTCGCCGTAAGGACGAAACCGCCAGCCACCAAACCCGCAGCAACGGATCATGCCCCTCACCAAAACCA
>NZ_JALQCW010000011.1 GCF_023241715.1 Pseudomonas morbosilactucae
ACAAGTAACCCCCACACAAAAAACGCCGCGCGACCCCAAGGTCGCGCGGCGTTTTTGTGTGCGCTGAAAAATCAGGCGGTGGTGCTGACCAGCGAACCGGACGTACTGCTGTCGGAGTCCTGCAGGGCCTGCAACAAGGCCGCGGTGGCGGTTTGCAGCGAAGCGCTGGTGGAGGAAACCTGAGATTGCGCGGCGGCCACGTTGGCAGCCTTGGCGTCAGCGCTTTCTTCCTTGGCTTGGGCGGCCTGCAACTGGCGCTGTTCTTCCTGCAACTGCTTTTGCAGTTCGGCGATCTGCTTGCGCAGTTCCTTGACCGTATCGGACTCCTCGCTGCTGCTCGAACTGCTGTCGCCAGCCGGCGCTGCGCCGCCGGCCGGGGCCGCTTTGCTCGAATCGCTGGTGCTGTCGGTGGCACCGATCGCCGTGCTGTCGGTGGTGGTTTCACTATCGCTGCTCGCGGCTTTGGTGGTGCTGCTGGTGAGGGGCTGGGTAATGGTGACGGAGGTGAGGCTGACCATGGGTAATGTCCTGACGGGTGATGGGATAACCGGTCATCGACAGCACAAGGTCCAGCTTGAGAGTGATCGTGTATCGACACAGTAAGCATGTCGATACAGACCCGGCCCATCAGGCGCTCAAGCGCGCCGTCACTTCATTCAACTGACCAGACAAGCCGTGCAAGTTGCGGCTTGCCGCCTCGGTGCGCTGCACGTTGTCGAGATTGGTACTGGCGATGGCGGTGATCTCGGTGAGGTTGCGAGAAATGTCCTCGGCCACCGACGTCTGCTCTTCCGCCGCCGTGGCGATCTGCCGGTTCATGTCGCGGATCGCCTCCACCGCTGCCGTAATGCGTTCGAGCATCGCCCCGGCCTGGGTCACTTGCTCGACACTTTCCTCACTGCGCGACTGGCCGCTTTCGATGGCCTGGGCCGCATCCACCGCACCGGTCTGCACCGTGTGGATGATCTGATTGATCTCGCTGATGGACGCCGCCGTGCGCTGGGCCAGGCTACGGACTTCGTCAGCGACCACGGCAAACCCGCGCCCGGCCTCACCGGCCCGGGCCGCCTCGATGGCCGCATTGAGGGCCAGCAGGTTGGTTTGCTCGGCGATCCCGCGAATCACTTCCAGGACCTTGCCGATCCGTCCGCTGTCGCTTTCCAGGCGACGAATCACTGTGGCGGTGTTGGCAATCTCGCCACGCATCTGGGTGATGGTGTGAATGGTGCCCTGCATCACCTGCTCGCCCTGCTGCGCCGAGTGATCGGCATCATCGGCGGCCCGCGCCGCATCGGCGGCGTGGCGCGCCACTTCCTGGGCCGTCGCGGACATTTCGTTCATCGCCGTGGCCACCTGATCGGTGCGGTTGAATTGCTCATTAGTGCCTTGGGACATCAGCCCGGCAATCGCATTCAGTTCGCCGCTGGCGCTGTCCAGGTCCGAGGCACTGCGCTGCAGACGGTTAAAGGTTTCCGCGAGGAAATCGCGTAAGGTGTTGGCCGCCACGGCCAGCTTGCCCAGCTCATCCTGGCGGGTACTGGCCACGCGCTCGGACAGACGGCCACGGCTCAGTTGGGCCACGTACTCGATCAACTCACGGATCGGCTGCACCAGGCTGCGGTTGACCAGCCACAGGCTGAACAAACCAATCAACGCCCCCGAGACCAGCATCACCAGAATCCCGATCCACACCGTGCGCTCGGCGTCGGCACTGATCAGCAAGGACTGCGCGCCGCCCTGCTGGCGCAACTCGCTGACCAGGCTGCTCATCTGCTCGCTGGTGGCGCGGTCCACGCCCTTGACGGCTACATCGCCGGCCGCCGCATCAGCCCCAGCCGCCACGTAGGCGTCACGCCCTTTCTGGTAGGCACTGCCCAACAAGCGATGCTCTTCACGCAGGCGCTCGATGCGGGTCTTGAGCGCACTGTCGACCCCAGGCGTCGCCGCCAATTGCCCGAGAATGTCCTGCACCTCGCGCTGCCGCGCCTCGAACTGGGTCCAGTACTTGTTCAGTTCCTGAGGCTCCTTGCCGCGCAACAAAACGTTTTTCCATTCCTGCACCTGCACCTTGAATTGCAGGTTGGCTTCATCGATCAACTGGGAGGTGTGCAAAGGTCCGTCGATCAGGGCGCGATAGCTTTGCACGCCACTGGACAGAAAATGAAAACACGCCAAGGCGATCAACAGCATCGCCAGCAGGCTGCCGCTCAACAGGGTGAGCACTTGCGCTCTCAGGGATTTTTGCAAAGACATCGTGGGGATCTCATGGCGGGGATAAAGCAGGCCCAAAACACCTGCGTAACGTCGTGACATCCCTGTCGGGCACACCTAAAGGTGCCTTGTGTTGTCAGCGTGATCGGCGCGTCGAAGACTTTCTTGAGCCACGCCGACTGCCGGTTATGACCCCCTTATATTGCTCGCCGAACTGTCACAAAAACGTCAAAAAACCTTGGGATGATAGGGCTCAAGTGAACCTGTGAAACCCAGCCACAGGCGCCCTCTCTCCTGCGAGACGCCATGAACCACAGCATCGACCAAAGCCACCGTGATTCCGACCTGTTCGGCCTGCTGTACGGCTTCAGTTTTCGCCCTGGCGAACGCGGTCGCGAGCTGGACTCGGCCAAGGCCCTGCAGGCCCTGCAACACCCTGACGACGGCGACGAATTCCTCTGGTTGCACCTTAACCTGGCCCACGCGGCGTGCGAGCGCTGGATGAAGGCGCACCTGCAATTGCCCGAGGAGTTCTTCGAGGCCCTGCACGAGGGGTCGCGCTCCACACGCATCGAACACGTGGACTCGGCCCTGCTGGCGGTGGTCAACGACGTGGTGTTCAACCTCAGCAACATGGTGTCTTCGGACATTTCCACGCTCTGGGTCTGTGCCCGCAGCCGCCTGATCATCAGCGCCCGCCTGCAGCCCCTGCACTCGGTGGACAAGCTGCGCTCATCGGTCAAGGCCGGCGAATGCTTTCGCTCCCCCCTGGAACTGCTGGTGCACCTGCTGCGGGACCAGGGCGAAGTGCTGACCCAGATCGTGCGCAAGACCAGCCTCAGCGTCGATCAGATCGAAGACCAGTTGCTGGCGGCCCGGGTCGCCAGCAACCGCGCCGAACTGGGGGCCATGCGTCGGGTGCTGGTGCGCCTGCAACGGCTGCTGGCCCTGGAGCCCGGCTCCCTGCTGCGGCTGCTCAACCGGCCACCGCAATGGCTGCAGAAGGAAGACGTCAAGGAGCTGCGCAAATCCACCGAAGAGTTCGCCCTGATCATCAACGACCTCACCGCCTTGGGCGAGCGCATCAAACTGCTGCAGGAAGAGATCGCCGCCAACCTCAACGAGCAGAGCAACCGCACCCTGTTCACCCTGACCGTGGTCACGGTGCTGGCGCTGCCGATCAACATCATCGCCGGCTTCTTTGGTATGAACGTGGGCGGCATTCCCTTTTCCGGAGACCCGGAGGGCTTCTGGATCCTGGTGGCGCTGGTGGCCACCTTCACCGTGATCGCCGGGCGCTGGGCCTTTCGCAAGCGCCAGGACTACTGACCCCACCTTGCCGGCGAAGGCGCCCCCAAGGCAGGTGCCAGGCTTGAGGGCCTCTTCGCGCAAGCCGGCTCCTACGGGATGAGCGGGATGAGCACGATGGCCGCGCGGGATCGACCTGATCAACGGAACGGCTCAATCGCGTAAACCATGATCTGAGGCAGCCTCTCTGTAACATTTGGCAACGATCATGGGCGACATTCCTCCCACCCACAGGATTGTCCGGCCATGGCCACCCCATCCCTGACTGCCGCCACCTCCCGCCCCGAGACACGCCCCTCACTGGATAAAAAACCTGGCCCCTTCACCCTTGTGGTGTTCTTTGCCGTGCTGGCCATGGGGTTGTTGTTCACCGCCTACAGCCTGGTGCACGACATGCACGAACTGGGCACCACGGTCACCACTTGGACGCCCTTTCTGTTGCTGGGCGTGGCGCTGCTGATCGCTCTGGGCTTTGAGTTCGTCAACGGCTTCCACGACACCGCCAATGCCGTGGCCACGGTGATCTACACCCATTCGCTGCCGCCGCACTTCGCGGTGGTCTGGTCGGGTTTCTTCAATTTCCTCGGGGTCTTGCTGTCCAGCGGCGCGGTGGCCTTCGGCATCATCGCCCTGTTGCCCGTGGAGCTGATTTTGCAGGTGGGCTCATCGGCCGGTTTCGCCATGATCTTCGCCCTGCTGATCGCCGCCATCTTGTGGAACCTCGGCACCTGGTGGCTGGGGCTGCCGGCCTCGTCGTCCCACACCCTGATCGGCTCGATCATCGGCGTCGGCGTGGCCAATGCCCTGATGCACGGCCGTGACGGCACCAGCGGCGTGGACTGGGGCCAGGCCACCAAGGTCGGCTACGCCCTGCTGTTCTCGCCCTTGATCGGCTTCGTCTTCGCCGCCCTGCTGCTGTTGGCCCTGCGCCTGTTCGTGAAGAACCGTGCGTTGTACAAGGCCCCCAAAGGCAATACCCCGCCGCCGTGGTGGATTCGCGGCATGTTGATCCTGACCTGCACCGGAGTGTCGTTCGCCCACGGTTCCAACGATGGGCAAAAAGGCATGGGCCTGATCATGCTGATCCTGGTGGGCACCCTGCCGATGGCCTATGCGCTGAACCGCACCATGCCGGCAGACCAGGCCCTGCAGTTCGCCGCTGTGGCCGAAGTCACCCAGCAAGCCCTGGTGAAAAGCGCACCGCAACCGGCACCGGCCGACCCGCGTCCCGTGCTCTCCGAATACGTGCGCAGCAAACAGGCCAGCCCCGAACTGATCCCGGCCCTGGCCGCCCTGGCCGGCTCCATCGGCAGCGAGGTCAAGGGTTACGGCTCGCTGTCCAAGGTGCCCGCCGAAGCCATGGGCAACGTGCGCAACGACATGTACCTGACCAGCGAAACCATTCGCCTGATGGACAAAAACGCGGTGGGCAATTTCGACGCCGACACCCAGGGCAAGCTGCAACTGTTCAAGCAGCAGATCGACAACGCCACGCGCTTTATTCCGCTGTGGGTGAAGATCGCCGTGGCCATCGCCCTGGGCCTGGGCACCATGGTCGGCTGGAAACGCATTGTGGTGACCGTCGGCGAGAAGATCGGCAAGACCCACCTGACCTACGCCCAGGGTGCCTCGGCAGAAACCGTGGCCATGCTGACCATTGGCGCGGCGGACATGTTCGGCCTGCCGGTATCGACCACCCACGTCTTGTCCTCGGGGGTGGCCGGAACCATGGTGGCCAATGGCGGCGGGTTGCAGATGCGCACCATCCGCAACCTGGCCATGGCCTGGGTCCTGACCTTACCGGCGGCGATCTTGCTGTCGGGCAGCCTGTACTGGCTGTTCACCCAACTGTTCTGATCAGCGCCCGCTTGCCCGCCGCCCTGTCAGCCGACGGCGGGCAAGCGGCCCCGCAAGCGACTGGCCAGCCCGGCCTGCAAGGCAAACGCCAGGACCCCGGTCAGCGGCGCCGAGAAACTGGCCAGGCCGCCCCCCGCCCACATCAGCATCAGCCCCAGGGCCGTGCCGCCGAACCAGGCTGTCAGCCCCACCGGGTTGAAGGCCGCCACGCGATCAATCGCCGCCACGTCGGTACGCCCCAACAGAATCTGCGCCAGGGCCACGCCGACCCAGGCCACGACAAAGATCCCCTGATAGGCCAGGGCCTTGAGCAGGTAGGCGAACACATCCGCCAGCATCAGGCCGTAGACAATGATCCCCACCGCCACCGCCCACATCAGGTAGGAGCCGCGCAGACCGAAACGACCGAAGAACGCCTGCATGTTCAAGGTCGCCAGGTAGTAGTTGGCGGTGTTGATCCGGGTTTGCGTGGCCCAGACGAACAACAGCCCCCAGAGCCCCATCAACTGCAAGATCGCCATCACCACCGAGACTTCATTGAGCGCGCCTTCATGGGGAATGCTGCTCACCAGGTAGATCCCCGCGGCGCCGTTGAGCAAAAAGGTCACCGCGTAGAACGGCATGCCGAAGTTCCAGCGACCGTGATAAGCGGCGTCTGCCGGCTTGCCGAAACGTGCGTAGTCGAAGGTGAACAGCATCAGGATCCACACCCCCATGTAGGCCACGAAGCAGTCCCACCAGCCCGTGCTACTGGGATTGGCCGGGCCGAAATCCAGCCATTGCGGCTGGTAGCCATAACGGCTGATGGACAGGCCCACGGCGAACAGCAAGCCACCCAGATACACCGGCAACAGCACACCGTTGAGCTTGTCCAGCCAGTGCTGCACGCTGCCCAGGATCAGCGGCACGCTGTACAGCACCACCACCAGCGCCGCCAGCGGATACTGCAGTTGCGGGTACAGGTGGTTGAGGGCCACGGCGATCACCGAACCTTCGAACACCGCGTAATAGATCGCCGTGGAGAAGAAAATCAAGGTCGCCAGGCAGGCCCCGGTGCTGCCAAACAACAACCGTGAAAACAGCGCCACCGAGAGCCCGCTGCGCATGGCGAAGCGGCTGAGCACAGTGTTCACCAGGCCATAACTGAGCACCGACAGGAGCATGCCGATCAGTGCATTGCGGGTGCCGTAAGACAGGGCCAGGGAAGCGCCGACGACGATGTAGAACATCGCGCTGCACACCGCCCACCAGGCCATGGTCAGGGACAGTCGCCCCATGCGCGCCTCACTGGGCACGGCAACGCTGGTCGGGTCCTGCCCGGTTTGATTCGATTGCGATAAAGCTGCCATTGGCGTGAACTCCAGAACCAATCAAGGGTTGAAGCGCGGGCAGCCGTCACCGCACCGAAGTGCGGCGTTGGCTTACCTTTTGGCATGGCCCGCGCGATGCGGCGGGCAGAATCAGGAAGGGAAGAGCTTGCTCAGACAGCTGAGCTTTTTCTTATAGGAGCGCCGAGCTTCCAGCGCTTCTTCGAGGGTCACCGCCACAAAGCGGGCCTTCTGATTGGGCTGCATCTGGCCGATCAGGTCGAGGTCGGCACTGATCACCGTGCCGATCATGGCGTAGCCGCCACCGGACACCGCATCCCGGTGCAGGACAATGGGTTCAAGCCCTGCCGGCACCTGGATCGAACCGATGGGGTAGCAACTGTCGACGATGTTCGACGGATCGGAACCCGCGCCGAACGGCTGCTCCCGAGGCTGGAAGCTCAGGGCGCTACCGCCCTTGAAGCGATAGCCGATACGGTCGGCTTCCGAACCCACGGTCCAGGGTTCGGCGAAGAAGCTGACCTTGGCCGCGTCGCTCAAGCGTTCGTAGTACAGGCCCGGCACTACCCGCAGGGTGATTTCGCCCCCAAGGGATTGGCGCAGCGCCATGGGCAAACTGGCACCGGGACGGCTTTTGCCGCTGGCGACACCCACCGGCAGCTCATCCCCAGCCGCCAAACGCCGCCCCTGAAAACCGCCCAGGGCGCCCAGGGCATAGGTCGAGCGACTGCCCAACACCAGCGGCACATCGATGCCACCGGCCACCGCCAGGTACGCTCGGGCCCCAGCCTTGGGAAAGTCGAAGCGCAGCACTTGCCCGGCCTTGACCGAAAAAGCGGTGTCCAGGTGCATGTCCACACCATCGAGTTTGGGCGTCATATGGGCGCCGCAAACCGCCACCAGGGCGTCGGCGCTGAACGCAAGCTCCGGCCCGAGCAGCGTGCACTCCAGCCCAGCCGCGCCTGCCGGGTTGCCCACCAACTGGTTGGCCGCGCTCAGGGCGTACTGGTCCAAGGCGCCAGACGGCGGAATCCCCAGGTGATAGAAACCTTCGCGACCCAGGTCCTGCACCGATGTGGCCAGGCCCGGTTTGATGACCTTGATCATGCCAGCACCTCCTGCAGCGACTTGGGATAGCCGACCGGGTCGGCAATGAACGCATCCAGGGAAAACTCCACCTCGCGAATACGCAGGTCAAAGCGCCCGGCCTCGACTTCGGCCACCGCCTGGTCGTAAGCCTCGCGGTCGATGGGTTTGAACTGCACGATGTCCCCCGGGCGAAAGAACACCATGTGCGCCTTGAGGTAAGCCAGTTGCTGCTGCGGGTCGTAGATGGGGGCCGGGGTGACGCCGAACATCTGGTAGCCGCCGGCACCGCGCACCGAGTAGATGCAGCCGAAACAGCCGCCATGACCCAGGGTCAGTTTTGGCGTATCGGTGCGCGGCCGCAGGTACTTGGGCACCTGCAACTGCCGCTCACGCTCAACCATCTGGAACATGAACGGCAGCCCGGCAACAAACCCCACCATGGAGACGAACCAGGGCGCACCGCTGTGGGCGGCGATAAAAGCATCGACGTCCGCCAGACCGTTGATCCGCGCTGCGTACTCCAGGTCCGTGGCGTTGGGGTCCTGGTGCCGGTCACGAAAGCGCATCAGGGTTTCATGGGTCCAGGGGTCGTTGTAGAGCACCGGGATCTCGATGATCCGGGTGTGCAGGCTGCGCTCGGCCACCGCCCCGGCCTCGGCCTGCTGCACCGCCTCCAGCAGGGCGTGCGGGGCGATGCGGTCCGGGTCGAAGCGGATCTGGAACGAGGCATTGGCCAGGCACACATCCAGTACCCCATCCAACTCCAGGCGCTCCACGGCGCGGGTCACCGCCATGCCCTTGAAGAAGGCTTCCAGGGACATGCTGTCGCTGACTTCGGCGAACAGATGCTCGTCGGCACCAAAGCTGTAGCGGATCGGCTGGCTCATGCGACACCTCCGGCGCGGCGCTCGGCCAGCCAGGTTTCCAGGGTTCCCGTGTGAAAATCGGCCTGCTGCAGCCAGGGTTCGGCCAGCAGTTCACGGTGCAGCGACAAGGTACTGGCCATGCCGGTCAAGGTGGTGTGTTCCACGGCCAGCCGCGCCCGGGCCAGGGCCTCGCCGCGGTCACGCCCGTGGACGATCAGCTTGGCCAACAGCGAGTCGTAATAAGGTGGCACAACATAGCCCGGGTACAAGTGACTATCGACCCGCACCCCCGCCCCTTCCGGCCAGATCAGTTGCTCGACTTTGCCTGGGCTGGGAAAGAAATCCCGCGCCGGGTCTTCGGCATTCAAGCGCATCTGCAAGGCCGCGCCATTGAGTTGGATATCGCTCTGGCGCCAACCCAGGGGCTCGCCCCCGGCAATGCGCAACATGGCCTGGACCAGATCGATGCCGGTGATCAGTTCACTGATGGGGTGCTCCACCTGAATCCGCGTGTTCATCTCGATAAAGAAAAACTCGCCGGTGCTGTCGTCGTAGAGGTATTCCAGGGTGCCGGCGCCCTGGTAGCCCAAGGCTTCGGTGAGGCGCACGGCGCTGCTGCACAATTGCTCACGCTGCTCGGCGCTGAGCACCGGCGACGGTGCTTCTTCGAAGATTTTCTGCCGCCGCCGTTGCAGCGAGCACTCGCGCTCGAACAGGTGCACGGCGTGTTTACCATCGCCCAACACCTGGACTTCGATGTGCCGCGCACGGCCAATGAAACGTTCCAGGTACACCGCACCATTGCCGAAAGCCGTCTGGGCTTCCCGTTGCGCCCGAGGGAATTCCTCGGCCAACTGCGCCGCATCCTGAGCCAGGCGAATCCCCCGCCCGCCACCGCCGGCACTGGCTTTGATCAACAGCGGAAAGCCCACGCTTTCAGCGGCCTTGAGCGCGGCGTCCAGGTCGAAGAGTTCACCCGGGGAGCCCGGTACCACCGGCACTCCCGCCGCCTGCGCGGTGCGCCGGGCTTCAGCCTTGTCGCCCATGCGGCGGATGGTCTCGGCACTGGGCCCGACGAAGATTGCTCCGGCCTTGACCACCGCCTCGGCGAAGTCGGCGTTCTCGGAAAGAAAGCCATAGCCCGGATGCACCGCATTGGCACCGCTGGCCTGCAAGGCACCGAGCAGGGCCTGGACATTCAGGTAGCTCTTGTCGGCCCGCGCCGGGCCAATGATCTGCACGTCATCGGCCATGCGTGCGGCCATGGAATCGGCATCCGCCTCGCTGCAAGCGGCAACGGTAGGAATCCCCAGGGCCTTGGCCGCGCGAATGATGCGCACGGCAATCTCGCCACGGTTGGCCACCAGTAATTTGTTAATTGATCCAGTCATGCCCCGGCCCTCACTGTTCGAGCGTCGCGACGACCTGACCCGGTTCCACCGGATCACCGTCTTCCACCAAAAAGGCACTGACTTGACCCGCGCTCCCGGCGGTCAGTTCGGAGAACTGCTTCATGACTTCAATCAGGCCGATCACGGTATCGGCGCTGACGGAGTCGCCGACCTCGACGAAAGGTGCCGATTCCGGAGTGGCCTTGCGATAAAAGGTGCCCGGCAAGGGGGTGATAACACTGTATTCGGCCATGTCTGTTCCTTTTGGAATAGTTGTAGAAAGGCAGGCAAAAAATCAAAACCAGGTGAAACCCGCGTCTGCGCGCGGTGCTTCGTGTGGATGCGCCTCAGCGCGGTGCTCGCACCTCGATGCCGGCCTGATCCAGCGCCGTGCGGGTGGCCTCCACCAGATCCAGAGCGCCCGGGGTGTCGCTGTGCAGGCAGATGGAGTCGAACTCGATGGCCAGGTCCTCGCCTTCAACGGTACGCACCAGGCCGCTTTGGCAGGCGCGCAGCACCTTGGCCGCCACGGCCGCCGGGTCCAGGGCGCGCACCTGGCGGGTGAAGACGATGGAACCGCTGAGGTCGTAATCGCGGTCGGCGTAGAACTCGCGGATCACCGGCTGGCCCAGCTCCTGGGCGACGTGCCAGATCACCGAATTGGGCATGCAATACAGCAGCAGCTCAGGCTCCAGCTTGCGCAGGTTCTGCACCAACAGCCGCGCGGCTTCCTCGTCCCGGGCCAGGTGCATGTAGAGCGCGCCGTGGGGTTTGATGTGCTGCAACTTGAGGCCCTGGACCCGGGCCAGCTCACGCAGGGCACCGAGCTGATAGAGCATGTCGTCGACCAATTCCTGGGCCGGTGCATTGATGTGCCGGCGGCCGAAACCCACCAGGTCACGGAACCCCGGATGAGCACCAATGGCGACCCCCAAACGCTTGGCCTGTTCGATGGTGCGGCGCATGGTGCCAGGATCGCCAGCGTGAAATCCGGTGGCGATATTGGCCGAGCTGATAAAGCCCATCAGCTCGGTATCAACGCCATCGCCGATGGTCCAGGGACCGAAGCTTTCGCCCATGTCCGAATTGAAATCCACTGCCTGCATCACTGTTGCTCCAACTCTCGTGACTTCGTGCAGTGAAAATTAGAGCGGCCTTGACCCCTTGGGAAGATCTATTATCAGATAGAGCATCTTCTGAAAAACAGATAAAGCTACCAGGCAGCGTTGCCTTTTATGGCAACGGCGTCTGCTGGATCGCTTTCGCCGGCAAGCCGGCTCATACAGAGTGATGGGGAATGGAACATGTCGTTGACCTTGCGCCAGGTGCGCTACTTCGTGGCCACTGCGGAAATCGGGCAGATCTCCCAGGCGGCGATCCACTTGAATATCTCCCAGTCGGCAGTGACCACGGCGATCAAGGAGCTGGAGGCGATGCTCGCCGTGCAGTTATTCGTGCGCTCAGCCCAGGGCATGAACCTGACCGACGCCGGGCGGCATTTTCTCAACCGGGCCTATGTGATTTTGCGCAGTGTCGACGATGCACTGAACAGCCCGCTGCCGGACTACCGAGCCAGCGGTGTGCTGCACCTGGCGGCCAGCTACACGGTGATCGGCTACTTCCTGCCACACCACCTGCAACGCCTGGAGCACTGGCACCCGGACGTCACCATCGAGCTGCATGAACAGGAACGCCGGGCCATCGAGCAAGGGTTGCTGGAGGGGCGTTTCGACATGGCGGTGGTGCTCACCGCCAACCTGACTCACCCGGACATTGTCTCGGAAACCCTGTTCAACTCCGAACGCCGGCTGTGGCTGCCGGCGCACCACCCGCTCTGTGAACGGGCCAGCGTCAGCCTGGCGGACGTCGCTAAAGAACCCTTCATCCTGCTGACCGTCGACGAGGCCGAGCAGAGCGCCATGCGCTATTGGGAACAGGCCCATCAACAGCCTCAGGTGCGGGTGCGCACCAGCTCGGTGGAGGCAGTGCGCAGCATGGTGGCCAACGGCAGCGGCGTAGCGATCCTCTCAGACCTGGTGCATCGGCCCTGGTCGCTGGAGGGCAAGCGCATCGAAACCCTGACCCTCAGCGATGCCGTCACCCCCATGAGCGTGGGCCTGGCCTGGCACCGGGAACGGGCCTTCACCCCGGCCATGCAGGCGCTGCGCGATTACTTCCACGATGCGTTCCTGGCGCCCCAGCAACTCTCCGCCCGCCGCTAACGATGCCTGCCTTCAGGGACAGGTCCAGCGCTGTGCAGTGGCGGCGATCTGCCCGGCCAACTGGGCAATGGCCTGTTGGTGGGCCTGCACCAGGCTATTCAGTTCAACACCTGCTGGCTGGCGGATCTGGCTGCTACAGGTGAGGCTGCGGGCCGGACCACCCTCGCCCCGAAGGCGCAGGCTCCAGACCACATCGATCAGCGCGTAACGCCCGGGCAGGGATTCGAAGCGCCGCACATCGGTCTGCAACGACAGCACCGGGCGCCCGGGCTGCTTGGGCAAGCCTTCGAGGTTACGCGTGCCGAGCTTCTGCTCCATCTGGCTGGCCAGGGCGTCGTGGAACTCGTCCACCAGGGGCGCGCTCCAGCGCTGGGTTTCGAGGATCGCCAGGGTGCCGCTGTCCTGACGCACTACCAACTGCGGCTGGTCCACCTGGACCGGAATACGCACCGTGGACATTTCGAACTGCAGGCTGCCGGTCCGGGCCGCAGCGCTGCCTTCGGCCACCGGCGGCATCAGGGTGTAGTAATGGGTCGGCGCGGAGCTGCAAGCGGCAAGTCCCAGGCTCAGGCACAACAACAGGGCTGGTTTTTTCATGGCTGGGCTTCCGACGCGGATTCACGAACCGAGGTGGACGGAGACTGGTAGGCATCCGGTTGATTGTCTTTCAGGCGACCGCGAATCAGCGCCTCGGGATGACGGCCAAGGAAGTCGGTCAGTACCCGCACCGAGCGGGCGGTGCGCTGCACCTCTTCCATGGCCTGGCCCAATTGCAGGCGTTGCGGCGAGTCTTCAGAGAAGCTGTCGTTGGCACTGGCCAGGGTCTTTTTCGTCTGTTCCAGGGTGTCACGCATTTGCGGCAAGACGTCGCCGTTGACCTGCTTCAGGGTCTTCTGCATTTCCCCCAGGCTGGCGTTGAGGTTATTGGCGATGGCGTCGATCGGCAATTTGCTGATCTTCTCCACCACGGCCTGCAACTGCTCCTGCAGCTTGTCCAGGCTGCCCGGCACCGTCGGGATTTCCAGAGGCCGTGCGCTGGCATCGAATGTCACAGGCTTGGCCTTGGAAACGAAATCCAGGGAAATGTAGAGCTGGCCGGTCAGCAGGTTACCGCTGCGCGCCTGGGCCCGCAGGCCCTGCTTGACGAACGCGGCGATCAACTGGGCGGAGCGCGCATCGTCTTCGCCGCCGAACTCCTTGAGCAGTTTTTCGTGGGCCTTGCCCAGGCGATCCGGGTAGATCACGGCCCCCACCAGGGTCGGGAAATACTGACGTTGCTCGTCGTAGTCCAGGTCCATGGACACCACCTTGCCGACGTTGACCCCAAGGAACTCCACCGGTGCATTGACCGCCAGTCCACGCAGGGGCTGGTCGAAACGCATGCGGATGTAGCGCGGCTGGCCATCAGGCGGTGCCAGGGCCGTTTCCTGATCGCCGAACAGCGTGTACTCGGCGTGTTCCGGGGCCGGCTTGGCATCGGGGCTGTACTTGGGTTCGACGAAGGCAATGCCGCCAGCGAGGATCGAGGACACCGACTCGGTGTTGACCTTCAGGCCGTTGGCACCGAGGGTCACATCCACACCGCTGGCGTTCCAGAAACGGCTGTCGGTGGTGACGTACTTATCATTGGGCGAGTTGACGAAGATCTTCACATCCACGCCCTTGCCGCTGTTGGCCAACTGATAGGACACCACCTGCCCGACTTCGATGCGCCGGTAGTAGACCGGCGAGCCGATGTCCAGGGAGCCCAGGTCGTCCGTGTGCAGAGTGAAGCGCTTGCCTTTCTGCCCGTAGGTGATCGGCGGTGGGGTTTCCAGGCCCTTGAAGCTGTTTTTGCGTTTCTCCGATTTGCCGGCATCGGCGCCGATAAAGGCCCCGGACAGCAAGGTGTCGACCCCGGACACGCCGTTGGCGCCGATGCGCGGGCGCACCACCCAGAACATCGAGTCGTCAGCGGTGAAGGGTTCGGCGGACTGGTCCAGTTCGACCTTGGCCAGCACCTTGCGGCGATCGTCGCTCAAGGCGATGGAAGTCACCTTGCCGATCACCACGTTCTTGTACTTGACCTGGGTCTTGTTGGCCTCCAGGCCCTCGGCCGTCTGGAAGCTGATGGTGATTTCCGGCCCGGCCGAGAGCGACTTGTTGACCACCATGGACAGCCCTACCAAGGCCGCGACGATGGGCACCAGCCACACCAGCGAGACATTGAAACGGCGCGTCCTGACCGCTGGCGTACCCGGGGCGGCCTGGGGCTTTGAAGCGTTGGAACCTGGATGATCAGACATCTTCAACCTCTACATCCCAGATAAGCCGGGGATCGAAACTCATGGCCGCCAACATCGTCAGCACCACCACCAAACCAAAAAACAGAATGCCCATCCGCGGATCGATGGAGCTCAGGGCCCGAAACTGCACCAGGGCCGCCACCAGGGCCACCACCAGCACATCGAGCATGGACCAGTAGCCGATCAACTCGATAAACCGATAGAGCCGGGCACGTTCACGCTGGGCCCAGCGGCTGCGGCGCTGGCATGTGACCAGCAAGGTGCCGAGGACAAAAAACTTGATGCAGGGCACCACCACGCTGGCGATGAAAATCAACAGGGCAATGTCCCAGGAGCCGTGTTTCCAGAACTCCACCACCCCGCTCATGATGGTGTTTTCACTGCCACTGCCAAACATGCTGGTGTGCATCACCGGCAACAGGTTAGCCGGGATGTAAAAGATCACGCTGGCCACAAGGAAGGCCCAGGTGCGGCTCAGGCTGTTGGGCTTGCGCGCGTGCACGGGCGATTCACAGCGCGGGCAGTGGTGCTGATGCTGCTCACACGCCTGGCCGCAGGTGTGGCAGAGCATCAGGCCCAAGTCACGGGCATAGGGCGGTGCACTCATCAATAGCGGCCCTCGAGGTCGTCCCAAAGGCTGCGGATGCCCTTGCCGGAAATCAGGATGATCAGCACCGTCAGCATCGACAAGGCCCACAAGCCGAGCCCCGGATGCACATCGAGCATGCCCGCCAGCTTGACGATGGCCACCAGGATCCCCAGCAGGCACACCTCCAGCATGCTCCAGGGCCGCAAGTGTTCCAGGGCGCGCATGCAGGCCTTGAAGCCCGGCGCCGCGCGGCCGACGTTGGCATGGCCCAGCACCCAGCACAGCAGGATGATCTGCAGGCAAGGCGCAAGAATGATGGTCAACCCGGCAACGGCGGCAATCAGGCTGATACGGCCATGGGCCAGGGCCTCTACCGATTGCCAGAGGGTAGCTTCGTTACTCAGGCCCTCCAGGCTGATCTGGATCACTGGGAACAGGTTGGCGAACACGAACAACAACGCTGCGGTGATCGACAGGGCGAACAACTGCTGCACATTCAAATGCCGCGCGCGCACCAAGACCGCGCCACAGCGTGAACACTGGGCGGTCTGGCCTTTGGCGAGCGGCACCGGTTCGAATACCGAATCGCAGTGTTCGCAAATGATCCAGGGACGAGAAATAGTCATGGTCTTCAGAGGGCCGGGTGGGCGGCAGGTTCAGGGCAGGAACCGGCCGGCGCGTATTTTCGACAAAAGTAGAGGACAGTGTCTAGTTTTGTTTGAGGACTCTTCTTGTTTACGGACTGTGCGCCAGCATCTACGCCATAATAGGCGCCCCGGGAATTTTCGCAGACCATGACCGACTCCACGCCCCTCCCCGTCAAACCTCAGCGTGCGCCCAAGCAGACTCGCGGGCATGAACGCGTCATGGCGATTCTCGATGCCTGCGCACGGCTGCTGCTCAGCCACGGCGTGGCCAACCTGACCATGCACGGCATCGCCCGGGAAGCCGGCACCTCCATCGGCTCGCTGTACCATTTCTTCGCTGATAAACAACAGGTACTCGATGCTCTGGGGCAACGCCATATCGTCGCCGTGAGCCACATCACCGAGCCGTTGCTGGCGGTGGATGCACAGCAGTGGCGGGAGATGAGTTGCCGGGGGGTGATCGAGCGCATGATCCTGCCGATCCTGCATTACCTCGAACAACACCCCGACCTGTTGCAGATGATCAACCCGGGCTTCGCCACCGGCCAGCTCCAGGCGCCCGAGCTGCATGCCCGGGTGAAAAGCGTCTATGAGCAAATTTTCAGCCTGCGCCTGCCCCAGGCCAGCACCGAGCAACGGGCCACCTATGTACTGGCCATGTTTGGCCTGCCTATGGGCCTGTTCCAGTTGGCCCAGGAGCACAGCCAACTCAAGCATGTGCTCCTGCTGCAAGAAGCGCCCCGGGCCATGGAGGCGTACCTCGAAGCCATTGAACGCCAGCACCGCAACGCCTGAAGCGATCGACTCCTAGTGCGCCAGGTGCTGTTGCAGCCACTTGGCCCGCAGCACGTCGTAGGCCCAGTGGTAGAGATAGGTGTAGGGCAGGAAAAACAGCAGCACGCCGATGTCCAGGAGAAAGGCCTGCAACAGGCTGACGTTCAGCCACCAGGCAATCAGCGGTACCCCCACCGCCACCAGCCCGCCCTCGAACAGCACGGCATGCACGAGCCGGGTCCAGCCGTTGTGGGCAAGCCCGAAGCGCTTGAGCCCACGGTCGAACAGGGCGTTGAAAACCACGTTCCAGGCCAGGGCGAGCAGGCCGATGCCAATGGTCACCGCGCCCATGTCGACCATGGGTTTGTCCATCACCCACGCCAGCAACGGGGTGCAGATCAATACCGCCAGCAACTCGAAACCCACCGCCTGACAAACCCGTTCGGTCAACGATTTAGAGGTGTTCATGGTCCTGCTCCGTGAGTGAATGAGGTTGCGATCATCCAGGAGCGGCCCGATACTTCATAACCAATAACCATCGATCAAGGCGATAGTTCATGGCCTCACATGAAGTGCTGCTGGCCTTTGTCCAGGCGGCCACCCAGGGCTCGTTTTCCGCAGCGGCACGCCAGTTGGGCAAGAGCCAGTCGACCATCAGCGCCGCCGTAGCCAGCCTGGAAATCGACCTCAATGTGCAACTCTTCGACCGCAGCAGCCGCAAACCCGGCCTGACCCCAGCGGGCTACGTGTTATTGCAGCGTGCGGAAGAGATCCTGGCCGCCACCAGCCGCCTGGAAATGGCCGCCAGCCAGTTGTCCCAGGGCGTGGAAGCCAAACTCACAGTGGCCCTGTCCGACACCTATCAGTCGGATCGTTTCGAAGCGTCGCTGCAAGCGTTCGAAGCGCGCTACCCGGACCTGGAACTGGAATGCCTGATTGCCGAATGCGAAGACCTGGTGGCCCTGGTGCAAAGCGGCCGGGCGCAAATCGCCTTTGCCGAGATGCAACCCAGCTACCCGGCGGACCTGGAACACGCCACCGTGGAAGAGCGCACCGAAATCGCCCTGTTCGTTGCCCGTGATCACCCCCTGGCGCAACTCAAACAGCTCCACCCAGAGAACCTGGAACAGCACCGCGAACTGCGCCTGGCAACAATCATCAACCCCTATGAAAGCCGCGCGCGGGGCCGGGTCTGGTCGGCGGCCAGCTACCTGATGCTGCTGGAAATGGCCCAAGGCGGCTTCGGTTGGGCCGCATTGCCCCGCTGGTTGGTGGAGCGTTTTGGCGCCGGCACGCTGCAAGAACTGAACGCCCGTGGCTGGCCCCGCCCGGTGGCGGTGGACGCACTGTGGTCGCGCCTGCATCCACCGGGCCCGGCGGGCAGTTGGCTGTTGGCGAAAATGCTCGAATAACCCGCCGTCAGGCGGCAACTGTGCGCGCTGGTGGGTGGCTCTGGAAGTACTCCAGCAAGGTGCGCAAGGTGCCTGATTCCAGGGACTGGGCGGCGTAGCACAGCCCCACCCGCCGGCTCGGTGCCGGCAGGTGCAGAGCGCGGGTCACCACCCCTTCCCGCCCCAGCAGCAGGGATTGGGGCAGCATCGCCACGCCCACGCCTGCGGCCACCAGGTGCAGGGCCTGTTTCAGCGATCCGGCATGCCCGGCCAGGGTCTGCGGCGAACGGCCATACAGTGCCATCAAGCGTTGGTGAGAAGGGTGCTGCGGGCAGGTGATCCAGTCATCGATCGGCACCCAGGCTTGCCCGGCCGGCGACTGGGCCATGGGATGGGCTGCGGGCAACGCCAATACATAGGACTCTTCCCACAGCGGCAGAAACAATTCGTCCTCGCAGCACATCTCCTCCACCGCCAGCCGGGCATCGCCCACACAGCCCTCTTGCAGGGTCAGCAACAGCCCGGGCAACGCCTGGTGAGCCATACGCACAAAGGCGCCCACCTGACTGTCGGCAACGTCCCCCTCCACCCCCAACGTCAGTGGCGAGCGGTCTTCCTGGCCGCGAAACAGTCGGCCCAGGGCCTCGGCTTCAGCCACCATGCGCCGAGCCTGGGGATACAAAACCCGGGCCTGCTCACTGACCTCCACACCACGGGGTTGACGCACAAACAGCGTGGTTCCCAGTTCCTCTTCCAGTTGCTTGATGGTCACCGACAAGGTGGGTTGGCTGATAAACAAGCGCTGGGCGGCGACAGTGATGTTGCGTTCCTCGAACACCGCGAGAAAGGCTTTGAGATGGCGAATATCCATAGGAAATTCCGATACCAGAGAGAGGAATAAGGCATTTTTCAGTTATGCACGCAGTAAATACACTGCCGACCAGCACTCGTCATTTGTTTTTCTTATTTCAGGAGTCATCCCATGAGCAAGCCACTGGTCATCATCACTGGCGCCAGTTCCGGTATCGGTGAAGCCGTTGCCCGGGCCCTGTCGGCGGCCGGCCATCCGCTGTTGCTGCTGGCCCGACGCATCGAACGCCTGGAGGCTCTGGGCCTGCCCAATACCCTGAGCCGCGGCGTCGACATCACCGATCGTGCCGCGCTGCTGGCGGCGGTCCAGGACGCCGAAGCCCGGTTCGGCCCGGCAGACGCCTTGATCAACAACGCCGGGGTGATGCTCCTGGGGGAAATGAGCAAGCAGGACCCCGAACAGTGGGACCGCATGCTCGACGTCAACGTCAAAGGCCTGCTCAACGGTGTGCATGCCGTGGTTGCCGGGATGATCGAGCGCAAGGCCGGCACCCTGATCAACGTCAGCTCGGTGGCCGGGCGCAAGACCTTCCCCAATCACGTGGCCTACGTGGGCACCAAGTTCGCGGTCCATGGCCTGTCGGAAAACCTGCGCGAAGAGCTGGCGCCACACAATGTGCGGGTCATCACCATTGCTCCAGGAGCGGTGGAGACAGAACTGCTGAGCCACACCACCGACGAAGGCATCAAGAGCGGCTACCAGGCCTGGAAACAGGACATGGGCGGCACCGTGCTCAGCGCCGAGGACGTGGCCGGGGCGATCCAGTTCGCCTACGAACAGCCGCCCCACGTGTGCATCCGCGAAATCGTCCTGGCTGCCACCCACCAGCAGGCCTGACGCTCATTCCCGGGCGCGCTCCAACGGTCACCAGCACCCGACTGCCAGCACTTAAAGCTGCTGGAGGCGGCGCTCGATAAAGCGCCGTTCGGGCAGTTGCTGGGTCAAGGCCAGCGCGCGCTCATACGACGCCCGTGCCTGCTCCACCTGGCCTAGCTGCCGGCAAAACTCGGCACGGGCCGAGTGGGCCAGGTGGTAATCCTGCAGATCCCCGCGCTGCAAAATCGCCTCCACCCGCTCCAGCCCCGCCAAAGGCCCGTCGCGCTGGGCAATGGCTGCGGCCCGGTTGAGTTCGATCACCGGCGAGGGCACCCGCCGCAACAGCACGTCATACAGGCCGACAATCTGCTCCCAGTCGGTGGCCTGCGCACTGCTCGCCTCGGCGTGTACCGCGGCAATGGCCGCCTGCAGGCAATAGGGCCCGCTACGTCGATAGCTCAAGGCCCGTTCGACCAGCGCACACCCCTCGGCCATCGCCTCGGCATTCCACAGCGAACGGTCCTGCTCATCCAGCAGGATCAGCTCACCGCTGGCCGAAACCCGCGCCTGGCGTCGTGACTCATGCAGCAGCATCAGGGCCAGCAGCCCCATGACTTCGGGCTCCGGCAGCAACTCCATCAGCAAGCGCCCCAGGCGAATGGCCTCGCGGGTCAGTTCATCGCGGGTCAGCTCACTGCCCATGGACGCCGAGTAACCCTCGTTGAACACCAGGTAAATCACCCGTAGCACACTCTCCAGGCGCTCGGGCAGCTCGGCCATGGACGGCACCTGATAGGGAATACCGGCATCGCGAATCTTGGCCTTGGCGCGCACGATGCGCTGGGCGATGGTGGCCGGGCTCACCAGAAAGGCCCGGGCGATTTCCTCGGTGGTCAGGTCACAGATTTCCCGCAGGGTTAGCGGCACCTGGGCGTCCGCCGCCAACGCCGGGTGGCAACAGGTAAAAATCAAGCGCAAGCGATCGTCTTCCACCTCTTCGCCACTCCAGTCCGCCTGTTCCAGTTCTTCCAACTGGCTGGCCAGCAAGGCCTGGGACGCGGCAAAACGGGCGCGGCGGCGCAGGCCGTCGATGGCCTTGAAACGCCCGGTGGACACCAGCCAGGCTCGCGGGTTGTCCGGTACGCCATCGCGTTGCCAACGCTCCACGGCGACAAAAAAGGCCTCGTGCAAGGCCTCTTCCGCCAAATCGAAATCCCCCAGCAGGCGAATCAGGGTCGCCAGAACCCGCCGCGACTCCGTGCGGTAAACCGTCTCCACCCGGGTTGGGACGGTTGCGCCCGGCGGCGTCGGCATCAGTCCTTCATCCCTTGGGTGACCAGGGCCACCAGGCGCTCCAGGCTCTGCCCCCAGCCCTCATGAAAACCCATGGCTTCGTGGGCCTGGCGGTCCTCCGCGGACCAGTGCATGGCCCGGGCGGTGTACAGGGTCTGGCCGTCCTGTTCCTCAAAGGTCACTTGCGCGGTCATGAACGGCTTGGCGGACGGGATCCATCCCGGCAGGTAGGCGTCGGTGAAGACCAGCCGCGACGGCGCGACGATCTCCAGAAACACGCCCATGGTCGGGTACTCGCTGCCATCGGGCGCGCGCATCAGGGTGCGAAACTGGCCGCCGATCCAGAGGTCCATTTCGCATTCCGGGGTGGTCATGCCGTGGGGCCCCCACCATTGGGCCAGCAGGTGCGGCTCGGTCCAGGCGCGGAATACGCGATTACGCGGTGCATCGATCAGGCGGCTGATGGACAGTTCAAAGGGGGCGGGCGAGCGGCCCGACAGGTCGTGGCTCATCGCGAAACTCCTGTTCTTTTAGGGGTGTTATCAGGGATTCAATTCACGAACGGGGCGGACCTCGACGCTGCCGACCCGGGCCGCCGGAATATTCCCGGCCACCTGGATGGCAGCGTTCAGGTCACGGGCTTCAATCAGGTAGAAGCCGGCCAATTGCTCCTTGGTTTCGGCGAACGGACCGTCGGTGATCGACAGCTTGCCGCCGCGCATACGCACCGTGGTGGCGGTCTGCACCGACTCCAGGGCCTGGGCCGCAAGCATGCGGCCGCTGCCTTGCACCGCCTCGGCGTAGGCCAGGCATTCGGCATCCTTGGGACTCTCGGGCAAGCTGTGCAGCAACTGCTCGTCGCTGTACACAAGGCAGAGATATTTCATGAGGTTCTCCCGGCAAAGGCTGATCCACTATGGCTGCTGTTTCGGACTTTGGCGAACCACCCGACGATCAGGGTTCGAGGTCGAACAGCACCGTGCCGCTCTGCATATCGAAGGGCGCCGACCAGTGTTCATGCACCACTTTCCACTCGCCTTGCAGGCGCTGGTAACCGGCGGTCACGCGCATCCAGCAGGCCTTGGTTTCACCCTGTTCGTCAGTGCCGCCGCAGCGGGCCAGCCAATGGGCAAAGGCGCTGTCCTCGGCGGACACCACATGCAATTCATGGAACTCGAAGATGCCCGGGCCGGGGCAGACCTTCATGCATTCTTGCCAGTGCGCCCGGTAGGCCGCCTTGCCCTTGAATTGCAAGGCGCCGACGGCGTCGAAAGAGGTGATGTCATCGGCGTAATAGCTGACGATCTGTTCGATATCCTTGGCAATCACTGCGTATTGCCAGGCGTCGATCAAGGTGCGGATCTGCGCGTCTGTGGCATGACTGTGCATGGCGAATCTCCCGACTGAGTGAACGGTAGAAGCTCCAGGCGCGGCCTTTTCGGACAGCGCCAGAAACCTCCAGACACCCTTAGTCGTCTGGCGAACCGGTTAATCGACAGGCCACAGAAAAATAATTCAGGCGCCGGGCAAATCGCTAGAATCGCCGCCTACTTTGCCCGGCCATGGAGCCCCCTTGTGAGCACTCGACTCGTCGCCTATGAACAGCTCAACGAGCAGCAGCGCGAACAACTGCAGGCCCTGGAAGTGCTGCCACAGCAAAAGGCGTTTTCCGGGGACATCGACTCCGCGCTCTACACCCTGCTGAACGCACGCGGGCCGGGGATCAAGGGCTTTGCCCTGCTGGCCGAGGAATACCCCGTGGCCTTCCTGCTGCTCAGGCGCCCGCCCTGCCTGCCAGCCTGGGCCGACGCCGACAGCGCCACGCTGCACGCCTTGCAGGTGGACCACAGGTTCCAGGGGCGGGGTTACGGCAAGGCCTTCCTGCACGCCCTGCCCGCCGCCGCGCGCCAAACCTGGCCAGAGATCAACAGCCTGATGCTGTCGGTGGATGCCGGTAATCAGGCCGCCCTCAACCTCTACCGGCAACAAGGCTGGATCGACAGCGGCGAAGCCTACCGAGGCCGCATCGGTTACGAACGGCGGATGGCGCTGAGGTTCTGAATCAACGACCGGGGCCGGGCTCGCGCGACGGCCAAGCCCCGTCTGGAGCGGGCGTTACAACTGCAGGAGCATCTCGTGCCAGGCCATGCCGCCATGGTCCGAATCCGAGGCCTTGATGTAGACAAAACCGAAGCCTTGGTAGAGCGGCACGTGGCGCTCCTTGCACATCAGGTGGATGCTCGACTTGCCCATCTCGGTCATGCGTTGGATGAACGCCTGCATCAACTGCTTGGCCACGCCGCGCCCCTGGAAGTCCGGGTGCACCACCACGGACATGATCACCACGTTGGGTCCTGCCGGGTCATGGCCGATCAGCTCCTTAAAGGCCTCATCGGCCATGGCCACCTCGAACGCCGCGCCGGCGTTGATAAAACCGGCCACTACGCCCGATGCCTCTGCAACGATAAAACCCTGGGGCCAGGTGGCGATACGGATCGCGATCTTTTCCCGGGTAGCCGCTTCGTCGCCTTCATAGGCCTGGGTTTCAATGGCAAAGCAACGGTCCAGGTCAGTGGGCTGGACCTGGCGGATAACAACGGGGAATGAGGTCATGGCGAACACGGGGCTGCGTAGAAAAAAGAGCCGCAATCATAGAGCAATCGCCCCGTCTTATCGATCACTCAGCCCCTGGCGGACGCCCGCATGCGCCCGTCAGGGTGGCCATTAGGCGGCGTTGAGAGGCACCCAGATTTCCAGCACGCCCGCCCCGGTGCGCGGATTGAAATCGGCGCTGTAGCGCTCGAACCCCGGTGCATCCGCCGCCGTGCGGCCTGACTGTGGCAGCCAAGTGTTCCAGATGTATTGAAAGGTCTGGGGCAACCCGTGGAGTGGCCCCTGGTGCTCGAACACCGCGTACTGCTGCGGTTGCACCTCGACCCAGCGATAACGCTCCGGCAGGTCATCGAGCTTGCTGATTTCCACCCCAGCGATGTAGTCGAACCCGCCCTGCTGGTCGGTGTTGCAGCAGACGCCGTAGGTCACCTCGCCCACCTGGCTCGGGACCTTGCCGATGTGGGGCACAAAGCGCTCCCAGAGCTCAGGAATCGCCCCGGAAGTGTCCTGGGTAAAACGCTGGCCAAAGCCGGCAACCAATAAAAAACGCTCCTTTTCGAAGCGCGGCTGCAGGGCGACGCCCTGTTTTAGGTCATCCATGAAAACCACTCCTGGCAGTGAAAAACGGGTTCGGCATCCAGTATAGAAAGCAAACCCGAAATCCCCCGTCAAAGCCCTGGCAGTTCGGCCGAGGCGGCCCCCACGATAAATTCCTGGTAACCCGAAAGGATCACGTAGACCGCGAAATAGCAGAAGATCGCCGCCGATGCCAGGTAAGAGTAGCGCAGCAATTTATCCCCCAGAAGCTTGCCGCCCTGGGTCGCAGCCAGGCACAAGCCCATGGTCCAGACCAGCCCGGCGCAGAAGAACCCGGCCAGGAACAAGCCGGAACTGGCCACCCCGCCGCCCCCGGATCGGGCAATCAAGGTCCCGCCCACGGCGGCGAACCAGAGGATCGCGGTAGGCGATGACATGGCGAGGAAAATCCCGCGAAAAAACTCTTTGCGTGGCGACCCGTTGTCCACCTCACCGGCCTCGACCAGCACCGAGCTGTGATGGATGGCGGCGTAGATCATCTTCGCCGCGAAGTACACCAGCAACGCCGAACCGCCGACCCAGAGCACCCAGCGCACGCTTTCGTATTGCAGCAGCACGGTCATGCCGGCCAGGGCCAGCACGGCGTAGATCAGATCGCCGACACAGGTGCCCAGGCCCAGGCAGAAGCCTTGGAAATAGCCACGCTGCATGGCCAGGGTGATCATCGCGATATTGGCCACGCCGATGTCCAGGCACAACGAAAGGCTCAGCAAAAAGCCGCTGGTAAACTCCATGATTGATCCTGTTTGATGCGGTTGTTCGAGAGTGCCCCGTCATGGAGCGCTGCTGAGTCAGGCAAGAAGCGTGCACGTTATAGCGGCAAAACCGGCGCACTCGCAAATACCCGGGAAAACGCCCGCCCCGCCCCTGAACTATTTTTTCTCGCCCTCTGGACAAGCGCCGGCCAGCGCCCTTATCTTCAGCGCCGCAGGCCACCGCAGTGGCCAACGTCGCTCGGACGGTTCCGGGCGCTTACGTACTCTCGAGGCAACAATGGCCGAACAAGGTTCGCCGCGCCGCTTTGCGCGCATCGATCGACTCCCCCCTTACGTGTTCAATATCACTGCCGAGCTGAAGATGGCTGCGCGTCGGCGCGGCGAAGACATCATCGACTTGAGCATGGGTAACCCGGACGGCGCCACACCTCCCCATATCGTGGAGAAAATGGTCACCGTCGCTCAGCGTGAAGACACCCACGGCTACTCCACCTCCAAAGGCATTCCGCGTCTGCGCCGCGCTATTTCCCGTTGGTACAAGGACCGCTACGAGGTCGACATCGACCCGGAAAGCGAAGCCATCGTCACCATCGGCTCCAAGGAAGGCCTGGCGCATTTGATGCTGGCGACCCTGGACCAGGGCGATACCGTGCTGGTGCCCAACCCCAGCTACCCGATTCACATCTACGGTGCGGTGATTGCCGGCGCCCAGGTGCGCTCGGTGCCACTGGTGCCCGGTGTGGACTTCTTCGCCGAGCTGGAGCGGGCCATTCGCGGCTCGATCCCCAAGCCGAAGATGATGATCCTCGGCTTCCCGTCCAACCCCACCGCCCAATGCGTGGAGCTGGATTTCTTCGAACGGGTGATTGCCCTGGCCAAGCAGTACGACGTGCTGGTGGTCCACGACCTGGCCTACGCCGACATCGTCTACGACGGCTGGAAAGCCCCGTCGATCATGCAGGTGCCCGGGGCCAAGGACATCGCGGTGGAGTTCTTCACCCTGTCCAAGAGCTACAACATGGCCGGCTGGCGCATCGGCTTCATGGTCGGCAACCCGGAGCTGGTCAACGCCCTGGCGCGGATCAAGAGCTACCACGACTACGGCACCTTCACCCCGCTGCAGGTAGCAGCCATCGCCGCACTTGAAGGCGACCAACAGTGCGTCAAGGACATTGCCGAGCAATACCGCCAGCGCCGCAATGTGCTGGTCAAGGGCTTGCACGAGCTGGGCTGGATGGTCGAGAACCCGAAAGCCTCGATGTACGTCTGGGCCAAGATTCCCGAGGCCTACGCGCACTTGGGCTCCCTGGAGTTCGCCAAGAAGCTGCTGGCCGAAGCCAAGGTCTGCGTCTCGCCAGGGGTGGGTTTCGGTGAGTACGGCGACGATCATGTGCGCTTTGCGCTGATCGAGAACCAGGACCGGATTCGTCAGGCCGTCCGCGGTATTCGCGGCATGTTCCGCGCCGATGGCCTGGTGCAGAAAAGCTGATAACCCTTCAGCCACAAAAAAACCGCAGCGATGCGGTTTTTTTGTGCCCCTGTTTCACCAACTGGCCCCCACTTTGTAGGAGCCGGCTTGCCGGCGAAGCCGTTTAAACCACCAACGACAACAGCAGGATAAAGATCAGGCCCACCACCGACAGGATGGTTTCCATCGCTGTCCAGGTCTTGAAGGTCTCGGCCACGGTCATGTTGAAGTACTGCTTCACCAGCCAGAACCCGGCGTCGTTGACGTGGGACAAGATCAACGAGCCGGCGCCGGTGGCCAGCACCAGCAGCTCACGGTTGACCCCGGGGATCATCCCCACCACCGGCACCACGATGCCCGCGCCCGTGATGGTCGCCACGGTGGCCGAACCGGTGGCGATGCGAATCACCGCCGCCACCAGCCACGCCAGGAGGATCGGCGAGATTTGCGCGTTAACCGCCATATGGCCGATCACGTCACCTACGCCACTGGTCACCAGCATCTGCTTGAAGCCACCGCCGGCACCGATGATCAGGATGATCGCCGCCGTCGGCGCCAGGCTGGCGTCGAGCAAGCCGAGAATCTGCTTGGAGCCGATGCCCTGCTTGTAGCCGAAGGTGTAGAGCGACAGCAGCAAAGCCAGCAGCAAGGCACTGATCGGGTGGCCGATCATGTCCATCCAGATGCGGAAGAAATGCCCGTCCGGCAGCGCCACGTCGGCGAACGTCTTGAGCAGCATCAGGAACACCGGCAGCAACACCGTCAGCAAAGTCACGCTGAAGCTCGGCAGGTTCTGCGAGGTATTTTCACGCGCCAACTGGTCGACCAATTCCTGGGACGGGTTGCCCGGGATGTACTTGGAGATGAAGGTGCCGTAGATCGGACCGGCAATGATCGCCGTCGGCAACGCCACAATCAGACCGTACAGAATGGTCTTGCCGATATCGGCACCAAACACGCCGATGGCCAGCAACGGACCCGGGTGCGGAGGCACCAGGCCGTGAACCGCCGACAGGCCGGCGAGCAACGGGATACCGATCTTGATCAGCGACACGCCGGTACGCCGTGCAACGATGAACACCAGCGGGATCAGCAGGACAAAGCCGATTTCGAAGAACAGCGGAATGCCCACCAGGAAGGCGGCGAACATCATTGCCCACTGCACCCGCTCCTTGCCGAAGGCACGGATCAGGGTCTGGGCAATCTGATCCGCCCCGCCCGACTCGGCCATCATTTTCCCGAGCATGGTGCCCAGGGCCAGGATGATGCCGACAAAACCGAGCACGCCGCCAAAGCCGTCCTGGAACGCCTTGATGATCTTGTCCACCGGCATGCCCGACGTCAGGCCGAGGAAACCCGCGGCGATGGTCAGGGCAATAAAGGGGTGCAGCTTGAAACGGGTGATCAGCACGATCAGCCCGATGATGGTGACCACTGCATCCACCAGCAGATAGGTCTCTTGGGACATGCCAAACATGGGGTTTGCCTCCGGTTTGTTGTTTTTATTAAAGCGTTAAAAACGTGAGCCGATTGGGATAGCGCTACCTTTTCGAACCAGCACTTAACGTGATGGTTCCAGGCCGTGTTCCAGCCACCAGGCATGGGCCCGCTCAGCCAGGCTGGCGACGCTCAGGGTGCTGGCATCCAGGGCCAGGGTGCGCGGTTCGCCAACGGGGGATTCAAGGGTCGCGAATTGACTGTCGATCAAGGTCGACGGCATGAAATGCCCGGGCCTGTGAGCCACGCGGTCAGCCGCCACTTCAGGGGTCAATTCGAGGAAAACAAAGCCCAGGCCCGGCGTGGCGCTGCGCAAGCGCTCGCGGTACTGGTGCTTGAGCGCCGAACAGGTCAGCACCGGACGCTGGCCGGCAGCCAGGGCGCGACGCAGTTCATCGCACAGGCTGTCGAGCCAGCCGGCGCGGTCGTCGTCGTTCAGGGGAATACCGGCACTCATCTTGGCGATATTGGCGGCAGGGTGGAACGTATCGCCTTCAATGGCTGTGGCGCCGCTGCGCTGGCATAGGGCTTCGCTGACGCTGGACTTGCCGCAACCGGCAACGCCCATGATGACCAGGGCCGTGATGGATTGACTCATGTAACACCTCAGCGCGCAGACAGCGCTACCTTCGCTCTGTGAAAGCCTAGTGCAAAAATAGTTTCTGCCGACGCCTTCTTGTCATTTTTGTGGGTTGCCGCGTATATAGGCCCCGAAACCAAAGAGCGCAGATCAGGCAGACCGCGCTCACGCATTGCAGCTGTTTTGAGACAGCGCTACCTTAGTGACTTGAATTTTGTTTGGCAAGCCGTCTGATGACCACCCACAAAAACGATAAAAACACGCGCACCACTGGCCGCCCCACCCTCAATGAGGTGGCGCGCCTGGCAGGCGTGAGTCCGATCACTGCGTCCCGAGCCCTGCGCGGTATCAGCAGCGTGGCCACCGAACTGGTGGAAAAGGTCCAGCAGGCCGCCCGCGAGCTCAACTACGTGGTCAACCCCGCCGCCCGCGCCCTGGCCTCGGCTCAGAGCCAATCGGTGGTGGTGCTGGTGCCGTCGCTGTCCAACCTGCTGTTTATCGAAACCCTGGAAGCCATCCATCAGGTGCTGCGTCCCAAGGGCTTCGAAGTGCTGATCGGCAACTATCACTATTCCCGTGATGAAGAAGAAAACCTGCTGCGCAACTACATGGCCTATCAGCCGCGGGGTTTGCTGCTGACCGGTTTCGATCGCACCGAAAGCGCCCGGCGGATGATCGAGACCAGCAACATCCCCTGCGTGTACATGATGGAACTGGACGCCGGCGCGGGCCTGAACTGCGTCGGTTTCTCCCAACTGAGCGCCGGCGAAACCGCTGCCCGGCACCTGATCTCCCGTGGGCGCAAGCACCTGGCCTACATCGGCGCCCAACTGGACCAGCGCACCCTGCTGCGTGGCGAAGGCTTCCGCCGAACCCTGCAACAGGCGGGGCTCTACAACCCCGACCTCGAAGTGCTGACCCCACGCCCGTCGTCCGTGGGCCTGGGCGGCGAGCTGTTCCTGCAATTGCTGCACAGCCAGCCCCAGGTCGACGCGATCTTCTTCGGCAACGACGACCTGGCACACGGCGCCCTGCTGGAAGCCATGCGCAGCGGTATCAAGATCCCCGAACAGGTGGCGGTGCTGGGCTTCAACGACCTGCCCTCCTCGGCCCACATGGTGCCGCGCCTGAGCAGCATCAGCACCCCGCGCGAAGCCATTGGCCGCCGCGCCGCGGAACAGATGCTGACCCTGATGGCCGGCAATGCCGTGGCCGAGCCAGTGGTAGACATGGGCTTTGAGCTGAAGGTGCGGGAGAGCACCTGAGCCGCCTCAGGGCTTCAGGCTCAAGGCACTGAGCAACAACCCAAAACCCACGAACAACTGATCGATACGGCGCTTGTACGCCACCAACTGGCTGGCGATCGCCGGTGTCGAAAAAAACAGCGCCACCAAGCCGAACCACAGCACGTGGGCCAAGACGATGATCGCCCCATAGCCAACCTGCACCGGCCATGCCGTGCCTGGCTCGATCACCTGCATAAACAGGCTGAGGACAAAAATCATGGTCTTGGGATTCAGCGCGTTGGTCAGGACGCCGCTGCGCAAGGCCGCCCAGGACGACATCTCGGTCGCGGCCTTCGCCACCTCCGCCCCGCCTTGCGCCGGACAGCGCAACAGCTTGACCCCCAGGTAGATCAGGTACATGGCCCCGGCGATCTTCAGCCCGGTGAACCACAGCAGCGATTGCTGCAGCAGCACACCCACACCCAACAGGCTGTAGCCGATATGCACCATGACTCCGAGCCCGATCCCCAGGGCTGTGAGCACCCCATGGCGGCGCGAAAGCATCAGGCTGTTGCGCGTGACCAGGGCAAAATCGGCCCCGGGGCTGAGTACCGCGAGGACGGTGATGGTGATTACGGCTAACAGTTCGGTCACGTTGCATGCGCCTTGGTTATAGAATCAGGCGCTACTGTATGGGGATCGGCATGGGGACAGCCAACGATGAAAACTGACACTCTCGGTGATAAAAACTCACAGATATTGCGACGACGCCTGCCGCCCCTCAGTGCCTTGCGCTGCTTCGAAGCGGCGGCGCGCCTGGAAAGCTTTACCCAGGCCGGCGCCGCCCTGCACCTGACCCACGGCGCCATCAGCCGCGCCGTGCGCGCGTTGGAGGAAGACCTGGGCATCGCTCTGTTCGAACGCCGCAGTCACCGGGTATTTCTGACCCCGGCCGGTGCCGACTTGCTGCACAGCGTGACCCAGGCCCTGGACCTGATCGAAAGCACCGCCAGTCGCTTGCGGGCACCCAGCCCCGAGGCGCCGCTGGTGCTGTCCTGCGAACCCACCCTGCTGATGCGCTGGCTGATCCCGCGCATGGCGGATTTCCATGCCTGCCACCCAGGGCTGTCGATCCAACTGGTGGCGGGCGGCGGGCCCTTCTCGTTCAATGCCGGGATCGACCTGGCGATCCGCCGCAACGACTTTGCCTGGAGCAGCGACACCCAGGCGCATTGGCTGTTCGACGAAGCCATAGGCCCGGTGTGCCGACCGCAGCAGCAGGCTCAATGGGCGCCGCTGGAACAGGGCCAGCGACAATTGGCCAGCCAGGCACCGCGCCTGCACAGCGCCACGCGCCGGCAGGCCTGGGAGCAGTGGTTCCAGATCCAACAACGACCTTGCAGCCCGGTGCAACAGGAACAGGTTTTCGAACACTTCTACTTCAGCCTGCAAGCTGCGGTGGCGGGATTGGGGCTGGCCATCGCGCCCTGGCAACTGGTGCGGGACGATCTGGCCAGCGGGCTGTTGTGCGCGCCTTTCGATTTCGTCGCCGACGGCAGTGCCTACTACCTGCTGTCGCCGCAGGCGATAAGCGATGACTCGGCAGCCGGGCAACTACTGCTCTGGTTACGCAAGCAGGCCCTGGCCTAAGCCCTATAGCGCGGGTGGCGCACCCAGTGCCGGGTCCTCGCCACTGAGTAACTGCACCAACGCCAAGGCGCCCTTCTGCAACGGCTGGTTCTTCAGCCACACCGCATGCACCGGCAACTGCAGGCCGTTCTCGATGTTTTTGAAGTGCAGCCGTTGCAGGCGCCCGGCGTCCAGCCACGGCTGGATCACCGACAAGGGGAAATTGCCCCAGCCAATCCCCGCTTCCACCATGTGCACCGCCATGGCCAGGCTGTCGGTGCGCCACAGCGACTCGCCCACCAGAGGCCGGGTATCGCTGATGGGCAGGTCGCGGCTGGCCACCACCACCTGGCGAACCCGGATCAACTCCTCCAGGAACAGCGAACCATCGCTGGCCAGAAACACGGGGTGCCGGGGCGAGAGGCAGGCAATCACTCGCTCGCTGCCGATGTACTGGAAGTACTCCAAGGCATTCACGCTCAGACCGGCAAAGGCCACGGCCACGCTGACCCGACCACTGTGCAGCAGTTGCAGCACGTCATCCTGGGGGGCGCTGAGCACCTCCACGTCGAGCAACGGATAACGCTCGGCAATCAACTTGATGGCCGCCAGTACCCGCTGTTTGTCGATGTCATCCACCACTGCGATCGACAGCTTGCTTTCCAGCCCCAGGGACAGTTCGATGGCATGCACCTGAAGCTGCTTGAGTTGGTCGGCGATCAACCGCGCATGGGGCGCCAGAGCCAGGGCCAGCGCCGTGGGCACCGGCTCGCGATGGCTGCGATCGAACAGCGCATAGCCCAACTCCGCCTCCAGGTTGGCAATACCCATGCTCACCGCCGAAGGCACCTTGCCCAGGGAACGGGCGGCGGCGGAAAAGGAGCCGCGTTCAAGCACGGCAAGGAATAACTGAATGCTGTCACTGGAAAAATTCATGGGAACAACCTATCAGTAAAACTGAAAGCTACCGACTTTTTCTGTCAGCCATAGTGAAGCTATCTTCTGCGCCCCGCGCCAGTCTCGATGCTAATCGAACTGGCCAGCCGTATTCGCAAAGAGGAAGCAGGCATGCAAGGCGTAAAGCGCAAACTGGTGTACGTGTCGTTGTTCGAGGTCTTCGGCATGACCTTCTCGGCCCTGGGCCTGGCCCTGCTTTCGGGCACCTCCCCCAGCAGCACCGGCCCCTTGGCCGTGGCCATCACCAGCATCGCGGTGACCTGGAACTTCATCTACACCACCTTGTTCGAGCGCTGGGAAAGCCGCCAGGTCTCGCGCACCCGCACGGTCAAGCGGCGCATCGCCCATGCCGTCGGCTTCCAGTTGACGCTGATCATGTTCCTGATTCCGCTGATTGCCTGGTGGATGGACATCAGCCTGCTGCAAGCCTTTCTCCTCGACCTGGCACTGATCCTGTTCATCCCCTGCTACACCTTCGCCTTCAATTGGTTGTTCGACCGGGTCTTCGGCCTTCCGGCTTCGGCACTGCCGGACCCGGCCTGAAGAAAACGGGCAAAGTCCCCATCGCCGAAGCGCAACCGCGCTGTTAGATTCTCCAGGCCCTCCAATACCGCCAAGGATGCGTCATGGAACATCTCAAGGTTCTCGGTAAAGCGTCATCGATCAACGTCAGGAAAGTTCTGTGGACCTGTGAGGAACTGGGGCTTGCCTACCAACGCGAAGACTGGGGCAGCGGTTTCCAGTCCACCCAGGCCGCGGCCTTTCTCGAACTCAACCCCAATGCCCAGGTGCCGGTGCTGATTGACGAAGCCGGCGTGCTGTGGGAATCCAACAGCATCTGCCGCTACCTGGCCAACAAGACCCCGGGCCAGCGCCTGTTGCCGCAAGCACCACGGGCCAGGGCCCTGGTGGAACAGTGGATGGATTGGCAGGCCACGGAGCTCAATCCGTCCTGGAGCTACGCCTTTGTCGCTCTGGTGCGGCAAAACCCGGAGTTTCAGGACCCTCAACGCATTGCCGCCGGCCTTCAGGGCTGGAACAGCAAGATGGCGATCCTGGAACAACAGTTGAGCCGCAGCGGCGCCTTCGTGCTCGGCGAGGAACTGACCCTGGCCGACATCGTGCTCGGGCTGTCGGTGCATCGTTGGCAGATGACGCCCATGGAGCACCCGGATTACCCCGCCGTTGCCGCCTACTACCAGCGCCTCAGCGAACGCCCAGGCTTCGTTCTGCATGGGTGCAACGGCATTCCTTGAGCCCCTGCCCCCATAGCGCTTGCCTGAAAGCGGCAAAACCTCTCCGCTTGCAGGCAGGCACTTGCAGGGCTCTTGAGCCAAGTCATTGATATTAAAGGCCGCCATACAACGGCACGGAACTTGCTGACTATCCCGGGACAGCTCTCACAGACAGGTGCCCAATCATGTTGGTCAACGCCCAAACGTCCTCCGCGGTGCAGAAAAGCCAGCGCTCCGATATGGACCCGACTACCGCAGCCGCCAGCGCTATCTACAGCGGCTTGATGCAAAACGTACAGAATGCGGCGACGTTCCAAGCGTCCCAGGCCGTGCAAAAGGCCAGCAGCACCGTGGACGATAACGTCGAAGCGGCGTTCGCCAAGACTCGCGTGTTGCTGCAAGCCACGCCGCCGGCCACCAGCACGCCGGAAGCCACCACGGCCACGGATGCCTCCGCCACCGCCGAGTTCAAGGAGTACATGAGCAAGTCCCCTGAACAGCGGATGCGCGACCAGATCCTCAAGGAATTGGGGATTACCGAGGAAAGCCTGCAATCCATGTCGCCAGAGCAGCAACTGGCCATCGGCAAGCAGATTGCCGAGCGCATGGAAGACAAGATGAAGCTGGCGCAAGCCGACAAAGATAACGGCACCAGCAGCACCGGCGCCCAGCTTGAAGACAAGTTCCTCGCTTCGCTGTAATAGCTGGCGCAGGCCAAAAAGGGTTCCCACTGGGAACCCTTTTTTTTAGGCCAAACTGACGCAGCCGAATTATTGCAACTGCAGGGTGGAGTTGAACTGGGCGATGGCTTCCACCACGTGCCGTGAGCCCTGCTGAATCTCCAGGATCACCTCCCCCGCCTCATTGGCCAGCTCCACCCCCAGCCCGGTGCGGCTCAGGCTCGACTGCATGCTGGTCACCGCACTCAGGGACAGGTCGTGGTTCCGGCGCACCACATCGACGATCTCCAGGGTCGCCTGGCTGGTCCGCGCCGCCAGGCTGCGCACCTCATCGGCCACCACGGCAAATCCACGACCTTGCTCACCGGCCCGGGCCGCCTCGATGGCGGCGTTAAGGGCCAACAGATTGGTCTGGTCAGCGATGCTGCGGATGGTCTGGACAATGCTGCCGATGATGTCCGACTGCTTACTCACCGCATCAATACTGACCGCCGCCTCGTTCAGGTCGCGGGAGATTTGCTCGATGATCTGCACCGTCTGCTGCACCACCTGCGAGCCCTTCTGGGCGCAGGCATCGTTCTGCACCGAGGTGCTGTGGGCGGACTCGGCGGCGCTCTGCAAGGTGGTCATCTGCTGGGTGATATCGCTGGCGAACTTGACCACCTTGTACAAGCGCCCCTTGGCATCGAACAGGGGGTTGTAGGAGGCCTCGAGGAACACCGTCTGGCCGTATTTGTTTTCTCGCTCGAAGCGGTGGGAGTGGTATTCGCCACGATTGAGGGAGGCCCAGAACGCTCGGTATTCTGCGGACTCCGCTTCGGCGCGGTGGCAGAACATGCTGTGGTGCTGGCCAACGATTTCATTGAGGGCGTAGCCCATGGTCTTGAGGAAGTTGTCGTTGGCGCTGATGACCTTGCCTTCGGGCGTGAATTCGATCACTGCCATGGAACGGCCAATGGCATTCAACAGGCTTTGGTTTTCATGTTCGATATGGATGCGCTCAGACACATCCGCGGCCACCTTGATCACACTCCGGACCTGACGATCGGGGCCGAACACCGGCATGTAGCTGGCTTCGAGCCAGATCTCCTGGCCGCTCTTGCCCAAACGCAGAAAGGTACCGCTGAGGGGTTCGCCACGGGCCAGGTCACGCCACAGGGTGCTGTAGGCCTCACTGCGGTAAAACGCCTCTTCGCAGAAAATCCGGTGGTGCTTGCCACGCAACTCCTCGACGGAATACCCCATGGTCTTACAGAAGTTGTCATTGGCATCCAGCACGATGCCATCGGGCGAGAATTCGATCAGTGCCATGGAACGGCTGATGGCCAGTAACTTGGCATTGGCCTCGGTCAGGGCACAGGTAAATCGCTCGATCTCAAGCAGGTCAGCCTTGTGATGTAGATTGAACATGGTTGTATCACCTTCAACGCTGTCTTTTGATTGACGGAAGTTCCGAGTCTTTCAACTGATCCACACAACGTTCCATGAAACATGGCAAGCGCCTCTCTCCAATAAGGAGAAAGTGTCAGGTGATAAATGATGATTAATGGGAGAGTCCATAATGCAACGCTCTTATCAAGCCATCCTTTTCTTGACGAACCGTTAGCCGGTTCAACCTAACTGGGGCAAGTAAGTCCATTTAAGCAACAACTCCCTTATCATCACGGCGCCTTGAGTGGCGAACTCTTCAGAGATGTTCAACCTGTCCTTAACGGTTTTTGGATAACCCTCTTGAACAGCAAGCAGCAACTAGCTGACCTTATTTTACTGTTCAAATAATCGGCTACATAAACGGACACAAATGAGCATAGCCAGCCATGGTTGCTATGCAAGGCCATTAATCAGCCATTATTTAAACCCTCAGCAAGGCTCGCACCGCCGAGGTCCACTGGCCTATGCCAGCGCGAACTGACTCAGGCTTGCGCCAACATCTCCAGCAGCGCCCGCACCGCCGGTGAGGCCTCACGGCCTGGGGCCGCCACCAGCCCGAACTCACGATGCAGCGGCTCGGCCAGGGGCAGGATGCGCAGGCCCTGGCGGCTGTCCGGCAAGGTCATCTCAGGGACCAGGCTGACACCCACCTGCTCCCGCACCAAGGTGAAGGCACTGCTCCAGTCGCGCACTTCAACCCGCACATCCGCCAAGCACAAGCCGGCGTCTGCCGCCAGGCTGCGGGCATTCACCGAACAGCCGCCCGTGGCCAGCACAAACGGCTGGGCCACCAACTCCGCCAAGGGCACCGCACCGTCACCGGCCCGCCGGGCCAAAGGATGGCCCTGGGGCAACACCGCGACCCAGGTGTCGCGCCCCAACAACCCGGCGTTACGCACCGGCGCGGGGTTGAGGACCACGCCCAGGTCCACCAGTTGAGCGCTGAGCAAGGCTTCCACTTCGTCGTCGCTGACCTCCAGGGCCACCACTTGAATGCCCGGATAAAGCTGCTTGAAGCGCCGCAGCAACGGCGGCAGAAACGCCGCCAGGACCATGGGAAAACTGGCCAGGCGCAAGGTGCCACGCTGGATCTCCCGACTGTTTTCCACACGACTGCGAATGTTCTCCAACGCGCCGAGCATCAACCGGGCCTGTTCAATCACCTGCAGGCCGATGGCGGTGGGCAGGGTTTGCCGGTTTTCCCGGCTGAACAGCTGCACCTCCAGCATGTCTTCCAGCAGCGCCAAAGCCTGGCTGGCCCCGGACTGGGTCATGCCGACCCGCTCGGCGGCGCGGGTGATATTGCCGCTGTCGGCGATCGCCACCAGCAGCCGCCAATGCATCAGGTTCATCATGCCAGTAGCTGTCCTTATGGCAGTTTTCTGAAAGATTAATTTTACCCAGGACAATGGCCGCCCGGACACTGGCGCGCACCCTTATCAGGAACCTTGCCGATGAAGCTGTATTACGCCCCCCAAGCCTGCTCGCTGGCGCCCCATATCGTGCTGCGCGAACTGGGGCTGGCCTTTGATCCCGTGCGCGTCGATAACCGCAGCAAACTCACCGCCGATGGCCGGGACTTCCTGGCCATCAACCCCAAGGGTTACGTCGCCGCCCTGGAACTGGACAACGGACAGGTGCTGACCGAGGGCCCAGCGATCCTGCAATACCTGGCGGACCTGCAGCCCAAGGCTGGCCTGGCCCCGGCCAATGGCAGTTGGGAGCGGGTGCGTCTGCAAGAGATGCTGAACTTCATCAGCAGCGAAGTGCATGGGGGCATGGCCTGGCTGTTCAGCACGGCGATTGATGACGCCGTCAAAGCCCTGTTCCGCGAACGGCTGTTCAAGCGCTTCGCCTTGCTTGACCAGACCCTGGTGCGCCAGGACTACCTGCTAGGGGGAAGTTTCGGAGTGGCGGATGCCTATCTGTTCAGCGTGCTGCGCTGGACCGAGGGCTTTGCCATCGACTTGCAGCAATGGCCCGGGCTGGAGCGCTTTCAGGTGCGGATTGGTGAACGGCGCTCAGTGCAGGAGGCCTTGGTCCTGGAGCTGAGCTGATTTGATTCGGGGAGAGAAAAGAGGAAGCCCGCCAAGCGGGCTTCGGAGGGAGCGATCAATGACCGAAGACATTCACTTCGACTTTCTTGGCTTTCTTGTCGGCGCGCTTTTCATCGGCGGTCTTGGCCGGTTTCTTTTTCGCGGCTTTCTTGGAATTCATACCTTTGGACATGATGCTCACTCCACTGATGCGGGATAGACGTCAGGTATACCACCTATGGCGCCTGGGGGTTCCTTTATAATCCGCCGCCCCCGCTGCCCAACCCGGAACGACCATGCCTCACCTGAACATCGCCCGGCTGACCGACCTTGAGCGCCCGCTGCTGAACAAGTTCTACCGCCAGCACGGCTCACCCATGCGCGCTTCCGGCGAGGGGCAACTGTGGGTGGCCAGGCGCGATGAACTGCTGGCCGGCATGAGCCTGACAGCCGTCGCCCAGGGGCATTGGCTGACAGGCCTGTTCGTCGCCCCGCAACACCGTGGCCGGCGACTTGCCGAGCGACTGGTGGCACAGGCCCTCGGCCCGCTCGAAGGACCGGTGTGGCTGTTCTGCCACCCGGACTTGCAAGCGCTGTATCAACGTATGGGGTTTTCCACCTCCCCCTGTTTACCCCAGGCCCTGGCCGACCGACTGGCCCGCTACAGCCGCAGTAAAAGCCTGGTGGCCATGGGTATAGAACCGTTGGTTAGAAGCACCAAAGATATTGGCTGATCGGCCCACGCCAGGCCCGTGCTAGCCTCGCCGGCACTTCGTGACTTATCAGGATGATCCATGAAACCCATGCTTCTGGCGCTGTCCATCAGTGCCCTTATGCTGAGCAATGTGTCTCAAGCCAGCGAATCTGCCCCGGCCCTGACCCGCCAGGAATACGCCAAAGTCCTCGCCGGTTCCTGGCGCGCCCCCGGCAACAGCGACCGGGACGTCTATCGCCACCCCCAACAGACCCTGGAGTTTTTTGGCCTGCAGGCTAACCAGCGGCTGATCGAAATCACCCCTGGCAGCGGTTGGTACAGCGAGTTGCTGGCGCCGCTGCTCAAGCGGCAAGGGCAGTACATTGCCGCCGTGCAAGCGCCGGCCAGCGGTGACTATTACAAAAAATCCGCCGACGGCCTGCGCCAGAAGTTCGCCGCCGACCCGGCCCGCTACGGCGAGGCTGCGTTCGTCGAATTCGATCCCAAGGCCCCGGTACTCGGCCCGCCCGGCTCGGCCGATCGAGTCCTGACCTTTCGCAATGTGCACAACTGGGTGCTGGCCGACACCGCGCCCAACCTGTTCCAGGCGTTCTTCAAGGTCCTCAAGCCAGGGGGCGTGTTGGGTGTGGTGGATCACCGGGCCAAGGACGGTGCGTCCCTGGAAGACATCAAGCACAGCGGCTACCTGACCACCGCGTACGTGGTGAAACTGGCCACCGACGCAGGCTTTGTCCTCGACGGGCAAAGCGAGATCAATGCCAACTCCAAAGACACCAAGGACTACCCCGACGGTGTCTGGACCCTGCCCCCGGCGTTCAAGCTCGGGGAACAGGACAAGGCCAGGTTCCAGGCCATCGGGGAGTCGGATCGCATGACCCTGCGCTTTATCAAGCCCGGGGCTTGAGCGCGTCGCCGGCTCAATCGTCGGCAGCGGGGTCCAGGTCGGGGAACAGCACTTCGGTAAAGCCGAACTTGCTGAAGTCGCTGATGCGCGACGGGTAGAGGCGGCCGATCAGGTGATCGCACTCGTGCTGCACCACCCGGGCATGAAACCCCGAGGCGATTCGCACCACGGGCTCGCCCTTGGGATCAAACCCCTCGTAGCGGATGTGTTCATAACGCTGCACCGCCCCCCGCAGCCCCGGCACCGAGAGACAGCCTTCCCAGCCTTCTTCCAGGATCGGGCTCAGGGGCGTGATCAAGGGGTTGATCAGAATAGTCTGGGGCACCGCTTCGGCGTCCGGGTAACGCTCGCTGTGCTCGAAACCGAAAATCACCAACTGCAGGTCGACGCCGATCTGCGGTGCCGCCAGGCCCACCCCGCCGACGCTTTCCATGGTCTGGAACATATCGTCGATCAGTTGCCACAGCTCCGGGCTGTCGAACATCTCGGGCGGCACCGGTGGTGCGATACGCAACAGGCGCTCGTCACCCATCTTGAGGATTTCACGGATCATGTTCAGGCTTCGTCAGTGGTCGGCTTGAGCGAGTGGTCTCGGCCCAGTCCCGATACGTGGTGTTTGGTTTCATGCTCGGCGGGGTCCTTTTCACCAGGATTCTTGCCCTCGGCCGACATGTGTTCGATCACCGCGTTCATCTCCGCGCCCAGCAGCAGCACCGCCGCGGAAATGTAGAAGTACAGCAACAGCACGATGATCGCGCCGATACTGCCATACATGGCGTTGTAGTCAGAGAAGGTTTTTACGTAATAACCAAAACCCAGGGACGCGATGATCCACACCACCACCGCCAGCACCGAACCCGGGGTGATAAAGCGGAATTCCTGCTTCACATCGGGCATCACGTAATACATCAAGGCCACCGCGATCATCAGCAACAGCACGATCAGCGGCCAGCGCAGGACGGTCCAGAGCGTCACGATAAAGTCTTCCAGCCCGACCTGCCCTGCCAGCCAGGCCATCACCTGCGGCCCCAGGACCATCAGCCCGGCGGCGACCAGCAACATCCCGGCGATGCCAATGGTGTAGAAAATCGACAGCGGGAAACGCTTCCAGATCGGCCGCGCCTCGACCACATCGTAAGCGGCGTTCATTGCGCTCATCATCAGCCGTACACCCGCCGAGGCGGTCCACAAGGCAATCACGATACCCACCGACAACAGGCCGCCCTTGGACTGCTGCAATTGGTCGATCACCGGGTTGACCTGCTCCAGGGCCTGGGGCGGCAACACCAGCTCCGACTGCAGACGCAGCCAGGTAAAGAAATCCGGCAGATGGAGGAAACCGATCAGGGCAATCAGAAACAGGATGAAGGGGAACAACGAGAACAGCATCTGGTACGCCAGCGCCGAGGCGTAGGTGGACATCTCGTCGTCGACAAACTCCTTGATCGTGCGCACCAGCACGCGATGCAGGGGTAACCCTTTCAAATCCGGAAAAATCATAGCGTCTCCTTTCGCCGCAATAGGTCGTGGTCAGGGGGCGACTCAGAGGCCGTTTTCTACATCAAATTAGCCCAGTTGGCGACTTTGAACCATTTCGGCTGTTTTAGTGCCGTGCCTGAATGCAAACGGCCATCCGAGGATGGCGTCGTGCTGCATTCACACCCTCGACACTATCAAGCCTTGTCGACGGTTTTCTTGACCGCGTCCTTGGCTTTGCCAAGGGTTTGCTGGGCCTCACCTTTCTTTTCCTGGATCTTGCCTTCGGTTTGCAGCTTGGTGTTGTCAGTGGCTTTGCCGACACCTTGCTTGATGTTACCGATCGCTTCGTTGGCCAAACCTTTTGCTTTATCCGATGCGCTGCTCATGGTGTTTCTCCGGTGAACAATCATGGGTTCAATGCGTTACCTAAAAACTGACCCTGGGGTGTTGCGCAGAGTTTCAATTATTTTCAGCCGGCGATTTCGTCGCCCACGACAGGTTGGGCTTTATGTTTGCCGGCCAACCCTTGAGAATGCGCAACGTATTCAGGCCGTGTACTGAAGAGCCAATCCCGTAGGAATGTTATGAAACTCGATAAAAAGGCGGCCATTGCCCGCAGAAACCTGGAACTGGGCGGTGCGGTGCTGGGGCTCAACAACTGCCACTTCGCGGAGTTGAACCGCAACCGCAACATCTGGTGGTTCGACCTGCCAGTCACCCGCCTGGCCATCGGTCAGTACGAATGGGTTCACCTGCTGCTGCACACCCCAAGCAGCGACCAGTTGCTGCACCTGAAGGTGCCGACCCTGTTCCTGCGGGAAAAACTCGAAGGCCTGGTGGTACGCAATGAAGGCAAACGCAAGGCGGCCCTGAGCCTGGAACTGAGCGCTGACAAGGACTCGTTCCTCACCGACGTCCGCCCGGCCGGCACCGGCGTCAACTTCGCCCAGTTCCAACAGTAAAACTGCAGGGACCACGACCCCAGCGCCCAACAAAAAGCCCCGCATGAGCGGGGCTTTTTGTTGGAGGGCGACGTTACTTCTTCAGCCCAAGCTTCTTCAGCTCTTCGTCTCGCAGCTCGCGCCGCAGGATCTTGCCGACGTTGGTGGTCGGCAACGCATCACGGAACTCAACGGCCTTGGGCACTTTGTAGCCGGTGACATTGGCGCGCATATGCGCCATCACTTCTTCCTTGGTCAGGGTCGCGCCCGGCTTGACCACGATGAAGATCTTGATGGTCTCGCCTGATTTTTCATCCGGCACGCCGATGGCGGCACACTGCAACACACCCGGCAACGCCGCCAGCACATCTTCCAGCTCGTTGGGATAGACGTTGAAGCCGGAGACCAGAATCATGTCCTTCTTGCGGTCGACGATACGGATATAGCCATCAGGCTGGATCAGCGCGATATCACCGGTTTTCAACCAGCCTTCGCTGAGCACTTCGTCGGTCGCGTCCTGGCGCTGCCAGTAGCCCTTCATCACTTGTGGGCCCTTGACGCACAGCTCGCCGATCTCACCCAGTGCCTGCTCTTCACCGGCGTCGTTGATCACCCGGCACAAGGTCGAAGGCACGGGAATGCCGATGGTGCCGATCTGGATGTTCTGGATCGGGTTGACCGTGGCCACCGGGCTGGTTTCGGTCATGCCGTAGCCTTCGCAGATCGGGCAGCCGGTCACGGCTTTCCAACGCTCGGCGGCCGCCAGTTGCAGGGCCATGCCGCCGGACAGGGTGACTTTCAAGGCGGAGAAGTCCAGCTTGCGAAACGCTTCGCTGTTGCACAGGGCCACAAACAGGGTGTTGAGGCCGACAAAACCGCTGAACTTCCACTTCGACAGTTCCTTGACCATCGCCGGCAGGTCACGCGGGTTGCTGATCAGAATGTTGTGGTTGCCGATCAACATCATCGCCATGCAATGAAAGGTGAAGGCATAGATGTGGTACAGCGGCAGCGGGGTGATGAGGATTTCACACCCTTCATTGAGGTTGGCACCCATCAGAGCCTTGCACTGCAACATGTTGGCCACCAGGTTGCGGTGCGTCAGCATCGCGCCCTTGGCCACGCCCGTGGTGCCGCCGGTGTATTGCAGCACGGCAACATCGCCGCTGGCCGGGTTGGCTTCCTTGACCGGCTGGCCCTGGCCCTTGCTCAAAGCATCGTTGAAGCGAATCGCCTGGGGCAGGTGGTAGGCCGGCACCATTTTCTTCACGTACTTGATCACGCTGTTGATCAGCAGGCGCTTGAGCGGCGGCAGCAAGTCCGCCACTTCGGTGACGATCACATGCTTGACGCCGGTCTTGGCACCACGCCTCGGCCAGGTGGCCATGTTGGCAAGGCAGACCAGGGCCTTGGCCCCGGAGTCGTTGAATTGGTGTTCCATCTCCCGCGCGGTGTACAGCGGGTTGGTGTTGACCACGATCAGGCCGGCGCGGATGGCACCCGA
>NZ_JALQCW010000110.1 GCF_023241715.1 Pseudomonas morbosilactucae
GGTTGTGCAGCTTTAACCCATCATCACTTGGAAGTAAGACCCAATGACCATCACTGCGCAGCAGCTGCTGCGAGATCTCCCCACGCGGCCAGAAAGCCGCGTTTTGTTCCTGCTCTCAACGCGGCCATGGGCAAGTACGGCATCGTCACCCGGCTGCGTATCGCGGCCTTCATCGCCCAGATCGGCCACGAGTCCGGTCAGTTGCAGTGGGTGCGCGAGCTGGGTGGCCACGACTACCTGGCCAAGTACGACACCGGGACCTTGGCCAAGCGCCTGGGCAATACCCCCGAGGCGGATGGCGACGGCCAGAAGTACCGGGGCAGGGGGCTGATTCAGATCACCGGCAGGGCCAACTACGAAGCCTGCAGTGAAGCACTGTTTGGCGATGCTCGACTGCTCAACACCCCGGAACTGTTGGAGCACCCAGTGTATGCCGCGATGTCGGCGGCCTGGTTCTGGCATCGAGCTGGCCTGAACACCCAGGCTGATAAGGGCGACTTTCTCACCATCACCAAGCGCATCAACGGCGGTACCAACGGCCTGGCCGACCGCGAGGCGCTGTATGAGCGTGCGCTGAAGGTGCTGCCTTGAGCGTGTTGGGCGTGCGCGGGCTGATTGCCGCCCTGGTCCTGGGGTTTGCCCTGGGCGCCTGGGCGGCTTGGGCCTGGCAAGCCAACTACTACGGCAAGCAAATGGCTAAGCAGGCCGAGGCCTATGGACGTGATCGCGAGCAGGCCGCGGTGGCGGTGATCGACTGGCAGGAAAGCCAGCAGGTCGAGCGCCGGGCGCTGGAGGATCGCCTGCAGGCGAATGACGAAACCCACTACAAGGAGCTGCGTGATGCTCAAACCTCTCAGGCTCGCCTGCGTGACCAGTTGGCTACTGCTGATGTGCGGCTGTCAGTCCTACTTGCCGCCGCCCCGAGTGGTGGCGGTGGGCTGTCAACCGCCGCCAGCGCCGGCAGCGTGGTTCATGGAGGTGCGAGAGCCGAACTTGACCCAGCGGCTGCTCAACGAATTGTCGCCATCGTCGGCGACGGTGACCAAGGACTGATTGCCCTGGCGGCATGCCAGGGCTACGTCAAAGAAGTGATTACCCCGAAGTAAAAGAAGCGGCCTGGCCTGCATCGTCACAAACCTATCCAGGCCGCGATCTTGCACATTGTTGGGGGCCATTGGCCTTCCTTGATTTGAAAACTCTAACGGTCAGCCCAATTGCTACTTAGGTTCTATGCAGCTCCTTGAGTTTGTTCTGTACAGCAGTCAGCGAGCCCCCTGCTGCTTTTACGGCTGTTTTGATCTCATCCTTAGATACGCCAAATTTGACAGCCCAGTACGTTAGTTCGGAGCTGTCCTGGATGTTGATTAAGATTTGGTCAGTACCGCACATGCGATTTTTCTGTTGCATAAGACTCTCCGTGTCTTGCTGAAGGTGATAGCAAGGTAGCCGCTTTGAGGACGATAAGTCGTTTTTTTTGTGAAAAATTCGTGAGCTGAATAGAGAGGCACTGCCTAGTCCGCTGTATTTAAACGCTTGTTGCGCTTAAGAATCCAAAGGCTATTCTCCAACCAGGTAAGAATTTGGGGGCAGACAGCCAAAAACGATGACGATTAATGCGTTGTTTGGCCTCGTTTTTCACGAAATCTTTTGGTTTCGTCGAGTAAGTTTTGCCGCACCCTCCAACAGCCCTTAACAAGATCCGATCACGAGCAGATTTGCCTGTGAAATCAGGGCCAGCTTTTTAGGACAATAACCCCGAGTTTCCAATCATGGAGGGGTACAAAAAGGAGTTTTCAATGCGTTCACCTGCTTCAGCCCCGATACGTTTTCTGCTTTGGACCGCCGGTCTATGGCTTTTGTTTTTTTTCGTCACCCGCCTTGTGTTGTTGGCCAGCCACATTTCAGAGGTAGGCACTGCCTTTTCCTCGATTTTTGGAGTGGGCTTGTTATACGACCTGAGTTTTTTACTCTATGCCGTGCTGCCGATGAGCCTGTATGTGTTGCTGTGCCCGGCAGGGTTATGGCGCACTCGCGGGCATCGCTGGTTCTTGCAGGGGCTGTTTGCCCTGAGCGTCTTCGTCATGCTGTTCACCGCTGTCGCAGAATGGCTGTTCTGGGATGAGTTCGGCGTACGCTTTAACTTTATCGCCGTGGACTACTTGGTGTATTCCGACGAGGTGTTGAACAACCTGCTGGAGTCATACCCGATTGGCACATTACTCAGTGTTCTTGCAGTAATCGCGGTCCTCCTCTGTGTGGCCTTGCACAAACCACTAGGACGTGCAATCAGCGCACCATTACCGTCGTGGCGCCAACGCTTGAGCAGCATCGGGGTTATTGTCGCCTTGGCTGTGGGTGTCCTGCTGGTGGTTGACCAAGAGACTCCGCGGGGCCAAGGCGGCAATACCTATCAGCATGAATTGGCCAGTAACGGGCCCTATCAATTCTTTGCCGCTTTCCGCAATAACGAACTGGACTACCAGCAGTTCTACGGAACCCTGGCCAACGCCGACGTTGCCCAACATATTCGTGGAGAGCTGGCGGAAGGTACGGTCCGGTTCATTGGCAAAGAACCCATCGACATTCGCCGTACCGTGACTCGGGAAGGCGTACCTAAGCGACACAACATTATCCTGGTGACTATCGAAAGCTTCAGCGCCAAGTACCTGGGCAGCAATGGTCGTGCTGGAGGTCTTACGCCAAACCTCGACCAGCTGCGTAAAGAGAGCCTTTACTTCAATAACTTCTATGCCACCGGTACTCGCACGGATCGTGGTTTGGAAGCCATTACCCTGGCAATTCCTCCCACACCGGGACGCTCCATCGTCAAACGGGTCGGCCGTGAAAGCGGTTTCGCCAGCCTAGGCCAGCAGTTGAAGCATGTCGGCTATGACAGCGTATTTGTGTACGGCGGCCGGGGCTACTTTGACAACATGAATGCCTTCTTCGGCGGCAACGGTTACCGGGTCGTTGATCAAAGCAGCGTTCCTGAAGCCGATATCCACTTCAAAAATGCCTGGGGCATGGCTGATGAAGACCTCTATGGGCAAACTTTGAAGTTGGCGGACGATAATTTCGCCAAGCAGAAGCCTTTCCTGCTGCAATTGATGACCACTTCCAACCACCGTCCCTACACCTATCCTGACGGCAGGATTGATATCGCGTCCGGTGGTGGACGTGACGGGGCAGTGAAGTACACCGACTATGCCATAGGCAAATTCCTTGAGGCGGCGCGCAACAAGCCCTGGTTCGACGAGACGATTTTTGTCTTTGTCGCTGACCACACCGCCGGCAGCGCAGGCCAGGAGGACCTGCCGATTGTTAACTACCAGATCCCGCTGTTCATCTATGCGCCAAAGCTGATTGCGCCGCGTGAAGACAGTCAACTGGCTAGTCAGATCGACCTGGCACCGACCCTGTTGGGGTTGTTGAATCTCAGCTATGAGTCGACCTTCTTTGGGCGGGACCTGTTGCATCCGTCCACCTTGCCGCCCCGGGTATTGGTCGGTAATTACCAGCACTTGGGCCTGTTTGATGGCAAAGACTTGGCGATTCTCAGCCCCCGTGGAAAGTTACGCCGCCACGACGACGCACTGGGCGCCAGTGACGAGGTGACGGTCGGGCTCGATGATCCGCTGGTAGCGCGTGCCATCAGCTACTACCAGGCTGCGAGCTACGGTTTTACCCAGCGTTTGCTCGATTGGTCGACGTCCAAAATAATCGCCGAGCAATAGCGGCGACCGATGATCGGCCTAAGCTTGAATGGATTACAGTATCGCCAGAACAGCCTAACTGTTCAACCTAATGATCAGAGCCGCCCAGTGTGGCGTACGTTGTGACTGTAATCGCTCAAGGGTATCTATATGTAGCAAACGGCCCTGGGTGTTTAGTTGCGTTCCCTGCTCGGGATTTATTACCCGAGCATCTTCTAAGGCCATTGTGTAGCCAGCCAGGCATTGGAAGGCTTCGCCCGCACCCTGCGATGAACGTGCGGACGTGATCGCCAACTGCAGGCAGCTCAGCCGCTGAGCGTAAGGTGCGCTAAGCGGTACCGGATCCAGGGTGCTGGTCATGCTTGGTTCACCGTTCATGGGACTGGTTCTCTCTGAGAGGGGTGTTCACTTCTACCATTTTGGACATCAGAGCGGTGGCCTTGGTGCCAACAACCTATGCTACCCATGTAACTAGGATCATGGAGGTACGAGAATCGGGCTTCTCTCAGAGGGGGCCCACGGGCCTATCGCCATTAGGGATTCTCCAATCAAGGTGAAATTCTCCGACCTGTTCCCTCGTGATTGAAGGCCAGAGGGTTGTCTGCTCAGCAGGTGACACAGCTTGCAATTTCTTTGGAAAACCTCGTCGGGCATTTCATATTTTAGTGGACTGAGCCGATAGCATAGTCAGGCTATCCGCCCTAATCCTCTCTGGAGTCCGCCCCGTGCATTTTAGAAACCTCAACCTGGCGCCACGAGCTGCGCTGTTCTTCTCCCTGATCGTTGCGCTCGTCGTTGTGCTCGGTGCTTTCGCAGTGCTTCAGATGGGCAAGCTGCGTGATATCGAAAAGGACGTCGAGCAGAACTGGATGGCCAGTATTCGCCAGACCGCGATGATGAATGTTGCAGTGCTTCGCCTGAGGCTGGAAACCCAGCGAGGGCTGGCGGATCCGCAAAGCGTCCAGAGAACCATCGAAAGCTTTCCTGGGTACCGCAAGGCATTCACCGATGCCGTAGCGAATTATGAGCCGCTCATTGCCAGCGACCGGGAGCGCTCCTTCTTCAACGCTGTAAAGGGCAGCGCGGACGCCTACACAAAACAATTGGACCTGCTGGAGCCCTTGATGAGGGCTGGCGACATCCCGGCTGCAGTCAATCTGATCGCCACGGGTATTCGCCCGCTCACCAACAAGATGGAAGAGCAGATCAATGACCTCACCGAGTTCAACAACAAGGGCGCGGCAGAGGCCGGTGAAACGGCGGCCGACATCTATTCGTCAGGCCTGTGGCTTGTTGCCGGCATCATCGCCGCTGTGGTGCTGTTGACCATCGGTCTCGCGTTCCTTCTGACGAAGAGCATTACCGGGCCAATCAGTGACGCCTTGTCTGTCGCCGAGCGAATCGCCAGCAGCGACCTGTCGAAGGCCGTCGAGGTCAACGGCACTGACGAAGCCGGTAGGCTGCTCAAGGCTCTGGCGCAGATGCAACAGAACCTGCGCAATACCATTGTCCAGATCTCCGACTCCTCCACCCAACTGGCCTCGGCAGCCGAGGAAATGACGGCGGTCACGGAGGAATCCAGCCGCGGTCTCGTTTCCCAGAATGATGAAGTCAACCAGGCGGCGACGGCGGTCACGGAGATGAGTGCAGCCGTGGATGAAGTCGCGCGCAATGCCGAGTCTGCATCGCAAGACTCCAAGCGTACCCGGGGTTTCACCGAGACTGGCCTGGAGCGCGTGGCGCAGACTTTGAAGTCGATCCAGCGGCTGAGCGGTAACGTGGAGCAGACCAGCGAACAGATCCAGGGGCTGTCGAACCGTGCGCAAGATATCTCCAAGGTCGTGGAGGTTATCCGGGGCATTGCGGAACAAACCAACCTGCTGGCGCTGAACGCTGCAATCGAAGCGGCCCGGGCGGGTGAGCAGGGGCGTGGTTTTGCAGTGGTTGCAGATGAGGTCAGGGCGTTGGCGCATCGGACCCAGATGTCGACGCAAGAGATCGAGCAGATGATTGCGGCGATCCAGACGGATTCCGAGAATGCCGTGCAGGCGATGACCACCAGTCGTGATCTGGCCAACCAGTCCCTGGATGTCGCCCAGGAGGCGAGCAGCTCCCTGGATCAGATCGCCACTGCGATCACGCAGATCAATGAACGTAACCTTCAGATCGCGACGGCCTCGGAAGAGCAGTCTCATGTTGCGCGTGAAGTGGACCAGAACCTGTTGCGTATTCGTGATCTGGCTTCGCAAAGTGCTGCTGGGGCGAGCCAGACAGCGAGCGCTTGCGGTGAGGTGTCGCAGTTGGCGATCAGCCTCAATCAGTTGGTCACGCGTTTCGTGGTCTGACTCACACGAGAAGACAGTCCCGTGTCGCACTATATTGTGGCGATCCGCTAAATCAGTCCATCAGAGGCGGTCCGAGCACGGACCGCTAGGGATTCTCCGATCAAGTCAGCACAGGCCATCTGACCTGTGCTGAAATATCCCTCCGTCCAAAAAGTCATCTGGCCGAACAGGCACTGTACTCGATTGGCGGCTTGTACGAAGTTGAACGCCTGGCGCGAAACATGAGTGATGACGATCGTTGGCGGATACGCCAGGAAAAGGCAGCACCGATCATCAAAACTTTGCATGAGTGAATGCTGGCTCAACGTGATCTTGTGCCCAACGGCTCGGCAACGGCCAAGGCCTTGTAAACGCTGGGTAGCGCTGACACGCTGCCTGGACGACGGGGCTGTGCCCATAGACAACAACCAGGTAGAGAATCAGATCCGGCCGTGGGCGCTTGGACGCTCGAACTGGTTGTTTGCTTGATCGTTAGGCAGCGGAAAGCGGGCGGCGGCGATTATGAGCTTGATCCAGTCTGCCCGCATGAACGGGCATGATCCGTATGCTTATCTGAAGGACGCTCTAACCCGTCTACCGACGCAGCTCGCAATTGAGATCGAGCATTTGCTGCCACATCGGTGGAGGCCGGCGTGAGTCGCGTCGAGCAGAGGACGAGCGCTTATCGAAGGAGGATTACCGTTTGCTTTCTGGCAAAGCCTTAGCAATCGCCGCTTCAAGCATCGGCTTGGCCGCGTCATGCAGGAGCTGGCCGTGAGCGCCTAAAACATGGTCGAAGCCTAGCCTCAGAAGCCTCTGGAAGTCGGCAACAAGGCTGCCTCCTTTCGGCGTGACGCGTTTCAGCCATGGGCCGCCAATCAGTAACGTCAGCTTGAACCCCATCACTTGAAGCACGCATCTAGTAAGGAAGGTCGTGTAACTCCACTCTGCCCAATACTGCACGCTATCCGTAGCGATGAGCAGTTTCAGGTTCCTCAGCAAAAGGCACGCCTCAGGGTACTTGGCCGCTTCATATACAAAGAACTCTGCGTCAGGCATCGGAGGCGTCGTTCCGGCGCTGATCACATGGGTGCCAATAGGCAGTTTGTAGGTCTCAGGTCTAGCTTGGCACCAAAACTCTGCGTGATATCGGTCAACGTAAAACCGGTCGTCTAGACCATGAAAATCACCGAGACGCAGGACATGGCGAACGTTACCTAACTCTTCCAACTGACTAAGCGCGGTATCGCACAGACGCACCGGGTTGATGAGGGTCAGCTCATCACCACTTTTGATAATTACCATGTTTCGGTTCATGCGCATTCCAGGGCCGATCCTGATGCTGCCATGGACTAGATACACGTTGTGGAAAATAGGAGTAATTGGGTCATGGGGAAACGCGGGTGGGTACACTGACTATTCCTTGTAAGGTGATCCTTGCTCATGCTTGGGGAATCCTTAAAAGCCCGAGCGTGAAGCCCGTACCTTACCCTGAGAAGTTCAGCTACTCCACAGTTGACCGTGTCAGTACGCATCACAGACCTTTCTCAGCGCACCTCGTGCTTTCGCTGGATGGTTACTCCGTTAAGCAATGTAAGGTGCGTTGGCCGGACGCTTACCAAGAGCTGCCTCTCAGAGCTGTCCGCCTTGGGTCGTTAGCTGCCTCCTGTGAACGACTGCTTCTGGCCGATATCAACCTAGGCTACTCCACCTGAAATAGTGATGTAACTCCTGAGCCTATCGGACCGGTGCTCTGATCGGGAGCCAGAGGCGGGATGGGGAAATACGTTCCGCAACTTGAATTGCGACCCTTGGCCCGCCTTGGCTGTAGGTCTGCTAAAAAATTGAAATTGCGGAAACAAAAATAAGCTAAGTAACTGTAATTACTGAAAATGTTCTTGGATTGCAAATCCACCTGCGCCGGTTCGATTCCGACCTCGGCCTCCACCCTTGAAAGCCCCGTAGATCAACGATCTACGGGGTTTCTTATTGCTTGCTGGAAAGTGAAGTGTTCCGCCATTTTCAGCAAATGTTCCGCAACTGCGAACGATTAGAGGCCGGTGATGATTGTGATACCAGTCGGCAACCGATCCCATAGCGGCCAGTCTTGTCTAGCAGGTAGCGGCCAAAAGCAGCCGCAACATTTTCATCACTTACCCACTGAATAACCGGTCGCGCACCGACACGTTTACCCTGGGGGATTAGCATTCGTGTGGCCTACGAAACCGATCCGGCACGGGCACCACGGCATGCCCCTACTTCACCTGCGCTTCCTCCAACAGCCAATGCGCAAATGCCTGGATGGGCGCGCGGCTTAGCTCAAGGGGTTCGGGTAACACGAGGCAAAACGTCTTGGCGATATTCTTCTCCTGGGGCCATGGCGCAACCAGCCGGCCTTGCGCCAATTCTGCTTCCACGTACAGACGCGGTGCGAGTGCCACGCCGAGCCCCGCCAGTGCCGCCTCGATCAACATCGCGTGCAAATCGTAGCGCGCGCCCATCGCTGCGTTGCTCAGGACAATCCCGGTTTCCTGGGCATAGCGCTGCCACGCATCCGGGTTCTGTCGTCGGTGTAATCGCGGCAGTGAATCCAGACTCGTTGTCTGCTCGCCGGGGTTCAGTAGGGAAGGGTGGCAAACCGGAATTAACACTTCGTTCAACAGGCGGTGCGTGTGCATGCCTGTCCAGGCCGGGTGCTCAAAATGGATGGCGGCATCGAAGCCACTACCGGCAAGCACGAATGGCTCCATACGTTCCGATAGGTGCACGCAGATATTCGGGTGTTGCTCGCCAAAGCCAGACAGCCTGGGAATTAGCCAGCGCAGGGCAAAGGTTGGGCTGACGGCGATATCAAGGCTTGCGCCGTCGCTGGGCTGCCCCATCAAATACTGGCTATCCCTGTCGAGTCGGTCGAGTAGTTCGCGCACTTGGGCAGCGTAGCGCTCACCATTAGGTAAGAGCCGTACGCGGTTACCAACGCGCTCGAATAGCGTGACGCCGAGAAAGGCTTCCAGGCGGCCTATCTGCCGACTGATGGCACCTTCGGTCAAGGCCAATTCGTTTGCGGCACGGGCAAAACTGCCATGGCGGGCTGCTGTTTCAAAGGCTATCAGGGCAGCGTTACTAGGGAGCTTTCGACGCATGGGCTTTCCTGGTTCAAATCAAAGCAACAACCTTGATGTTTAGTCACTGATGGGTGCCGAGAAGTCGTTTTATGGCTGCTTGGTGTGACGCTAGCATGATGAAACATCAATCAATGAAGTGCCATGATGATTTACACAGTCGAATGCAACTACGCTGATCCCGCCAGCGAAGCCGAGTGGAATGCGTTTTACAGCCAGGAAAAACTGCCCGCGTTGATCTCGGTGAGCGGATTTGGCTCCTCGCAGCGATTCAAAGCTTTGAGCGGCGATTGTCCGGCCTACTTGGCCCTACATTCAGTCGACACGCTTGCCGTATTGCAGAGCGACGAGTACCGCGAAAAAGGGGGCGGCAACTTTTCCCGTTGGCAGCCGCACATCACTGATTGGAGACGCAACCTTTACGCTGGCCTGGACCGGGCAGTTGCCGTGGGCGCGGGCGAATTCCTGTTGGTCAGTGAACAAGGCCCTCAACCACTGATTGAGTTAGGCCTTACACCTATAGCGCTACACGCCGTTGCTTTGGACAGCACCCCAGCGCACCGCTGGCTGGCCAAACTGGATGACGCTCAGGCCAGGGCCATCGATCTGCCGGGACTGAATGTATATCGTGCAATGACTGTGGAGTTACTGTCATGAGTAGCCTGGACATACATAGCGGGATACTCCCCAGCCAGCACATTGGCGATTATTCAATCACCGCCATCAGCGACGGCTACTTGGGTGCTAGCCTGGATTTTCTAGCCAACATCACGCCAATGGAGGCGGCCCGACTTCAGTTAGCCGCCGGGATCAGCAACCCAGCCTCAATCCATATCAATTGTTATCTGGTACGTGGGCGTGGCCGCACGATTCTGATCGACGCCGGGGCCGGTGGCTTCAAACAATGGGGCGGCGAGTTACCGGCCAATCTTGCATTGGCTGGCGTGAAGCCCGGCGAAATAGACACGATTCTGCTGACCCACGCACACCCCGACCACATCGGTGGCTTGTTAAGCGCAGTGGGAGAAATGGCATTCGTCAATGCTGAGTTGGTTGTGCACGAGCGAGAGCTAATGTTCTGGGAGGATGATGGCCATCTTGGCCAGGCCAGTGAACGTGCCCGCGGAAACTTTCTGTTTGCACGAAGGGTGTTCGAGCGGTACCGGAAAAATCTGCGCCCGTTCACCGGCAATGACGTATTGCCAGGCATCAGCGCGATGCCGTTGCCTGGGCATACCGTCGGGCACTGCGGATACTGTTTCGAATCCGGGGTGGGCAGCCTGCTGGTGTGGGGCGATATCGTTCACTTTCCTCAGATTCAGATTGGGCGCCCTGATGTCACGATTGCTTTCGACCAAGACCCGCTGCTATCGGCGGCCACGCGAACGAGATTGCTGGATGTTGCTAGTTCAGACAACTTGATGGTTGCTGGCATGCACTTGGGCTCGCTTGGCTTTGCTCATATCAAGCGCTCCGGTAGCAGCTACGCCATTGCTTACGAAACGTGAGCCAATTAAGGGTAGCAAGCTGCCTTTCGACAGCTTTTCTTCATGCCTGAAACTTGCTTGGAGCGCTAAAGGAGCATATCTGGTTAACTGTTTTTGACGTCCGCTTCTGGCTGTTTGTTGGCCTCATGAAGGGGCGTCATGGGGCGATAGCGGTCAGTCGCACGTGTCCCGTGCCGGCTTAGCTGACCGTTGCAACCGCCTTGAAAACCGCTCCTCGCTGCTTTAAGCGGCGTGCCAGTCAACAAACTGCTCTGGATAGGGAGTGTTAAAATTCAGTGCGGCCAACCCGCATTGCGAAAGCCGGGGCAGTCCAAGCATAGGCTGGAGATGTCTACGGTGTCGGGGGCAGTCCAATGAGCTTGCAAGGTGTCTAGAGAATCCGGGGCGATTCAGTTTACCGTCCAGGGGCTGGCTACAAGACTCTAGAAAATACGTAAGCGATGGGTTTGAAAATGGAGGCGGGCCGCAGCTTCCGTTTCCCCGATGCTGATAGTTCAGTTGGAAGAGTTGCTCAGCTGCTGAAGCTCAAGTTGCTTGGCAGCACTGGCTTCGAGGGTTGCACGCTCTTCATCCAGGTATCGATAAATGCTTTGGAGGTTGGCGATTTTCTGTTTGATTTCTGCCATCTTCTCTTCAATAAGCTTCGCGCCGTCAGCACAATCGATCAGCTTGTTACGCTGCGCATCCAGAATCTCGCCTATTTCCCCCAGAGAAAAACCCATGCTTTGCGCGCGCTGGATAAAGTCCAGATCCTGCAGAGTTTGCTCGGTATAAACGCGATAGTTGTTGGTTTGCCGCACCGGTGAGATCAGGCCGATTTGCTCGTAGTAGCGCAGGGTATGGCGGCTGGCGCCGCTGCGGGCTTCGAGTTCGCCGATTTTCATAAAAACACCGCTTGACTATAGAGTTAGGTCGATAGTTTACGCTTTATTTCTCACCTTCAACAAGGAACAGGGAAATGAGCGTGGAGTGCTTTGTCACAGGCGGGACTGGCTTCGTCGGTCAACATTTGGTGGCGTACCTGAGTGCTAAAGGTCACACCGTTTGGGTGTTGATGCGTCGCCCGGAGCGACTAGCTGCGTTGCGCGAGCAAATCGATAGTTTGGGAGGGTGCGCGACCCGGGTGTTTGCCCTAGCTGGTGATCTGGAGCGGGACAACCTCGGGCTGAATCTTACTGACCGAGAAGTGCTAAGGCGCGCCAGCGTTATATTCCACCTGGGCGCGCACTTCGCTTGGGGGCTGTCAGTGGAGCAGTCTCGTGCGGTGAACGTAGAAGGGGCAAAGCGCGTGGCGCTGCTGGCGGCTGAGCAAAAAAGTCGGTTAATGATGATCGGCGGCTACATGCTGAAAAATCATGAACATCTGCAACGTATCGGAATTGATCCTCGTTATCCGGAGCGGACGAATTGGCCTGCCGTTTACCGGCATGTCGGCGGTTACGAGGGGAGTAAGCTGGAGGCGCACTTTGCGACTCTAGAGATTATGTCCGCCAAGGGCGGGGAGATGACTGTTGTTCACCCCGCGACGGTTTGTGGCCACAGCCGTACCGGGCATATCGTTGAAAGTCAGCCGTTGGTGGAGTTGATACGCAACCTTGTGCAGGGAAAGCTTACTGCGGTGCCCGGTACCGCCGAGCACTGGCTGCCACTGGTCACCGTGGACTACCTGGTTGAGCTGGTGGCAGTTTGTGCTTTTGATCCTGCCATGGTGGGCCAGGAACTGCTGGCGCTTGATGACCAAACGCCCAACTTGCGAGAACTCCTGATACAGGTGGCAGAACCTTTGGGCTTAAAGCCTCCCAAGCATCACATTTCACTCCGTTTGCTGAAGTGGCTACTGAGCATTCCTCCCATCGCACGGTTTTTGAATACAAAACCTGAGGCCTTGGACTTTATCCAGACCACTCGTTTTGATACAGCGGCGGTCGAGCAATTTGCCAACAGGCATGAAATAGCCAAACCGGATATACGTCAGTCTTTGCAGCACACGGCAATGTTCGTCAACTCGTATTACATAACCAAGAGCAAGGCCCGCTGACTTCTCCCTTGGCGGTGACAAGAAGGCGAATAGCATCCTGCTGGGCTATCCAACGATTAAGCCACAATAAATACTGGAATTGATGGGATCTTCGTATCCTCAAACCTTGCGCCGCCGATGTAGGGCGGCATTCTATCGAGCGACCATTCAGCGACAGGGATCGTCATCAATGCAATCTACTTTCAGCAAAGGCGTCATATTTACACTCTCCGCTGCGGCACTGAACGCAACAATCGGTGTCCTCAGCAAAGTGCTCATGAGTAATGGTTTCACCGCTAGCAGTGTCGCTGTCATCAAGACCGTACTTGGTTGTGTGCTTCTCTCGATCTTATTGTTTTTCCTCAAGCGCCCGGCGGCGTCGACGAAATGGACACAGGCGGCTATCTGCGCATTCCTTGGCATCTTTGTGCTGTTCCATTTCGAAACGTCCGCCTATCGACACTACGCTGCGGCAGGTGTGGTGGTGCTGATGGCCAGTGCCTCAATTTCCTCAATCATTCTGGGGCGGATTTTCCTCAAGGATGCCATCACCGCGAACGCCACCGTTGGTGCCGCCCTGGCTATCGCTGGGATCTCGGTGATTTTCGGCGGCGACCTGCAGCAGGGCTTTACCCTGCAAGGTGCTGCGCTCGCCTTCGTGGCCGGCTCCGGTTATGGGGCCTTTTCGGTTGCGATGAAGCGTATGGGGGTGTCGGGAGGGCTGCACCTCACCTGACAATTGTTGTTCTTTGGCAGCCTGTACTTGCTGATGCCGGCTGCGGCCGATGGTTTCGCGATGGGCGAGCTGTCTCTGCTCTAGGAGACGTTCCCGAGCGGCAGTTGTTGGCCCAGAGTGTGTAAAAA
>NZ_JALQCW010000111.1 GCF_023241715.1 Pseudomonas morbosilactucae
CGACACGGCGTTCGATCAAACGATCCGAGCCGCCTTCAGCCACGCGGCGCTCGATCAGACGATCCGAACCGCCCTCAGCCACGCGGCGTTCGATCAGACGATCCGAGCCGCCTTCTGCAACGGCGGAGTGAGTGAAGGTGGCGGCGAAGGTGTTGGCTGCCAGTACCGAGAACGCGAGGCCGAGAATGATGTGGCGTTTCATGAGGGTGTGCTCCGGGGTGTGTGTTGGGTATGGAGCAGAGGTTACGCGAGGGATTTTTTTAGAGAACTTCATTGGGTCGATGGTGACCATCGACGCCGATGATGTTTGGTGCAGCAGGAGCCGTTAAGCGGGCCCCTGCTGGGGGAGGGGTCAAGGGCGGCGGCGGATGAACTTGCGCCACAGCCAGACCCAGAGCATGGCCAGCGGGAAGGCGAGGATCAGGAACGGCAAGGCGTAGCTGCCTTTCTCCAAGGCCTGGGCGGTGCCGTCGGACAAGTTGTCCAGCAGGTTGGCGAAGGCCTGTTTCAGGTTGGACCGGCGTTGTGCGCTGTCGCTGGGCTGGAAGTCCAGGGTCACCCGGTTGGTGTCCAGGCGGCGCTGCTGGCCGGCGGCGGTTTGTGCCAGGGCCAGCAGTTCGTTCTCGATGGCCACCTGCTCGCGACTGAGCACGACCAGGTCGCTGACACTGATGTCGCGGCGCGCCGCCAGCTCGTCCAGGCGTCGTTGCTGGGCCTTGAGGCGGTCCTGTTGCCGCTGCACATCGGCCACGGCGTCGGCCAGGTCTTCGGCGGTGGTGATGCGTTCACCCAGCTCGGCGCCTTCGGACGCCAGTTTGACCAGGGGCTCCACGCCTTCCGGGGCGATGCGCAGGATGATCCGGGAGCGGTACTGGCCCTGTTCCAGGCGCAGGATGTTGCAGGCGCCGAAACTGGCCTGTTCGCAGGCTTCGCGGGTCGCCTCTACGCGCGCGGCAATCTGCGCCGACGGCAAGGACAGGCTCAGTTCATGTTCGTAGGCCAGCAAGGCACCGGCCCTGCCCTTGGCGCCTGCCACTTCTGCCGATGACGAGCGCTCGCTGGGTGAGCAGGCGCTCAGGGCGAGGCTGCCGAGCAATACCAAAGCCAAGGCCCCGAATGAGGTGGGGCGGCGGTCCTGAAGGTGCATTGTTTCTCCTTGATGGCGGGGGCAAGTGTCAGGGCGCGCATCTTAACGCCGATTGCCGCGGTACGGCGGTTTGTGTGGGGCTTATTGCAGTCAATTCCCGGGGCTGATGCAGATGGGCGGCGCGGTGGATCTGGACTACACCTGCGACCACTGCGACGTGCAGTGTCATCAACCTAGCCAGGAGCGCCCCATGAGTGAATCGGATCTTCCCCCCGGCTTCCAATTGTTGCCCCGCAGCAGCCCGCTGCTGACTCTGATCGGCCCGGTCTACTGCCGTGGCAGCGGCCTGGACCTGCACCTTGGCCTGCGCGCCGACGAGCGCCATGCCAATGGGCGCGGCACGGTGCACGGCGGCATTCTTGCCACCCTGGCGGACATCGGCATGGGCTACGCCATGGCCTTTTCCAGCGACCCGCCGGTGCCGCTGATCACTGCCAGCATGAGCCTGGATTACCTCGGTGCGGCGCAGGTCGGGGAGTGGATCGAGGTACGCCTGGAGCATTCCCAGCGCGGGCGGCAGCTGGCGTTTGCCGGCGTGGTGCTGACGGTGGGCGAGCGGGTGGTGGCGCGGGGCAAGGGGGTGTTTGCCGTGCCCCGGGAGTGAAGTCGGCCCAGGGTGCGCGGGCCGTTAGCTGGAGGGGGAGGGCTAGTCGCTGATCTGTTTCCAGTCCAGGCCGAAGCGCGCCAGGTACTTGCGCAAGCGATCGGCATCATTGGGGTTGGCCTTGCCCTGGCGGGACACGCCAAACAGCGTGCGCCCGGCCGCCGACAGGCTGTCGGCCTGGCGACACACCTTGACCACTTCCTTGAGTTGCAGGCGGTCGAACAGGTCCAGCTCCAGGTCCTCGGCCAGCAGGCCTTGCAGCTCGTCCGGTTCCTGGCTCAACCCCCAGGCGTGGCGCAGGCGCTGGATCTCTTCTTCGGCCTGGGTTTCGTCGATGCGCCCGCTGTCGGCCAGGGTGGCCATGCGCGTGATGGAGGCCGAAAGCTCGCGGAAGTTGCCCAGCCAGGCCGCTTCGCTGGAGCTGGCAAAGGCCAGGTAGCGGCGCCGTGCCTCCAGGTTGAAGCGCACCAGGTGCCCCTGTTCCCGGGCATGGCGCTGCAGTTCGAAGTCGATGTTGGGTTCGATGTCTTCACGGCGCCCGGCCAGCCCCGGCAGGTCGAAGGTCCAGAGGTTGATCCGTGCATACAGGTCTTCGCGGAACAGCCCTTCGGCCACCCGGCCCCGCAGGTCGCGGTGGGTACCGGCAATGATCAGGAAGTCGCTGTCCACTTCCTTGTCCGAGCCCAGGGGGAAGAAGCGCTTCTCCTCGATGGCCTTGAGCAGCATGGCCTGCTCGTCCAGCCCCAGTTCGCCGATCTCGTCGAGAAACAGCATGCCGCCGTCCGCCGCCCGGAGCAGGCCGTCCCGGGCATTCTGGGCTCCGGTGAACGCGCCCTTGATATGGCCGAACAGTGCCGACATGGCGCCGTCGCCGCGCAGGGTGGCGCAGTTGACCTCGACAAAACGCCCCTGGACCTGGTGCCGGCTGCGCTTGAGTTCATAAATGCGCCGGGCCAGGAACGACTTGCCGGCACCGGTGGGGCCAATCAGCAGCATCGGCGCCTTGGAGCGCACCGCGACCCGTTCGATCTGCTCGATGCAGCGGTTGAAGGCGGCATTGCGGGTGGCGATGCCTGACTTGAGAAAGGCCAGACCCTCCAGGCGCTGGTGGGCGAAGCGCGAGGCGATGCGGTCGTAGCGCGACAGGTCGAGGTCGATCAGCGCATGGGTGCCGGTGGCGCGTTGTTCTTCGTCGCGGCGCCGGGCCGGGGACGTCTGGATCAGCCGCGCCGGAAGAAAGCGCGCCTCGGTCAGCAAGAACCAGCAGATCTGCGCCACGTGGGTGCCGGTGGTGATGTGCACCAGGTAGTCCTCGCGTTCGGTGTCGAAGGCGTAGGCGCTGGTGAAGTCGTGCAGGGCGCCGTAGACCTCCTCGAAGTCCCAGGGGTTGCGCAGGGGCATGGGGTGCAGGCGCACTTCGGTCTCGGGGGAGACCTGGCGAATGTCGTCGCCACCCGCCCGGCCAGGCTGACGTCCCGTGCGTCGACGCCGTGAATCAGCTCCAGCCGATGAATCAGCACGTCCTCCTGTTGGCACAGGCCGACGCTGGGCCGCCAATGGCCCCAACGGTTGGCCCCCTTACCGACACGATCAAGGGTGGAGCCGATAAAACCGATGGCGACCGTGGGCTTGCTCGACATGTTTATACCTAGAGATAAGTAGCGATACGAAAGGATAAATAATTGGGTGTCGGCCTGTCGCTGATTTTTCCTTAATAAAATAAATTAAATAAAAATATTGTTTAAAATCAATAACTTAAAAATTAAATCACGGCCAGAAAACAAACTGGCACGTGCCCTGCAATCACTCTGGCAACGAAACGGATAACAGAGCGAGATGCCATCATGGCCAACCCCCAGCTGTTCAACACCCAACAGGCAACGGCCGCCGCCAGCAACACGCTGAATGCCTCCAAGGCTCCGGCCTATGCCTACAGCGCCAAGCATCGGCTGGCGCAGTTGGCGGCGACGGGTTGCCTGAGCCAGACCTTTTACACCTCGGCCGACAGCCAGCTCGACAGCGTGCTGCAACTGGTGGCCCAACTGGACAGCCGCTACGTGGCCAAGGCTGCTCGTTACGCTCGGCAGCAGGGCCACATGAAGGACATGCCGGCGTTGATGTTGGCGGCCCTGGCGGCCCAGCGTTCCTCGGTGTTGCCAGAGTTGTTCGAGCACGTGGTGGACAGCGGCAAGATGCTGCGCAACTTCGTGCAGATCCTGCGCAGCGGCGCCACCGGGCGTAAGTCCCTGGGTTCGCAGCCCAAGCGCCTGGTGCAGAACTGGTTGAACAACGCCAGCGAATACCAATTGTTGCAGGCCTCGGTCGGCAACCAACCGTCCCTGGCGGACGTGGTGAAGATGGTTCACCCCAAGCCGGCCGAGGCTGGCGCGAAGCCTTCTTTGCCTGGTTGATCGGCAAGCCGGTGGATGCGCAGGCATTGCCACCGCTGACCCGGGCCTTGCTGGCCTTTCGCAGCGGCGCCAGCAGCGAGTTGCCCCAGGTGCCCTTTATGCTGCTGGCCAACGAGACGCTGAGTGCCGAGCAATGGGCGGCCCAGGCGCGCAACATGGGGTGGCAGGCCTTGCGCATGAACCTCAACACCCTGGCGCGCCACGGCGCGTTCAAGGTGGCGGGTTGCACTGACTATGTGGCGGCGCGCCTGGCGGATGCCGAGGCCGTGGCCAAGGCCCGGGTCTACCCGTACCAGTTGCTGGCGGCCTATCGCATGGCCGGCGCCGAGGTGCCGGGCAAGGTCCGCGAGGCGCTGCAGGATGCCCTGGAGTTGTCATTGGCCAACGTGCCGGCCTTGCCAGGTTCGGTGGTGGTGTGTCCCGACGTGTCGGGCTCGATGCACAGCCCGATCACCGGTTATCGCCAGGGCGCCACCACCGCGGTGCGTTGCATCGATGTGGCGGCCCTGGTGGCGGCAGCGGTGGTGCGCAAGCAGCCAGCGGCGCGGGTGATGCCCTTTGAAATGAGGGTGGTGGACATCCAGCTCAACCCGCGGGACAGCGTGATGAGCAATGCGCAGAAGCTTGCGGCGATTGGCGGCGGCGGAACCCACTGTTCGGCGCCCCTGGCCAAGCTGGCGGATGACAAGGCCAAGGTCGATACGCTGATCCTGGTCTCGGACAACGAGTCGTGGATGGATGCCCGGCGGCATGGGGCGACTGAAACCCTGCGCCAGTGGCAGCGGATCAAGGCCATCAACCCGCAAGCGCGGCTGGTGTGCATCGACCTGCAACCCGGGGCCACGACCCAGGCCATGGACCGCGAGGACATCCTCAACGTCGGCGGCTTCAGCGACGCAGTGTTTGACCTGATCGGCCAGTTCGCCTCCGGGCAGTACGGCACGCAGCACTGGGTCGAGGCGATCGAGGCGTTGGCGCCCTGATCGGCAAACCATGGAGTCAACCGTCCGCCGCAAACACGGCGGACACCGGAGTTTTTTGTTCACAGGCCCTGAATGCCGTCGAGACTACATCCAAAGGCGTCTCGGCCATTCTTGTCAGGGCCGGTGACGGCACGAATGCGGGTGGCTGTACATGATGGTTAAGGCCGGTTCGATTCCGGCCATCAGTCACCGTTGTTGTCGTGCCAACTGATTTGCAGGTTTTTTGCGACGAATGCAGGTGGAACTACATCCCACGTTCGTGATGCGGGTTCGATTCCCGCCGGTGCCTGAAGAGGGCACCGTAGTTTAAAGGGCAGAACACGAAACTTATGTTTCACCGTTCCCTTGTCGTCGCACGGTTTTGCCCACTTCGGTGGGTCGGCAGCGAATGCCACAGGTACTACATGGTGTCGCGGGTTCGAGCCCCGCCAGCCGCAAGGCTGTAGCTCAGTGGGTAGAGCCTATGTGCCTGTTCCTCTTGTCGCTGCCCGCAGGCCTGGCCTGCACTGATTCATCAGCCTTTACACCGAACATCGCTGTCCCGTAGGCGCTGGCTTGCCAGCGAAGAGGCCCGAGAAATGGCCTTCACCGGCACGCCGAACGCCGCCCGGCGGCGCCTACAGGCAAACTATTGAACAGGGCCGGATCACCGGCCACAGGAAGAAGAGACAAACACATGGAAAACAAAACCTACCAACTGCTGGAAGTGGCCAACGGTAAGCCGATCAAGATGTGGACCCAGGGTGTGCCTGTGGAAAGCGAGGCCCGTGAGCAGTTGATGAACACCGCGAAGATGCCGTTCATCTTCAAGCACCTGGCAGTGATGCCCGATGTGCACCTGGGGAAAGGTTCCACCATCGGTAGCGTGATCCCCACGGTGGGGGCGATTATCCCGGCCGCAGTGGGGGTGGATATCGGTTGCGGAATGATCGCCGCGCGTACGTCGCTGACCGCATCCGATCTGCCGGATAACCTGCAGGGGCTGCGTAGCGCCATCGAGCAGGCGGTGCCCCACGGGCGAACGTCGCCACGTAGCGGTCGGGATAAAGGCGCCTGGGGTGAAGTGCCGCAGGCCAACGATCAGGTGTGGAAGGCGCTGCATCCGGGGTTCAAGGCCATCACCGATAAGTACCCGCGGCTGGCCAACACCAACAACCGCCAGCACCTGGGAACCCTGGGTGGCGGTAACCACTTCGTCGAGGTGTGCCTGGATGAAGCCAACCGCGTCTGGTTCATGTTGCACAGCGGTTCCCGTGGCGTAGGTAACGCCATCGGTAACCTGTTTATCGAACTGGCCCAGGCCGATATGCGCCAACACATCGCCAACCTGCCGGACCGCGACCTGGCGTACTTCGAAGAAGGTAGCGAGCATTTCGATGATTACGTGCAAGCCGTGGGTTGGGCCCAGGATTTTGCCCGGCAGAACCGCGAACTGATGATGCAAGCGGTGATCCAGGCCACCCGCCAGGTGATCAGCAAGCCATTCGAGGTGGCCCTGGAAGCGGTGAACTGCCACCACAACTACGTGCAGAAAGAGCGGCACTTTGGTGAAGAGGTGCTGGTGACCCGTAAAGGCGCGGTGTCGGCTAAAAAGGGTGAGCTGGGAATTATTCCGGGTTCCATGGGGGCCAAAAGCTTTATCGTGCGCGGCCTGGGTAACGAGGAAGCGTTCAGCTCCTGCAGCCACGGTGCCGGGCGAGTCATGAGCCGAACCAAGGCCAAGAAGCTGTTCACCGTGGAAGACCAGATCCGCGCCACCGCCCACGTCGAGTGCCGTAAGGACGAGGCGGTGATCGACGAGATTCCCATGGCCTACAAGGATATCGATCAAGTCATGCACGCCCAGCGTGAGCTGGTGGAAGTGCTGCACACCTTGCGTCAGGTGGTGTGTGTAAAGGGGTAGGAACATGAGTGACAGGGAAGAGTGGCAAAGTTGGCATTACCAGCTCTCGGACTACGAAGCGGCGCAGGTTCGCGACGTGCTGGAGCAACACGACCACCTCAGCGCGTGGTTGATCCTCAGCCGCTTCGGCAATGGTTTTGTCCGCGAGGCGGCGTTGCGGGCCTTGGTCGCCCAGCCGTCGGCCGAGGCCCTGGAGGCGCTGCTGGAACGCCTGAATGACTGGGTGCCGCAAGTCCGGCAACAGGCAGCGGTTGCTGTCGAAGCGTACCTGCTGCCGGCGCGCGCCGAGCTGTTGTTGCAGGCCCTGGCGCCGCTGTTGGCCCTGGCCGACAAGCAGCGAGTGGACCATGGCCAGACCCTGGCTCGGGCCCGCGGCGTGTTGCTGGCCCCCGAGGTACGGCCCCAGGTGCTGGCGGCGTTCGTAGGCGCCCGGGGCAAGGTGGCGCGCTGGCTGTTGGCGCTGTTGCTGGAAAGCACCCGTGAGCCTTTGGCGTTGCTGGCCTTGGCCCTGGCCCACGATGAGGTGACGGTGCGTCAGCGGGCCGTGGACGCATGCGCCGAGTTGCCGCCGGCCGAGGCCCGGCCGTTGCTGGAACAGGCCATGCAGACCTGCGGCGCCAGCGTCCGGGTCAAGGCCTTGCGGTTGCTCTGGCCGTTGCTGGATGACCCGCGGCCGGCGTTGCGGGCGGCGTTGCTCGATCGTTCGGCGGCCCTGCGTTGCCTGGCCCGTTGGGCGGCGCCACAGGTCGGCTTGGACAGTCGCGATGTGTTGCTGGAACGCCTGGCCGAGCCATTGCCACGCACCAAGGACGCGTGGCTGGGCCTGGTGGGGCTGGCTCGGGAACTCAAGGCTGCCGAGGCGGACGCTATGTTGCGTGAGGCGCTGGGTTCAGCGTCGCTCCAGGTGCGGGTGCAAGCCCTGGAGGCCTTGGGCGAGCGGGGCTTGGTCGAGCAGATCGCGGCCCTGGACGACCCCGCCGACAAGGTCTTCGCCTGTGCCCTGCGGTTATTGCGGCAACAGGCCTTGACCGATTACCGCGACGCTGTGGAGCAGCGCCTGGACCAGCACTGGCACGAGCTGCCCGAGCCACGTCGGCAAGCGTTGTTGAGCTGCAAGCCAGGGTGGCGCCAGTTGCAATACCTGTTGCGCCGCCATGACCAGGCGCCCGCCGAGGCTGCCCATTGGCTGGAGCAACTGAACCGCTGGTGTGCCTGGCCATTCAGCTTGCAGGTGCCCAAGGGGCAAGAACCGCAACGCGAGGCCTTGTTGCTGCGAGTGCAGCAGATGGAAGAGGCGGGGCATTTACCGTCTGGATCGGCAAAGCGCCTGCGCTGAGCCTTTGAGGAAAGAATCATGGAAGTAGTATCGAGTCTGAAGGACCCGCACGCCTCGATGGCCCTGCGCAAGCGCCTCGAAGAGGCCGGCGTGGTCTTCGAATTTGTGGCCTATGAAGTTTCCCCCGGTGTGGCAGTGGATGAAGCCCTGCATCGCCAAGCGGTGAATGCCCTGTTCGAGCAGATGCTGGCCGACCGTCGCGAACGCCATCGCTTGTTTATCCAGGACCCGCGTTACGCCGATGTGCCCTTTGGCGCGTACCTGGCCTGGGACCTGGACCGGGCACGCATGAGCCCCCTGACCCAGGAAGACATCCAGGACTTGAGCCGCACCGACCTGCAAGACGGGCCGGCGGCGCTGTTCCGGGCCTTTTGCAACCCGCCCTATGGCACCCGTTTTGCCGCGGGTGACGACGAGGCCTGCGCGCTGTTCAGCCAGTGGCTGGCCCACTTGGGGCTTGAGCCCGGGGAGCCGCTGCAGGTGCTGGATTGGGTCAAGGGCTACGAACTGGATTGGCAGGACAGCACTGAGTCGCCGGCCGACAGCGAGCTGTGGAGTGATTATTTCGACGAAGGGCTGGAGTGGTGGGGCGTGTGGTGCCTGAGCATCTGGAACCCCGCACGCCGAAGCCTGAGCGTGGTGCTGGCCAGCACCACGGATTGAACAAGGACTGGGAAATAGCAATGGACGTCAATGAACGCCACCCGCTCAGCGATGCCATGCGCGAGCGGGTGCTGGAGGAACTCGCGCGACTGGAGCGCGAGCGCAATGTCACGGTGTTGTATGCCTGTGAATCGGGCAGTCGGGCCTGGGGGTTTGCCTCTACCGACAGTGATTACGATGTGCGTTTTGTCTACGTGGAAAAGCCCGAGTGGTTTGTCCAGGTCGATCCCGCGCGGGACGTGATCGAGCGGCCCCTGGACGATGAGTTGGACATCAGCGGCTGGGAATTGCGCAAGACCCTCGGGCTGTTGCGCAACTCCAACCCGACCCTGCTGGAATGGCTGGACTCGCCCCTGGTGTATCGCCGCGAGAGCGCCGCGACCCAGCGCCTGCAGGCCTTGGCCGAGGCCTTCTACAACCCGCAGGCGGTGCGTTACCACTACCTGTCGATGGCCCGGAAGAACTTCCGCGGCTACCTGCAAGGCGAGAGCGTGCGCCTGAAGAAGTACTTCTACGTGCTGCGGCCGCTGCTGGCGGTGCGTTGGATCGATCAAGGGCGCGGCCGTCCGCCGATGACCTTCGCCGATCTACTGAGTACCGTCGACGACCCGCTGTTACTGGCGGAAGTGGCCGAGCTACTGGTGCTCAAGCGCAATGCCGATGAGGCGGCCTACGGCCCGCGGCGTCCGGCTTTACATGCGTTTATCGCCACCGAGCTGGCCCGTGAAGCGCCGCCGTTGGCCCGTAATCGAGAAGACACGGCGTTGTTGGACCATTACCTGAGAGAGACGGTCCGGCACTACGCCTGAGGAATGTGATGAAACAGGATGTCATTGAACTGGACGGCGCCATCGGCGGCGGCCAAGTACTGCGCAGCGCCCTGAGCCTGTCGATGCTCACCGGCAAGCCCCTGCGTATCCACAATATTCGCGCCCGGCGCAGTCGCCCGGGGCTGCTGCGCCAGCACCTGACCGCCGTGCAGGCGGCGACCCAGATTTGTGGCGGTAAAACCCTGGGGGCCGAGCTCGGTTCCCAGGCCTTGAGCTTCGAGCCGGGGCCGATTCGTGGCGGTGACTACCGCTTCGCCATCGGCACTGCGGGCAGTTGCACCCTGGTCTTGCAAACCCTGTTGCCGGCGCTGTTGCAGGCCCCGGAACCCAGCCGGATCAGCATCAGCGGCGGCACCCATAACCCTATGGCACCGCCGGTGGATTTCCTCGAGCGCGCCTGGTTGCCGCAACTGCGGCGCATGGGCGCCCAGGTAGAACTGCAACTGCTGCGTCACGGGTTTGTCCCGGCGGGCGGCGGCGAGCTGGAGGCGTTTATCCAGCCTTCGACCTTGCAGCCGCTGCAGTTGGAGCAACGGGGAGCGTTGTTGGGCAGCCAGGCCAGGGCGGTGATCGCCGGGGTGGCCGAACACGTGGCCGAGCGTGAATTGTTGCGGGTCAACCGGCGGCTGGAGCTGCCCTGGGCCCAGTTGCACACCGAAGTGCTCGACGAAGACTACGGCCCGGGCAATGTGTTGCTGCTGGAGTTCGCCTGCGAGCAACTGACTGAAGTCTTCAGCGCCTTTGGCCAATCCAACCTGCGGGCCGAGACCGTGGCCGACCGCGCCATCGATCAGGCCCGGGGCTGGCTGCACAGCGAAGCGGCCGTGGCCGAACACCTGGCGGATCAACTGCTGTTGCCCATGGCCCTGGCCGGCGGCGGCAGCTTCACCACCCCGAGCATGAGCGAACACTTGCAGAGCAATATCGCGGTGATCGAACGCTTCCTGCCGGTGCGCATAGACTGCACGGCGCACCCGGCCGGTGTGCTGCGTGTAGAGGTGAAATCCCAGGGCGCTCTGTAGGGGCCGGCTTGCCGGCGATCACGTTCTTGAGCGCCATAGCGTTCTCGCGGCCGCCTTCGCTGGCAAGCCAGCTCCTGCAAAACGCTGTTTGGCGGCGATCCTGGGTTGAATTGGCGGGGTGGAAGCTGGCAGTCTGCGCGCCCGGATAGCTGCCGGGTTGACTCTCAAGGATGTTCGCAATGGATGGCAATACCGGGTTCAAGGCCCTGAACAAACTGATGGCGATTATCCAGAGCCTGGTGTTGCTCAGTGGCTGGATCATTGCGGCGGCGGTGCTGGGGTTGACCATCAGGTCCGAGTTGCAACCCTTCCTGGCGATGTTCCTGGCCTCGATGCTCGGCATCATGGGCCTGGTGGTGCATGAAGGCGGGCATTACCTGGGCGCCCGCTATTGCGGGATGCCGGTGTTGCTGGCGCGGGTCGCCGCCGTGGAGCTTCAGGTATTGCGGCGCGGCTGGCGGCTGCGCTGGTCGCCCCAGCTCAAGCGCAATCGCTTTGGCGGTTATGTGATTGCCGCGAGCAACCCGCAGCGGCCGTTGCGTCGGCAGTGGATGGTGATGGTGGTGCTGGGGCCGCTGCTGAACCTGCTGGTGGGTAGCCTGGCCCTGGGGTTGGGCCTCTACTGGTCGGGCCTGCAAAGCGTGGCAGGCGGTGTGGCCCTGGCCTTCGCGGCCATCAACCTAGTCATGGCCGTGGGTAACTTGATACCGGTCTGGCGGGTCTCGCCCAGCGACGGTTTGCTGCTGTTTTCCTGGTACCTGCATCGCGATGACCAACGGCAGGATATGGCCCAGGCGCGGCTGCTGGCCTTGACCGTGGCCGGTGTGCCCAGCGGGCAATTGCCGGCGGCGGACCTTGAGCGGCTGGCCCAGGGGGCCATGACTGAAACCCTGGTTGCCTTCGGCTATCGGCTCAATGCCCGGCAGGACCAGGGCGACTGGCCGGCGGTGCTGGAGATGGAGCAGGAGCTGGACGCACTGCTGCAAGCCCGAGCCGCAGAACTGGCCGGCATGAGCAGCCTGATCGAGTTGCTGCGCGGCGAATTGGCCTTCAGCCGAGCCTATGTGCAGCGCGACGTTACGCCCTTGAAAACCACCTGGATGAGCGACGATGTCGACTGGTACGCGCCCTGGCTGCGGCCGCGTTGCCTGGCCTTGCGCGCCATCCTTGAGGGCGATTGGCAGCAGGGCGAGCAGCATCTGCAACGGGCGTTGCGGGCCGCGGACAATTGCGTGGTGTTGTCCCAAGGCCAGAGTGAAGCCTTGTTGGCCGCGCACCTGCGGAGCCTGTCGGCAGCCCAGCACCCGGGCGCATGAGCTGCGCGGGCCAGCACCCTTAGAACCAGGTCTCCATTTGCACGCCGAACTGCCAGTCGCCACCGGATTTGAAGCCTTTCTGCCCCAAGTCGTCGCTGGCGCTGAAGTGGTCCAGGTCCCGGGACCAGTTCATGTAGGTGGCGAACAGGCGCAATTCGGGGCGTACAAAAAAGTCCCCGGTCTGCGCCTTGAACGTGGGGGCGAAGGTCAGCTTCCAGAAATCGCCCTGGGCCGCCTGCCGACCGTCGTAGCCCAGCGCTTGTAGGTCCATGGTTTGCCAGCTCAGTTCGTAGAGCATTTCAACGTTGCGGCTCAGCTCATTGGCCAGTCGCAGGTTCAGGGTCAGGTAGCGATAGTCGTCGCCGGGCACATAGCGGTCCTGGCTGTGTTCGGCGATCAGTGCCGGGGCCAGGCGCCAATCCTGATTCAGCCGGGTATGGCCATAGAACGCCAGCCGCAGCGTGCGCGCCTCGCTCAGCAAATCGCCGTCGGCGCCGATGCTGTTGACCTCGGCTCCGAGCCCGCGGCCATAGAGCAGCGCGGTCTTGAAGTAGCCCTCGCGGCCGAAAAAGTCCGGGCGATGGTAGGCGAGCATGCCGTGGGAACCGCCTTCGGCCGGGCTGAACCCCGCCTTGTTCAAGCGGCTGCCGTGGCCCTGCGCCAGGGGGTTGTCCGGGTCCAGGTCGGCGTCGTTGTTTTGCGCGGTGATGCCGTTGAGCATCAGCTGCCAGCGGCCCTGGTCGAAGAACTGATTGACCGTGGCCACGTAGCTGCGGATGTCTTGCTTGTCCTCGGTGCCGAAGTCGCCGTAGGAACGGCTCATCAACGAGGCATTGAGGCGCCAGTCGTCGCTCAGGTGCAGGTCGTAGATGCCGCCGCCGGTGCCGGCCAGGAACACGATGCCGCGGTCGAGCCAGTGGATGTCGTAGTTATCCCGATCAAAGCGCTTGCCGGCCCACAGCGTGGCGTCGCGCAGCAGCGGGCTGTCGCGAAACGACGCCAGGTGATCCAGCTCGGCATAGGCCTGGCGCACATTCAGCGCGCTTTCGGCGGCCGTCCAGTCGTTGGGCGTTTCCAGGCCGTCGGCGAGCATCAGCGCATAGCGCGAGCCTGTGCCGTTGCTGGCGCGATCCTCTTTGCTGACCTTCGCCTCCATGTAGGTATCGACCTCATTGCCCAAGCGCCCGATGGCACCGCCGACCGAGCCGGCGGGGGTCAGGTAGGGCCCGCCACGGCCAGCGCCTTTGCCGTCGGTCATGATGCCGGAGCGCGCATAGGCGCTGAAGGTCAGGCCAGGGTCGGGCTTGGCAACGGCTGGGGAGGGCGGGTTCGCCGCGTGTTGGGCCAGGGCGTGTTGTTGAGCCTCGACTGAGGCCACTCGTTGTTCCAGCGACGTTGGCGCGGTGCCGGGCCTGGCTTGGGCGATTTGCTGGTTGAGCCGCGCGACTTCCTGGCGCAGGCCGGCGGCTTCGGCTTGCGCCTGGGACGCCCGGGCTTCGGCTTGGGTGGTGCGGCTTTCCAGTCGGGCCAGGCGTTCTTCGAGGCTGGGCGGTGGTGCACCGAACAGCTGTGGCGAAAGCGCCAGCAAGCACAGGCCGGCGAGGGGCCTGGAAGTCGTAAACGTCATGTTCAACCCTTTTGTTTTTGTAGTGGGGGCCAGCAAATACGGGCCTTTCACCCGAAGCGAGCATCAAGTTGCCGTGCACCGTGGTGCTGGGAAATGCTTGACAGCGAGCATTTGGAGGACGCGTAATGGAGTGAGATGTTAACGTTAACTTAGATAAAAACAAGAGAGGCGTCATATGCAGTTGTCAGTCAAACGCGAGTACTGGCTTATCAGCGGGCTGCTGTTCTTTTTCTTCTTCGCCTGGTCTTCCAGCTACTCCCTGTTCTCCATCTGGCTGCACCGCGAGATTGGCCTGAACGGCACGGAAACCGGCTTTGTGTTCGCGGCCAACGCTGTTGCCGCGCTGTTGATCCAACCGTTCTATGGCGCACTCCAGGATCGCCTCGGCCTGTCGAAAAAACTGCTGGTGTGGATCGGCTTGCTGCTGTGCTGCGCGGCGCCGTTCGCGATTCATGTCTACGCCAACTTGCTGGCCCAGAACGTGGTACTGGGGGCGGTGGTTGGCGCGGCATTCCTGGCCTTGGCCATGTTGGCCGGGGTGGGCGTGATCGAGTCCTACACCGAGCGTTTGTCGCGCCATGCGGGCTTCGAATTCGGCATCACGCGGATGTGGGGATCGTTGGGCTGGGCCTCGGCGACCGGGGTGGTCGGCGTGGTGTTCAACATTGACCCGGACATCGCGTTTTACATGAGCAGTGCCGCGGGTGCGGTGTTCCTGCTGATCCTCTCGCGGCTGGACATCCGGTCGTTCGCCAATCACCCCATCCACAGCAGCGGCGCGCCCGCCGCGCCGGTACGCCTGAATGACTTGTGGAGGCTGTTCACCCTGCCGCGCTTCTGGGCCTTCAGCCTGTACCTGACCGGGGTGTGCGGCATCTACATGATCTACGAGCAGCAGTTTCCGGTGTATTTCTCTTCGTTTTTCGCCACGCCGGAGGAGGGCACCCGCGCCTACGGTTACCTGAACTCTTCCCAGGTGCTGCTCGAAGCCGCCTGCATGCTGCTCGCGCCCTGGGTGGTCGGGCGCACGGGGGCCAAGTACGGGTTGATCCTGGCGGGCAGCATCATGTTTGTGCGCATCCTCGGCTCCGGGCTGGCCAGCGAAGCCTGGACCATCGGCGCCTGCAAGATGCTGCACGCCCTCGAAGTGCCGATCCTGCTGGTCTCGGTCTTCAAATACATTGCCCTGAATTTCGACTCGCGGCTGTCCGCGTCCATCTACCTGGTGGGCTTCCAGTTCGCCCAGCAATTGACCGCGATGCTGCTGTCGCCCCTGGTGGGATACGGCTACGACCACCTGGGTTTTGCCAGTGTCTACCTGCTGATGGCGGGCCTGGTGTGCGCCAGCCTGCTGCTGTCCTGGACCTTGCTGCGGGCCGACCCGCCGCGCCCGTCGCCCCAGGCCCGCGTCGCGGAGGCGTCGCCTGCCAATGCCCCGTCAGTCACCCCGTTATGAACCTTTGTAAGGACTCCCCCATGCCCTCTGAACGGCTGGACCAGGCCCATCGCGCCCTGGACAACACATTGCCCCGACGCCGTGACGACTATCGCCTCGGTTATCACCTGGCGCCGCCGGCGGGTTGGATGAACGACCCCAACGGGCTGGTGTATTTTCGCGGCGAGTACCACGTGTTCTATCAGCACCATCCCTATTCGGCGCAATGGGGCCCGATGCACTGGGGCCATGCGAAAAGCCGTGACCTGGTGCACTGGGAGCATCTGCCGATCGCCTTGGCGCCCGGCGACGAGTACGACCGGGACGGCTGCTTCTCCGGTTCCGCCGTGGTCGCCGACGACACCCTGTACTTGCTGTACACCGGGCACCGTTGGTTGGGCGAACCTGGGGATGACCAGCGCATCCACCAGGTCCAGTGCCTGGCCAGCAGCACCGACGGCCTGGTTTTCACCAAGCACGGGACGGTGATCGAGGCGGCGCCCGATTCGCAGATCATGCATTTTCGCGACCCCAAGGTCTGGCGGCGCGGCGAGCACTGGTGGATGGCCCTGGGCGCCCGCCACGGTGATGACCCGCAGTTGCTGCTCTATCGTTCCGAGGACCTGCGTCAGTGGCATTTCCTGGCGTGTGCCTTGGCGGGCCAGCGCGACCCCGACGGCTATATGTGGGAGTGCCCGGACATGTTCGAGCTGGACGGGGTCGATGTGTTGCTCTATTCGCCCCAAGGCCTGCAACCCAGTGGTTATGACAACTGGAACCGCTACCAGAACAGCTATCGATTCGGCCTGCTGGACGATGCTGGGCATTTCTCCGAGTGCGGAGAACTGTACGAGCTGGATCACGGTCACGACTTCTACGCCGCCCAGACCCTGCTGGCGGCGGATGGCCGACGCCTGCTCTGGGCCTGGATGGACATGTGGGACAGTCCCATGCCGAGCCAGGCTCATCATTGGTGCGGTGCGCTGTCGTTGCCCCGGGAGTTGAGCCGCGACGGCGAGCGCCTGCGCATGCGCCCGGCCCGGGAGCTGACCGCGTTGCGTCGCACGCCACACCGCGAGCAAGTGGGCATCCTGACTTCCCAGCGTCGGTCCCTGGCAATGGGCGGCGCGTTGCTGGAACTGGAGTTGCAGTTGGACCTGGCCGCCAGCAGCGCGGAACGCTTTGGCCTGGCCGTGCGTTGCAGCGCCGATCATCAGCAGCAGACACTGTTGTATTTCGACGCCATGGCGCGACGCCTGGTGCTCGACCGGCAACACTCGGGGGCCGGCGTCAGCGGTGTGCGCAGTGTGCCGGTGGCCCCTGGGCAAACTCGGATCGCGCTGCGGATCTTCCTCGATCGCTCCTCCATCGAAGTGTTTGTCGATGACGGTGCCTACAGCCTCAGCAGCCGTATTTACCCGGACCCCGACAGCCTCGGGATCAGTGTGTTTGCGCTCAATGGGGCAGGGGCGATGGGTGAGATTCGCGGCTGGGAGCTGGCCGACCTCCAGCTCTGAGCGATGCCCGCCTGGCTAGGCCGCGTGTTGTCAGGTTTTTGCCAGGCATGACATGATGCGCGGCCAGATCAGGCAATGGCATCGGCACATGGCTTCAGTCAAAGATGTCGCACGGTTGGCGGGCGTGTCCTTCATGACCGTGTCCCGGGCGATCAACACCCCGGAAAAGCTCAATCAGGAAACCCTGAACAAAGTCCGTCAAGCCATCGAAACCCTGGGTTACGTCCCCAGTCTTTCGGCGCGCAAGATCCGTGGCGGCCACTCCCGCGGCAAGACCATCGGCGTCTTTGCCCTCGACACCGCCACCACCCCGTTCGCCGTTGAGATGCTGCTGTCCCTGGAGCGCACCGCCCGGGAAAATGCCTGGAACGTGTTTATTCTCAACGTCTTCGAAACCCCGCCCACTGCCCAAGCCATCGACCTGATGCTGTCCCATCAACCGGATGGGATCATTTTCAGTGCCATGCAATTGCGCACCGTGGACATTCCCCCGGCGCTGCGCAGCCTGCCGTTGGTGCTCAGCAATTGCGTGAGCGCGGCGCCCGGGGTGGCGTGTTATGTCCCGGACGACGAAGACGGTCAGTATCAGGCCATGCGCCAGGCCCTGAGCAAGGGTTACCGACGGCCGTTCTGCCTCAACCTGCCCCGCAGCAGCCTGGCCTGGGGCCTGCGTCAGCAAGGGTTGGCGCGGGCCCTGGCGGAAGCTGAGTTGCCCCTGGCGGACGTGGCGCAGTACGACCTGTCGACCGATGACGCCTACGGGGAAACCATCGGTGCCCTGGAGCAGCAATTGCACAGTGAGGACGGTCGGCCGGCGTTTGACCTATTGGTGTGTGGCAACGACCGTATCGCCCTGGTGGCCTACCAGTACCTGCTGGGTCGCGGCTTGCGCATTCCCGAAGACGTCGCCGTGTTGGGCTATGACAACATGATCGGCGTCGCCGAGCTGTTCTACCCGCCGTTGAGCACCGTGCAACTGCCGTATTACGAAATGGGCCGGCGTGCGGCCCTGCACGTGATCGAAGGGCGTGACGAACCGTTCATTCACCGGGTGGCGTGCCCGCTGGTGGAGCGCAAGTCCTGGTAGGCGGCGCTTCTCACTCCCCGCCTGCGCACGACGATCAAACAGACGGCCTGTAAAAGCCATCGGCCCGGCAGGGCAAACCTCTTATACTGCCGCGCTTTATTGATCCCACCGCAACGAGGAACGCCCCTTGGCCAACGAAATCGATCAGGACTTCTACAACCGCGCCGACGCCATTATCGAGCTGGCAAACACCCATATCGCCGACAGCAGCCGGGGCAAGTCGAGCGCGTCGCTGATGTACGCCAACGCGCGTTTCAGTGCCTGGGTCAGTGCCTGCGGTTGCCGTAACGTCGAGGAACTGGCAGCGGCCAAGCAACAGGCCGTGGATTACTTCGTCGAAGAATTCCGCCTGATGATGGAAGAGAACCTGACCGACTACATCGAGAACTTCGACCGCTACATGAACCCGCAGTCGAACTGACGGGCCCGGTGGGCCGGGCCGCTGGCTATGCAGCCGGCCCGCCCGCCGCTCCAACCCTCTATCTACTTTGATAAACGCTGGGTCCGGACGCTGCGGATCGATCTTCAGGGTGGTTGTATAGAACACGAATCGTGAACTTTAAAAACACTTTCTCGGCATTGATGCGCGATATGAAGTGAATATGCTGGGCACGAACACGCCGCCAAGGCGCTGTGACCGTGATGTCTTCGGACTCTCGCACAACAATTCAATAGCGAGCCTGCCATGAGTCAGCCCAGAACCCTCTACCAGAAGCACATTGATGCCCACACCGTCTGCACCCTGGACGATCACGGCCATGTGCTGCTGTACATCGACCGTCAGGTTGCCAACGAGTACACCAGCCCCCAGGCCTTCAGCGGCCTGCGCGAGGCCAAGCGCCCGGTGTGGCGACCCGCCGCGACCCTGGCGGTGGTGGACCACGTCAACCCCACCAGCCCGGCGCGCAATGCCGCGATGACCGACCCGGGCGGTGCGCGGCAGGTGTCGTACTTCACCGAGAACTGCCTGGATTTCGGCATCGAACTGTTCGACGTGCTGGACCCGCGCCAAGGCATCGAGCACGTGGTGGCCCCCGAACAGGGGTTTATCTTGCCTGGCATGGTGGTCGCCGCCGGTGACAGCCACACCACCACCTACGGTGCCCTGGGCGCCTTTGGCTTCGGCATCGGTACCTCGGAGATCGAGCACCTGCTGGCCACCCAGACCTTGGTCTACAAACGCCTGAAAAGCATGCGGGTCAAGGTTGAAGGCATCCTGGGCGCGGGCTTGACCTCCAAGGACATCATCATGGCGTTGATCGGTCGCATTGGCGCGTCCGGCGCCACCGGCTACGCCATCGAGTTTGCCGGTTCCACCATCGATGCCCTGAGCGTCGAGGCGCGCATGACCATTTGCAACATGGCCGTGGAAGCGGGCGCACGCGGGGCCTTTATGGCGCCGGACGCCAAGGTCTACGCCTACCTGGCCGACAAACCCCGGGCACCCAAGGGCGAACTCTGGGAGCAGGCGCTGCGACGTTGGGCCGATTTGTACAGCGACCCGGGGGCGGCGTTTGACCTGGAAGTGGTCCTGGACGCCAGTACCCTGCAGCCCATGGTCACCTGGGGCACCAGCCCCGACCAGGTGTTGGCCATTGGCGAGCGGGTGCCCGACCCCTTGGCGGAAAGTGACCTGATCCGTCGCCAGGACCTGCAACGGGCCTTGCGCTACATGGGCCTGGAAGCCGGTGAGCGCTTGACCGACATCGCCATCAGCCACGCCTTTATCGGCTCTTGCACCAATGCCCGCATCGAAGACCTGCGGGACGCCGCCAGCGTGGTTCGCGGGCGCAAGGTGGCGGCCCATGTGCGGGCCATGATCGTGCCCGGCTCGACCCTGGTGCGCGAGCAGGCCCAGGCCGAGGGGCTGGCGGATATCTTTATCGCGGCGGGGTTCGAATGGCGCCAGTCCGGCTGTTCCATGTGTTTGGCGATGAACGATGACGTGCTCGCCCCGGGGGATCGCTGCGCCTCCAGCACCAACCGCAATTTCGAAGGCCGCCAGGGCGCGGGTGCGCGCACCCATTTGATGAGCCCGGCGATGGTGGCGGCCGCCGCTATCAGTGGCCGCCTGGCCGATGTCCGTTGTCTGTCCCGGGAGTATTGAGATGACGCCTTTCACTGTGGTCAGCGGCCATGCCGCGCCGATGCTGGCGGCCAACGTCGATACCGACGTGATCATGCCCAAGCAGTTTCTCAAGGGGATTGACCGTGCCGGCCTGGATCGCGGGTTGTTCTTTGACCTGCGCTTTCTCGCCGATGGCCGGCCCAACCCCGAGTTCATCCTCAACCAGGCACCCTGGGCCGATGCGCAATTTTTGGTGGTGGGCCCCAACTTCGGCTGCGGCTCCAGCCGCGAGCACGCCGTCTGGGGGCTCAAGCAACTGGGGATTCGGGCGCTGATCGGCACCAGCTTCGCCGGGATCTTCTTCGACAACTGCCAGCGCAACGGGGTGTTGCTGATTCAACTGCCTGAGGCGCAATTGCAGCGCCTGGGCAGCCAGGTCGCGAAGCCGGGCCACCAGGCAATCAGCATCGACCTGCAGGCCCAGCAGATTGCCCTGGACGATGGCCAGGTCCTGGCGTTCGACATCGACCCGTTGCGCAAGGACGCCTTGCTCTTGGGGCTGGACGCCATCGGCAGCACCTTGCAGCGTACCGAGGCGATCCGTCGTTTCGAAAAAGCCCACCTGCTGGCCAATCCCTGGCTGGCGTGAAACCTGCCTGGACTCGGCTCGGCTCGGCTCCGCGCCGGGTTCAGGGCGACAGGTGCTTGAAGTGCGCCTCAAGAAACTCGACGCACACCCGCAGCTTGGCCGAGTCGGCCAGGCGTGTCGGGTACACCGCCCAGACGTTGGCGCTCTGGCTGTAGTCGTGCAGCACCTGGACCAGCTTGCCCTGGTCCAGCAGCGGCTTCACGTCCCACATCGAGCGCAACAGAATCCCCCGGCCCTTGAGGGCCCACTGCAAGACGATCTCGCCGTTATTGGATGACAGCGGGCCGCTGACCCGCACCGTTTCCTCACGCGCGCCCTTGCGCAGGTGCCACACGCCAAACGGGTTGTTGCGCTCCTTGAGCACCAGGCAATCGTGCTGGTCCAGGTCCTGCAAACTCTGTGGCGTGCCCCGTTGCGCCAGGTAGTCGGGGGTGGCGCACAGCACGCGCTGGTTGGCCACCAGGGGCCGGCTGATGTGCTGGCCCGGCAGGTCGTCACCCACGCGAATTTCCAGGTCGAAGCCTTCGGCAATGATGTCCACCACCCGGTCGAACACATCCAGGCGGATTTCCAGGTCGGGGTAGGCCATGGCCAGTTCCGCCACGGCCGGGGCGACGTGGTTGCGGCCGAAGCCGAAACTGCTGCACAGGTGCAGCAAGCCCCGCGGCGCCTTGCGCGCTTCCGAGAGTTCGCCGATGAACTCGTCAAGGTCATCCAGGATGCGCACGGCCCAGCGTTGGGTGCGTTCCCCGGCTTCGGTCAGGGCGATGCGCCGCGTGGTGCGATGCAGCAGCCGGGTGCCGAGGGTTTTCTCGAGGATCTGAATACGCTTGCTGACGTAGGCCGGGGACAACCCCAGCTCATCCGCGGCGCTGGCAAAGCTGGATTTGCGAATCACCGCGAGGAATACCCGTAGGTCTTCCGGGAGGGGTGATTGCACACGATGTGTGTTTGTAGTGCTCATGATTAGCGTGTTTATTTAACCAAAAGGCCAGCATAGCATCCCTCTGACGCTGCATTGAACTGTGAGCGTTCCGTTCATCCTCAGATAAAAACAAACAGAGGAAACCGTCATGAGCCTGTTGTCCCTATCCTTCGCCCGGCTATCGCTGTGCCCCCGACGATCACCTGTTCGCGCCCAATTCCCGGCGTGCCGCTGAGCCACGCGCCGTTCCCGTTTTTGCGTATCAGGTGACCCTATGAACGACTCCCTCGACACCCCCGTTTCCCCTGCAGACAGAAATGCCTTCGGCCGTTGCCTGCGCAGCTTGCGCGACTATGAAATCGGTGTGATTCCCCTGCCGTATTTCATCGGCATCGCGCTGATCGTGTTCCTCTCCGCGCACTTCGGTTACCTGCCGAAAAACATGATTGGCGGCCTGGCCGTGATCATGACCCTGGGCGTGTTTTTCGGCCAACTGGGCCAGCGCCTGCCGATCCTCAAGGAGATTGGCGGCGGCGCCATCCTGTGCCTGATGCTGCCTTCGGTGCTGGTGTTCTACGGCTTCTTCGGCAGCACCACCATCGACGCCACCAAGATGCTGATGAAGGAGGCCAACTTCCTGTATTTCGTCATCGCCAGCCTGGTGGTGGGCAGCATCCTCGGCATGAGCCGTTTCATCCTGGTGCAGGGCATGATCCGCATGTTCGTGCCGTTGCTGGTCGGCACCCTGGCGGCCGTGGCGGCGGGCATCGCGGTCGGTGCGCTGTTCGGCTACAGCGTCTACCACACGTTCTTCTTCATCATCGTGCCGATCATTGGCGGCGGCATCGGCGAGGGCATCCTGCCCCTGTCCCTGGCCTATTCGGCGATCCTCGGCGGCACCCCGGAACAGTACGTGGCGCAGCTGGTGCCGGCGGCAGTGGTGGGCAATATCGTGGCAATCATCTGTGCCGGGGTGCTGGCGCGGCTGGCCCTCAAGCGTCCGTCGCTCAACGGCGACGGTGTGCTGATCCGCGCCAAGGCGGAGAACGATGCGTTCCAGGTTCAGGAGGAGGCCAGTGGCGGCATTGACTATCGCTACATGGGCGCCGGGGTGCTGCTGATCTGCGCCTTTTTCATCCTCGGCGGCCTGCTGGAGAAAGTGGCGGGTATTCCGGGGCCGGTGATGATGATCCTGGCGGCGGTGGCCTGCAAATACCTGCAACTGCTGCCGCGTAACCTGGAGGAGGGCAGCAAGTCGTTCTACAAGCTGGTGTCCACGGCCTTTATCTGGCCGGTGATGATCGGCCTGGGCATGCTTTATGTGCCCTTGGACAGCGTGGTCAAGGTGTTTTCCGTGGGTTACCTGGTGGTCTGCACGTCGGTGGTGGTGGCCATGACCCTGGCCGGGTTCTTTATCGGCAACCTGCTGAAGATGTACCCCATCGAATCGGCCATCGTCACCTGCTGCCACAGCGGCCTGGGCGGCACCGGGGATGTGGCGATTCTGTCGGCGTCCAACCGCATGGGGCTGATGCCCTTCGCGCAGATTTCCACGCGCATTGGCGGGGCCTCTACGGTGATCCTGGCGACCGTGCTGCTGAAAATCTTCGCCTGACCGTCAGGCGTGCCCGGCGCTGCGCCACTGTTTGGGGCTGAGGCCGAACCAGCGTTTGAAGGCCCGGGAGAAGGCGCTGGTTTCCGAGTAGCCGAGCAGGGACGCGAGCTGGGTGACGCTGAGGTTCTGTTGCTTGAGGTGGTTCATCGCCGACTCCTGGCGGATCTGGTCCACCAGTTGGGTAAAGCTCAGGCCCTGGTCCCGCAGCTTGCGTTGCAGGGCCCACTCGGACAGGCCCAGGGTGTGGGCGACGTGCTCCAGCGCCGGTTCGCCCAGGTGCAGGATGGCCAGAATGGCCTGGCGCGCCTGGTCCAGCAGGCCGTTCTCACTGCCGCCGTCGCCCAGTTGGCGGATGGCGTCCTTGATCAGCATCAGCAGCATCGGGTCACTGCCGGGCATGGCCTGGCCGGCCAGGTCCTGTTTGGGAATCAGCACGCTGTTGCAGCCCTGGCCGAAGCGCACCTCGGCACCGAACACCTCGCGGTGCTCGTGCCAGTCCAGGGGCTTGGCGTGTTCGAAGGCCACTTCCCGCGGTGCCCAGTCGGCGCCGAGTACATGGCGCACCAGGTTGGTGGCCATGCCCATGGTCAGTTCGGCGTCCTGGCGCCGCTCGCTGATGGCGCCGTGGCGCACCTGATAGTCGAAGCGGTAGCAGTCGCCCTGGTCCACCAGCTGGATCAGGCTGCTGTGCTGGTGAAAGGGGAAGGCCGCAGCAAAGTTGATCAGCGCCTCTTCCAGGGTCGCCGAGCACAAGCCGATATAGCCCAGCAAGCCCAGGGCCTGGGGCTGAAATTGCTGGCCGTAACGCAGGCCGAAATTGTCGCAATGGGTTTGCCGCGCGGCCTCTTCCAGCACCCGACAGTAGTTGGGCAGGGGCAGGCTGAGGGTCGGGTGCAGCAGCTGTTCGGGGTCGATGCCGGAGCAGCCGAAGACCCGGTCCAGGTCACCGCCGTGCTGGACGATAAAGCCGTCCAGGCCGTTGGCTGCCGCCGACAACACCCCGCAATTGCTGGTGCCGGGGGCGTGCGACGTCGAAGGTGAGAACAGGGACTGGTGCATGGAAGTGAAGGGCCATCAAGCTGTGTATGAATTTCATTCAAGCAAATGTCATACCTTGTTACGTGTTCCGGACCGCCCGTCCTGATCCGCCAGCGCTCGGGGCAGGGCCACAGGCCCGGTCTTGACTTGTCGACGGGGGATGGCGCGAGCCGGGTTTAGCCAGCCAAGAGGCCTGGCGCGAATGCCGGCGTGCTGCTACCCAAGGCCTCAGGCGAGGCGCGCCTGGGTCGAACGGTGGCAGCCCTGACCCCCGCGACCTCGTTCTCACGGTCCCCGTGGGAGTGCTTCCAGGGTGCGTTCCGCGTCATTGCTTTGTAGGCAGCCGGCGCTGCGTTTCGGCTTTGGCTGGCAGCGCCGTGAACGCCGCTAAAAGCTGACCCGATATGAAGCATGCCCCGGGATTCATGCGCCAGCATGCAGCATCGGGCGCAACGGCCCGAAAAACTTGACCCTGGACGACAAAACCCGCGTTCTCGGGTCAAGCCTTGGCGCGGCGACGGTGATTATTCTCGCTGTCAGGCAAATACCGTCGCTTGGCTACCGGGGTGCACACTCATGACTGTTACAAAACTCAAACCGACATTGGGAACCCTGCATTTGTGGGGGCTGGCCGTAGGGCTGGTGATTTCCGGCGAGTACTTTGGCTGGAGCTACGGCTGGGGCACGGCCGGGACCTTGGGCTTTTTGGTCACCACGTTGATGGTGGCGGTGATGTACACCTGCTTTATCTTCAGTTTCACCGAACTGACCACCGCCATTCCCAACGCCGGTGGCCCATTCGCCTACAGCCTGCGGGCGTTCGGCGTAAAAGGCGGGATGATCGCCGGCCTGGCCACGCTGATTGAATTTGTCTTCGCCCCGCCGGCCATCGCCATGGCCATCGGCGCCTACCTGAATGTGCAGTACCCGACCCTGGACCCGAAGATGGCCGCCATTGGCGCCTATTTTGTGTTCATGACCCTGAACATCCTCGGCGTCAGCATCGCCGCCACCTTTGAACTGGTGGTCACGGTGCTGGCAGTGGCCGAGCTGCTGGTGTTCATGGGCGTGGTCGCCCCGGGCTTCAGCTTCAGCAACTTCGTGCTGGGCGGCTGGGCCGGTTCCGACACCTTCAGCCTGCCGGCCATCAGCGGCATCTTCGCGGCCATTCCCTTCGCCATCTGGTTCTTCCTCGCCATCGAGGGCGCGGCCATGGCCGCCGAAGAAGCCAAGGACCCCAAACGCACCATTCCCCGGGCCTATGTGGCCGGTATCCTGACCTTGGTGGTGCTGGCCATCGGCGTGATGATCTTTGCCGGCGGCGTCGGTGACTGGCGCACCCTGGCCAACATCAACGACCCGTTGCCCCAGGCGATGAAAGCGGTGGTGGGCAATAACTCCAACTGGATGCACATGCTGGTGTGGATCGGCCTGTTCGGTCTGGTGGCGAGCTTCCACGGGATCATCCTCGGCTACTCGCGGCAGTTCTTCGCCCTGGCTCGCGCCGGTTTCCTCCCGGCGTCGCTGGCCAAGCTGTCGCGCTTCCAGACCCCGCACCGGGCGATCATTGCCGGTGGCGTGGTAGGCATCGCGGCGATTCTCAGCGACGGCCTGGTCAACCTGCAGGGCATGACCCTGACCGCGGCCATGATCACCATGTCGGTGTTCGGCGCCATCGTCATGTACATCGTCAGCATGCTCAGCCTGTTCAAGCTGCGCCGCAGCGAGCCGGACCTGGAACGCAGCTTCCGTGCCCCGGGTTACCCGGTGGTACCGGCCATTGCCCTGATCCTGGCCGTGGTGTGCCTGGTGGCCATGGTCTGGTTCAACCCACTGATCTGCGCGATCTTCCTGGGCCTGATGGCCGTGGGCGCGCTGTTCTGCACCCTGGTGCGCAGTCGCGGTGCGGTTGCGGTGGCGGCGGCCTGATCAAGGAGGGACCGGCATGAGCTTCTCCCACAGCATCGGTGGCATGACCTGGCGTTTCGACAGCCTGCGGGAGTTGCTGGCCAAGGCCACGCCCGCACGCTCCGGGGACTTTCTCGCCGGGGTCGCTGCTGCCAGCGACGCCGAGCGCGCGGCGGCGCAGATGACCCTGGCCGACCTGCCGCTCAAGCACTTTCTCAACGAAGCGCTGATTCCCTACGAAGTCGATGAAGTCACCCGCCTGATCATGGACAGCCATGACCTGACGGCCTTTGCCCCGGTCAGCCACCTGACCGTGGGCGGCTTTCGCGACTGGCTGCTGGGGGACGAGGCCACCGACGCCAGCCTCAAGGCCCTGGCGCCGGGGCTGACCCCGGAAATGGTCGCCGCCGTATCGAAGATCATGCGCGTCCAGGACCTGGTGCTGGTGGCGCAGAAAATCCGCGTGGTCACCCGTTTCCGCAACACCGTTGGGCTGCGCGGGCGCATGTCTACCCGCCTGCAACCCAACCACCCCACTGACGACCCGGCGGGTATCGCTGCCAGCGTTCTCGACGGCCTGTTGTACGGCAATGGCGACGCCATGATCGGCATCAACCCGGCCACCGACAGCATCGGCGCCATCAGCGAGTTGCTGAAGATGCTCGACGGGGTGATCCGCCATTACGAGATTCCCACCCAGTCCTGCGTGCTGACCCACGTCACCTCTTCGGTGGCGGCGATTGAAAAGGGCGTGCCGCTGGACCTGGTGTTCCAGTCCATCGCCGGCACCGAGGCGGCCAACAGCAGCTTCGGCATCAGCCTGGAGATTTTGCGCGAGGGCTACGAAGCGGGCCTGAGCCTCAAGCGCGGCACCCTGGGCAACAACCTGATGTACTTCGAGACCGGCCAGGGCAGCGCGTTGTCGGCCAACGCTCACCATGGTGTGGACCAGCAGACTTGCGAAACCCGCGCCTACGCCGTGGCCCGGCATTTCGACCCGTTCCTGGTGAACACCGTGGTCGGCTTTATCGGCCCCGAGTACCTGTACAACGGCAAGCAGATCATCCGTGCCGGCCTCGAAGACCACTTCTGCGGCAAGCTGCTGGGCGTGCCCATGGGCTGTGACATCTGCTACACCAACCACGCCGAAGCCGACCAGGATGATATGGACACCTTGCTCACCCTGCTGGGCGTGGCGGGGATCAACTTCATCATGGGCATTCCCGGTTCCGACGACGTGATGCTCAACTACCAGACCACTTCGTTCCACGACGCCCTGTACGCCCGCAAGACCCTGGGCTTGCGCCCGGCACCGGAGTTCGAGGCGTGGCTGACGCGCATGGACATCCTGCGCCAGGACGATAACGGCCTGCGCCTGGGCCAGGGCGTGCCGCCGCTGTTCCGCCAGGCCCTGGCCCGCTTGAGCTGAGGAGCCGCCATGAGTGACCGTTCCCAAACCCCGCCCGCGTCCCCGGCCCAGGCCGATGCCTGGCGCCAGTTGCGCGGCCTGACTTCGGCGCGTATCGCTCTGGGTCACGCCGGCACCAGCCTGCCCACCGAGGCCCAGCTGGACTTCCAGTTCGCCCATGCCCAGGCCCGGGACGCGGTGCACCTGCCGTTCGATCACCGAGCCCTGAGCGCCAGCCTTGAAGCGCGCCAGCGCGATGTCATGACCCTGCACAGCGCCGCTCCGGACCGGCACGTCTACTTGCAACGCCCGGACCTGGGGCGGCGCCTGTCCGGCGATTCGGCGGCGCAACTGGACCACTATGCTCTGGCCCATCCCGAGGGGTTCGATGTGGCCCTGGTGGTGGCGGATGGCTTGTCGTCCCTGGCGGTACAACGGCACAGCCCGGCCATGCTCGAGCGCATCGACCAACTGGCCCAGGCCCAGGGTTGGAGCCTGGCCCCGGTGGTGTTGGTGGAGCAGGGGCGGGTGGCGGTGGCCGACGAAGTGGCCGAGCGCCTGGGGGCGAGGATGGTGGTGATCCTGATTGGCGAGCGGCCGGGCCTCAGTTCCCCCGACAGCCTCGGCCTGTACTTCACCTTCGCCCCGCGTGTGGGCCTCAACGATGCGGCGCGCAATTGCATTTCCAACGTACGCCTGGAAGGCCTGAGCTACGCCATGGCGGCGCACAAATTGCTGTACCTGATGAGCGAAGCCTGGCGCCGGCAATTGTCCGGAGTGAACCTCAAGGACGAGGCGCCGGTGCGCACCCTGGAGGCCGGAGCGGTGGAGCAACAGGGGAATTTCCTGCTGGCCGCCCCCCGTGCCTGAAGAGCCAGGTGTTGGATGATGGCAATGTGGCAATATCCGGGCGCCACCGTGGTGCCTGAACCTTAAGGACCGCTTTGGCAACACCTCAAGGAGTGTCGGCCGCCGCACAGGCAGCGGGCCGCAGAGGTGGTTCACCCACGCAGTGCCATTTTTACGGAGTTTGTCATGGCCTTGTTACCCGTTCGCCTGTCCCACCGTTTGACCTTGGGCAGCCTGCTGCTGTTGCTCTGTACCGCCCTGGCGGTGTTTGCCGTGATGACCTTGCGCGGCCAACCCCGCGTGGTGGCCGCCAGCTCGGCGCTGATCGAGCAGACCGGCAGCGCCATCGTTCGCCAGTTGGCCCTGCAACTGGCGGGGATCGAAGGCATGACCGCGAGCATGGCGCACTTGGTGGAAGGTTTGCCCAAGGACGAAGCGCTGTACCGGGCGACCCTGCCCAACGTAATCGACCATCAAGGCGACAAAGCCATTGCCGGCGGCGGTATCTGGCCGGAACCGGGAGCGTTCACCGCGGGCGTCGAGCGCCGCAGTTTCTTCTGGGCCCGCAGCGATGCCGGGCCGCTGGTGTATTCCGATGACTACAACGCCGCCGGCGGTGCCGGTTACCACAACGAGGCCTGGTACAGCGGCGCGCGCAACAGTGCGCCGGGGCGCTGCCTGTGGTCCGAGGCCTATCAGGACCCGGTGACCCAGGTGCCCATGACCACCTGCAGCGTGCCCTATCGTCAGGGCGGCGCTTTTGCCGGGGTGGCCACGGTCGACCTGCGCCTGGATGACCTGGCGCGTTTCCTCAAGGAGCAGGGTTCGGTCACCGGCGGTTATGCCTTTGCCCTGGACCAGGCTGGCAACGTCCTGTACTTCCCCGAGGCCAAGCAGAGCGGGGCGCAGATGCTCGGCTTCAGCGCCTTGAGCCAGCAGCAGCCGTGGTTGCAGCCGGTGACCCAGGCCCTGGCGGCCGGCATCGGGCGCCCCGGTGAAGTGCGCAGTCTGGACCTGGAACAGGATGGCCGTCTGCAACAACCCAGCCGCGTCAGCCTGTTCACCATGCCCGGCACCGGCTGGACCATTGGCCTGGTGACCCCGCAGCAGCAAGTCACCGGGCTGGCCCGGGCCCTGACCGCGGAAATCCTGCTGTTCCTCCTGCCGTTGCTGGCCTTGTTGCTGTTTTTGGCCTGGCTGGGTGGGCGCAAATTCATCCGCCAACTGGAAGAAACCACCGAGCAGATCGATGCCTTGAGTCGTGGTCAGGCCACCAGCAGCGCTGAGTTGCCGGTGCTGCGTGCCGACGAAGTGGGGGCCTTGCGCGGGGCGGTCAACCGCTACGCCGGGCAGTTGCGCCAGATGCTCCAGAACATCGCCAGCGAGGCCCAGCGCCTGCAAGTGGAAGCCGGGCGCCTGGGGGACCTGAGCAGCACCTTGGCGCAGCGGGCCGAGCAGCAGCGCCAGGAAAATACCCAACTGGCCACGGCCATCACCCAGATGTCGTCCAGCGCCCTGGAAGTGGCGCAGAACACTAACAACTGCGCCGACACCGCGCGCCAGTCGTTGCGGGTGGTGCAGGACGGGCAGCAGAAAGTTGCCGCCAACAGTGAGTCGATCCAGCAGCTGTCCACGGAAATGGCCGCCGCCGCGGCGGTGATGCAGCGCCTGGAACAAGATAGCCAGCAAGTGGGCGCGGTGCTGGATGTGATCAAGGCCATTTCCGAGCAGACCAACCTGCTGGCCCTCAACGCCGCGATCGAGGCGGCCCGGGCCGGCGAGCAGGGCCGGGGTTTTGCCGTGGTGGCTGACGAAGTGCGCACCCTGGCCGGTAAAACCCAGACCTCGGCCAATGAAATCAGCGGCATGATCGGCGCCTTGCAGCAGGCGTCACGCCAGGCGGTGCAGGCGATCCAGGCCGGCGAGTCACGCACCCGGCAAGCGGTGGGCGAAGCCTCGGGCGCCTCGGCGGCGTTGTCGAGCACCGTCACCAGCTTTGATGACATCTCGCAACGCGCCCAGCAGATCGCCGTGGCGGCGCAGCAGCAGAGCCACGTCACCCAGGAAATCAACGAACTGGCGGTGCGTATCCACGGCATCAGCGAAGACAACGCCCGCGACGCCCAGGCCCTGGATAAAGTCAGCGCCGCCATGCAAGCCCTGTCCGGCCGCCTCGCGACCTTGAGCCTGTAGGCCCGCTGCTCGTTCCCACGGTCACCCGTGGGAACGCCTCCTGGGAGGTTCTGCGTCACCTCTACGACATTGCACCGTTCACCGTTTGTAGGCGCAGGTTTATGTAGGCGCTGGCTTGCCAGCGATAGGATTTCACGCTGGCGATCCTGGCACCATGCGCCGCACCATCGAACAGGCCAAGCGTTTGGGGGTCGCCATTGGTGCTCATCCGGGGTTCCGTGACCTGGTGGGTTTCGGCCGCCGGCACATCAATG
>NZ_JALQCW010000112.1 GCF_023241715.1 Pseudomonas morbosilactucae
CGCACCCGGATCTGCAACTGCAGGAGTAACACGATGATCGGAATGGATCGCCGCACCGGCTTGCCGCTGTCGGGGCATTGAGCGCCTGCGGCAGTCCATCGAGGACATCCTGAGCACGCCGCTGGGCAGCCGGCGGATGCGGCCGGAGTACGGCAGCAAGCTACGGCGCTTTGTCGATCTGCCCGTCACGGGCGGCTGGAAAAGCGCGGTGCAAGCAGAGGTGGCTCGGGCGTTGGGGCGTTGGGAGCCGCGCCTGAAGTTGGAGCGGGTGCTGGTGGTGTCATTGGTGGGTGGCCAGATCACCTTCCAACTGACAGGCCAGTACCTGGGGGATAGCGCGGTATTGGAGGTGACGGCATGAGTACGCTGGATTTGTCGGCGCTGCCGGCGCCGGAGGTGCTGGAAAGCCTCGACTTTGAAGAGCTATACCAGGGCAAGCTGACAACGTTTCGCCTGCACATGGGCGACAACTGGACGGCCAACCTGGAGAGCGACCCGGTGGTCAAGCAGTTGGAGCTGGCAGCCTACCGCGACATGCAGTTGCGGGCTCGGGTCAACGATGCAGCCAAGGCGTTGTTGCTGGCCCACGCCAAGGGTACGGACCTCGATCACCTGGCGGCGAACGTCAACCTGCAGCGCCTGGTGGTCCAGGCGGCGGATCCCCAGGCGGTGCCGCCGGTGGAGGAGGTCAAGGAGCTGGACGATGCCCTGCGCGAGCGCGTGCAACTGGCTTATGAGGGCCTGACCACGGCCGGGCCGCGTAACAGCTACATCCTGCATGCGCGTAACGCTTCAGCCCTGGTTGCGGATGCCGCAGCCGAAAGCCCGTCACCGGCGTGGGTGACGGTCACCGTGCTGAGCCTGGATGGCGACGGTACGGCCAGCTCTGAGCTGCTGGCGACGGTGGCCGATGCGCTCAACGATGAGGACGTGCGGCCGCTTGGGGATCGGGTGACGGTGCAAAGCGCGCAGGTGTTGCCGTACCGCATCGACGCGGTGCTGCACATGAAAGGCCCGGGCCCTGAAAGCGATGCTGCCCTGGCCGAGGCCGAGCGCAAGCTGGTGGCCTGGATCAATCCACGCAAGCGCCTGGGTGTTGAGGTCGCACGCTCGGCCATCGACGCGCAGCTACACGTGGCCGGCGTAGCCCGGGTTGAGTTGGGTGCCTGGCAGGACCTGGCCCCGAGCAAAGCCCAGGCGGCGTACTGCACGGGTTACAGCGTCACGCTGGGAGACTGAGATGACCAGCCTCTTACCGATCAACAGCACGCCGCTGGAGCGAGCCCTTGAGGCCGTGAACGCCGGCGACACCGCGATCCTGCTGCGCACCCTCTACAACCCCACAACCTGCCCAGTGCATCTGCTGCCTCAGTTGGCCTGGGCCTGGTCGGTGGATCGCTGGGACCCGCGCTGGTCCGAGGCCGTAAAGCGCAACGCCATTCGGGCCTCGTTCTTCATCCATGAACGCAAGGGCACCATCGGCGCCCTGCGCCGAGTAGTCGAGCCCCTGGGCTACCTGATTGAGGTGGTCGAGTGGTGGCAGACGGTGCCCGAGGGCGAGCCTGCGACCTTTGCCCTCAAGGTCGGGGTGCTGGACACCGGCATCAGCGAGGAGATGTACCAGGAGCTGACCCGGCTGATCGATGACGCCAAGCCCGTCAGTCGGCACATGACGGGCCTGGCGATCAGCCTGGAAACCTCCGGCATGATCGGCTTCGGCGCCTATGTGGGGGAGGGCGAAGTGATTGATGTCTATCCGCCCAGCCCCCGGGATATCGAGGTGACCGGCCGCTATGGCCAGGTCATGTGCATAGATGAAATTGACACCCTGGACGTGTACTCATGATCGATTCAAACAGTCAGTTTTTCGCCATCCTCACGGCGGTCGGGGAGGCAAAACAGGCCAACGCCACGGCGCTGGGCGTTCCTTGGACCTTCAAGGAGATGGGGGTGGGGGATGCCAATAACACCGACCCCATTCCTGATCGCATGCAAACCCGGCTGATCAACGAATGGCGCCGCGCACCGGTCAACCAGGTGCGTACGGATCCGGCCAACCCGAACGTGGTGATCGCCGAGCAGGTGATTCCGTCCGATGTGGGCGGCCGCTGGATCCGCGAGATCGCACTCTACGATGCCGACGGCGACATGGTGGCGGTGGCCAACTGCGCGCCGAGCTTCAAGCCCTTGCTGGCCCAGGGCACCGGCAAGACGCAGATCATCCGCATGAACTTCATCGTGGCCAACACGGCGCAGATCGTGCTGAAGATCGACCCCGCGGTGGTCCTGGCGACTCGCGAGTATGTCGATAACGCGGTGATCGAAGCCCTGGCCAAGTTGGACTTCAAGCACTCGGCGCTGGTGGCCACCACGGCCAACATCGTTTTGAGTGGCTTGCTGACCATCGACGGGGTGCTGCTGCCGGCGGATGCCCGGGTGCTGGTGAAAAATCAGACTCAGGCCAAGGACAACGGGCTGTACGTGGTGTCATCGACGGGCGTCTGGAAGCGGGCCACGGATGCCGACAGCAGCCTGGAGGTGACCCCGGGTCTGTTCGTCAGCATCGAGAAGGGCACGGTCAACGGCGATAGCGTCTGGCAGTTGGTGACCGATGGGCCGATTGTCCTCGACACCACGGCCCTGGTATTTGAAATGGCCGTGGGCCGGACCGGTATCAGCGCGGGTTCCTATGCCAATGTCACTGTCGACAAATACGGCCGGGTGATCGCGGGGACCAACCCGACCACGCTGGCCGGGCACGGTATCACCGACACGTACACCAAGGCGGAGATCGAGGCGCTGGTGGCTCAGGCCTCGTCGTTGCCTGTGGGCTCGATGGTGGCGTTTCCGAAAGGCCCCGTTCCTGCGGGCTTCCTTGAGGTCAATGGCGGTTTGCTGAGCATTGCAGCCTATCCCGATCTTGCCGTGTACTTGGGCACTACCTTCAACAAGGGCGACGAGGGTGCCGGCAACTTCCGCTTGCCGGATTCGCGGGGCGAGTTCCTGCGCGGCTGGGACAATGGGCGCGGGGTCGATGCTGGGCGGACGCTTGGATCCTTGCAGCTCGATGCATTCCAAGGCCACTACCACAACAACCCCATTTGGCAAAACGGCACGGGAGGCGGAGTCGGGGAGTTTGTAGGAAACAATGGAACCCCAGGCGCAACAGGCACTCGGTTGAGAACCTACGAGGCTGCAACCGATGGCACCAACGGCGCGCCTCGCATCGCTTCTGAGACGCGTCCGCGCAACCTGGCCGTGATGTGGTGCATCAAGGCCTGGAACGCGCCGATCAATCAGGGAAACATCGACGTTGCAGCGCTTGCCCCGCTGGCCGCTCAGGCGACTGAGGCCAATCAGGGAACAGCGAAGGTGGCCAGCGATGCGCAGATGCTGGACGGCGCCAACGACCTGGTGATGCTGACCCCCAAGAAAGCCCGCAAAGGGTTCGCGATCAGTCTCACGACGAATGGCTATATCACCTTCCCGACCTGGCTTGGCGGCTTGGTGCTTCAGTGGGGTTTAAGCTCTCAAATTGCAAATAACGGAACACTGACGGTGCCATTCCCCATCGAAT
>NZ_JALQCW010000113.1 GCF_023241715.1 Pseudomonas morbosilactucae
TGAATCGACCACGTAGGTGTCATCGCCCAAACCGCCGATCAAGGTGTCGATGCCAGCCTTGCCATCGAGGATGTTGGCACCGTCACTGCCTATCAGGATGTTGGCCGCCGCGTTGCCGGTCAGGTTGATGGGCCAGGGTGGCCGGGTCGTCGGTGGCATCCAGGTTCTCCAGGTTGGCCCCCAGGGTGATTGTCACCGTCGCCAGGCCAGTAGTGCCGCCATAGAGTTCAACACTGTCGTTGCCTTGGTCGGCCAGCTCGATAACGCTGTCTTCCAAGAGGTTCTTGGCCGTCAGGGCGACCCGGTAACTGTCATCCCCCAAGCCGCCCTTGAGCGTATCCACGCCACCCAGGCCGTCCAGATCGTTGTTGCCACTGTTGCCGGTGAGGGTGTTGGCCAGGGCGTTGCCTTCGCCGTCGATATTGCCGCTGCCGGTGAGCACCAGGTTATCCACGCCGGACTGCAGGTCCAGGCTGAAATCGACACTGCTTTCGACGGTGTCGATGCCCCCGCTGTCGAGCACCTGGTCGTTGACGTTATCGACGATGTAGGTGTCATTGCCGGCGCCGCCCTGCATCAGGTCCGCGCCAACGCCGCCGTCGATGCGGTTGGCCCCGGCGTTGCCGGTCAGGGTGTTGTCCAGGGCGTTGCCCAGCAAGTTGAAGGTGCCGCTGGCCAGCACCACGGCGT
>NZ_JALQCW010000114.1 GCF_023241715.1 Pseudomonas morbosilactucae
CCGCAGGGGCCAGGGAAAACCCCACGCCAGCTGTCGCCCTCAGGTTGAAAGCTCAGACGCAGGGCATCATGTTGCTGCACCACGCCGACAAGGCTTTTCCAGCAGCTCAGCCTGCGACAGGAACCAGGGCCTTGAGCGCCACCGACTGATTCCAGTGATGCCGTGCCACGCTGTTTTCCGCGAAGAACGCTTGCTGCACCGGCAACAGCGGCATGCTGCCACTGACCGGCCCCTGATCGATCTGCACCCCCTGCTCGCCTTCGCTGGCCACGCTCGCCAGGCCCTGCACGGTCTGATACTGGAACAGGTCCTTGGGGGTGAAGTGGATGCCTGCCTGCCGAGCGCGACTGACCACTTGAATGGAAATGATCGAGTCACCGCCCAGTTCGAAGAAGTTATCGGTGACGCCCACCTGCTCCAGTCGCAATACCTGCTGCCAGACCTGAGCGATACGCTGCTCCAGGTCCGAACGCGGCGCCACATAGGCCAGTTGCAGCTCACTGATGTCCGGCTCGGGCAAGGCCTTGCGATCCAACTTGCCATTGATGTTCAGCGGCAACTGCTCAAGGAACAGCAGGTGCGCGGGAACCATGTACGCCGGCAACCGCTGCTTGAGCTGCTGCTTGAGCGCTTCACGCAACGCGGCCTGGGCCTCTCGCTCGGGCACGTCACGGGCGACCACATAGGCCACCAGTTGCAGGCCGGCGGCACCGGGCTGGGCCAGGACCACTGCTTCGACCACTTCGGGCAGGTCACGCAGGCAGGTTTCGACCTCACCCAACTCAATGCGGAACCCACGAATTTTCACCTGCTGGTCGATCCGCGCCAGGTACTCGACGCTGCCGTCTCGCCCATAACGACACAGGTCACCGGTGCGATACAGGCGGCCACCGGCCTCGCCGAACGGGTCCGGCACAAAGCGCTGGGCGGTCAAGGCGGGTTGGTGCAGATAACCGCGCGCCAGGCCTTGCCCTCCCACCAACAACTCGCCGGCCACACCCTCAGGCAGCGCTTCAAGAAAACTGTCCAGCACATACCCCTGGCGCTGACCAACCGGCCGGCCGATCGGCGCATAGCCGCTGCCGTCATCCGCCGTCGGGCACGGCCAGATCAACGGGCTGACCACTGCCTCGGTCGGGCCGTAGGCATTGAACAGCTGTGCAGGCCGAACCTGTTTCAAGTGGCGCAGCAGACTGCGGTCCCAGGCTTCGCCGCCCAGGATGCACACCCGCACCGAGATCGATCGTCCAAGGGCCTGCAAGGCCTGATCGACCTGGACCAGATAGGCCGGCGGCAGGTCAATCACGCTGACGGCGTGCTGTTCAAGCTGATCCAGCAACTGCTCCACCGACCATTTCGGTACATCACCCAACACCAGGCGAGCACCACGAATCAGCGGTAGGAACAGCTGTTCGGCGGCCGCATCGAAACTGCTGGAGGCGAATTGCAGCGAGCAATCGCTGGCCTGGATGCCATACAGGTCGGCAGCGGCCTGGCAATGCATGGCCAAGGCGCCGTGACTGACCGCCACCCCCTTGGGTGCGCCAGTGGAGCCGGAGGTGTAGATCACGTAAGCCAGACCGGATGGCAGCGCCGGGCTGACGAACTCCGTCACCGGGCTGGCCGATACCTCGAGGTCGTCCACCAGGAGCACGTCCACCGTCGGTCCGCAACGCTCGACCACCGATTGCCCGCGCTCGCTCAGCAACAACTGCAGGCCACTGTCTTCGATCATGTAGGCCAGACGCTCGGCGGGGTACTCAGGGTCCAACGGCACATAGGCGGCGCCGCTCTTGAGAATCGCCAACACCCCGATCACCCATTCGAAGCCCCGCCCCAGGGCGACCCCCACCAGCCGCTCCGGCCCTGCACCCGCGTTTTGCAGACGCTGGGCCAACCGATTGGCGCGCTGCTCCAGCTCGGCATAGGTCAGTTGCTCACGTCCCAGCACCAAGGCCGGGGCCTGGGGCGTCAAACGGGCTTGAGCCTCGAAAAGACGGTGGACACAGGTATCGCCAGCGTCTGCGGCGTACGCTGGATTGCGCGCCACCAGCACCCCATGCCGTTCGGCCGCATCGAGCAACGGCAATTGGGCCACGGGCTGCCCGGGATCCTTGACGATGCCTTCGACCAGGTTCAACCAATGCCGCGCCATACGCTCGGCAGTGGCGGTTTCGAACAGCTCCGCCGAGTACATCAGCGAGACATTCAGCCCCTGATTGGTTTCCAGGGTTTCCAGGGTCAGGTCGAACTGCGCCGCGCCGCCCTCAAGAGGAATTTCCCGGGCTTGCAGGCCGGGCAGGCTGTCGCTGGTCACGGCCGTGCCACGGGTCGACAGATGGTTGTACATGACCTGGAACAACGGGCTCTGATTCAACGTGCGTTGAGGGTTGAGCACCTCCACCAGCTTGTCGAACGGCAGGTCCTGATGGGCCTGGGCCGCCAGTGCGGTGTCGCGCATCTGTTGCAACGCCTGGCGCACCGGCAGGTGACCGTCGACCTGCGCGCGGAACACCAAGGTGTTGACGAAAAAGCCGATCAGGCCTTCAAGCTCTTCACCGCTGCGGTTACTCACCGGGATACCGACGCGGATGTCGTCCTGGCCGCTGTAACGCGCCAGCCACAACGAGAAACTACCCAGGAAGAACTGGAACAGGGTCATGTTCTGCTGTTTGAGCAACGCCCTGACGGACTGTTCCAGGGCGGGTGGCAGGCTAAAGTCGATACGCCCTTCGCGGTGCGCCGCGTGAGCGGGTCGCGGCAGGTCGGTGGGCAGGCTCAGGACCGGGTGCTCATGGCCCAGTTGGGCGACCCAATAGTCGATCTGGCGCTGCATCTCTCCTTGCGCCAGGGTCTCGCGTTGCCATTGGGCATAGTCAGCGTACTGCACCGGCAAGGCACTCAGGGTCGGCGCCTGCCCGACGTTGAAACTGCGGTACAACGACACGAATTCGTGGGCCAGAACGCCCATGGACCAGCCGTCGGAGACGATGTGGTGCAACGTCAGCACCAGCACATGCTCCTGCTCGGCCAGTTGCAGCAACTTGACCCTCAGCAGTGGGCCGTGGGTCAGGTCGAACAGTGCCTGGGTTTCTGCGTGTATCGCACCAGACAGCGCTGCCGAGGCAATGCTTTCAAGGGCCAGTGGCACGCGATGAGGCGGGTTGACCACCTGCAGCAGTGCATCCCCGGACTCGATAAAGGTGGTGCGCAGGGTTTCATGGCGCGCCACCAAAGCATCAAAGGTGCCCTGCAAGGCGGCCAGGTCCAGCGCCCCCAGCAAGCGCACGGCAATCGGCGTGTTATAGGCCGCGGTTTCCGGGTTCAACTTCCAGAACAGCCATTGCCGTTGCTGGGCATAAGAGGCCAGCAGCGGCTGGTCCCGGGGCAGGGATACAACGCCCAACCCAAGGTTGCCGCGGTTTTGGGACTGGACATGGGCCGCCAGTTCTTCAAGGTTGCGGGTCTCGAACAGGCTGCGCAGTGCGATCTCCACGGACAGCAAGCGCCGGATACGAGAAATCACCTGGGTGGCCAGCAGCGAGTGACCACCGAGGGCAAAGAAATTGTCATCCAGACCGACCTGCTCCACCTGGAGCACCTCGGTCCAGATCTGCGCCAATTGCTGCTCGACGCTGCTGATCGGCGCGCGGTACTGCCGGCCACTGTCCGTCGCCTCTAGCGGCGGCAAGGCCCGCACATTGAGCTTGCCATTAAGGGTCAACGGCAGGCTTGGCAGCACCAGGAAGTGCGCCGGCACCATGTAGTCAGGCAAGCTGCGCGCCAGGTGCTCACGCAAGGCATTCAGGCTCTGCGCAGGCTCCTCGCCGGCGGCCAGCGCCACATAGGCCACCAGTTGCTTGTCGGCACCGGCGCTGTGGACCTGCACCGTGGCCTCGCGCACGCTGGCATGGGCCAGGAGGCTGGCGGTGATTTCCCCCAGCTCAATGCGATAACCGCGAATCTTGACCTGATGATCGATACGTCCGGCGAACTCGATCGCGCCGCTGTCCTGGTAACGACTCAGGTCGGCGGTGCGGTACATCCGTGACCCGGCCGGGCCAAAAGGGTTCGGCACAAAACGCTCGGCCGTCAGCCCCGGGCGCTGATGGTAACCCCGGGCAACACCGGCTCCGGCCAAGTGCAATTCGCCGTAATTACCCACCGCCACCGGTTGCAGCGAGGCATCCAGGATATAGGCGCTGACATTGCCCAGCGGACGACCCAGGGGCACGCTCACACCGAAGCGGGCCGGACTGTCTATCACGTGCGCCAGGGCGCCGACGGTGGTTTCAGTGGGGCCATAGTGGTTGACCACGCGGCACTGGGGCGCGGCCTGCGCGATACGCCGCAGCAATTCACTGGAGCAGGCTTCGCCTCCCAGCACCAGGCAGCGCTTGGGCAGCACTTGCCCGGCCCATTCATCCGCCAGCAAGGCCTCGATATGGGAGGGGACGATTTTCAGCACATCGATCTCATGGCGATCCATGTACTGGCCGAAACGCGCCGCATCCAGTGAGGTATCCAGAGGCACCACGTGCAGGGTGCGCCCGGAACACAGCGCGCCGAACAAGGTGGTGTGGCCGAGGTCAGCGGCGATGGTCGATACCACGGCCATGCTGCGCGCGCCCTCCAATGGCAACCGCTCCAGCACCGCCTGCACGTAGTTGACCAGCGCTCCATGGCTGATGGTCACGCCCTTGGCAGCACCGGTTGAACCGGAGGTGTAGATCACATAGGCCAGGTTGTCCGGCGACAGGACCACGGGCTGCAGCAGAGGGCTGGGCGCCCGGCTTTCATCCAGGTACTCATCCAGCACCAGGGTCTGCACCGATGCCATGGACGGCAGGCGCTGCAACAGGTGAGCCTGAGTCAGCAGCCAGGCGATGCCACTGTCTTGCGCCATGTACGCCAAGCGCTCAGGCGGGTATTCCGGGTCGAAGGGCACGTAGGCGCCACCGGCCTTGAGCACCGCCAACAGGCCGACCACCATTTCCAGGCTGCGCTCCACTGCGATGCCAACCAGCACGTCCGGACCGACGCCTTGTGCCTGCAGGACGGCAGCCAAGCGTTCGGCCCGCTCGTTCAACTGCTGGTAAGTCAACGACTGCTCGCCGAACACCAGAGCGGTGGTGAGCGGCGACTGCTCGCCCCAGGCTTCGATAAGACCGTGAATGCTGCACTGATGGGGGTAACTCACCGCCCCCTGACGACCCTGCGAAATCACTTGCTGGCGCTCGCCCGCGTCAAGCATCTGCAGCTCGCCCAGACGCTGCCGAGGATCATCGACCAACCCGGCGAGCAGGTTCAGCCAATGGCCAGCCATGCGTTCGATGGTGGCTGCGCTGAACAACTCACTGGCGTAGGTAAAGGCGGCAAACAGGCGCCCCTCACGCTCGAAGGTGTCCAGCGTCAGGTCGAATTGTGCGTGCCGGGTGCGCCACTGCAGTGACGCCATGCTCAGCCCGGAACGGGTCCGTAGATTGCTCACCTCGGCCACGCCGGACTGGTGGTTGTAAAGCACTTGGAACAGAGGATTGCGCCCCAGGTTGCGCTCGACTTGCAGCGCCTCCACCAGGCGCTCGAACGGCAAGTCCTGATGGGCCTGGGCACCCAAGGTGGCTTCACGCACCGCCGCCAGCAACTGGCTGCCGGTGAGTTGCGGGTCGAGTTGGGTACGCATGACCTGGGTATTGACGAAGAAACCGATCAGGCCTTCGACTTCACGCCGGTTGCGGTTGGCGATCGGCACCCCGATGCGCACATCGTTCTGGCCGCTGTAACGATGCAACAGCAGGGTGAAACCGGCGAGCAGCACCATGAACAGGCTCGCGCCCTGGCTGCGTGCAAACGCACGCAGGGACTCGACCCGCCCCGCTTCCAGCTCGAACTCATGACGAACCCCTTCGTGGTTCGACACCGCCGGCCGCGGGTAATCCGTCGGCAAGGCCAGGACCGGATGCTCCTCGCCCAGTTGTGCCTGCCAGTAGTCCAACTGACGCTGTTGCTCGCCAGCCTCAAGCCAACTGCGCTGCCACAACGCGTAATCGCCGTACTGGATCGGCAAGGGTTGCAACGTCGCCAGCTCGCCCTGGCAATGACCATCGTAAAAAGCACTGAACTCTTCGATCAGCACCCCCATCGACCAGCCATCGGAAACCATGTGGTGCAAGGTCAGCAGCAGGACGTGCTCGGTCTCGCCAAGCTTCAGCAGCCCGACCCGCAGCAACGGCCCGGTGGCGAGGTCGAAGGGACGACGAGCCTGGGCTTGAGCGGCCTCCCGCACCTGGGTTTCCCGCTGCTCGGCGGTCAGCGAGCAAAGGTCCTGGCGCTCGACGATCAGCGGCTGCTCTGCGGGCAGGCGGTACACATGGCCGTCTTCATCCTGGCGAAAAACCGTGCGCAAGGTTTCATGACGCGCGATCAGGCTCGCGAACGCCTGTTCCAGCGCCGCCTCGTCCAACGCTCCCTGCAAACGCACCGCGCTGGGCAGGTTGTAGGCGCCACTCTGGGGATCGAGCTGCCAGAGAAACCACATGCGTTGCTGGGCGTAGGAAAGCGCTTGCCGATCGGTGCCTTCAACGCCGGACGGGATGGGAAACAGTGAAAAATCGACCCCTTCCTTCTCTAGAGCCTTCAAGAACAGCCGGCGCTTTTCCAGCGGCAATCCTATGAATCGGCGGGCGAGTTTCAAGGAATCTTCAGCATTCATCGTGTTTCATCCGTACATGTTGGCTATCGGGCATTACCCGGCTATCCCTACAAAACGGATGGAGCAACTGAAAAATTAACCCCCAGATCCCTGATTTACAGCGTCTCAGCACGCGGCTGGCAGGAGTGAAAAGACCGCCCGCTCCCGGTTAATTTTTCCCCCGGGCGGCTCGTCTAACTCACAAGCCCATCTGCATGCAGGCCTCGCCCATGTCCGCTCTGTCACTTGCCCACTCTTTAATGACAAGCCTGAACAAACTGGTCACTCCCGGCTTGAAGAAACGCACGGCCTATCGCCTGTTCAACGTCGAGCTCAAGCAGCGCATCCCTCTCAGCCCCTCCATGACCCGACTGGTGTTCACCGGCCCAGACGTGCAGGAAATGAATACCCTGGCTGCCGACCAGCGGATCAAGCTGTTTTTCCCCAGCCCCGATGGTTCGGCCAGCGATCTGCCCGACCACGATTGGCACGCGGCGCGACGTGCACTGCCGGTGGAAAAACGGCCAGCCATGCGCACCTACACAATTCGCCAACTGCGCGCCGAACAGGCCGAAGTGGATGTGGACTTTGTCTTGCACGGGGTCAATGGCCCGGCGTCCGCCTGGGCAACCCAGGCCAGGGTTGGCGACCAACTGCAATTGGTGGCGCCGGACCGCAACTACGCCGGCAGCACGGGCGGCTACGAGTGGCAGCCGCCGGAGGGCATGCGCCAGGTACTGCTGATCGGCGACGAGACCGCCCTGCCTGCTATCGCCGGCATTCTTGAACAGCTTGCCGATCAGCCCGATCCACCGGAGGTGCAAGCCTTTATCGAAGTACCCCATGAAGCTGATTGCCTGCCGCTGCGCTGTGGTCCCACCACCCAACTGCACTGGCTGCCACGGGACCTGTTACGGCAGCACCACGGCGAAGGGATGCTGCATGCCGTCCGGGAGCTGGCCAAGCTGCCTGCGGCCACAGTCGGCAGCAAGAAAAACAAAGCCCTGGAGAACGTCGATATCGAGCGCGACATCCTCTGGGAGCGCGCCAGCCAGGCCAATGGCGAGTTCTACGTCTGGGTCGCCGGCGAGTCGGCGGCTGTGATTTCCATCCGCCGCCACCTGATCAACGAGCGCGGCCTGGACCGTCGCGCCATCACCCTGATGGGCTACTGGCGACTGGGGCGCTCGCTGGAGTGAGTTCAGACCCGAAGCAGATCCTCGACACCCTCGCCCCACTGTAAAAACCTTTGGCACCGGAGCGCCGCCCTTGGCGCTCCCGACCATCGCCCCTAGCACCCGACAGACCTTCGATGCCCAGACGTGGCCGATAACGGTAAATTTACCTCGCAAAAACTCGTTCCCTCTCCAGGCCTACACCACAATCAAGAGGGATCGCCGTGGACCTGCACACCATTCTGTCCAAGCTGTTTGCCAATGCCGGTGCGGTCGGCATCGAAGGTGTTTTTCAGTTCGTGTTCGCACCGCAGCTGGCCTTCTGGTCCGAGATCAAAGCCGAAACCGTCACCGCGGCTGGCCGTCACGCCGCGCCCGATGTGACCATCTCGGTGGCTCAGCAGGACTTTCTCGGGATCATGACCGGCAGTGTCAACGTCGAAGAACTGTTTGCCAGCGGGCGACTGAAGATCGACGGCAACATGGGCCTGGCGACGCTCTTGCCGCAGATCATCGACAGCGCGCGCCGAGGCGGCGACAAGGTCGAAAAAGTCGACATGAACAAGCGCTACCCGACGCCGCCGCGCTTCAGTGAGCAGGTGTCCGCCGCCCAGCCGGCGCTGCACAGCGTCGAGCGGCGTTCACGCCAGAGCCTGTCACTCAGCGAGTTCCGCGATCATTACCTGCCTGGCGGCATTCCCCTGGTCATCAGCGATGCGTTACAGGACTGGCCGCTGTTCAACATGAGTCGTGAAGAATCTCTGGTGCATTTCGCCGAGCTGCAGGGCATCACCCGCCACGGCGACTACGTGAAGAAGACCTTTTCCACCGAGCGGGATTTCCGCTCCACGTCCATGGCGGACTTCATTGCGTCTCTGGAGCAGCCGGCAGCGAAGAATGCGGACGGCTCGCCGCCGGCCTACATGGGCAACAACATCGTTCCCGCTCAGTTGCTGGAACAGATCCAGTTCCCGCCCTATTTCGACCGTTCCCAGTTCATTTCGCCACGGATCTGGATCGGCCCCAAGGGCACGCTGACCCCATTGCACCGTGATGACACCGACAATCTGTTCGCTCAGGTCTGGGGGCAAAAACGCTTCACCCTTGCCGCGCCCCATCACCGTGAAGCCCTGGGCACCTGGTCCACCGCGCCCAAGGGCGGCCTGGATGGCTGCGATGTCAATCCCGATGCCCCGGACTACCAGCGTTTCCCAGCCTCGCAGCACGTGCCGTTCGTGCGGGTGCTGCTGGAGGCTGGCGACTTGCTGTTCCTGCCTGAAGGCTGGTTCCACCAAGTGGAGTCGGTGTCCACCTCGCTGTCGGTGAATTTCTGGGTCGATTCCGGGCGCGGCTGGTAAGTCGCCAACACGCGGGCATAAAAAAACCAACGCTCAGCGTTGGTTTTTTCATTCCGGCAAAGGCGTCAGATCGCCAGGGCAGAAGGTCGAGCATGCCGCCGCCGATGAGGCTCCAGATGATCCTTGAGCATGCGCAGCACCTTGGCTTCGTGCTCATGGATGAAGAAATGCCCGCCGGCCAGCATGTCCACGGAGAAGCTGCCGCGGGTTTCCTGACTCCAGGCGATCAGTTGCTCGGTGGTGGCGCGGTCGGCCTTGCCTCCCAGCACGTGCACCGGGCAATTCAGCGGGGCGCGTTGCGCCGGGCGGAAGCCGCCGCACAGGAGGAAGTCGGCGCGCAGTACGGGCAGGGTCATGCTCATGAGTTCCTGGTTGGCCAGGATCTCTTCCGAGGTGCCGTTGAGGGTGCGCAGTTGTTCGATCAACTCGGCGTCGGTCTTGGGTTCGGCCAGGTCGCGGTCGTATTCGCTGCGCATGCTCGGAGCGGCGGTGCCGGAAGCGAACAGTGCCACCGGCTCGAGTTGGCCCAGTTGGCGCAGGGCATGGGCCATTTCACAGGCCAGCAAGGCCCCCAGGCTATGGCCGAACAAGGCGTAGGGCCCGCGTAGCGCTGGGGCGTGTTCGGCGGCCAGTTGCCGGGCCAGAGCGCGAATATCGGTCTGCAACGGCTCGCCAAAACGCGCCCCGCGCCCGGGCAGTTCCACCGGTTGCAATTTCAGCCACTCGGGCAGCTTGCGCCGCCAGCGGCTGTAGACCATGGCGCTGGCCCCGGAATAGGGCAGGCAAAGAAGTGTCAGTTGGGTCACTGCACTTACCTCAATCAGTTATGTGTATGAAGAACGGATTGCGACCAACGCAAATTAGTCGGGCTGCGCCGGGCGCCGGCTCAAGCGCCGACAACTCTGCACGGCCGTCCACAACACCACGGCACCCGCCGCCAATGCCACCCAGAAACCGCTGCGGGCGCCATGGTGGTCGCGAGCCAGCCGGAGCTGGCGGCGCCGATGGCCACGCCGATGCTCAGGCCGGTGACCAGCCAGGTCAGGCCTTCGGTGAGTTTGGCGGGGGGCACGATGTTTTCCACCAGTGCCATGGCCACGATCAGGGTCGGGGCGAAGAACAGGCCGGCGACGAACACCGCCAGGGACAAGCCGAGGATGTTGCTCACGATCAGCAACGGCAAGGTGGTGACGGCGGTGGCGATGCCGCCGTACATAAACAGCCGGGGCAAGGGGATGTTCGGTTTCCAGGCACCGAAGGCGATGCCGGCCAGGCATGAACCGATGGCGTACACCGAGAGCACGATGCTCGCCGCCGCCGGTTGGCCCTGCTGTTGGGCGAAGGCCACGCTGACCACATCCACCACACCAGCGGTGGTGCCCATGGCGACCATCAGCAACACCAATAGGCGCAGTTCCACCGAGCGAATGATTGAGCCCTGGTGCTGCGGTTCATGGGGATGCACCGCCGGTTCGGTGGCGCGTTGCAGCACCAGGGCGGTGACGCCGATGGCCAGGGCGAGCAGTGCGACCAAGGGCCCGGCCTCGGGGAAGAACCCGACGCTCAGGCCCACCGACAGCGGCGGGCCGATGATAAAGCACAGCTCATCGAGCACCGACTCCAGGGCGTAGGCGGTCTGCAATTGGGGCTGGCCGCGGTAGACCTCGGTCCAGCGTGCGCGGACCATGGCCGACATGCTCGGCATGCAGCCGGCCAGGGCAGCGAACAGGAACAGGGTCCAGGTGGGCGCCTGCAACCGGGTGCACAACAGCAAGGCCAGTAACGCCCCGCCCCCGACACTGGCGGCCAATGGCAGCACCCGGCCCTGGCCAAAGCGGTCGACCATGCGCGAGACCTGGGGCGCGCAAAACGCCGTGGCCAGGGCGAAGGTAGCCGCCACGGCACCGGCCAGGCCATAACCGCCCTTGAGCTGGGACAGCATGGTGATGATGCCGATACCGGTCATGGAGATCGGCATGCGCGCGATCATCCCGGCGATGACAAAGGCGCAAGTGCCCGGGGCGCGGAACAGCTCGCGATAAGGGTTAACCATGAAGTCTCAACCTCGGCAGGGGGCCTGCAACTTGCCATAAATAGCCGTTGCAGTAAAAATACATACGGTGCGTATGTGAGAAATAATGCGAACATACGCGGCGTATGTCAATTCACCTTTGCCTTCTTTGCCTTGATGAGAACCCGCCATGAGCTCACGCCCTCGCGCCGAAATGATCGAAGCCACCCGTGCCAAGTTGCTGGCCAGTGCGCGCCAAGCCTTTGGTAGCCTGGGTTATGCGCACACCTCGATGGACGACCTGACGGCCGAAGCCGGCCTGACGCGAGGGGCGCTTTATCACCATTTCGGTGACAAGAAAGGCTTGCTGGCGGCGGTGGTGGCGCAGATCGACGGCGAGATGGACCAACGCCTGATGGCGATTTCCAGCCAGGTGGCGGACCCCTGGGAGGCTTTCTGCCAACGCTGTCGTGCCTACCTGCACATGGCGCTGGAGCCGGAAATCCAGCGCATCGTGCTGCAGGATGCGCGGGCGGTACTCGCCGACAGCAAGGCGGGAGAAGAACAGTGCATCGAGACCCTGGGCGCCTTACTCAGCCAATTGATGCAGGCGCAGGTGGTCGAAGCCGCAGCGCCCATGGCCCTGGCACGCCTGATCAACGGCAGCCTGGTGGAGGCGGCGCTGTGGATCGCCAATGCCGAGCAGCCGGCGCAAAAACTCGATGAGAGCCTGGGCGGCCTGCAACTGCTCCTGCGCGGGCTGCGCCGTGAAGATGCCCCGCCATCAACAACCGGTCGCTAAAACACCCCTCCCTGAAAAACCTGCGGATTGACCCCGTCCGCTGAACTCCCGGCGCCCTTTATCAGTCAGCTAATCACGCTCCCTGATTTGAGGATCGCCCCATGCGTCTCTCTCTTGATCAACAAGTGGCCCTGGTCACCGGCGCCAGTTCCGGCATCGGTGAAGCCGCGGCCAAGGCCCTGGCCGCCGCAGGTGCCTCGGTGGTGCTCAACTACCACAGCCAGCCCGAACCTGCGGAAAAACTCGCCGCCGACATCAATGCCTGCGGTGGCCGGGCGATTGCCATCGGCGCCGACGTGTCCCAGGAAGAAGAGGTCGAGCGGCTGTTCGCCAAGACCTTGGAGGCCTTCGGCTTCCTCGACATCCTGGTGGCCAATTCCGGCCTGCAGAAAGACGCGCCGGTCCTGGACATGACCCTGGAAGACTGGAACCAGGTGATCAACGTCAACCTCACCGGGCAGTTCCTCTGCGCCCGGGCCGCCCTGCGCATCTTCACTGAGCAGGGCATCCGCAATGGCGTCTCCAAGGCGGCGGGCAAGATCATTCACATGAGCTCCGTGCACCAGTTGATTCCCTGGGCCGGGCACGTCAATTACGCGGCGTCCAAGGGTGGCGTGGAGATGCTGATGCGCAGTCTGGCCCAGGAGGTCAGCGGGCTGGGTATCCGGGTCAACGGCATTGCCCCGGGGGCGATCCGCACCGCCATCAACCGCGATGCCACCGAAGGCGATGCGGCCCAGGCGTTGCTCAAGCTGATCCCCTACGGACGCATCGGCGACGCCAAGGACGTGGCCAACGCAGTGGTCTGGCTGGCCTCCGACGCCTCCGACTACGTGGTCGGCAGCACCCTGTTCATCGACGGCGGCATGAGCCTCTATCCGGAGTTTCGCGACAATGGTTGAACGGCATCAGGAACGTCAAAGCCCGATCGACGCCCACGGCATCATCGGCGACCTGCGCACCGCTGCCCTGGTCAATGACCAAGGCAGCGTGGACTTTTTCTGCTGGCCGGAATTCGACAGCCCGACAATTTTCGGCGCCCTGCTCGACACCCCCGAGGCCGGCATCTTCCAGCTCAAGCCGGACTTACCCGACGCCCGCCGCCAGCAGATCTACCTGCCCGACAGCAACGTGCTGCAGACCCGCTGGCTGAGCGAACAGGCCGTGGTGGAAGTCACCGACCTGCTGCCGGTGGGTGATAGCGAAGACGACCTGCCGCTGCTGATCCGCCGGCTGCGGGTGGTCAGCGGCAGCGCCTCCATTCACCTGCGCTGCGCGGTGCGCCACGACTACGCGCGCAGTGCCAGCCGGGCCCGCAGCGACCAGGGCTCGGTGTGTTTCGAGGCCGAGGGCCAACTGGGCCTGCGCCTGGTCGGCAGCCAGGCGCTGCACATCGACCAGCACAGCGCGGTGGCCGAGTTCGTCCTGCACCAGGGGCAAAGCGCCGAGTTCATCCTGGGCGGCGTCGACGACCCCAGGGTCATCACCGGCTGCAGCGAACTGGCCCTGGAGCGCACGCTGAAGTTCTGGCACGACTGGATCGGCCAATCCAACTACCGTGGACGCTGGCGGGAAATGGTCAACCGCTCGGCCCTGGCCCTGAAGCTGCTGACCTCGCGCAAGCACGGGGCGATTCTCGCTGCCGCCACCTTCGGCCTGCCGGAAACCCCGGGCGGCGAACGCAACTGGGACTACCGCTACACCTGGATCCGCGATGCCTCGTTCACCGTCTACGCCTTTATGCGCCTGGGCTTTGTCGACGAAGCCAACGCCTACATGCGCTGGCTGCGAGGACGGGTCAGCGACGGCTGCGGGCAACCGAGCAAACTGAACATCCTCTACGCCATCGACGGGCGCCAGGAGTTGAGCGAGAGCCAACTCGAACACTGGTCCGGCCACGGCGGCGCACGGCCAGTGCGGATCGGCAACCAGGCCTGGGAACAGGTGCAACTGGACATCTTCGGCGAGCTGATGGATGCGGTGTACCTGGTCAATAAATACGGCGAGGCGATCTCCCACGAGGGCTGGAAACACACCCGTGAAGTGGTGGATCAGGTGTGCGAGACCTGGCAGCAAAAAGACGTGGGCATCTGGGAAATGCGCGGCGAACAGCATCACTTCTTGCACTCGCGGCTGATGTGTTGGGTGGCCCTGGACCGGACCATCCGCCTGGCGTCGAAGCGCTCGCTGCCGGCGCCCTTTGCCCGTTGGGACCAGACCCGGCAAGCGATCTATGAAGACATCTGGAACAACTTCTGGGACGAGGAGCGGGGGCATTTCGTCCAGCACATCGGCGGCACGGCCCTGGATGGCTCGATGCTGCTGATGCCCCTGGTGCGTTTTGTCAGCGCCAAAGACCCGCGCTGGCTGTCGACCCTGAAGGCGATCGAAAACAGCCTGGTGCGCGACGGCATGGTCTACCGCTACCGCAACGACGACAGCGGTATCGACGGCCTGGCCGGCACCGAGGGCGCGTTTGCCGCCTGCTCGTTCTGGTACGTCGAATGCCTGGCCCGAGCCGGCCAAGTGGACAAGGCCCACCTGGAGTTCGAGCAACTGCTGCGCTATGCCAACCCCCTGGGGTTGTACGCCGAGGAGTTCGACAGCCACGGCCGTCACCTGGGCAACACGCCCCAGGCCCTGACTCACTTGGCGCTGATCAGCGCGGCCAGCTTCCTCGACCGCCAGCTCAGCGGGGCGAAAACCACGTGGCAGCCCTAGAGGAATCACTAGAGGGATAAATCGGCGAGCCAAGCTCTAGCAGGCGCTCACGGCGGCAAAAATCGTTACACTGCCCCGCCCCCATGGAACCTCATAGGACACGGAATGTTGCCCGCTGATTCGTCCCTGCGCCGAGCCTTGGTGCTCTGGCTGTACGCCGCCGCCCTGGGCCATCTGCTGGTCGCCGGGGTGCTGACCTGGGCCGCCGGCCACCCGCTGCTCGAGGGTTATCTGCTGAGTGTCGAACAGGCCTTCTGGAGCAGCGCGGCCCCCGCTGCGGCGCGCAGCCAGCAGGTCTGGTGGCTGAACCTGTTCGGCGCCACCCTGCAAAGTTATTCCCTGTTCCTGCTGGCCCTGGTGCACCTGGGCCATCGCCTGCGCAGCGCCACGGCCTGGGCCTGGTTGATGGCCGGGATCCTGCTGTGGGCGCCCCAGGACATGTGGATCTCCTGGCAGGCGCGGATGACGTCGCACCTGTGGCTCGACAGCCTGGCCCTGCTCACCCTGTTGCCCCCGTTGCTCTGGCTTTATCGCCATGACCGCCGCCCCTCCACTTTGAAAGGACCTCTGCGTGGTTGAACTTCCCCTGCTGCACTGGGCCATGCTCTTGTTGCTGGTCCAAGGCACCCTCGGCGCCCTGGACACGATCTATCACCACGAACTCACCGTGGCCTTGCCACAACGCCACAACGCCCGCCTGGAGCTGGCGATCCATGCGATCCGCTCAAGCTTCTACGGCGTTCTGTTTCTTGGCATGGCGCACTTCGCCTTCCACGGTACCTGGGCCCTGGTGATCGCCGTGCTGTTTGCCCTGGAAATCGGCCTGACCCTCTGGGACTTCGTGGTCGAGGACCGTAGCCGCAAGCTGCCGGCCATCGAGCGCATCATGCACACCGTGCTGGCGGTCAACGGCGGAGCTTTTTTCGCCCTCTACGGCGTGCAGTTGGTGCAGTGGTCGAGCTTGCCCACGGCCCTGATGGGCATCGACTTCGGCTGGCTCGGCTGGCTGCTGACCCTGTTCGCCATTGGCGTCACCGCCTCGGGCATCCGCGATGGCCTGGCCTCCCTGCGCCTGCAGCGCCAAGGCCTGCCGGGCAACCCGTTTGCCGGCGGCAAGCACCAACGGGTCCTGGTCACTGGCGGCACCGGGTTAATCGGGGAAGCCCTGGTCAACCAACTGCTGGACGCCGGCCACAGCGTCAGCGTGCTGGCCCGCGACCCGCTGCGTGCGGCCTACCTGTTCGACGGTCGTGCGCGTTGCCTGCGCGACTTGAGCAAGCTGGGCCACAGCGAACAGTTCGACGTGATCATCAACCTGGCGGGGGCGCCCGTGGCCGGGCCACGCTGGTCGGCCAAGCGCCAGGCACAGTTGCTGGCCAGCCGGGTCAGCACCACCGAAGCGCTGCTGGCCTGGTTGAAGAACGCCGAGCACAAGCCGGCGCTGTGGATCCAGGCCTCAGCCATCGGCTTCTACGGCGTGCGCGATGCCAGCCAGACCCTGGACGAAAGCGCCAGCCGTGGCGAGGGTTTCATGGCCGAGCTGTGTGCCCGCTGGGAGGCCTCGGCACAACCCGCCACGGCGTTCGGCGTGCGCCAGGTGGTGCTGCGCCTGGGCGTGGTGTTCGGCCCTGGCGGCGCCCTGATGCCGCTGCTGATTCCGTTCCGCCTGGGCTTCGGCGGGCGCATGGGTGACGGCCAGCAGATCATGAGCTGGGTGCACCGCGACGACGTAATTCAGGTGATTGCCCGGGCCATGAGCGACCCGAGCCTGTCGGGCACCTACAACCTGGTGGCGCCCGATGCCGTGAGCCAGGCCACCTTCGCCGAAACCGCGGGCGCGGTGCTCAAGCGCCCGGTCTGGCTGCACGTGCCGGCGGCGCCAGTGCGGGCCTTGGCCGGGGAAATGGCCGAGCTGTTTTTCGACGGCCAGCGCGTGGTGCCCCAGCGTTTGCTGCAAGCCGGCTACACCTTCCGCTACCCGACCCTGGACGGCGCCTTGCGCGACCTGGCCTGAGGACTGTTGATGAGCAAGCCCCTTCTCTACCTGCTGGCGGGCAACGGCAGCGCCGCCGACTGGTGGGACGATGCCCTGCCGCACTTCCAGCGCTACCGGGTGCAGCCCCTGGAGCTGCCGGGGTTCGGCAACAACCCGTTGCCGCCGTGCAGCGACCTCGGGGAATACGCCGACGCCCTGCTCGGCATGACCGACCCGGGGCATGCAATCCTGGCGGTAGGGGTCAGCGGCTTGCTGGTGCTGCATGCCTTGCAGCGTCGCCCCGGGCACTTTTCCCGTAGCGTGTTGCTGGCACCGGTGGGGGCGTTCCTTTGGCAGCGGCGGCTGCCGGCGCTGATGTCGCCCCTGCCCCTGCGCCAGCTGATTCATACGTTGCTCAGCCACAAACCCCAGTGGTTCGCCCACAAGTTTTCCCAACAGACCTGGACCCCAGCCCAGTACCAACGCATGGGCGCCGGTTATGCGCGCTGCCGAGCTTTTGTACCGTCCTGGGAGCAACTGCGGGCCGACACGGCGCTGCCGCTGCTGGAGTGGGTCAGCGACCCGATCGAACTGGTCTGGGGCGATCAGGACGCGTTCCTCGGCAGCACCCAGGCCGCCGCCTGGTCGGCGATCCTGGCCCGAGCGGACCTGCGCATCAGCCTGCAGCCGGGCTGGGGCCATTACCCGTGGATCGACAACCCTGGCGAATTCGCCGCCTGGCTGGAAAGTGCCGAGCCGGGGTTTGTCGCCCACACCAAGGGCGGTCGCCTGCGTCTGGCGCAATGGGCGGGGCAGCCGGTGCCGATGGCCCTGAACCTGGAACAGGCCGACGACCCGCGCCTGCCGGCATTGCTCGCCAGCCAGCCTGACGCCCTGTGGGCGGTGCGTTCGTCCAGCTATGGCGAAGACCAGGCCGACGCGGCCAATGCCGGCTTGAGCACCACCTACCTGCGTGAGCCGGCGGCCAACGTCGCCCATCGGGTCGCCGAGCTGAGCGCCGCCGGGGTCGAGGAAGTGGTGGTGCAACGTTTTATCGACCCGGTGCTCTCGGGCATCGCCTTTGTCCGCCACCTGGCAGTGGAACTGGAATGGGTCGAGGGCCACCTGGAATCCCTCGCCGACGGTCACGCCAGCCCGCAACGGGCGGTGCTCTCACGCCTGGGCGCCGCCTGGGAAGATGGGCACTTTGCAACCACCCAAGGCCTGAGTGCCCAAGCCCTGTGGGACTTTCTGCAAGGGGTGCTCAAGGTCTTCCACTACGTGCCCGGGGATGTGGAATGGGCCTGGGACGGCCAGCAACTGTGGCTGCTGCAATACCGCCCCATCAGCGATTACGGCTGGCGTCGGCACCTGACTGCGGCCAATATCGCTGAAATTTTGCCCCCGCAACCCAGCCGCTTTGTCGAGTACGGCCAGCGCCGGGCGGCGGCGAGCATCCCGGCGATCATGGCCCGCTGGGACGCCCGGGTGTTGCAGGACAACGAGCCGTTCACTGCGGTGTTCGGCGGCGCGTCCTATATCAACAACGACCTGTTCCTGGCGCGCCTGGCGGACTGGGGCATCTCTGCGGCCAGCTACGCCGGTGAAGTGGGCGGCGCCACCCCGGCCCTGCCCTGGCGCCCGCTGCGGCTGCTGCGTTCGCTGCCCCGGCTGCTGCGCATGCAACGCATTGCCCGCGGCCATCTGCTGGGCCTGCAACGGGGCCTGGAACGCTTCGACCGCGAGCTGGCGCAACTGAAAGCCGCCGGGGCCGATGGCCAGCAACTGGCAGACTGGTTCAGCCGTTTTTATGTGTTCGTGGTCCAGGGCAACCTGTGCATCGCCACCGCCCTGGCCAGCAGCGGCGGCGCCCTGCTCGGCCGCCCGCCCACCGCCTACGGCGACCTGGACAACAGCCCCCATCGCCTGCCCTGGGAAACCGACCCCGGCACCCCGCGCCCACCTGCCTGTGAGCTGCCCCTGCAAGCCCTGCCCGCCTGGCCCGGGGCCATTCGCCTGGCCCACCACCTGGGCCTGCCGGGCCTGCGCGGTTACTACCTGCAAGTGCGCGAGTGGTACCGCGACAACCTGATGCGGATTTTCTTTCGCTTACACCACGCGGTGCCCGAAGCCGATCGCAGCCACTGGTTCGCCCCCCATGAAGACCGCCGCAGCCGCGATGGCAGCTTCTGGCAGGACGGCCGTGACGGCCGTGAGCAGGCCACCGGGTTCATGATCTACCCCGGGCAGGTGCAGGGCATTCTCGGCGAGGACATCCTCCTTGAAGACAGCCTCGACCCCGGGCGCCACGCTCACTACCAAGCGGCGCGGGCGGTGATTGCGCGGATGGGCGGGCGGCTGTCCCACGGCTCGACCTTGCTGCGCGAACTGCGCAAGCCCTCGGCGGTGTTGCCCCAGGCGGACCCGGCCTGGATCGGCCGCGAAGTGCTGTACTGCGATGGCCAGTTGAGCCTGGTGCAGCCTTAGGGGCGGCGGGTTCGCGGCCTAGAACGCCTCCAGGGCACCCTCGGCGGCGAAGCGTTCGCGGTAGGCCTGGGGCGTTACGCCGATGGCCCGCAGGAAGCTGCGGCGCAGGGTCTCTTCGCTGCCGAAGCCGCACTGCCCGGAAATGCGCTTGATCGGCAATGGCGTGTCCAGCAGCAGGCGCCGGGCGCTTTCCACCCGGATCAGCTCCACGGCCCGGGCGGGGTTTGCCCGGTGTCGGCACGGTAATGGCGGACGAAGCTGCGCTCGCTCATACCAACCTGCTGGGCCAGGGTGGCGATGTTCAGGTCCAGGGCCAGGTGCTCGGCAATCCACGCGTGCAGTTCATCGAAGCGCTGCCCCTCCTGTTGCAGGCCCAGGGTCACACTGAACTGCGACTGGCCGCCGGGGCGCTTGAGGAACACCACCAGTTGCCGGGCCACATCCAGGGCCACCGCTCGCCCCAGGTCTTGCTCCACCAGGGCCAGGGCCAGGTCGATGCCGGCGGTGACCCCGGCAGAGGTCCAGACCGGGCCGTCGTTGATAAAGATCGGATTGGGCTCCACCCGCAACTGCGGGTATTCCTCGGCCAACTGCTCGCAACGCGTCCAATGGGTGACCACTCGCCGGCCATCGAGCCAGCCGCTGGCCGCCAGCAGAAAAGCCCCGGTACACACCGACGCCACGCGGCGCGAACGCGCGGCCTGGCGCGCAACCCAGTCCACCAACCGTAGGTCTTCGGCGGCGGCATACACGCCCCAGCCTCCGGAGATGATCAGGGTATCGCTCGGTGCGTCCTCGGCCGGCAACGGCTCGGCCACCAGCGCCAGCCCCGCCGAGGTCTGCAACGGGCCGCCCGGCGCGGCGATCACCGTGGCCACATAGGGCGCCGGCAACCCGCGCTGGCGCAACAGGTCATTGGCCGAGGAAAACACCTGCAAGGGGCCGGTGACGTCCAGCACTTGGGCATTGGCAAAGGCCAGCACGTAAACGGTTTTGGCGGCGTTGGGCATGATTGGCGTGATTCGTGGGCAGGTTGGCGGATACGCCAGAGATTAGGGCGCTAGAGTTCAGCCGTCCACCCGCTTTTCGGGTAAGAGCCATCGGATCGACCAAGGGGAAATGCAATGACGCTGCAGATAGGTTTTCTACTGTTTCCACAGGTTCAGCAACTGGACCTGACCGGCCCTTACGACGTGCTGGCCTCCCTGCCTGACGTCAAAGTGCACCTGATCTGGAAGGACCTGGAGCCGGTGGTCGCCAGCACCGGCCTGGTCCTGCACCCCACCACCACCTATGCCGACTGCCCGCCGCTGGATGTGATCTGCGTGCCCGGCGGCTCCGGTGTCGGCCCCCTGATGGAGGATGAACCCACCCTGGACTTCATCCGTCAGCACGCCGAAGGCGCGCGCTACGTGACCTCAGTGTGCACCGGTTCCCTGGTGCTCGGCGCCGCCGGCCTGCTGCAAGGCAAGCGCGCCACCACCCACTGGGCCTACCACGAATTGCTTGCGCCCCTGGGCGCCATCCCGGTGCAGGAGCGCGTGGTGCGTGACGGCAACCTGCTGACCGGTGGCGGCATCACCGCCGGCATTGATTTCGCCCTGGTGCTGGCCGCCGAGCTGTTCGGCCAGGCCCGTGCCGAGCTGGTGCAGTTGCAGCTGGAATACGCACCGGCACCGCCGTTCAACGCCGGCCGCCCGGACACCGCCCCGGCTGCGGTGCGCGATGAGGCGCTGAGCAAGGTCGTCGAGTCCTTGAAAGTGCGCACCCAAGTCACCCAACGCGCGGCCCAGCGCCTGGGCCTCGCGGGCTGACCGATGCCCTGCCACGTGGGCCCGGCTCAGGCCCGGCCCACGTGCCCCGCGCGACTGTTGCCAAGTAATTGGCTGATGCGCCCGTCGCCATAGGTGCGCTCCACCTTGGAAATCACCACCTGATAACCCGCGTACCAGCGCTGATATTGGCGCTTGGCGGCCAGGTGCTGCGGGTGACGGGCAAAGGCGCTGATCGAGGCTTCGTCTTCCCAGTAATAGCTGGCGTTGATCAACTGCTGATCGGCAGACACCCACGACTGGCTGCCGACAAAACCCGGCAGGCTGTGGGCAATCTCGTCGATGATCGCGCTCAGGCGCTGAAACTCCTCATCCCGTTGTCCCGGCTTATAGATGAATGCGGCGATGTACATGTTCGAACTCCCTTGTGAGTGATCCATCAAACAGGGCGGGCCATCAGCAGCAAACGCAGGGCCAGCCACAGCAACACCGCCGCCAGCAGCCAGGGCTGAACCCTGGCAAACCCGGAACCCGTCGAAAAAAACCGCCGCAGCCCCCCGCCAAACACACCCAGCAGGGTATGAAAAACCCCGCTGACCAGGGTCAGCAGCAACCCCAGGACCAGCAGTTGCCCAGCGATGGCGCCGCGTTCCGGGTGCACGAACTGCGGCAGGAAGACCATGAAAAACAGCAGCGCCTTGGGGTTCAGCAAACTGTTGCACAGCGCCCGCACAAACACCGTGGGCAGCGGTACCCTGGGGCGGCTGTCGAGGTCGACCGGGGCCTGGGACCGCAACGCCTGATACGCCAGCCAGAGCAGGTAGATCACCCCGGCGTAGCGGATCAGGTCGAAAGCCGGCGGCCAACCGGCCACCAGCGCCGTGACGCCGCTGGCAGTCAGCAGGGTCAGGAGCACGTCCGCCGCACCGATGCCCAGCCCCGAGGCCACGCCACCACGCCAGCCATAGGCCACGCCGTGGCTGATCACAAAGGCCATGTTCGGCCCCGGCGAGAGCAGCAACAGCAGCACCGCGCCCAGAAAAATCGAGAGGGTTGCCAGGTCCAACATGGCGGGAGCGCTCCAACGGGAAAGGCGCTAGATTAGGCCGCCAATCTGATACAAACAAAAAACTGTTCTAGATACAGCAGGCCCTGCCATGCCCCGTACCCGCTACAAAATCATCGTCGACCGCTTCGCAGGCCTGATTCGCAATGGCCACTTGGCCCCGGGCATCCAACTGCCCACGGTGCGTGCCTTGATGGCCGAAGAGCGGGTGGCCCTGGCCACGGCGCTCCGGGTCTACAACGAACTGGAAGCCACCGGCCTGGTGGTGGGCGAGCCGGGCCGTGGCACCTTTGTCCGCGACACCTGCCTGCCCCGGGGCATAGGCCTGGAGCAACAGCCGGCGGCCGACGGCCTGCTCGACCTGACCTTCAACTACCCGTCCCTGCCCGGCCAGGCACAAAGCCTGCGGGAAGGACTGCGCGCCATCGCCGCCTCGGGGGACCTGGATGCCCTGCTGCACTCGGCGCCCCAGGGCGGGCGCCCCCACGAGCGGCAAACGGCGGCCCGGCATTTGCGCAATCGGCAGGTACGGGTCGGCGGTGACCAGGTGCTGATCGTCAACGGTGCCCAGCAAGGCCTGGCGGTGACGGTGATGGCGCTGCTCAAGCCGGGGGAGGTGCTCGCCCTCGACGCCCTCACCTACCCGGGAATGAAAACCCTGGCCCACAGTCATCGCCTGGATTTGGAAGCCCTGCCCCAGCGTCAGGGACAAATGGACCTGGATGCCCTGGAAGCCTTGTGCCAACGGCGCCCGGTGCGGGCCGTGTATTGCATGCCGACCCTGCACAACCCCCTGGGCACAGTGATGCCCGACGCCGACCGGCAACGCCTGGTGCACCTGGCCCGAGCCTACGATTTACTGCTGATCGAGGACGGCGCCTACGCCTTCCTTGCCGAGCCTTCGCCCAAGCCCCTGCAAAACCTCGCCCCGGAGCGCACGATTTATGTGAGCGGCTTATCCAAGAGCGTGGCTTCGGGCTTGCGCCTGGGGTTTATCGCCGCGCCCCTGGCATTGATCCCGGCCCTGGAGCAGGCGATTCGCGTGTCCACCTGGAGCACGCCGTCGCTGACCGTGGCCCTGGGTTGCCGCTGGATTGAGTCCGGCTTGGTGGACAGCCTGGAAGAACAGAAGCGCCTGGATGCCCAGGCTCGGCAAACACTTGCACGACGAGTGCTCAAGGGCTGTGAGTACCTGGCTCACCCGAGTTCCTATTACCTCTGGCTGACACTGCCCGAAGGCCTGCGCGCCGACAGCGTGGTCGGTGCCCTGGAGCGACAGGGCGTGCGGGTGACCTCGGCCCAGCCCTTCGCCACCACCGCCCATGTGCCCCAGGCATTGCGGCTGGCCCTGGGGTCCATTGGCCTGCCATTGCTGGAACAGGCCCTGACCCAGGTTCGCCATGAAGTCACGCGGTGAATGGGCTTCACGGGGAGGGTGGCCTTACGGGCCCTATCGCTGGCAAGCCGGCGCCTACAGATGTGTTCGGGGATGCAAGAGCCTTGCAGGAGCCGGCTTGCCGGCGATGGTGATCTTGCGGGCCTCATCGCTGGCGAACTCGCGACAGGCTGCTTGCTTGAATCGCAGGCAAAAAAAAACCCGCCGAAGCGGGTTTTCTCCAAGACCATCGGTGACTCCCTGTCGGTGCCTCCATGCAGATGGTCGATCGTCCCTGATCCTGCAGCACTTCCTGTGCTGCAGTTGATGGAATGAAGGTTACGGGGAAAGTCCTGAGGGCAAAAGGCGATATTCTTACCGTCTGACGTAAGACATTCGCTATAGCCCCCCCCCTCCGAAAACCCTTAGCCCCAGGCGCAAACCTGAGTTGTTCAGCGGCAGAAACGCTCTAGCGCATGCAGGGCCAGGATCAATTGCGTCGGCTCCAGGGCCCAGCGCCGCTCGCGCCCCTGCTTGGCATCGCGCACCAGGCCGGCCAGTGCGAGGACTTGCAGGTGCTTGGTCACCGCCTGGCGGCTGATGTCGGTGGCCTGGGTCAATTGGCTGATGGACAAGGGCTGGCCCTCACACAGCAGCGCCACCAAGCGCAGGCGGGTGCCGTCGCCCAGGGCCGCAAAGATCAGCGCCGAGCGCTCCATGATGGCCCTTGAGGCCGGGTCAGGGTTGAGCAAGGTAGGTCTCGATGTTGTTCATCTGCTCGTCCCAGCCACGGCTGTTCATGCGAAAGGCCTTGAGCCGCCGCTGTGCCGGGATGCCATCGAAGCCCGACTCGGTGACCCGCAGCAAGGTGCCGCCCTGCAGGTCTTCGAGCTCGAATTGCACCAGGGTGGTGGGTTCGGCCGAATAGTCGGTCCCCGGTTCCACCGCATAGGGGTGCCAGCTGAACGCCAACACCTCCTCGGGCAGCCGTTGCTCGATCAACACATCCCAGACCAGGTGCTCGTAGCCGGGGTAGGTAATCGGCCCGCGGGTCCGCTGACCAGGCACAAACGCCTGACCGGCCAAGGCCACGCCAAACCAGCTGCCGAAAGTTTCGGCATCCGCCAGCGCCGCCCAAACCTCGGCACGCGGGGCCTTGAGCAAGATTTTTCGTTCAATGCGATCAGATGAGTTCATGGGTTACCTCCAGTGCTGAACACTAGTTGGCCCTGGCTCAAACGCAACCAATGAGTTGCATGACTCCGACCGTTGGGCATCAAGCGGAGTGCCACAGCATGGCTCGACGGTCGCCTGCGCACGGTCCATTCCCCCTCGGGAAAATGCTACTGTCGCAAGCCCCAGCCTGACCCCAAGGACGATTCATGCTTCTGCGCCTCTCTGACCGTTACCGTGGCAGCCTGCTTGGCCTGGCCTGCGGCGACGCCGTCGGCACCACGGTGGAGTTCAAACCCCGCGGTTCTTTTGCCCCCGTCACGGACATGCTTGGCGGCGGGCCATTCAACCTCAAGGCCGGGCAGTGGACCGACGACACCTCCATGGCCCTGTGCCTGGCGGAAAGCCTGATCAACAAAGGCGCCTTCAACCCGGCGGACCAGATGGGCCGCTACCTCAACTGGTGGCAATGGGGCTACCTGAGCGCCACCGGCGAGTGCTTCGACATCGGCATCACCGTGCGCGAGGCCCTGGCCGAGTTCCAGGCCACGGGTAACGCCTATTCCGGTTCGAGCAACCCCTACACCGCCGGCAACGGCTCGCTGATGCGCCTGGCGCCGGTGGTGCTGTTCGCTTTCCCCGATGCCCAGCGTATTGCCCAATTGGCCGCCGACAGCTCGCGCACCACCCACGCCGCGCCGGAAGCCATCGAGTGCTGCCAACTGTTCGCCGCGCTGATCGCCAAGGCCTTGCACGGGGCCACCAAGGCCGAGCTGCAACGGCTGACGGACCTGAGCTTCAGCGAACCCAAGGTGGCGGCCATTGCCCAGGGCCAGTACCTGGAAAAACCCCGCGAAGCGATTGTCGGCAGCGGTTACTGCGTCGCCTCCCTGGAAGCCGCATTGTGGTGTTTCCAGCACAGCGACAGCTTCGCCGACGCGGTGCTGCAAGCCACAAACCTGGGGGATGACGCCGACACCACGGCGGCGATCGTCGGCCAACTGGCGGGCGCCTATTACGGGGTCCAGGGCATTCCCGAGGCGTGGCTGGCCAAACTGCACATGGCCGATGAGATCCAGGCCAGCGCCGATGCCTTGCTGGTACTGGCCAACACGGAGTCGCACCCATGAAGCCCCTACAAGGCAGTTGCCTGTGCCAGGCCGTACGCTACGAAGTCGATGGCCTGGACATGCCCATCGGCCATTGCCATTGCCGCACCTGTCGCAAGGCCCACGCCGCGGCCTTCGCTTCCACCGCCGGGGTGATGCGCGAGCATTTTCGCTGGCTCAGTGGGGAAGAAAAGCTCTCGTCCTTCGAGTCATCGCCGGGCAAGCTGCGGCACTTCTGTTCGGTGTGTGGCTCCCATCTGCTGGCCGAGCGGCCGGGGCAGCCCCATGTGATCCTGCGGGTGGCGACCCTGGATGATGATCCGGGCAGCGTTCCCCACGTGCAGATCTGGACCTCCCACGCGGTGCCCTGGCTGGCCCATGAAGACGTGGAAATGTGGCCCGAATGGCAGCCACCCGCCACCGGCTAATCTTCCACACCTTTCCAACCGCCCCCTTTCACAGAGAGATTGCTCATGCGCCCTACCCTGTTTCTCGCCCTGATTCCGCTGTTGCTGGCCCCGCTGGCCCAGGCCGACAACTGTGACAACGCGGTCACCCAAGGCGATATGAATCAGTGCGCCGCCCAGCAGTACAAAGCCGCCGACAAAGAACTCAATGCCCGTTACCAGCAGATCAACCAGCGCCTGAAAGAACAGCCCGAGATCAAGAAGCAACTGGTCGGCGCCCAGCGTGCCTGGGTTGCGTTTCGCGATGCCGAGTGCGGTTTCTCTGCATCAGGGGTGGAAGGCGGCAGCGTGTACCCGCTGGTGTACAGCAACTGCACCACGGCACTGACCAAGGTACGGGTGGAACAACTCAAGACCTACCTGAAGTGCCAGGAAGGCGACCTGAGCTGCCCGGTACCCGGACTGTAGAAGCAGGCTTGCCCGCGAAGGCGTCGGCAGGGACTTTGCCGGCCAGCCGGCGCACACGACAGGAGCCGGTGGCGGCAGACGAAGTCAGCGCACGAAGATCTGCGCCGTGGTGATGGCCATGTCGCCGCCCGGCAGCTTGACGCTGCCAACCTGCTTCAGGCTCTCGGCGTCGAAGATCGCCACGTCATTGAAGGTCCCGGCCAGGTAGATCTTGCTGCCGTCCTTGTTGAACGAAATGCAGTAGTAGGAGTGATCCAGGGTCGCTGACTGCAGCAGCTTTTTCTGCTTGATGTCGTACTTGGCCAGGCGATTGAGCACGCCGAACATCAGGTTCGGGTCCTTGGGCGAACGCATGCCACTGAAGTAGATCTCGGTCAACGGGCCGAAGTCCGTGGTTTCGGTCTTGCCGGTCTTCAGGTCGACGCTGAACAGCCCGTACAGGTAATCGGCGGTGGCCGGGTCCTGCTTTTTGTCCTTGAACTTGGCGGTGGTGTAGAGCAGCGAAAAATCGTGGCGATAGGTCTGCTGGTTCCACACGTAGAGCACGTCCGGGGCGCTGTAGTTGGGGCGTTTCCAGTGGCGGCTGGGGATCAGCACGTCGAACTTGCCGGTCTGCACATTCACTTTGTAAATGTCGGCACCGGCCACATACAGGGTGCCGTCGTCGCCGCTCTGCATGATGGTCAGCTGGCGCGGCGCCGGGAAGCTGCGCACCGGCTTGGCGTTCATCCCGGCGTCGGTGGCGTAGACGTCCAGGCGCGGCTGTTTCACCTCATAACGGTCGTTGAGCATCTGGGTCGGGTTGGCCACGGTGTACAACTCCTTGCCGTCGTGGCTGACGGTGAAGGCAAACATCGAGCGCGCCTTCTCCCCGGGCTGCTGGGTGATGCTGGCGTGGAACACCTGCTTGCAGCTGTCCAGCTCGACGCCGTAGACATCCGCGTAGTGGTTATTGAGCACGTAGGCGATTTTGCGGTCCGGCGACAATTGCACGCTGCCGGGGCCGAAGGCGTCGGGCATCTTGCAGGTCTTGTAGAGGCTGTCGTTGGCCAGGTCGATCAGGTGCAGGTTGTTCGGGTAGTTGGTGGTCACCATGTATTCATGGCCGGGGTTCAAAGCCCGGTTTTCAGGGGCCGGCACTTCATCGGCCAGAACGCTGAGTGAACAGGCACCCAGGATGGCGGAAGCGGCCAGGCCGCAAGCAGTAATGGATCGCATGCTGGAATCCTTCTTCTGTTCCGTTGCTGTCTACGGGCGGTTACTTGTCTTTGGGGAACACGGTGCCGAGGTTGCGCCAGCTCTCGTTGGACGCCTGGGCGTCCTTGTTCCAGTCCGGGTAGGTACTCATCATGTCCGGCACCTGGGCCGGCCACCAGCAAGGGTCGGAGCAGCCGTAGAGGTCCGCTTCCATCGGCTGGCACAGCGACGACACACCGCCAAAGGCGTCGATTTCCCAGCCTGGGTCGGTGGTCGAGGCGCAACCGGCCACGGAGTTCATCGCCACCACTTCTTCGATACGGTTGTCGGCGGCGGCCTGTTCCAGTTTCTGGGCTTTGTTGTTGATCGGCTTGAGATGCTTCATGTCAGTGGGCCTTGCGCGGAGTGATGTAACTGCTGATGAACGCAGGGTTGTGGGCCATGATCCGGCTGTAGACATCGATGCCGAAATCCACCCAGTCACGCATCAGCTCGCAATAGTGATAGGTCGGGTGCGCCGGGTCGCCGTAGCGCGCATAGCTCTCGTGGTAGCAGCCGCCGGAGCACAGATTGCGGATGCGGCAGCTCTCGCAGCCGGTGTTGCTGCGGTCCAGGCGCTGGGACAGGAAGTCGTTGAGCTCCACCTGCTTCACCCCGCTGTGGACATTGCCGAAGGTCGGCAGGGACGAGCCGGTGAAACGGTGGCAGAGGTTCAACTCGCCCTTGTGATCCACCGCCAGCATCTTCAACCCGGCGCCGCACGGCAGGGCCTTCTTGTGCCCCTCGTGAATGTCGGTAATCAGTTGGTGCAGGTTGGAGAAGCCGATATTGCGATGCTCCAGGGCCGCCTCCAAGTAGCGCCCGCCCAGGCGTTTCATGCTGGCGAAGACTTCGATCAATTCCTCGCCGGAGAGGTTGAAGCTACTGATATCGCCGGAGGTCACCGGGGCGAAGCCGACCTCGGCGAACCCCAGTTCGTTGAACAGGTGATCCCAGATGGTTTCGACGTCGGTGACGCCGGTGGTCAGGGTGACCCGCGCGCCCACCGGCCGGCTGTTGTAGCGCGACAGCAGCATCTCGGCCTTGCGCCGTACCACGTCGTAGGTGCCCTGCCCGCCCACGGTGATGCGGTTGCGGTCGTGCACGGTCTTGGGCCCGTCGATGCTCACCGACAAACCAAAACGGTGGGCGTTGAGGTAGTCCACGGTTTCTTCGGTGAGCAAGGTGGCGTTGGTGGTCATGACGAACTCGACAAACTTGCCGGCCTCGCGAAAACGCTTCTCGCAGTAGTCGACCATGTACTCGATCAGCTTGCGGTTGCTCAGGGGCTCGCCGCCAAAAAACACCACGGTGAAGCGTTCTTCGTCCGGGGATTCCTTGAGCAGCATTTCCACCGAGGCGATGGCGGTCTCGACCTCCATCTTCTTGCCGGCCGAGGGCTTGTCCAGGTCCTCCTTGTAGCAGTAGGTGCAACTCAGGTTGCAGCCGGTGTTGACGTTGAGCACCACGGTATTGATCGCCGTGCGCTCGACCCGGCGCACGGCGATGTCCGGGGTCAGGGGCGAGCCATCGCTGACCAGCTCCAGGGCCATCAGCTCGTGCAGGGTTTCGGTGACTTGCGCACCGTCGTAGCGGGCCGCCAGACGCTGGACCAGATCGTCCGAGGAACAGCCTGCGCCACGCAGCGTGTCGATGATGCTTCCGGTCAGTTCATCGCTGGCGAACAGCGAACTGCTGGGGATATGGAACAGCATGCGGTCGGCGTCCACCTGCACTTCATGCAGGTTACGCTCCACCAGGTTCAAAATTGCGCCCATCACAACCTCCTGTGCAGCCCCCTTTTCGGGGGCCTGCGGTCATTCCTGAAAGTCTCTGTCGTGCTCTGTTCAACAGCGCCTCAGGGAATGGGTGGATTGTTCCAGCGTTGCACGGTGACGATCAGGTGACCCTCACCGGTCAGCGCCTTGCCGCCGTCCTCCACGGCCGCGATGACCTTGAGGTTGCCGGCATTATTGGTGGACATCTTGCGTTGCGGGTTGGGCCCGGCGTCGCCTGGGGTGAACACCCCAGCATCGGCCTGCATGGTGCCGGCGAACTTGACGTCTTCGTCGTCCTTGGCGCGCTCGTCGAAGGCCTCGACCTTCCACTGCGCCGGGACCACGCCGATGCGATAAGCCTTGCCATCGGCGCCCTTGCCCCAGGCTTCGGCGTCAAAGCGCCCCTGGACCTTGGGCGTCGAACCGCCGCCTTCGCCAATCCGTGCCACGGAGAACGCCGGCACCACCTTGACCTCGGCAATGCGGTTGTACACCGCCAGGCTCGCGCCCTTGAGCGTGCCGACGCTGACCTCACGCACACCCGGCTTGGCATCGGCCGCCGCTTTGAGACGGACCCGAATACGCTCGGGGCTCTGCTCCAGCACCTGGAGCACGTGCACGCCTTTGCCGAAGCTCGGCGTACCCGCAAGGCCGGTGCCCACCAGGGTCACTTCGCTTTCGCCACCGGTTTTCAAGTAGCCCGGCTGCACCGCCAGCAGACGTTGGCTGCCGTGCCTGGCTGCGACAAAGTCCAGGCCGCGCTCATCATGCTCGGCTTCGAACATGCGCCCTTGCAGTTCGTCGCCCTTGGCCGCCAGCACCTGGCGCATGACCACACCATCCACCGTGACATTGCCGCGCCATTCGTAGCCGCTGTAGAGGATCGCACTGCCCTCGCCATTGAACGGGCTGCCGTCGGCGTACTGGCCCTTGACCGTGACCTTGAACTGGTCAGCGCCGGCGCTTGCCACGCTCATCACCCCAGACAACTCGCCCTTGCCCGGCAGGTGCCCGCTGAAGCTCCAGTCACCCGCCATCGCCTCGGCCTGGGGACGGGCCTGCTGCCAGGCTTTCCAGGCCGGATTGTCGAGGGGATAACGCTTGGCCAGCAACGGCACCATGTCCTTGCGGGCCAGGTCGAACCAGTCCCGATCCCGGGACAGGGCCTGGTACTCCAGGGACGGCCATTGCCCCAGGTGGAAGTTCACCAGGCGTTCCCATTCCTCGGCCGGGCGACGTTGCAGGGCAACCCGCGCCCCAGAGTGGCAGCGGCCGCACATCTGGCTGGTCTGTTCGTCGAAGTGCTCGACCGTATTGAGCCGGCGCTCCAGGGCGTAACGCACGCCCTCGGTCTCGCTGGGGGCCAGGCCCTGGGTGTCGGCCAGGTACTTGACCAGGGTGCGGCGGTCGTCATCGCTGATCTGCAAGCCGTGCATGGTCTGCATCCGCGCAATGCTCATCAGCCAGCCTTCCGGGGTCTTGCGCTGATGGCTGATACGGCTCAGGGCGTCGCCGGCTTCAGGGGTGTGACAACCCTGGCAGGTTTGCTTGAGGAGGGTCTGGGCGTCGCGCGCATCGGCGAAACTGGGCGGGGCATGCAAGGTGGCACAGGCGGTCATGGCCAGCAGGCTGCCGGTCAGCCTCAAGCGGAGTTTTCTCTTCATCTAGGTCGAACCTCCCACGGTACTTTCTTATTTTTAGTCGGTCGTTTTTATGGTTTCTGCCACGCCCGGCGAGGCCGGTCATGGAGGCAAGAGAAACGTCTGGCTTGAGCAATACACGGAGCGTGCCAGCTTATAAAAATCAACCTAATCAATAACTTGAAAATACAATCCGGCCAATAGGCGCCCACCAAGGGCTGAATGCCGTTCAATTTCGCGACACACGTCTCAGTGTGAGACGTGGGCCGACCAAGGCGACGCGCCCGCCGCCGTGTTTGCAGTAAAGCCGTCGCCGGGCCGACTAGGGGCTTTATTGCGAAATACACCCGCCCAGCGTGATTTCAGGATGATGGCACTTGCATTTTCGGCCCAGCCTTGGACAATCGGCGCGCCTTACGCGCCGGTGCCACAAGCGCCGAGTGCCCAGAATCGTCAATGCTCAAGGAACCTCTGTTCATGGATAGACATACCACCGCCCGTATCGGCTCTTTCATCCTCTCGCTGTCGGCCCTGGCCCTGGTCGGCTGCAAGGAAGACGCCGCGCCCAAGGCCCAGGCGGCAGCCCCTGCGCCACTGGTGGTGCCGCTGTGCGCCAACGGTGAATGCGCGGTGCTCGACCAGAACGCTGTGGTGCGGGTCAGCCCCGACAACGACTACGACGCCGTGGTGTCGATCCCCCTGCAAAGCAGCTTCCTGTTCGCCAAGGACGGCCTGTGGAACCTGGCCAGTGCCGACGGCAAGCAAATCATCAAGGCCAACTTCACCGACGACCTGCGTCTGCTGACCCCGGGTTACTTCGGCTTCGGCCAGGACGGCAAGCTGGGGGTCATGGACCAGCAGGGCAAGCAAATCCAGGCACCGCGCTTCGATGACCTGTACGTCGGCGGCAACGACGACTTCATCGTCTACGAGCTCGATGGCAAGCGCGGCATCCTCAGCCCCGAGGGCCAGGTGGTCACCGAAGCGGTGTGGGATTCCAGCGTGGTGCGCGATGACTTCACCAAGCGCGGCGGCTGGATGACCGGTGAACACGGCGACCAGAAATGGGCGCTCAACCTCAAGACCGGCGAACAGACCCAGGTAGAGTTCGACAGCATCGAGTCGGCGGGCAACCAGTACCTGGTGGTCAGCGCCGAGGGCCAGGGCAAAGGCCTGGCCGATGCCAAGGGCAAGCTGGTCACCGACCTGAGTTACCAGTGGATGGGCGTGCCGGGCGACGGCCTGGTGGCGTTTCGACAAGCCTATGACAGCCCATGCGGCTACATGGATTTCCAGGGCAAGACGGTGATCCCGGCGCAGTTTTCCACCTGCCAGGTGTTCGGCAAGAAGGGCGCGCTGGTGATGGCCAAAGGCGCTGAAGGGGAACGGGCCAAGGCCGGGCTGATCGACCGCCAGGGCCAGTGGCTGGTGCAACCGGTCTACGACTCGGCAGAGCCTGCCGGCTTCAGCCCCATGGGCATGCTCAAGCAGGTGTCGGGCTACAACCAGACCGGCGTCCTGCAAAACGCCTTCAGCGCCACCTTCGGTATCTTCGATGTGGACAACGGCGTCGAACTGTTCAAGCCGACCTACACCCAGATCGGTGCGCTGAATGCCGACCTGTTCATCTTCAGCACCGCCAACAGCCCGAGAAAACAGACCACCGTGTTCGGCCAGCCGACTCAGGTCCAGACCGTGGGCGTGATGGACGCCAAGGGCAAGGTGCTGCTGGAGCCTGGGCAGTACGCCAATATCCGCCTGGACGCCAGCAGCCACTTCCTGCTGGCCTTTGAAGACACCACGTCGCTGTCGAAAGTGGCGCTCTATGACCTCAAGGGCCAACGCCTGATCCCGGCCCATTGGCAGGAACTGGTGATCGACGAAGCCCGTGGCGCGATCTTCGGTTATGCCCTGGAAGGCCTGGGTGACGATCAGACCCGCAGCCTCAAGGCCCTGTACCGCCTGGACGGCACCACAAGCTTTGCCGTCAGCCAGTTGGAATGCGGCGCCGAGCAAGTGCTGGATGGCCAGAACAAGGTGCTGTGGCCAGCCAACGCGCAAGACTACTGCCCGCAACCCGAGACAGCCGATGAGGGTCAGGCACAGGGTGCCAGCGAACAAGGCTGAGCCCTGACACGACCGGGCCACGGTGGCGGACAAGCCTGCTAGGATGCGGGGCTTGATCGCTTCAGCCACCGGCCCGGACGTGGCCCGACAGGAACCGCCCCCATGCTCAACGCCTTGCTTTTCGACCTCGACGGCACCCTGACCGACACCGACACCCTGCACTTGTTGGCTCTGCAACAACTGCTGCTGGAAGAGGACGATCGGGTGTTCACCCTGGAAGAATTCGAAGCCCATGTCAGCGGCCAGGCCAACGCCAATATGTGTCGCTACCTGTTCCCCGAACGCACGGTGGCCGAGCACGAGGCCTTTGCCGAACGCAAAGAAGTGCGCTTTCGCCAACTCTCGCCACAACTCACGCCCATGCCGGGCCTGGTACACCTGCTGGACTTTGCCCAGGCCCAGGGCATTGGTGTGTGCGTGGTGACCAACGCGCCACGGGCCAACGCCGAACACATGCTCAGCGTGCTCGGCTTGCGCCAGCGCTTCAACACCGTGCTGGTGGCCGAGGAGCTGCCCCGGGCCAAGCCCGATCCCCTGCCCTACCTCACCGGCCTGGAATGCTTGCAGGCCCCGGCCACCCAGGCCATGGCCTTTGAGGACTCGGTGCCCGGGCTGACGGCGGCGGTAAACGCAGGGATTTTCACTGTCGGCCTGGCCACCAGCCAAAGCCGGGAAACCCTGTTGCGGGCCGGCGCCCACTTGGTGGTCGACGACTTCAACGACCCGCAGCTGTGGGCGCAGATCGAACGCATGCTCGGGGCAACCGCCTGACCTGCCTGCCGGCCTTGTCCTGAGGCCGGCACCGGTTGGCCCTTTACTCGGTCAGCCACCAGTCCAGCAGGGTTTCATCTTCATCGTCGTCGAGGTTCTGGTAGATGTTGCCGTAGAACCACTGGGCGTCAGTGTCGGCAAAGAACTGGTCGAAAAAACGGCTGGTGCGCTCCAGGCCCTGTGTGGCGGGAATGCTCAGCGCCAGGTTGCCTTCGGCAACGCCATCCAGGGTGCCGTCCAGGCTCTGCGCCACCTCCAATTCCAGTCGCACCAGCGTCTCGTCGGCAAAGGTGTCGGCATACACCTGCACACAAAAATGCCCGCCGCGTTGCAGCACCACGGCGTGGGTCAGGGGGTTCTTGATGGAGACGATGTCGCCCCGCGCCAGGTTCAGCGCCAGGCCGGGCGAACTGAGCAGTTCGTAGATGTAGGTGTCGACTTTGCGCGCCGGCAGTTCTTCGTACACCGGGTGGCCGTCATCGTTGTCGGCGTACACCTCGATCAGGGTATGCATGGAAGCGCAGTACGCGCCGGGGCGGGGCTGGTTTTGATTCATAAGCTCGGATCAGGCCGTCAGCCGGAAAAGGGCGACCATCATAACGGCATCTTCGACGGCGCTGGGCAGTGGCAAGGGCGAGGATTGCAGCGGGGAAAACCAGGCAAGCGCTGGAAAGGTAGGAAGGGTGCTCGCCCACACTTCGGCAGTGGCACCTAAGCCGAAGTACCCCCTTTGGCTGGGCGAGCGGGAGGAAATATACGTGGCTGCCTGGGGCGCTTCTATCGGACAGGTCTGAAAGCACAAACCGAATGTTCTAAAAAAGTGGTGAGGATTGTCTTCAGGCACCGCCCTTCCCGAATCTTCGCTTTGACATGCATATATTGACATATATCAATATCTAGAAATATAGTTCGCCCCCGCTCCACTTCCTTGTCCAAGCGAATCCCCATGCCTCAGCACAGCCTGTTCACCCCCACCCAACTCGGGCCCTACACCTTGCGCAACCGCGTGGTACTGCCGCCTCTGACCCGTTCGCGCAGCTCGCAGCCGGGCAACATCGCCAATCCGTTGATGGCCACTTACTACCGGCAACGCAGCGGCGCCGGGTTCATGGTCACCGAGGGTACGCAGATCGAACCCCGCGGCCAGGGTTATGCCTGGACCCCGGGCATTCACTCCGCGGAGCAGATCCAGGGCTGGCGCCAAGTGACCGAGGCGGTGCATGCCGAAGGCGGCATCCTGTTTGCCCAGTTGTGGCACGTGGGCCGGGTTTCCCACACCTCGTTGCAACCCGATGGCCGGGCACCCGTGGCCCCCTCGGCGATTGCCGCGAAAAACGTCAGCGTGTTTATCGAGACCGGGCCCGGTACCGGCACCCTGGCCGAGCCGTCGCCGCCCCGAGCCCTGGAGACCGAGGAAGTCGAAGAACTGGTGCAGTTGTATGCCCAAGCCGCGCGCAACGCGCTGCTCGCCGGTTTCGATGGCGTGGAGTTGCATTGCGCCAACGGCTACCTGATCAACCAGTTCATCTCCGCCCACAGTAACCAGCGCACAGACCTATACGGCGGCAGCCTGGAAAACCGCCTGCGCTTTCTGCGCGAAGTGATTGCCGCGGTGTCCGCCGTGGTCGGCCCTGAGCGCCTGGGGGTGCGTTTTGCCCCGCTGTTCAGCAGCACCGACGAGGCCCGGGTCTATCTCGGGCTGGTGGAAGAAGACCCTCACGCCACCTACCTCGAAGCGATCCAGGTACTGGAAGACGCCGGCGTGGCTTACCTGTCCATCGCCGAAGCCGACTGGGACAACGCCCCGGAACTGCCGGCGACCTTCCGCCAGGCGGTACGGGCCGCCTTCAGCGGCGCCATCATCTACGCCGGGCGCTACACCGCCGAACGCGGCAAGCAGGTACTGGACGCGGGTTGGGGGGACTTGATCGCCTTTGGTCGTCCCTTTATTGCCAACCCCGACCTGCCCCAGCGCATCGCCAACCAATGGCCGCTCAACCCGGTGGATGAAACCAGCCTGTACGGGGGCACCGCCATCGGTTATGTCGACTATCCAGCCTACGCCGAATAACCGACGCACCCAGGCGCTCCCGTGCCGGGCCGGCCAGGGGGCGCCAGCTTGTTGATCAGGCGGTCATGTCTTACCATCGCGCCGTCAAAATCCACGGTGATCAGGTGTCTGCAATGAGTGTCGATGTGAGCGAAGCGCTGAAGGCACTGGATAACCCGGCCCGCCTGAACATCCTCAGCCTGCTGAAAAATCCCCGGCAGTCCTTCCCGGAACAGGAAGTCGACCCTGAGCAAGTGGGCGTATGCGTGAGCATCATCCAGGAGCGCGTGGGCCTGTCCCAATCCACCGTGTCGCTGTACCTGACCGCCCTGCAACGGGCGCAACTGGTCACCTCCCAGCGCATCGGCCCCTGGACCTACTACAAGCGCCACGAGCAGAACATCGCGCAGTTCCAGCAGGCCTTGAACGATTTGATCTGACACGCCCGCCTTCGCTGATCGCCCCCCATTGCCATCGTCACGACATTTTCTTCACGGCGTTTTCACCTGGACTCGCCTAGATTGATAGTCACTCCTTTGCAGAATCCCATTTCAGTCCGTGTTAAGCGGGCTTTTTTTTGCCTGCAAGGTGCCCGTGGACAACGGGCACCGGGGGTCGATGATGGCGTTTTACAGGCAGGCGATTATTGTCGGACAATAATCGCAACGCATTGTTATAAAAGGTGAATTTAAAAAACATTCACCTTTGGCAGTTGTCAGCCGATGGCTTTTCACAGGACACATGGAGCAACTGGAAATGAGAAACAATCAACCCGTCACACAGCGTGAGGTTGCGCTGTCTGCGCAACAGAAGCTCATCTCCACCACCGATGCTCATGGCGTGATCACCTACTGCAACGACGCATTCGTCGAGATCAGCGGTTTCGTCCGCGAAGACCTGATCGGCGCGCCGCAAAACATCGTCCGCCACCCGGATGTGCCCCCCGCCGTCTTCGCCCATATGTGGGCCGCGCTGAAGCAGGGGCAGCCGTGGATGGGCATCGTCAAGAACCGCTCCAAGAGCGGCGACCACTATTGGGTCAACGCTTACGTAACGCCGATCTTCGACGGCAGCCGCGTGGTGGGTTACGAGTCGGTGCGGGTCAAGCCTACCGCCGAGCAAGTGCGTCGGGCCGATGCGCTGTACAAACGCCTCAATCTGGGCCAGGCGGCCATTCCGGCCTGGCATCGCTGGCAGCCGGCATTGCTCGGTTGGCTGCCGGTGCTCGGTGCGGGCCTGGCGGGCTGCCTGAGCGCCCTCTGGCTGGCCCCGCCCCTGGCCTTTGCGGTCGCCGCCGTGGTTTCACTGCCCTTGGCGCTGCTGGCCCAGCAACGGCAAAACCAGGCGCTGCAACGTGTGCTGCGCATGACCGACGCCTCCACCTCGGACGCCTTGCTGGCATTAATGTACAGCGATGAACCCGGCACCCAGGGGCGCCTGGAGACGGCGTTCGTCAGCCAGAATGCACGCCTCAAGACCTGCCTGACGCGCCTGCAGGACACCGCCGAGCAGCTCAATGAACTGGCCGGTCGCTCCGACCGCCTGGCCGGCGACAGCTCCCGTGGCCTGGAACGCCAGCGGGTGGAAACCGAACAGGTGTCGGCGGCGGTGAACCAGATGGCCGCCACCACCCAGGAAGTGGCCAGCCACGTGCAGCGCACCGCCGACGCCACCCAAGAGGCCAATCAGCTGACCCGCCGTGGCCGCGACGTGGCCCGAGATACCCGCGAGGCCATCCAGCGGCTGTCCAATGTGGTCGGGGAAACCGGCGAAACCGTGGCCCAACTGGCGCGCGACAGCAATGAAATCGGCAGTGTGGTGGATGTGATCAAAGGCATCGCCGACCAGACCAACCTGCTGGCGTTGAACGCCGCCATCGAAGCGGCCCGCGCCGGCGACATGGGCCGGGGGTTTGCCGTGGTGGCCGACGAAGTGCGGCAACTGGCCCAACGCACGGCCCAGTCCACGACCCAGATCCACAACCTGATCAGCCAGTTGCAGACCTCGTCGAACAATGCGGTGCAAAGCATGGAAGACGGCCAGCGCCAGGCGGAAGAAGGCGTGGCGCGGGTCCTGGAAGCCGATCAGGCCCTGGCCGGGATCAGCGACGCGGTGGCCCATATCACCGACATGACCACGCAGATCGCCGCCGCCACCGAAGAACAGACGGCGGTAGCCGAAGAGATCAGCCGCAACATCACCACCATCGCCCAACTGGCCGATCAGACCTCGGAACAGGCCGTGCACTCGGCCCAGGTCAGCCAGGAACTGACCCAGACCGCCGCCACCCAGTATTCCCTGGTGGAGCGTTTCAACCGCTGAAAACCCGGTTGGCCAGCCCGGGCGCCGCTGCAGGCGCCAGCGCTGGCCACTCAGGCTCAGCGCAGGAGCTTACTCCGCGGCCAACTGCTCTTCGTACTCTTTGACGTAGCCATTGGCCAACTGGTCTTTCTGTTTGTCATCGAGGATCTTGCCCGCCATCTGGAAGAACTTCTGTTCCTCTTCCTCCAAGTGGTGATGCACCTTTTCCGCGAGCTTTTTCGCGGTGGCCAGCCAGGCCGGGCTGGACATCTCGGTGTCGTCCAGGTCCTCCATCAACTCGTCCATCGCATGGTGTTCGGCAATCGCATGGCGGCTCAGGTCAACGCCATTGTCATGCTCCATCAGGGGCACGTAGAAAAACCGTTCTTCGGCGGTTTCGTGGGCCTGCAGCTCAGCCTTGAGCTGGGCATAGGCGGCCGTGCGCTCAGGGGTATCGCCGGAGGTCTGGATCAGTGCCGCGGCATAACCGCGCTGACGTTCATGACTTTCACGCAGGGCTTCAAAAATGTTCAAGGACAGTTCTCCAAACAGGCCAATCACGGGGTTGTTCTGACTAGACACTGGCGCAAGAACGACGGTTCAACCTGATTGCACTGCCAGAAACCAAACCTTTTCCAGGTCATCAGGCGCCACTTGTCTTGAAATGGACATTTGGTTTTATGATGGCCGCCCGGTGTTTTGCCACAGGCCCCAAGGCGGTTCGTTTCCATGTCCGATGTGTTTGTCGTGTCGTCCATCAACAGCCTGGCCACCCCGGTCACCAGCATCGCGGTGGACTACCCCAACGGCCACGTGATCCCCGCCCACAGCCACCCGCGCTCGCAACTGGCCTACGTCATCGAAGGGGTGCTGGTGATCGACACCCGCTCCGGGCGTTGGGTGGTGCCGCCCAGCCGCGGCGTGTGGCTACAGGCCGGTGTGGAGCACACCGTGCGTATGCGTGGGGCGGTGCGCATGCGCAGCATCTTCGTCAATGTCGATGCCATGGGCGACCTGCCCGATAACGACTGCGTGATCGAGGTCTCGCCGTTGCTGCGCGAGCTGATTCTGGCCGCCGCCCAAGTGGCTGATGGCTACCCCGAGGACAGTCGGGACGGACGGCTGATGCGCCTGATCCTCGATGAGCTGCGCTCCTTGCCGATCCTGCCGTTCAGCCTGCCCTGGCCCGAGGAAGGGCGGATGCTGCGGGTCTGCCGGACCCTGGCCGAAGACCCCGCCGACAGCAGCACCGCCGAGCAATGGAGCGACCGGCTGGCCATGAGCGCCAAGACCTTCCATCGCCAGTTCCAGCGCCACACCGGCATCACCTTCGGCCGCTGGCGCCAGCAGGCCCGGCTGCTGATGTCCCTGGAGTGCCTGGCCCAAGGCATGCCCGTGGTGCAGGTGGCGCTGCAGCACGGCTACGACAGCCAGAGCGCCTTCGCCGCGGCCTTCAAGCGCCAGTTCGGCACCCCGCCCTCGGCGTTCTACCGCTGAGTCTTCAGGCCCGGCGCAAGAGAAACCCCGCCAGCACGCACAGCAGCATCGCCAGCCCGGCCAGCAAGAAACCATCGCTGTAGGCCAGCAACAAGGCGTCGCGGTGCACCACCTTGTCCATCAGCGCCAAAGCCTGCTGGCGCAAGGGCCCCGCAGCGCTTGAATGCAGGGCACTGGCCATGTCCAGGTGGCGCTGGGCCAAGACATTGACCAACGCCGCCCAGCGCTCCTGGGTGGCCTGGGTAAACAGGTTCAGTGACTCGCCAATGTACTGGGCGTGCAACTTCTCTCGCTCGACCACGATCTGGCTGGACAGCGCGATGCCGATGGCGCCGCCCACATTGCGCACCATGGAGAACAACCCCGAGGCCGAGCCCAACTGCTCTTTTTCCAGCCCCTGAATCGCCATCACGCCCAGGGCCACCACCACCAGCGACTGGCCAATGCCTCGCACCACCAGGGACGGTACGATCACATTCAGTGAGGCGTCAGGGTTGAGGTGCATGTTCATCAGGCAGCCGATGGCGGTGAAGGCAAAGCCGGCAATGATGATGGTGCGGGCGCTGGTCCAGCGCATCAAACGCGGCGTGGCGAACGACATGGCGAACTGCACTAGGCCGTAGGGAATCATCATCAGGCCGATTTGCCGGGCGTTGAAACCGTGGATCTCGGCAAAGTAGTTGGGCACCAGGAACACCACGCCGAACACCACCGCACCAAAGGAAAACTGCATCAGGCTGGCGATGCCGAAGTTGTAGCGGCCCAGCAGGCGCAGGTTGATCAACGGCTGCTCACGGCGCAGTTCGATGTAGACGAACGCCAGCAACCCTACGACCGCCAGCAACGCGCAGTTGACGATAAACGACGAGGCGAACCAGTCATGCCGGCCGCCCTCCTCCAGCAAAATCTGCAACGCCGCCAGGCCCACAGCCATGGTCGCGATCCCGCCCCAGTCGCCCTGGCGCAACTTCTCCAGCGCCATGGGTTGCGGGCGCACCGACCAGCCGATGGCCGCCAACAGCAATAGCCCGGGCGGCACCTGCAAATAGAAAATCCAGCGCCACGAATAGGCGTCCGTGAGCCAGCCGCCGAGGGACGGCCCGGCGGCCTGGGCGACGTTGTTGGCCACGGCAAACAGGGCCATGCCCAAGGGGTGCCTGGCCGCCGGCAATTCACTGACGATCAGTTGAAACGACAAAGGGATCAGCACGCCGCCGAACGCGCCCTGCAAGACCCGGGCGAGGATCAGGCTCTCGATGGTCGGCGCCAGGGAGCAGGCAATGGAAAACAGCACGAAGCCGGCGCTGCCGACCATCAGCACCCGGCGCATGGAAAACACCGACACCAGCCAGCCGGTCATGGGGATGATGATGATTTCCGCCACCAGGTAGGCCGTGGTGATCCACGAGCCCTCTTCGAAGGTGGCGCCCAGGGAGCCACGGACATCCGGCAGCGAGGCATTGGTCACGTGCACATTCATGCCGGCCATAAAGCAGCCCACCACGCTGCCCAGCACCGCCACCCAAGTGCGCAGGGAAATCGCCGGAACGGCCTCGGCGCTACTCATGACGGGTGTCCACGGTGACCACCACCGACATGCCCGGGCGCA
>NZ_JALQCW010000115.1 GCF_023241715.1 Pseudomonas morbosilactucae
GTGGTGCTGCTGTTTTAATCTTCGAGGTCGTCCCATCTTCTTTGTATCTCGTCAGTCTCTCTGCAATTTCTGCAAAGAGAATGGCCGTTCCAAGTGTCCTCATCGCAACGAACACAATTTCCTACATCATCACCTTTATATTCGTAGCTGCTTTCGTTGTCGTCATCATTCATAATATTCCTCATGTTTATGGTTTATTTTTGTAGCTGGACGAATGTCCGTTGTTCTTTTTCTTTGCCAAAGCTGCATAACAGTCTTCGCATAGCCAAGCCTCTATATAGGCACGGCTATTCTTTACTGCTTTGAGTTGGCAGCATTTAATGCACGTTCTAAATTTGTCATATTTACTCATAAGTCCTCATGGTTAAGTTGATTTTTGAATAATGGGCCGTTGCCCACTATTCTAATCTTCAAAGCCTTTGCCGCTTTCTTCGTAACAATCCCAACAAAGGCCAGATTTTACATATGCGTGGCTATGCTTGTTTGCTTTAAACTCTTTACAGCTTAGGCACGTTCTTACGTCATTTTCACCGTCGTTATAATAGTCGCCATCATTGTCTTCTTCTCTGTTATCGAATGCTTCACTGTCATAATAATAATTGTATTCATCCATCGTAGTCCTCACGGTTAGGTTTTTGATTTTTCTGTAATGTCGAAGCATTACAGGGGACTTGCTTTTGCTTTTACATTTTCAAACGAAGTGCGAAAATCAAGTAGGAAACGGAATAAAAAAGCACGAAGTGTTTTTTATGACCGACAATTTAACGAAGTTAAATGTCGGACGTTTCCATTGCTTGCCTGTTCTTTCTAGACTTCATATAAAAGTTGTATCATATATTTTAATGTTTTCAATAGTGTCCGACATATCTGTATGACAAAAAAGTGTCCGACAAATTTTAAAAGTGTCCGACATAAAACGTTTGATGATTAGACCTTTTATGTACTCTTTTGCCGTGTGACTTTTAGACGGCATAAAAAAAGGCCATCAAATTAATGACAGCCTCTTTTATACGTTTGATGGTTAGATTAATTATGACGGTTGGTGATTAAGTATTTCTTCAAGCTCTCTTTTGTATTGTTCGCTGTCTGTTTTGGTGGTGAATACATTTTGTATAATTCCATCATTTATAAACCGCTTCACGCCATTTTTGAAAATAATGGCATAATCTAATAGCTCGAAATCAATGATGATGGCTTTTATAATTTCATGTAGCAAAAGGTTGATTTTAGCCCGTGTTTCATATGTGCCATTATTTTTAAGTTCTTCGATGGCGTTTTCAATATTGGCGTTATAAACGTTTAACTGTGAAATCTGGGCTTGTAGTTCGATGCGTTCAATTTCAAGGGATTTATTGCTCGTTTCTGCGTTCTTGGCCGCTTCAATCATGAAGCCCGGAAGATCGCCGGTTTCAACAAATGACTTTTGATAATTTTCAAGAAGCTTTTGATTTTTCTCGATCTTGGTTTCAATCGCCCGGATTTGCTTGATTAGCTGTTCAAGTGGATTATTTTCGTTGAGAACGTCCGCGAGGTTGATTTCTTGAATAGCGTTCAACATGACAGCTTCGAAATCGTCATAACGCAAACGCTTCAAAATACACTCGCGTGTAAATTTACCTTTGCGACAAACAATATAATTGACGGACTTCGGGACTTTTGCACGTTTATCAATTCCGGGGTTAAGAAGGTGAACACCTTCACCACAATCGGCACACTTCAAAAGGCCGGTGAATAGATTTGTAAAAAGCTTGCCTTTGCGGCCTTTACGCTTGTTATTTTCTAATGCAATGCGTTGACATTGCTCAAAGGTTTCAACGCTCACAATCGCCGGAAAATAGTCGTGGATTGGATCACCTGCCGGGATCAGGTCGCGTTTCCCGGTGCCTTGTTTTTTTGGTTGGTAAAAACCATGGGTTGCGGGATTTCTCAATATTTTTGAAATTATTGAAGGTTCCCAATATTCCGCACCTTTAAAAGTGGGGATATTTCGCTCGTTCAAGATGTTTTTGATTTTCAGCGAGCCATTACCATTTTGAAATAATTCGAAGATCAACCGGACGGTTTCAGCTTTTTCAGGATTTAGGACGTATCTGCGGCGTTTAATCTGTATACCTTTGCTTTCGTCCATTACATAAAAGCTTTCGGTATCAAGCCACGCGGGGGCTTGTGCGGTCATTGCTACGCCATCACTGGCTGCAAGATCTCTTTTTTCTTGCCAATTTGATAAACCTTTATTGCTTTTGTTTTTGCTTTCATTGTGAGAACGGGAGGCATCAATAGACAAATTGATAATCGTGAAAACGTCATTTACATCTTCAATTATTTTTTGTTCATTGGTGCTAATGATCGCTAGCTTCAACCCTTTCGATAAGATCGTATTGACCTTTAAAATGGCATCAATAGGGCCGCGACGTGTGAGACGGTCGATGTTTTCGAGTGCGAACACATCACCGGGGGAAAATTTCCCAGCTTCTAGATCAGTGAAGAACCGAGCAAGCTGCCTTTGCTCCGCATCGTCAGAGAACGACGAACGCCCGATGTCTTCAATTGCATGACTTTCATCGAGCGAAAGCCCGTTTCTTGATGCAAAATCAGCGATCAGTTTTCGCTGACGTTCAAGCGAAAAGCCTTTCAATTGCTCGCTTGTAGACATCCGAAGGTATGAAATTAAACGTGCCATGTGCTACCGCCTGTAAGATCCGATCTCACAGGTATTATACGCCCGACTTGATCAGGACCGCATTGCCCGGGCCCTGGGCGCTGAAGTTCAGGGAGTCGCCACCGCGGGCGTAGTACATATAGATGTGGCCGCCATCCAGAAACAAAGCCTTACGCTTTTCTGTATAGCCGAGGGAGGCGTGGCTGCCTTTTTCCTCGCAGTAATAGGCTTCGGTCTCGATAATGCGCGCCGCCAGCCATAGATCGCCGACCTTGTGGCGGATGATCTTGCCGAGCAGTTCCCGGGCCACGCGCTGAGCATCACGGTCGAAAAAGCAGTCAGGCAGGGCTGTGGGCCGTTTCGCGGTGGTCAGATTGGGCATGGTGGTGAAGGGTTGTGGCGGAAATGGGGCGGAATCATAGCAACTCCAGGCTTAAACCACCCTTAACGCTCGGTATTTGCACTCCATTTCGACCATCCGCCTGTGACCGCTGTCCGTGGACGGGCGCGACAGCTATAATCAGCAGCTTTCCTCTTTGCCAAGACCACACCAGACCATGACTGAGTCCGTTCTTGACTACATGACCCGTTTGGGTCGCGCTGCCCGCGAAGCTTCCCGGGTGATCGCCCGTGCCACCACCGTGCAGAAAAACCGCGCGCTGCTGGCTGCTGCCGATGCATTGGACGCCGCTCGACCCGAGCTGACGGCGGCCAATGAGCTGGACCTGGCCAACGGCCGGGCCAATGGTCTGGAACCCGCTTTGCTGGATCGCCTGGCGCTGACCCCGGCGCGTATCGACGACATGATCGAGGGCCTGCGTCAGGTGGCTAAGCTGCCTGACCCCATCGGTGAAATCCGCGACATGCGTTATCTGCCTTCGGGTATCCAGGTGGGCAAGATGCGCGTGCCCCTGGGGGTGATCGGCATCATCTACGAGTCCCGTCCGAACGTGACCATCGATGCGGCCAGCCTGTGCCTGAAGTCGGGCAATGCCACCATCCTGCGTGGCGGTTCCGAGGCGATCAATTCCAACCGTGCCATTGCCCTGTGCATCCAGCAGGGCCTGGCCGTGGCCGACCTGCCGGCCGAGGTGGTGCAAGTGGTGGAAACCACTGACCGCGCCGCTGTCGGTGCACTGATCACCATGCCGGAGTTCGTCGATGTGATCGTGCCTCGTGGCGGCAAAAGCCTGATCGAGCGCGTCAGCCGCGACGCCAAGGTGCCGGTGATCAAGCACCTGGATGGCGTCTGCCACGTATTTATCGACGTTGCGGCGGACCTGGACAAGGCGATTCGTATCGCCGACAACGCCAAGACCCACCGTTACGCCCCCTGCAACACCATGGAGACCCTGCTGGTTCACGCCAGCATCGCCGAGCGTGTACTGCCGCCATTGGCCGCGATTTATCGCGACAAGGGCGTGGAGTTGCGCGGCTGCCCGCAAACCCGCGCCATCCTCGGTGTTGGCGTGCTGGAGGCCACGGAAGAGGACTGGCGCACCGAGTACACGGCGCCGATCCTGTCGATCCGTGTGCTGGACAGCCTCGATCAGGCGATCGAGCACATCAACACCTATGGTTCCCACCATACGGACGCCATCGTCACTGAAAACTTCAGTGATGCCCGGCGCTTCCTCAATGAAGTGGATTCCAGTTCGGTCATGGTCAATGCCTCGACCCGTTTTGCCGATGGCTTCGAATACGGCCTGGGCGCGGAAATCGGCATTTCCACCGACAAGTTGCATGCCCGTGGCCCGGTAGGCCTGGAAGGGCTGACCAGCGAGAAGTACGTGGTCTTCGGCGACGGTCACGTGCGCACTTGATGGGCAAACGCATCGGTCTGCTGGGCGGTACTTTCGATCCTGTGCACATCGGCCACTTGCGTGGTGCGCTGGAAGTCGCCGAATCCATGAATCTCGATGAACTGCGCCTGGCACCCAGTGCCAGGCCGCCTCATCGGGATATGCCGCAGGTGTCGGCGCTGGATCGCCTGGCGATGGTCGAATGTGCGGTGGCGGGTGTGGCCCCTCTGGTGGTGGATGCCCGTGAGCTGCAGCGGGACAAGCCGTCCTACACGATCGACACCCTGGAACTGATGCGGGCCGAACTGGCCGCGGATGACCAGTTGTTCTTGTTACTGGGCTGGGACGCATTTTGCGGCCTGCCCACCTGGCATCGCTGGGAAGAGTTGCTCCAGCATTGCCACATCCTGGTGCTGCAACGCCCGGATGCCGATAGCGAACCGCCGGATGCCTTGCGCAACCTGCTGGCGGCGCGCTCGGAGAGTGATCCATTGGCCCTCAAGGGGCCGAGCGGACAGATTGCATTCGTCTGGCAGACCCCGCTTGCGGTGTCCGCCACCCAGATCCGTCAACTGCTGGCCAGCGGTAAGTCGGTACGTTTCCTGGTGCCTGACGCGGTCCTGGCCTACATCGATGCGCACGGACTTTACCGTGCGTCGAACTGAAAAGGCGCGCTTGAAAGCACGAATAGTCGTGTATTGAAGCGCCCGAACATACGAGCAAAACGAGTTTTATATGACGAACAACGACGTAAGCAAAGTTAAGCGTAAAGGCACGTTCAAGAGTGCCCCGCTGCCGGAAAAAGTCATCAGCGGCGAGCCCCTGAAGGGTGAAGCGCTGGTCAAGGTTGCTGTAGCCGCCTTGGAAGACGTCAAGGCTCAGGACGTGCTGGTGATTGATGTCCGTGAAAAGCAAAGCATCACTGACTATATGATCATCGCCACCGGTACCTCCAACCGCCAGATCGGCGCGATGCTGGACAAGGTCCGCGAAGCCGTGAAGGCTCTGGGCGTCAAGCCGTTGGGTGAAGAAGGCAAGGGCGACAGCGACTGGGTGCTGTTGGACATGGACGACGTGATCGTCCACATGATGACCTCCAACGCCCGTCAGTTCTACGACCTGGAGCGCCTGTGGGAAGGTGCCGAGCAGAGCCGTGCCGCTGATGGCAAGCACCACAGCCCTGAGGTCGGTCACGAGCATTTCAACAAGCTCAACAAAGACCAGGAATAAGGAACGGCTGTGCGCCTGCGCCTGATTGCTGTCGGTTCGCGCATGCCCAAGTGGGTGGAAGAGGGTTGGCATGAATATGCCAAGCGTCTGCCATCCGAACTGGCGTTGGAACTGGTGGAAATACCGCTCAATACCCGTGGCAAGAATGCTGACGTGGCGCGTTTCATCCGCCAGGAAGGCGAAGCCATGCTGGCCAAGGTCGGGCCCGGTGAGCGCATCGTGACCCTTGAGGTTCACGGCAAGCCCTGGAGCACCGAGCAGTTGGCGGTGGAGCTGGATCGCTGGCGCTTGGATTCGCGCACGGTGAACTTCATGGTCGGAGGCCCGGAAGGGCTGGCGCCGGAAGTCTGTGCCCGGGCCGATCAGCGCTGGTCGCTGTCGCCGCTGACCTTGCCCCACCCGCTGGTGCGGATCCTGATCGGTGAACAGCTGTATCGCGCCTGGACAGTTCTGTCCGGGCACCCTTACCACAAGTAGCCCGCGCCCCTAATGTCTCAGCCGATCCGCATCAAGGACCACGAAAAAGACGCCCGTCTGGTGCGTGGCCGCGTCGTGTTCGGCGCCATTGCGGTGGTGTGCCTGATTGGGGTGCTGATCGCGCGCCTGTATTACCTGCAGGTGATCCAGTACGAGTACCACTCGACGCTGTCGGAGAACAATCGGGTGCACGTGCAGCCGATTCCGCCGACCCGTGGCCTGATCTTCGACCGTAATGGCGTGGTGATCGCGGACAACCGGCCGAGCTTCAGCCTGAGCATGACCCGAGAGCGTTCCGGCGACTGGCAGCAGGTACTTGACGTGATTGTCGAGGTGCTGGAGCTGACGCCGGAAGACCGCGTGCTGTTCGAGAAGCGTATGAAACAGGGGCGCCGGCCGTTCGAGCCGGTGCCGATCCTGTTCGAGCTGACCGAGGAGCAGATCGCCCGCATTGCGGTGAATCAGTTCCGTCTGCCCGGTGTCGAGGTGGTGGCGCAGTTGGTGCGGCATTACCCCCAGGGTGCGCACTTTGCTCACTCGGTGGGTTACATGGGGCGGATCAACGAGAAAGAGCTGAAGACCCTCGATCCCGTCAATTACAGCGGCACCCACCACATCGGCAAGACCGGCATCGAGCGTTTCTACGAGCCGGAGCTGCACGGGCAGGTGGGTTACGAGGAAGTCGAGACCAACGCCCGTGGCCGGGTACTGCGGGTGCTCAAGCGCACCGATCCGATTCCCGGCAAGGACATTGTCCTGAGCTTGGACATCAAGCTGCAGGAAGCGGCCGAACTGGCCCTGGGTGGGCGGCGTGGCGCGGTGGTGGCACTGGACCCGAGCACCGGTGAAGTGCTGGCGATGGTCAGCCAGCCGAGTTTCGACCCCAACCTGTTCGTCACCGGCATCAGCTTCAAGGCGTATGCCGAACTGCGCGACTCCATCGACCGGCCGCTGTTCAACCGCGTGCTGCGCGGTCTGTATCCGCCAGGTTCGACCATCAAACCGGCGGTGGCGATTGCCGGCCTGGATGCCGGGGTGGTCACGGCGTCGACGCGGGTGTACGACCCGGGCTACTACCAATTGCCCAATTACGACCACAAGTACCGAAACTGGAACCGCACCGGTGACGGCTATGTCGATCTGGACACCGCGATCATGCGCTCCAACGACACCTATTTCTATGACCTGGCCCACAAGCTGGGGATTGATCGCCTGTCGGCCTACATGAACAAGTTCGGCATCGGCCAGAAGGTTTCCCTGGATATGTTCGAAGAGTCCCCGGGGCTGATGCCGTCCCGGGAGTGGAAGCGTGCCACCCGGCGTCAGGCCTGGTTCCCGGGGGAGACGCTGATTCTCGGGATCGGCCAGGGCTACATGCAATCCACGCCGCTGCAACTGGCCCAGGCCACGGCCCTGGTGGCCAATAAAGGCAAATGGAACCGCCCGCACCTGGCCAAGACCATCGAAGGCGAGAAGCCGGTGGACCACAACCCGATTGCCGACATCATCCTGCGTGATCCGTCGGACTGGACGAAGGTCAATCATGGCATGCAGCAGGTGATGCACGGTGCCCGCGGTACCGCGCGCAAAGCGTCGATCGGTGCCCAGTACCGCATCGCCGGCAAAAGCGGTACCGCTCAGGTGGTCGCGATCAAGCAGGGCGAGAAGTACGACCGCTCCAAGGTCCAGGAACGCCACCGCGACCACGCCCTGTTCGTCGGCTTCGCCCCGGCGGATAACCCGAAAATCGTGGTCTCGGTGATGGTCGAGAACGGTGAGTCGGGTTCCGGTGTGGCGGCTCCGGTGGTTCGTCAGGTCATGGATGCCTGGCTGCTCGGCCAGGACGGCCTGATCAAACCCGAGTTCGGCAGCCCTATCAGCGCGGAGGCTACGGCCCGTGAAGAGTAATTTCGATCGCATCCTCTCCAGCGAGGATGTGATGCGTCGCCGCGCGACGCTGTTGCAACGCATGCACATCGATGGACCGTTGCTGGTCCTGTTGCTGACCCTGGCGGCAGGCAGCCTGTTTGTCCTCTATTCGGCCAGTGGCAAAAGCTGGGACTTGCTGGCCAAGCAGGCCACGTCCTTCGGTATCGGCCTGGTCTCAATGGTGGTCATCGCGCAGTTCGAACCGCGCTTCATGGCGCGCTGGGTGCCCCTGGCCTACGTGTTCGGCGTGGTGTTGCTGGTGGTGGTGGACGTCATGGGCCACAACGCCATGGGCGCGACCCGCTGGATCAATATCCCCGGGGTCATTCGCTTCCAGCCGTCGGAATTCATGAAGATCATCATGCCGGCGACCATTGCCTGGTACCTGGCCAAGCGCACCTTGCCGCCCCAGCTCAAGCATGTGGGCATCAGCCTGGCGTTGATCGGGATTCCCTTTATCCTCATCGTGCGCCAGCCGGACCTCGGTACCGGCCTGCTGATTCTTGCCGGCGGCGCCTTCGTGCTGTTCATGGGTGGCCTGCGCTGGCGCTGGATCCTCAGCGTGCTAGCGGCGGCCGTACCGGTGGCGGTGGCCATGTGGTTCTTTGTCATGCACGACTATCAGAAGCAGCGGGTGCTGACGTTCCTCGATCCGGAAAGCGATCCGCTGGGCACGGGCTGGAACATCATTCAGTCCAAGGCCGCCATCGGTTCCGGTGGTGTCTTCGGCAAAGGCTGGCTGCTGGGGACCCAGTCCCACCTGGACTTCCTGCCAGAGAGCCACACCGACTTTATTATTGCGGTCATGGGCGAGGAGTTCGGCCTGGTAGGCATTTGCGCGCTGTTGCTGATCTACCTGTTGCTGATCGGCCGTGGCCTGGTGATCACGGCCCAGGCGCAGACGTTGTTCGGCAAACTGCTCGCCGGTGCCCTGACCATGACGTTTTTTGTTTACGTTTTCGTCAACATCGGTATGGTCAGTGGCCTGTTGCCGGTTGTGGGGGTTCCGTTGCCGTTCATTAGCTACGGAGGAACTTCGTTGGTGACACTACTGTCAGCGTTTGGGGTTTTGATGTCGATCCATACCCATCGCAAGTGGATCGCGCAGGTTTGATTAAGGTGAAGAATTCAATGCAAGCAGTGCGTGGCTGGGCCGCTCGGTACACACCGTGGGTCGGTCTGGTAGGCATCCTGGGTGCAACGCAGCACGCGTTGGCCGGCGAATACGAAGGTTCGCCGCAAGTGGCCGAGTTCGTTGGCGAGATGACCCGCGACTACGGTTTCGCCGGGGAGCAGCTGATGGGGGTGTTCCGCGAGGCTGAGCGCAAACAGGCGATCCTCGATGCGATTTCTCGTCCGGCTGAGCGGGTCAAGCAGTGGAAAGAATACCGCCCGATGTTCATCACCGACGCGCGCATTGCCCGTGGGGTGGACTTCTGGCGCCAGCACGAGGCCGTATTGGCCCGTGCCGAACAGGAATACGGCGTTCCGGCCCAGGTGATTGTGTCGATCATCGGCGTTGAGACCTTTTTTGGCCGCAATACCGGCAATTATCGGGTGATCGACGCCTTGTCGACCCTGGGCTTCGATTACCCGCCGCGGGCCGAGTTCTTCCGTAAGGAGCTGCGCGAGTTCCTATTGCTGGCCCGGGAAGAGCAGGTCGACCCGCTGACCCTCAAAGGCTCGTACGCCGGTGCCATGGGCTTGCCGCAATTCATGCCGAGCAGCTTTCGCGCCTACGCGGTGGATTTCGACGGTGATGGCCACATCAATATCTGGACCAACCCGGACGATGCCATCGGCAGCGTTGCCAGCTACTTCAAGCGCCATGGCTGGGTCTCCGGGGAACCGGTGGTCAGCCGCGCCGATGTGCGAGGCGATCAAGTGGACGAAGGCCTGACCACGGGCATCGAGCCGACGAAAACCGTCGGGGAGTTGCGAGCCCTGGGCTGGTCGAGTCATGATGCGCTGCGCGATGATATGCCGGTCACCGCTTTCCGCCTGGAAGGTGACAACGGCCCGGAATACTGGATGGGCCTGAAGAATTTCTATGCGATCACTCGCTATAACCGCAGCGTGATGTACGCCATGGCCGTACATCAGTTGTCTGAACAGCTGGTCCAAGCACGGGGCGTCAAGTAATGCGGGCATCGCCAATTCACAAACCCCTGAAGCTGGTGGCTTTTGCCGCGTTGTCCTTGCTGGTGGTCAGTTGCTCTACGAGTCGGGCGCCGCAGCAGAAATCATCGACGGCGGTCCGTTCGGCCCCCGGGCTGGATATCAACCGGGCCCACAAAGACGGTGCGCCGTGGTGGGACGTCGATGTCTCGCGGATTCCCGACGCCACGCCGACCTTGCATACCGGTCCTTATAAAGCCAACCCGTATACGGTGCTGGGCAAGACCTACTTCCCGATGGCCGAGTCCAAGAGTTACGTGGCCTCGGGCACGGCGTCCTGGTACGGCACCAAGTTCCATGGCCAGAACACCGCCAATGGCGAGGTCTACGACCTGTACGGCATGAGTGCTGCGCACAAGACCCTGCCGCTGCCGAGCTATGTCCGGGTGACCAACCTGGACAACAACAAGACCGTGATTCTGCGGGTCAACGACCGTGGGCCGTTCTACTCTGACCGTATCATCGACCTGTCCTACGCCGCCGCGAAGAAGCTCGGTTACGCCGAGACCGGCACCGCCCGGGTCAAGGTCGAGGGCATCGACCCTCAGGAATGGTGGGCTCAACGTGGCCGTCCTGCGCCTTTGATGCTCAACGAACCCAAGGTGGCGCAGAACAGTGCGCCGACGGTAACGGCTTCGACCGGTACGGTTGAGCAATGGACGCCACCGCCCCAGCAGCATGCGGCCGCCGTCGTGCCGGTGCAGCTTGATACCAAGAAAAGCGCATCTGCAGCCGCCTCTGGCCAGTATCTCCAGGTCGGCGCCTTCGCCAACCCGGACGCTGCCGAGTTGCTGCGTTCGAAGCTCAGCGGGATGGTGAGCGCTCCGGTGTTCATCAGCTCGATCGTGCGTAACCAGCAGACCCTGCATCGGGTGCGCCTGGGGCCGTTTGGTACGCCGGGTGAGGCTCAGCAAGCGCAGAACAGTGTGCGCCTGGCCAACCTGGGGCAACCCAGCGTGGTCACTGCTGAGTAACTACCCTGAAGATTTAGGGTTCGCCTGCAGTATTGCGGGGTGGGCCCAAGTTGTTGGCTCGCCGAACAACAAAAGCCCGGCAAGGGTCTGAGTGAACAACTGAATACGTGACAGCCTTTTAGCCGGCTGTCTGAATAGTTTTGCCCGTCAGGGCAAGTTTCCATTAGCAACTTCGAGAGACGGATGAACATCACCACCTTTGCCAAACGCCTGTGCCTGCTTGTCCCGCTGATCATCACGCCCGCTGCCTGGGCGGTCGAAGCCATGCCGTCGCCACCGCAATTGGCCGCCAAGTCCTATGTGCTCATGGACGCCAGCAGCGGTAACGTGCTGGTGGAGAACAACGGTGACCAGCGCCTGCCACCGGCCAGCCTGACCAAGTTGATGACGGCTTACATCGCGACCCTGGAAATCCGTCGCGGCCAGATCGGCGAAAACGATCCGGTGACCGTCAGCGAGAACGCCTGGCGTACCGGTGGTTCGCGGATGTTCATCAAGGTGGGTTCGCAAGTCACCGTCAGCGACCTGCTGCACGGGATCATCATTCAGTCGGGCAACGACGCCAGCGTAGCGGTGTCCGAGCACATCGCCGGCAGCGAAGATGCGTTCGCCGACATGATGAACAAGACGGCTACCGACCTGGGCATGAGCAACAGTCACTTCATGAACCCGACCGGGCTGCCGAACCCGGAGCATTACTCGTCGGCCCACGACATGGCCGTGCTGGCTCGCGCGATCATCCACGAAGACCCGGCCCACTACGCGATCTACTCGCAGAAAGAGTTCTTCTGGAACGGCATCAAGCAGCCTAACCGCAACCTGCTGCTGTGGCGCGACAAGACCGTTGATGGCCTGAAAACCGGTCACACCGATGAAGCGGGCTACTGCATGGTGTCTTCGGCCGTGCGTGACGGTATGCGCTTGATCGCCGTGGTCTTCGGCACCAACAGCGAACAGGCTCGTGCTGCTGAAACCCAGAAGCTGCTGACCTACGGCTTCCGTTTCTTCGAAACCCAGACCTTCTATCAGAAGGGCACCGAACTGGCTCAAGCGCCGGTCTGGAAGGGCACCACCAACCAAGTCAAGGCCGGCCTGGCTCAAGACCTGACCATGACCCTGCCAAAAGGCCAGCTGAAAAAGCTCGCCGCCAGCATGACCATGAACCCGCAACTGGTCGCGCCGATCGCCAAGGGTGACGTGATTGGTAAAGTCGAAGTCAAACTGGACGACAAGGTGGTGCACAGCGCCGACCTGATCGCTCTGGACGCGGTCGACGAAGGTGGTATCTTCCGCCGCATGTGGGATAGCATCCGTCTATTCTTCTACGGCTTGTTCAACTGATATTGTCGACCTGCATGGCCCTCGTTCTGAAGTAGAGCGGGGGCCATGTCCGTCGCCACGGCTTACGAGGCCGTTACTGCCATGACAGACACTGACGTTAAGTCGCACAAGATTGAATTCCCCGTCGATGACTACCCGATCAAGGTGATCGGCGACACGGGTGTCGGCTTCAAGGACACCGTTATCGAGATTCTTGCCAAGTACGCCACGCTGGACATCAAGTCCCTGGCCGAGCGCCAGAGCAGCAACGGCAAGTACACCACCGTACAACTGCACATTACGGCCACCGGCGAAGACCAACTGCGTGATATCAATAGTGCCCTGCGCGCTACCGGTGTCGTGCACATGGTGCTGTGATGCCGCAAACGCTGGGCTTTCGCGAGCTGGGTCAGCAGGCCTACGAGCCGGTCTGGCAGGCCATGCAGCGTTTCACCAACGAACGCGGCAGCGACGCCCCGGATGAGGTGTGGCTGTTGCAGCACCCTCCGGTCTTTACTCAAGGCCAGGCGGGCAAGGCGGAACACCTGCTGATCCCGGGCAACATTCCGGTGGTGCAGGCCGACCGTGGCGGCCAGGTGACCTATCACGGTCCCGGGCAGTTGGTGGTCTATCTGTTGCTGGATGTACGCCGCCTGGGCTTTGGCGTGCGCGAGCTGGTCAGCCGCATGGAGCAGTGCCTGATCGAGCTGTTGGCCAGTTATGGCGTGAGCGCGGCGGCCAAGCCCGATGCCCCGGGTGTTTACGTCGACGGGGCAAAGATTGCCTCCTTGGGCCTGCGCATACGTCGCGGCTGTTCCTTTCATGGCCTGGCCCTGAATGTGGACATGGACCTGGAGCCGTTTCGACGGATTAACCCCTGTGGCTACGCCGGCCTGGCGATGACCCAGCTGCGCGAGCACACAGGGCCGATTGAATTTGCCGAGGTAAGTGCCCGGCTGCGTGCGCAGCTCGTCAAACACCTCGACTACGCTGAGCAGACGACCCTAACGGGCGGAATCGACTGATATGACTACTGCGCAAGACGCTGTGCAAACCATGATCCCGACGCTGGATGTTACCGAGCGGCCGGCCCCACGTGCCAAGGTTGAGGCCGGCGTCAAGCTGCGCGGCGCCGAGAAGGTTGCGCGTATTCCGGTGAAGATCATTCCGACCACCGAACTGCCGAAGAAGCCCGACTGGATTCGCGTGCGTATTCCGGTGTCCCCGGAAGTCGACCGGATCAAGCAACTGCTGCGCAAGCACAAGCTGCACAGTGTGTGCGAAGAGGCATCCTGCCCGAACCTGGGGGAATGCTTCTCCGGCGGCACCGCGACCTTCATGATCATGGGCGACATCTGCACCCGTCGTTGCCCGTTCTGCGATGTGGGCCATGGCCGTCCGAAGCCACTGGACGTCAATGAGCCGGAAAGCCTGGCGATCGCCATCGCTGACCTGCGCCTGAAGTACGTGGTAATCACCTCGGTGGACCGTGACGATTTGCGTGACGGCGGTGCCCAGCACTTTGCCGACTGCATCCGCGAAATCCGCAAGTTGTCGCCGAACGTACAGCTCGAGACTCTGGTTCCCGATTACCGCGGCCGTATGGACGTGGCTCTGGAAATCACTGCCGCCGAGCCGCCGGATGTGTTCAACCACAACCTGGAAACCGTACCGCGCCTGTACAAGGCCGCGCGTCCGGGTTCGGACTATCAGTGGTCCCTGACCCTGCTGCAGAAATTCAAGCAGATGGTGCCTCACGTTCCGACCAAATCCGGCCTGATGCTGGGCCTGGGCGAAACCGACGAGGAAGTCATCGAAGTCATGAAGCGCATGCGCGAACACGACATCGACATGCTGACCCTCGGCCAGTACCTGCAACCGTCCCGTAGCCACTTGCCGGTGCAGCGTTTTGTGCACCCGGATACCTTCGCCTGGTTCGCCGAGGAAGGTTACAAAATGGGCTTCAAGAACGTGGCTTCCGGCCCGCTGGTACGTTCCTCGTACCACGCCGATGAGCAAGCGAAGCTGGCGAAAAGCCTGCTGTCCTGATGTTGATCGCCCGCAAGGCTTTATGCCTTGCGGGCGTTTTTCATGACCTTTCTTCCCGTCCTTTCAGCGCATTCCTGCAGCGCTGCTGGCTGTCCAGCCTCTTCTGTTTAACCTCGTTCCTGTCTACTGTGCATGCTTGAAACCACACAGGGAGAACCATGGATGACTGTCCAAACCACCGTTGCTCTTCATGGGCTGCTGCCCGTGCCGGCCTTGGCTGCTGAAGGCGTCATCGGCTTGATTGCACCCGCCGGCCCGGCCGCGCTCGACACTGAAAAGGCTGCGCAATGGATGCGCTCCCGAGGCTATCGCTTGCGGGTTTTTCCTGGTGTCAGCGAGCAGGCCGGGTACCTGGCCGGCAGCGATGACGTACGGCTCAATGATTTGCATGCGGCCTTTGCCGATCCGGAGGTCGCCACTATCCTGTGCCTGCGCGGCGGTTATGGCAGTCCGCGGTTACTGGATCGGATCGACTTCGACCTGCTGAAACGCAACCCCAAGCCGTTCGTGGGCTACAGCGACATCACGGCATTGCATATGGCCATCAATCGCTATGCAGGGTTTGTGACCTTCCACGGGCCCATGCTCAATGCGGATTTGCTCGGGGGCAAGCAAGCGCCGACCGAAGCGTCTTTTCTCAACATGCTCCGGGGGCAGGTGAAGACCGGAAGCGTCCTGAGCCACCCCGTGGCCTACCCGTTGACCACCCTTGAGCCAGGAATTGCCCAGGGGCCGTTCGTAGGGGGCAACCTGTCGATGATTGCAGCGACGATGGGCACGCCTTACGAAATCGACACTGCGGGCAGCATTCTGTTTATTGAAGACGTCAACGAGCCGTTGTACCGCATTGATCGGTTGCTCACCCACCTGCGTCTGGCCGGCAAGCTTGAGCCGTTACGGGGTGTGTTGGTCGGTGATGTGGCCGGTGTGGAGGCGGAGGCGCTGTTCCGGCTGCTCAAGCAGACCTTTGGCGGCTTGCAGATACCGGTGCTGGCCGGTTGGCGCAGTGGTCACTGCGATCCGAACCTGACCTTGCCCCTGGGCGCGTTGGTCAGGCTGGATGCCGGGGCCAAGGAGCTGACCCTGGCACAGGACGTGGTGGTTCGCTGATGGCCCGCCTCTGCAGCGAGGGCGTACCCTCGCTGCAATGACGCTTAGCGGTTGCGCAGGCTTTCCAGAAGCTTGTGGGTCGGGTAGCCATCGGCCGGCCAGCCCTGGGATTGTTGGGCGCTGCGAATGGCCTTGCGGGTATTGGCGCCGATGATGCCGTCGGGGTTGCCGGCCTCGTAGCCATTGGCGTTGAGCAGGGTCTGCAAGTCGATCCGTTCGGAGCGGCTGAGGGGCAGGTCGTCTTTTGGCCAACTGCCATTGATCTGGCCGGAACCACTGAACCGCTCGGACAACAGGTTCACCGCCAGGGCGTAGGACGATGAGTTGTTGTACTTGAGTACTGCGCGGAAATTATCCAACAGCAGGAATGCCGGGCCGCGATAGCCCGCCGGCAACAGTAGGGTAGCCGACAGGTGCTCGGCACCGGCGGGAACCTGTCGATCGTTGGGCAGTGTCAGGCCCAGGCGCATCCATTCCGCCACCGGCTTGCGGATCACGCCATCGGCCAGGGCGTAGTCGAAGCCGCTGGCCAGTTGCACCTCAAATCCCCAGGGCTGGCCTTTTTGCCAGCCCGAGCTTTGCAGGTAATGGGCTGTCGAGGCCAGGGCATCGGCAGGGCTGTTCCAGATATCCCGTCGGCCGTCACCGTCAAAGTCCACTGCGTGGGTGTTGTAGGTGGTGGGGATGAACTGGGTCTGGCCCATGGCGCCGGCCCAGGAACCGAGCATTTTCTCGGGCAGAATGTCGCCGTGCTGGAGGATCTGCAGGGCTGCGATCAGTTGGCTGTTGGCGAAGCCCGGGCGCCGGCCTTCGTAGGCGAGGGTGGCCAGGGAGCGAATCACCGATTTGTTGCCCTGGAACTCGCCGAAATTGCTCTCCATGCCCCAAACCGCCACCAATGCTTGGCGATCAACGCCATAACGCTGCTCGATCCGTTGCAGGATATCGGCGTATTGATTGAGCAGGGCCTGGCCTTTACGCACGCGTACGGGCGACAGGGCACCGTCCAAGTATTCCCAGACCGGGCGGCTGAACTCTGGCTGGCTGCGGTCGGCCTTGATCACTCCCATGTCCGGGGTAATGCCGGTGAATACGCGGTCGAACAGGTCGGCTTGAATGCCCGCATTCAGGGCTTCGACGCGAAAGGCGGCCTGCCACTCGGCGAAGGTCTGGGTCGGCTGGATATCCAGATTGTCGACGTTGAGAGGGGCAACGGTGGCGGGAGCGACCAGGGGCGCGGCTTGAATGGTTGGCAATGGCTGGGCATCTGCGGCGGTAGGCTTTTCCGCGCAGGCGACAAGCAGAATCAGGCTGGAGGCAGCAATCAGTTGGCGTAGGTGCCAACGACGGGAAAGACAAAAGGGCATGCACAGGTCCAGAGAATACGAATCAGGTGCAGACCTTATCACGCCAATGGGGTTCTGGGCTTCAGGCGGCCAGAAAGTAAGAAGCCTCCCAGCTTTTAGACTGGAAGGCTTCGCGGCGGTAGCTGCCTTTGCCTTTGGCCGGTTGTTCCTGGCGGCTGCGGAACAAGGGCTGGGCAATGATGGATTTGGCCTTGTTGGGGCCATGCTTGGATGGCTTGCTCATGCTGGTATCTCTCTATAGGGAGGGGAGTGCGGCGCAAATCATCGGCCAGACTGCGGTCGCTGTCCAGTCCCTTTTGGGGCCTGTCAGCGGTGGCAAGGGTGCGTCGTGATTACTCGGCGGGCAAGGCCAGGCGCTGGCCCGCCATCAACAGCGACAGGCGGCTCAGGCTGCTCCATGGCGAACCTGCGGCCTGCCCCTTGATCTGTGCATCAATACGCTGTGCATCGAGCAGCAGCAGGCCCCAACGCTGCGCCGAGTAGCGCTGCAGAGCCTTGCTCATCAGGGGTTTGCGTTTGTCCCAGACGGGTGGGCGGGCCTGGCTGAACACTTTGTCCAGCGGCACGCCCTGGCTGAATTGCAACGAGAGGTTGGCCAATAGGCGCAACTCCCGAGACAGGGCCCAGAGAATCACTGGCGGTTCGACGCCCTCACCGCGCAAGCCTTCGAGCATGCGCAGGGCATGGGCCGCCTCGCCATTGAGGATCGCGTCCACCAGGCCGAAGACATCGAAGCGCGCACTGTCGGCCACGGCGCCCTGCACCGTCTCGACGGTGATCTGACCACCCTCGGCCATCAACTTGAGTTTTTCGATTTCCTGGGCGGCGGCCAGCAGGTTGCCTTCGACCCGGGCCGCAATCAGTTCCACCGCGTCCTGGCTGGCCGAGAGTCCGGCCTGGGACAGGCGTTGGCGAATCCACTGCGGCAGTTGGTTGGCGTCCACCGGCCAGATCTGCACGAACTGGGTTTGCGCGCCCTCGACCAGGGCCTTGCCCCACTTGGTCTTTTGCGCGCTGCCGTCGAGCTTGGGCAGGCTGATCAGCAGCAAGGTGTCTTCGGCGGGCCGTGAACAGTACTCGATCAGCGCCGCAGCGCCCTTGTCCCCGGGTTTGCCGGACGGCAGGCGCAGTTCCAGCAGGCGCTTTTCGGCGAACAGCGACATGCTGGCGCCGGCTTGCAGCAGCGTGCCCCAGTCGAAACTGGCGTCGGCGCTGAACACCTGGCGTTCGTCAAAGCCCTGCTGGCGAGCGGCAGTGCGGATGGCATCGGCGGCTTCCTGGCACAGCAACGGGTCATCGCCGCTGATCACGTAGACCGGCGCGAGGTTGCCTTGCAGGTGTTTGCTGAGTTGGGCGGGGGCGAGTTTCATAGAAGGGTGCGAGCGGGGCGCCTGGGCGCCCCACACGGCTTACTGATTCGGCAGTTGCATAGGCGACTGTTGCGGGGTTTCCGCTTCAGCCTTCTGTGCCGCTTCCAATGCATCGGCTTCAGCCTTGGCTTTGGCTTGGGCGACTTGCTGCATTTTGTCCAGTTGTTCCGGGGTCAGCAGCTGCAGACGCAGGATCATCCGTTGCACCAGGTCGCGCCGCATTTCCTTGCGGGTTTCCAGCGATTCCTGGTCGGAGCCGGTGAGGTTGCTGCCATCGTGGAGATAGACTTTCTGCACTTGCAGTTTGTCTTCGAGCAACAGCAGGTTGTCATGCGTGCTGATCTGGTAGCTGAGTACGTTGCTCAACTCATATTCGGCAGAACGGCCGCCGCTGCTGTAGCTGAGGCTACGTTTGGATTCTTGCTCACTGACCAGCAGCAGCTTGTAAGGAGCCCCGGGGTGGATGCTTACACCGCTGTTTTCTAAGGCCTGGCGCAGTTGGGTGACGGTGGCGCCGTAGGTGTCACGTGCCTTGAGGTCGAGTTCCTTGATCGTCAGATCAGAATCGCCGGTGCCGCGCAGTTGAAAGCCGCAAGCGCTCAGCATCACGGCCAGGCCGATCACCAGCAGGTTACGTTTGATCATGTAATGCTCCCCTTGAAACCATGTGGGCCGACGTGGCGGCCCCGGAGGTTTTGTTCGGCGCCCGATCCCGGATCGGCCGCCTGATCCAATTAGCTAGCGACGATGTTGACCAGTTTGCCGGGTACGACAATGACCTTGCGAATGGTCAGGCCTTCGGTGAAACGCAGCACGTTTTCGTTGCTGCGTGCCGCGGCTTCGACTTCTTCACGGCTGGCACTGGCGGGCATTTCAATCTGGCCGCGCAGCTTGCCGTTGACCTGAATCACCAGTTGCAGACTGTCCTGCACCAGCGCGCTTTCATCCAGCACCGGCCAGCCGGCGTCGATCACCGGGTCGGCGTGACCCAGGCGACTCCACAGCTCGTGGCTGATGTGCGGGGTGATCGGCGCCAGCAGCAAGGTCACGGTTTCCAGACCTTCCTGAACCAGTGCGCGATCTTGCTCGGTACCTTGCGGGGCTTTTTCCAACACGTTCATCAGCGTCATCACCTGGGCGATGGCGGTGTTGAATTTGTGGTTCTGGCCCACGTCGTGGCTGGCCTGCTTGATGGCTTGGTGGATCGAGCGGCGAATGGCTTTTTGCTCGTCGTTCAGGCCGGCGATGTCCAGTGTGCCCGGCAGGCCCTGGGTGACATGGGCTTGAGCCAGACGCCAGACGCGCTTGAGGAAACGGTGCGAGCCTTCCACGCCGGAGTCCGACCATTCGGCGCTCATGTCAGGTGGCGAGGCGAACATCATGAACAGGCGGCAGGTGTCTGCGCCGAACTGGTCAATCATCGACTGTGGGTCGACGCCGTTGTTCTTCGACTTGGCCATCTTCTCGGTGCCGCCGATTTCCACTGGCAGGCCGTCCGCGATCAGCTTGGCGCTGATGACCTTGGCCTTGCTGTCGCGTTCGAGTTCGACGTCCGCCGGGTTGAACCAGGTGTAGGCACCGTTGGCTTCACGACGGTAGTAGGTCTCGGCGATCACCATGCCTTGGGTCAGCAGGTTCTTGAATGGCTCGTTTGAGCTCACCAGGCCTTCGTCACGCATCAGCTTGTGGAAGAAACGCGCGTAGAGCAGGTGCAGGATGGCGTGTTCGATACCGCCGATGTACTGGTCCACCGGCAGCCAATGATCGGCTGCCGATTTTTCCACCAAGCCGCCTTCATAGTGCGGCGAGGCGTAGCGGGCGTAGTACCACGACGATTCGACGAAGGTGTCCATGGTGTCGGTTTCACGCTTGGCCGGTGCGCCGCATTTCGGGCAACTGCACTCGTAGAACTCGGGCATGCGTGCCAGGGGCGAACCGGCGCCGTCCGGCACCACATCTTCCGGCAGCACGACGGGCAATTGGTCTTCCGGCACCGGCACATCGCCGCAGCTGTCGCAGTGGATGATCGGGATCGGGCAGCCCCAGTAACGCTGACGGCTGATGCCCCAGTCGCGCAGGCGGAACTGGGTGCGTGACTGGCCGAGGTTTTTCTTCAGCAGGGCCACTTCCATGGCGTCGAAGGCGCCAGCGAAGTCCAGGCCGTCGAACTCACCGGAATTGATCAGCGTGCCGTGTTCGTTGTACGCGTCTTGCCAAGGTGCCGGGTTCTCGTCGCCAGCGCTGGTACGTACCACGGACTTGATCGGCAGGCTGTATTTGATGGCGAATTCGAAGTCGCGCTCGTCGTGGGCTGGAACCGCCATGACGGCGCCATCGCCGTAGTGCATCAATACGTAGTTGGCGACCCAGACCGGGAGTTTTTCACCGGTCAGCGGGTGCTCGACGAACAGCGACGTCGGCAGGCCTTTTTTCTCTTGGGTGGCGACGTCGGCTTCCGCCACGCTGCCGCCTTTGCATTCAGCGATAAACGCCTGCAGCTCTGGGTTGTTCTGGGCGGCCAGGGTGGCCAGCGGGTGCTCGGCAGCCACCGCGACGTAGGTCGCGCCCATCAGGGTGTCCGGACGGGTGGTGAAGACTTTCAGCGCACCGGCTTCGCCAATGGAGGCTTGGTCGTAGGGGAACTGCACTTCCATGCCGCGGGATTTGCCGATCCAGTTGCGCTGCATGGTCTTGACCTGTTCAGGCCAGCCCGTCAGCTCGTCGAGGCTCTCCAGCAGCTCATCCGCGTAGGCGGTGATCTTGAAGTAGTACATCGGGATTTCGCGCTTTTCGATCAGCGCACCGGAACGCCAGCCGCGACCGTCGATCACCTGCTCGTTAGCCAGTACGGTCTGGTCCACAGGGTCCCAGTTGACGGTGCCGTTCTTGCGGTAGATCACGCCCTTCTCGAACAGGCGGGTGAACAGCCACTGTTCCCAGCGGTAGTAGTCCGGCTTGCAGGTGGTCACTTCGCGGGACCAGTCCACCGCCAGGCCCAGGCTGCGCAGTTGGGACTTCATGTAGGCGATGTTTTCGTAGGTCCACTTGGCGGGCGCTACGTTGTTTTTCATCGCGGCGTTTTCCGCCGGCATGCCGAAGGCGTCCCAACCCATGGGTTGCAGGACGTTCTTGCCTTGCATGCGCTGGTAGCGAGAGATCACGTCGCCGATGGTGTAGTTACGCACGTGCCCCATGTGTAGCTTGCCGCTGGGGTAAGGGAACATCGACAGGCAGTAGTAGGTTTCCTTGCCTGGCTGTTCGCTGACTTCAAAGGACTTTTGCTCATCCCAGAATGATTGGGCGGCGGCTTCGATTTCACGGGGCTGATATTGTTCGTGCATGGCTACTTATGAACTGAATAGGGGTGGCCTAATCCTCTTCAATGCAAGGTTGGGCAGTGATGACGCCAGAGACGGCGTTTTCGAGGCCCAGTCGAGCTGGAAGTGGAGTTACAGGAAGCGCCGTAGCATACATGACCGCGCTCCGCCGAGGGAAACCCTGATTGCACGGGGCGGGCCGTTGGTCGCGGCACCCCGTTGCTTTCATCTGCACGACTAAGCTGAAAAAGGGGAATGAGTCTTGTCTTCAGTGAGGTGAGCGGATGCCTGAGTCACAGCGAAAAGTAACAAAACCCGAGTTGTATGAAAGACTGATCGATCGACTGGCCCTGGCCCTGGATGCTGCAAAAGCGGCAAGTCGCTTGCGTGATGAGCGTCCTCTTGAGTTGGAATTGCGTGGCCTGAGTCGCGGCGAGTTTGAGTTGATCAGGGTGTATCTGGCCAGGAGTCAGCGCGAGACGCAGGCCAGTGTTCTGGAAAGCCTGAAGCAGCATGAGGCGCCCCGTTCGGCGCAGATCATCTGGTTGCAAGACCGGCAGCCCACAAGGGGCTCGGCCAAGGTCCGGTCCCGGCAGGTCTGATGCCTTCTCGCAGCCCATTCTGGCGTCTGGCCGGGTTCTTTATGATCAGGTTGATGATCGCTATCGGGCTTGGAAAATTGCGGGTTCCTGTTGTTGCATTGTCTCTATCCACTTAGGCTTCGGGCATCTTTGGAGATGCCCGATGCCCTTTCGTTACTTCATCAAGACCCTGCTTTTACCCCCCGGTGTTCTATTGCTGCTGTTGTTGCTTGCCTGGTGCTTGCGGCGTTCCCGACCGCGCTTGGCAGGGCTGTGCTTTGCCCTGGGGTTCGGGGGCTTTTGGTTGATGAGCTTGCCGGCGATGGTGCAGTGGGGGGCCGGGATGCTGGAGCAGGAGCCGCCGCTGCAGCGCAGCCAGTGGGCGACGTTGGCCGAGCACGCGGATGCCATTGTGGTACTGGGGTCGGGTCGGGAGCGGGGTGACCCGGCCTGGGGTTCCGATCAGCCGACGGGGGTTGGGCTTGAGCGCCAGCGTTATGCGGCGCGCCTGGCCAAGGCTTCCGGCTTGCCGTTGTTGACCAGTGGTGGCCTGCATTACGGCACCCCGCCCACGGAGGCGGCATTGATGGCGCAATCCTTGGCGGACGACTTTGGCGTCAGCGTGCGCTGGCAGGAAGGCCGGAGCCGTACGACTTGGGAGAACGCTCAGTTCAGTGCTGAGGAGCTGTTGCCCCAGGGCGTCAAGCGAGTGGTGGTGGTAACCCAGGCCTGGCATATGCCCCGTGCGGTCTGGAGTTTCGAGAAGGCTGGGTTCACTGTGGTGCCGGCGCCAGTGGGCTTTTTAGGCGGGGATGAGGCGTTGCCCATGGGCGGCTGGATGCCGGAGTTCAAGGCGATCTGGCAGAGTGGTCAGTTGCTGAACGAGGCGGTGGGCCAGGTCGGCTACAAATTGTTCTATCGCTGATGTTTTAACGCGGATCTCAGGCCAGGCCGGCACCTTAGCTCAAGGTGCCGGCCTGCCGATCGTTGCCTCAGACGGTCTTGGCCATCCGGCTGGCCAGCAGCGCCCAGCCAAACAGCAGGCCGCAGAGAATGATCAGCGGCCAGGAGCGCCATTGCAGGTATGGCGTGAGGTTGTGCATGGGCACCACTTCGCCGTAGAGAATGCCGCGTTCGAACTGTGGAATCTGCACAGTGATCTTGCCGAAACGGA
>NZ_JALQCW010000116.1 GCF_023241715.1 Pseudomonas morbosilactucae
GGGGGATTTTCGGCTCTTGGCGATGGCTGCGCGGGCCAACGCTCTACCTGACACCCCCCTCCGGTGTAGGCGCTGGCTTGCCAGCGATGGCGCCCTCCAGGGCGGTGCAAGGCTGGGTGACCTGATCGCCGGCAAGCCGGCTCCTACGGCGGTTGTGGGTAAGGGTCGTATATTCTTTTAGGGTCTTAATAAATAGCTTCTTATTCCTTAACGAATATAAATCCCGTCCCTATACTCGATCAGGAACAGACACGCAGCAGGAGAGTTTCCCATGCGCAATGAATCCATTCGTTACCTGATTGTGCCGGGCTGGCAAGGATCGCCAGAAGATCATTGGCAGTCCCACTGGCAAAGCAGCCTGCCCAACAGCGCGCGGGTGGAACAGGCCGATTGGCTGACGCCTCGTCGTGAAGACTGGGTGGCGGCCCTGGCTGAAGCCATTGCCGCGGACAGCACGCCGGTGATCCTCATCGCCCACAGCCTGGGCTGCATCACCGTGGCCCATTGGGCGGCCCATGCGCCGGTCAGCGCCCTGCGCCAGGTGCGCGGCGCGCTGCTGGTGGCCCCGGCCGACGTCGAGCGTCCTGCCTGCGTGCCTGCCCTGCGCAATTTTGCGCCCATTCCCACTGACCTGCTGCCGTTCCCCAGCCAAGTGGTCAGCTCCGACAACGACAGCGCCGTGAGTGCGCCGCGTGCCCTGGAGTTGGCCCGTCACTGGGGCGCCGAAGCGGGGATCCTCTCCGGTGCCGGGCATATCAACGTCAAGTCCGGACACCAGCGCTGGGAGCAGGGCTTTGCTTACCTCTATCGCCTGCAAAACCGCATGGAGCACCACGCCCTGCGCCGCGCCTGATTTTTTCCTATTTGTTTAACGCCCCCGTCTTCTGGCGCTTTGGGGCGGGAGCCTGCCATGAGTTTGCAAGAGTCTTTCGGCCAGCCACTGCTGACCTTTCCTGACGCTGACAAGAGCCCACTGAGCATTCGTGCCAAGGCCCTGGTGTTCGTCGATCCACGTTCACGGCAGTTGCGCCAGGAGCTGGAGCAATTGGCACCGCGCTCCCTGGCGGTGTTGATCCGGGGTGAAACCGGCAGCGGCAAAGAGCTGCTGGCGCGGCATATCCACCGCGCCAGCGACCGTGGCGGCCTGTTCGTTTCGGTGAACTGCGGTGCCATCAGCCCGACCTATGCCGATGCCGAATTGTTCGGTTATGCCGGCGGCAGTTTCAGTGGTTCGGCCAGCAGCCGTGCCGGCTGGTTCGGCTCGGCCAACGGCGGCACCCTGTACCTGGACGAGATCGGCGACCTGCCGCTGCCGATCCAGACCAAGCTGCTGGCGGCCCTGGAAAACCACGAAGTGACCCGCGTCGGCGCTCATCAACCGAGCCCGGTGGACGTGCGCCTGGTGGCGGCCACCAGCATCGACCTGGCCCAGGCGGTGGCGGCGGGCAAGTTTCACGAGCGGCTGTACCACTACTTGAGCGAGGGCCAACTGGAATTGCCGGCATTGCGCGAGCGGGTTGGCGATATCGAATCCCTGGCGGAGTACTTCCTGGGGATCTACAGCCAGCGCCTGGACCTGCCGGTGCCCCTGATCAGCGAAGCGGCCCAGCGCTTGCTGGAAGGCCACAGCTGGCCGGGCAATACCCGGGAGTTGGAGAACGTCATTCACTTCGCTTTGCTGGTCAGCAGTGGCGATGAAATCCTCCCGGAGCACCTCAACCTGCCCCAGGCGCCCGCGCCCCTGGAGCAGATTCAACAGCTGCTGCGGCAAGTGGTCGAGAGCGGTTCGGCGGCTGAGCGCCAAGGCTGAAGCAATTGTTGCAGGGTCTCGACCTGTCCTGAGAGGACAGGGTGAGGCCGCTCCTACGGGGGTGGAAGATGAGCAAAATGGAATATGAAGGTGAATAAAAGATATTGTTCGGGAATAAAAAATCTCGGTATCTTCCGCTCCACGCCAGCGATAGCACTTCACTGGCACTCTCATTGAAGCCGTCGTTCACGACACATTAAGGACACTGCATGAAAAAGGTTCTGTTGTTCACCGCACTGGCGGCAGCCCTGACCGCGGGCCTGGCCCAGGCTGGCGAGAAGCTGGTAGTCGCCGCAACGCCGGTGCCCCACGCCGAGATCCTCGAACTGATCAAGCCGACCCTGGCCAAAGAAGGCGTGGACCTGGAAATCAAAGTCTTCACCGACTACGTCCAGCCCAACGTCCAGGTGGACCAGAAGCGCCTGGATGCCAACTACTTCCAGACCCTGCCGTACCTGAAAAGCTTCAACGAAGGCAAAGGCACTAACCTGGTGACCGTGATCGGCGTGCACGTCGAACCCTTCGGCGGCTACTCGAAGAAGGTCAAGTCCCTGGCTGAGCTCAAAGACGGCGCGACCATTGCCATTCCTAACGAAGGCAGCAACAGCGGCCGGGCCCTGATCCTGCTGCAGAAGGCGGGCCTGATCGAACTCAAGGACCCGAAAAACGCCCTGGCGACGCCAAAAGACATCGCCAAGAACCCGCACAACTTCAAGTTCAAAGAGCTTGAATCGGCCATGCTGCCGCGTGTGCTGGACCAGGTCGACCTGGACATGATCAACACCAACTACGCCCTGGAAGCCGGCCTGAACCCGGCCAAGGATGCGCTGGTGATCGAAGGTGCGGATTCGCCGTACGTGAACTTCCTGGTGGCCCGTCCGGACAACAAGGACAGCGCAGCGATCCAGAAGCTGGCCAAGGCCCTGACCAGCCCTGAAGTCAAAGCCTTCATCGAGAAGAAATACAGCGGCGCAGTACTGCCAGCGTTCTGATCGACTACGCTTGTACAGGTAAAACCCCTTCAAGGTTTAAACGCCGACGGCTGTTACAGCGTCGGCGTTTTTTATTGCCTGGAAACAGGCTTGGCGGGGGGCTGGAGGGCCCGGCACAAGGCCGTCAGCCACTTCACCAGGTCCTGAGCATCGAGAGGTTGCGCCGTCTTTGTTTGAGTCATTAGCCGATCATCCCTGTGAGTGTCCCGGGGCAAGACATCCCGCCTGCCCCGGCAGAAAAAGTAGTCGCTCGGCGCCATCCCGGCAAACTCGCGGGTTAGGTTTTTGGGTGATATCAATATGCTTTAACGGTATTTAAATTCTGCTTTTTATACCTTTAAAGTCTGTGCTTGCCGGGTGGTTACCCACCGCCCAATGGACCGCACCACCGCCGCTGTACCCCAGCGGCGTCAGGACTTTCAATGACCTTCGACTACGCCTTTATCCTCAGCACCCTGCCGGCGTTTCTCAAAGCCGTGGGCGTGACCTTGCAGGTCGGGCTGATCGCCATCGGCACGTCCCTGCTGGTGGCCCTGATCAACGCCACGATCCTGGTTTTCCGCACCCCTTACCTGCAACGCCTGGTCGGCCTCTATGTGGAGCTGGCCCGCAACACGCCGTTGCTGATCCAACTGTTCTTTGTCTACTTCGCCTTGCCGGCGTTGGGGATCAAGGTTTCCGGGTTTGCGGCGGCCATCATCACCATGACCTTTCTTGGCGGCGCCTACCTCACCGAGGTGTTGCGCGCCGGTGTCGAAGCCGTGCCCCAGGCGCAGCTGGAATCGGGCCGTTCCATCGGCCTGTCGCACTGGCAACTGCTGCGCTACGTGATCCTGCCCCAGGCCGGGATCCTCAGCCTGCCATCGCTGTTCGCCAATTTCATTTTCCTGCTCAAGGAAACCACCGTGGTGTCGGCGGTGGCGGTGCCGGAGATTCTCTACACCACCAAGAGCTACATCGCCCTGTACTACAAGACCTACGAAATGCTCGCCGTGCTGACGCTGATCTGCGTGTTGCTGTTCCTGCCCCTGTCGCTGTTGCTCAGCCGTTTGGAAAGGAGGCTCCAGCATGGCCAGTTCGGGTCTTGAGTTGCTCCTGGTGTCCTTGCCGCAACTGGGCAAGGGCGCGGCACAAACCTTGTCCATCTCCTTTCTCAGCATTGCCTTCAGCACCTTGGGCGGCGTGCTCTATGGCGTGCTGCGGACCCTGGAGCGGCGCTGGCTGAATGCGCTGCTGCGGGTCTACCTGGAGCTGTTCCGGGCGATCCCGGTGCTGGTCTGGCTGTACTTGCTGTTTTTCGGCTTTCCGATCTTCTTCGGCATCAGCATTCCGAGCTTCTGGTGCGCGGTGCTGGTGCTGTCGTTGTGGGGCGCCAGCGAGGTCGGCGAGGTGGTGCGCGGGGCTCTGCATTCTCTGCCCCGGGGCCAGCGCGAGGCGGGCTTGTCCATCGCCCTGTCCGGCGCTCAGCTGTACGCCTACGTGCTGCTGCCCCAGGCGCTGCGCCGCATGACGCCGCCGACCATCAACGTCTACACGCGGATCATCAAGACCAGCTCCCTGGCGGTGCTGATCGGCGTGGTGGACGTGATCAAGGTGGGCCAGCAGATCATCGAGCGCACCTACGAATCGGTGCTGATCTACGGCGTGCTGTTCCTGTTTTTCTTCTTTATCTGCTACCCGCTGTCGGCCGCGTCCCGCGTGCTGGAGCGCCGCTGGACGCAAGCATGAGCGCATTGATCGAGTTCAAGGGTTTCAACAAATTCTTCGCCGAGCACCAGGTGCTCAACGAGGTCGACCTGAGCGTGGCGGCGGGGGAGGTGATTGTCATCCTCGGCCCCAGCGGCTGCGGCAAAAGCACCTTGCTGCGTTGCCTCAATGGCCTGGAGGCGGCCCACAGCGGCCAGTTGCGCTTTGCCGGGCGCGAGCTGCTGGGCAAGCACACCGACTGGCGCCAGGTGCGTCAGCAGATCGGCATGGTGTTCCAGAGCTACCACCTGTTCCCTCACATGAGCGTGCTCGACAACCTGCTCCTGGGCCCGCTCAAGGTGCAGAAGCGCCAGCGCGCCGAAGCCCAGGCCCAGGCCGAAGCCCTGCTGGAACGGGTGGGCCTGAGCGACAAACGCGACGCCTTCCCGCGCCAGCTGTCCGGCGGCCAGCAGCAACGCATCGCCATCGTCCGCTCACTGTGCATGAACCCCGAGGTGATGCTGTTCGACGAGGTCACCGCAGCGCTGGACCCGGAAATGGTCAAGGAAGTGCTGCAAGTGATTCAGGGCCTGGCCCGGGACGGCATGACCCTGTTGATCGTGACCCATGAAATGGCCTTCGCCCGGGCTGTGGCCGACCGCATCGTGTTTATGGACGCGGGGCGCATCCTTGAGCAAAACACCCCCGAGGCTTTCTTTACGAACCCGCAAACCGCACGCGCGCAGCAGTTCCTGGAGAAGTTCTCCTTCGTTGAAGCACTGCCTAGAAAAGCACCTACAAAGGAACTGCAACCCTCATGAAAACTGCCAAGTCTTCGCTGTTGTTACTGCCCCTGTTCGGCCTGGCCCTGCTGGCCGGCTGCGATAAAGCCGCCGAGGCGCCCAAGCCGACGGCCTCCAGTGCCAGTGCCACCCCGGCGGCCGGCTACCTGGACAAGATCAAGGCCCGGGACAAGCTGATTGTCGGGGTATTCACCGACAAGCCGCCGTTCGGCTTCGTCGATGAAACCGGGCGCTACGTGGGTTTTGATACCGACATCGGCCGTCGCTTCGCCAAGGACCTGCTGGGCGACGAGAACAAGGTGGAGTTCGTCGCCGTGGAACCGGCCAGCCGTATTCCGTTCCTGCAAAGCGACAAGGTCGACCTGATCCTGGCCAACATGACCGTGACCCCGGAGCGCAAGGAAGCGGTGGAATTCACCAACCCCAACCTCAAGGTCGCAGTGCAGGCCCTGGTGCCCAACGCCAGCGAAGTGAAGAGCCTGGACGATCTGGCGAGCCGCACCACCATCGTCACCACCGGCACCACGGCGGATGTCTGGCTGACCAAGAACCACCCGGACTGGAAACTGCTGAAGTTCGAGAAAAACTCCGAGTCCCTGCAAGCCCTGGCCAACGGTCGCGGCGATGCCTACGCCCAAGACAACCTGGTGCTGTTCAGCTGGGCCAAGCAAAACCCGGGCTACCGCGTGCTGGAGCAGAAACTCGGGGACGAGGCGCCCATCGCACCGGCGGTGAAGAAGGGCAATATCGAGCTGCGTGACTGGGTCAACGCCGAACTGGCCAAGCTGGGCGAAGAGCAGTACTTGCTCAAGCTGTATGACCAGTACGTGCGTAAAGAGCTGAGCGACGACACCAAGCCCGAGAGCGTGATTGTCGAAGGCGGCAAGTGGCAGGGCTGACCCCTTCTCCCTCCGCGTAGGAGCTGGCTTGCCAGCGAAGGCGTCCGTGAGGGCGGTGCAGGGCTTAAGGGCCTCTTCGCCAGCAAGCTGGCTCCTACGGGGGGCATGGCAATCGGGGCCGGCGGGGACGCTTCAATCGGGCCAGTGCCAGGCCGGCTCATCGAGCATCCCTTGGCCGACCAATTCGGTCTGGCCGAGGGTCTTCTCCAGCACGATGGAGTTGCACGCGGGGTCTTGCTGCAAGGCCGCGATCAGGCGGCTGGCATGGGACACCACCCACACCTGGCACTGGGTCGAGGCGCGGCTGATCAGTCGCGCCAAGGCCGGCAACAAGTCCGGGTGCAGGCTGGTTTCCGGTTCGTTGAGCACCATCAGCGTTGGTGGCCGTGGGGTCAGCAAGGCCGCCACCAGCAGCAGGTAGCGCAAGGTGCCGTCCGACAACTCCGCTGCCGACAACGGTCGCAGCAACCCTTCCTGATAAAACTCGATGGCGAAACGGCCGCCCTGCAGGCGGGCGATCTCCAGGCGTGCGCCCGGGAAGGCGTCGCTGATGGCGCCGTGCAGCGCCTCGGGGTCGCCGATTTCCAGAATGGTCTGTAGCGCCGCCGCCAGGTCGCGGCGTCGTGGTGCAGCACCGGCGTGCGGGTGCCCAGTTGCGGCTGGCGCGCCGGGGCCTCGGCGTCGCTGCGAAAGTGATCATAAAAACGCCAGCCACGGATGTTCTCCCGCAGCAGCAGGACTTCGGGCGACGAACGCAGGCTGCCAACCTGATCGAACAAGCTGTCGAAAGTCGCGGTGTGTTGCGCAATCACTTCCCAGTTGCGTCCCTCACGGGTGCGGATCATCGGCCCGGCGCGGCCCACCAGCAGGCTGGCCGGGCGATACAGCGGCCCGGCCCAGATGCATTCCTTCTTGATTTCCGGGTCCAGGGCGAAGGCCGAGAGGTTCATGGGCGGTGGCGGGTCCGGCAGGCCCAGGGAAATGGCGTAGCTGAAATCCTCGGCGGCAAAGCCCAGGCGCAACCGGGTGACCTTCTTGCGCGGGCCGCCGCCCTCAATGGCCACCTCGCCGTTGCGCATGCGTCGGCTGATGCTCTCCGGGCCGCCCAGAAGGTCGATTGCAGGCCGCCTTCTCGGGCCAGGGCGTTGACCACGCCGCCTTGGGCCGTCTCTGCCAGCAGGCGCAAGGCGCGGTACAGGTTCGACTTGCCGCTGCCGTTGGGGCCGGTGATCAGGTTCAGCCGCTCCAGGCCAATCACCAGTTTGTTGATCGAACGGTAATTGGCCACCGCCAGGGTCTTGAGCATCCCGGGTCTCCTTTTCTAGGGGGGGCAGTGTGCCTGAATCTGCCGCTTTCAGGGGCGCGCAGGGGGCTTCGCGGCAATCTCCAAAAGCCTCCGTGCAGCGGTTGAACCCTGTTCTAAGCTCAGAGTCGTAACCTCACCTGGCACGACAGCTTCACGCAAAGGAGCCTGCATGGCTGCGCTTATTTCAAAGTGGACAGTGGGTCTGAGCCTGTTGGCGCTGCTCGGCGGCTGCGGCGCAGAAAAACCGACGGAAAAAGAGCGGCCCCGGGTTCGGGTGCAAGCGGTGAGCACCACCGACTTCGCGCCCTCGGTGACCTTGACCGGGGACGTCCAGGCGCGGGTGCAGACCGAGTTGTCGTTCCGCGTGGGCGGCAAGATCATCCAGCGCTCGGTGGACGTCGGCCAGCGTGTTTCCGCCCAGCAAGTATTGGCTCGCCTCGACCCCAAGGATTTGCAGACCAACGTCGATTCCGCCGCCGCTTCTGTGTTCGCCGAGCAGGCCCGGGTCAAGCAGACCAGCGCGGCCTTTGTGCGCCAGCAAAAACTGTTGCCCAAGGGCTACACCAGCCGCAGTGAATACGATTCGGCCCAGGCGGCCCTGCGCAGCAGCCAGAGCGCCCTGACCGCCGCCCAGGCGCAACTGGCCAATGCCAAGGAACAACTGAGCTACACGGCCCTGGTCGCTGAGGCTCCAGGGGTGATTACCGCACGCCAGGCCGAAGTCGGCCAGGTGGTGCAAGCCACGGTGCCGATCTTTAGTCTGGCCCGCGACGGCGAGCGTGACGCGGTGTTCAACGTGTATGAATCGCTGTTGGTGGACCCACCCAAGGACGCCACCATCAGCGTCAGCCTGCTGGACAACCCGTCGGTCAAGGCCACCGGCACGGTGCGGGAAATCACCCCTGTGGTGTCGGCCGAGAGCGGCACGGTGCAGGTCAAGGTGGCCCTGCACGACCTGCCGCCGGGCATGGACCTGGGCTCGGTGGTCAGCGCCACCGCCAGTGTGCCGGGCAAGGCCAGCGTCGAGCTGCCCTGGTCGGCCCTGACCAAGGACCTGCGCGACCCGGCGGTGTGGCTGGTGGGCGAGGACGGCAAGGCCGCGCTGCACAAGGTCACGGTGGCGCGCTACCTGACCGGCAAGGTGATCATTGGCGATGGCCTCAAGGGCGGCGAAAAAGTCGTGGTGGCCGGTGGGCAACTGTTGCACCCGGGCATGTTGGTCGAAGTGGCCGACGATGCCCCCACCCAGGGAGCCAAGCCATGAAGCGTCTGTCGCTGCTGCTGTGCGCCGTGGCCGTGCTGGCCGGCTGCTCCAAGCAAGAGCCGGCCGCGGAACCGGTGCGGCCGGTGCTGTCGCTGGAGGTCAAGGCTGAAGCCGAGGAAAGCCTCGGGCGCTTTGCCGGGAACATCCAGGCCCGCTACGAAACCAACCTGGGCTTCCGCGTGCCAGGGCGGATCGCCAACCGCAATGTGGACGTCGGCGCCCAGGTCGAGCCGGGTGCCTTGCTGGCGACCCTGGACCCCACCGACCAGCAGAACCAGTTGCGCGCCGCCGAGGGCGACCTGGCTCGGGTCGAGGCGCAGTGGATCAACGCCCAGGCCAATGCCCGGCGCCAGCAGGAGTTGTTCGATCGCGGGGTCGGTGCCCAGGCCCAACTGGACATCGCCCTGACTGACTTGAAGACCACCGGCGCCTCCCTCGACCAGGCCAAGGCCTCGGTCAGCCAGGCCCGGGACCAGCTCAATTACAGTGAATTGCGCAGTGACCACGGCGGCGTGGTCACCGCCTGGAATGCCGAGGCCGGGCAGGTGGTGACCGCCGGCCAGCAGGTGGTGACCCTGGCCCGGCCGGACATCAAGGAAGCGGTGATCGACCTGCCGGCCAGCCTGGTGGACCAGTTGCCGGAGGGTGTGCTGTTCACCGTGGCGGCCCAGTTGGACCCGAGCATCAGCACCCGCGCCACAGTGCGCGAGATCGAGCCCCAGGCCCAGAGCGCCACCCGCACCCGGCGTGCGCGCCTGACCCTGCTCGACACCCCGGACGCCTTTCGCCTGGGCACGGCCATCAGCGTGACCCTCAGTTCAGCCATCGAACCGCGCACTCGGCTGCCCCTGTCGGCCCTGCAGGAGGTGGACGGCAAGGCGCGCATCTGGGTGATCGACACTCAGCAACAGACGGTGGCCCCGCGTGACGTCACGGTGCTCAGCCGCGACGCCGATTCGGCCCTGATCAGCCAGGGCGCCACGCCCGGCGAGCGCATCGTCAGTGCCGGCGTCAACAGCCTCAAACCGGGACAGAAAGTCAAAATCGACGAGGACAGCCAGTGATGACGCCCGCCAGCAAAGGAAGCTTCAACCTGTCCGAGTGGGCCATCAAACATCAGTCGTTCGTCTGGTATTTGATGTTCGTCGCCCTGCTGATGGGCGTGTTCTCCTACATGAACCTGGGGCGTGAAGAAGACCCGTCCTTCACCATCAAGACCATGGTGATCCAGACCCGCTGGCCCGGTGCGACTCAGGAAGAAACCCTGAAGCAGGTCACCGACCGCATCGAGAAAAAGCTCGAGGAACTGGACTCCCTCGACTACGTGAAAAGCTACACCCGCCCCGGCGAGTCGACGGTGTTCGTCTACCTGCGCGACACCACCAGTGCCAAGGACATCCCCGAGATCTGGTACCAGGTGCGCAAGAAGATCGACGATATCCGCGGCAGCTTTCCCCAGGGCCTGCAGGGGCCGGCCTTCAACGATGAGTTCGGTGACGTGTTCGGTTCGGTGTACGCCTTTACCGCTGACGGCCTGAGCATGCGCCAGCTGCGGGACTACGTGGAGCAGGTGCGGGCGGAGATTCGCGAGGTGCCGAACCTGGGCAAGGTGGAGATGGTCGGCGAGCAGGACGAGGTGATTTACCTCAACTTTTCGACCCGTAAGCTCGCCGCCTTGGGCATCGACCAGCGCCAAGTGGTGCAAAGCCTGCAATCGCAGAACGCCGTGACCCCGGCCGGGGTGATCGAAGCCGGGCCGGAGCGGATTTCCGTACGCACCTCGGGGCAATTCGCCTCCGAGAAGGACCTGGCCACGGTCAACCTGCGGCTCAATGACCGCTTCTATCGCCTGGCGGACATTGCCGAAATCAGCCGCGGTTACGTCGACCCTTCGACGCCGCTGTTCCGCTTCAACGGCCAGCCGGCCATCGGCCTGGCGATTGCCATGAAGAAGGGCGGCAATATCCAGGACTTCGGCAAGGCCCTGCATGCGCGCATGGATGAGCTGACCGCCGACTTGCCGGTGGGCGTTGGCGTGCACAAGGTGTCGGACCAGGCCGAGGTGGTGGAAGAGGCCGTAGGCGGCTTCACCAGCGCGTTGTTCGAGGCGGTGATCATCGTGCTGGTGGTGAGTTTTATCAGTCTCGGCGTGCGGGCCGGCCTGGTGGTGGCCTGCTCGATCCCGTTGGTGCTGGCCATGGTGTTTGTGTTCATGGAATACAGCGGCATCACCATGCAGCGCATTTCCCTGGGCGCCCTGATCATCGCCCTTGGGCTCTTGGTGGACGACGCCATGATCACCGTGGAGATGATGGTCACGCGCCTGGAAATGGGCGAGAGCAAGGAGCAGGCGGCGACCTTCGCCTACACCTCCACGGCTTTCCCCATGCTCACCGGAACCCTGGTGACCGTGGCCGGGTTTGTGCCGATCGGCCTCAACGCCAGCTCGGCCGGCGAATACACCTTCACCCTGTTCGCGGTGATTGCCGTGGCGATGCTGGTGTCCTGGGTGGTGGCGGTGCTGTTCGCCCCGGTGATCGGCATTCACATCCTCAGTGCCAAGGTGAAACCCCATTCCGAAGAGCCGGGCCGGGTGGGCCGAGCATTCAATGGCGGCTTGCTGTGGGCCATGCGCAACCGCTGGTGGGCCATCGGCATCACCGTGCTGCTGTTCGCGGCCTCGGTGTTCTGCATGGGCTTTGTGCAGAACCAGTTTTTTCCGTCCTCGGACCGCCCGGAAATCCTCGTCGACCTCAACCTGCCGCAGAACGCCTCGATCAACGAGACCCGTCTGGCGGTGGACCGCCTGGAGGCGACCCTCAAGGACGATCCGGACATCGAGCGCTGGAGCACCTACATCGGTGAGGGTGCGATCCGTTTCTACCTGCCCCTGGATCAGCAACTGCAGAACCCCTACTACGCCCAGCTGGTGATCGTCAGCAAAGGCCTGGAGCAGCGCACGGCCCTGACCCAGCGTTTGCAGCAGCGCCTACGCGAGGACTTCGTCGGCATCGGCAGTTACGTTCAGGCCCTGGAAATGGGCCCGCCCGTGGGGCGGCCGATCCAGTACCGGGTCAGCGGCAAGGACATCGACCTGGTGCGCAAGCACGCCATCGACCTGGCCACCGAGCTGGACCGCAACCCGCACATCGGCGAGATCATCTATGACTGGAACGAGCCCGGCAAAGTCCTGCGCATCGACATCGCCCAGGACAAGGCGCGGCAGTTGGGCCTGTCCTCCGAGGACGTGTCGAAGCTGATGAACGGCATCGTCAGCGGCTCCACCGTGACCCAGGTGGACGACGATATTTACCTGGTGAACGTGGTCGGGCGCGCCGACGACAGCGAGCGCGGCAGCCCGGAAACCTTGCAGAACCTGCAGATCGTCACCCCCAGCGGCACCTCGATTCCGCTGCTGGCGTTTGCCACGGTGCGGTACGAACTGGAGCAGCCACTGGTCTGGCGGCGGGACCGCAAGCCGACCATCACCATCAAGGCCGCGGTGCGCGATGAGATCCAGCCCACGGACCTGGTCAAGCAGTTGAAGCCGGCAATCGAGCAGTTCGCTTCGCAGTTGCCCGCCGGTTATTCGGTGGCCACGGGCGGCACCGTGGAAGAGAGCGGCAAGGCCCAGGGGCCGATCGCCAAGGTGGTGCCATTGATGCTGTTCCTGATGGCCACCTTCCTGATGATTCAACTGCACAGCGTGCAGAAGCTGTTCCTGGTGGCCAGCGTGGCCCCCCTGGGGTTGATCGGCGTGGTCCTGGCGCTGGTGCCCACCGGTACGCCCATGGGCTTTGTGGCGATCCTCGGGATTCTGGCGCTGATCGGCATCATCATCCGCAACTCGGTGATCCTGGTGACCCAGATCGACGCCTTCGAACGAGACGGCTATTCGCCCTGGGACGCGGTGGTGCAAGCCACGGAACACCGTCGCCGACCAATCCTGCTGACCGCCGCAGCGGCCAGCCTGGGGATGATCCCGATTGCCCGGGAAGTGTTCTGGGGGCCGATGGCCTACGCCATGATCGGCGGGATCATCGTCGCCACCCTGCTGACCCTGCTGTTCCTCCCGGCGCTGTACGTGGCCTGGTACAAAATCAAGGAGCCCACCCAAAAAACCTCTTAAACCGCCATCGCCGGCAAGCCGGCTCCTACAACGGTTGGGCGTTTGTTTTTTCTGTAGGAGCTGGCTTGCCAGCGATGGGGCCGCAAGACGAGCGCCCCACTCGAAACCGCCATCGCCGGCAAGCCGGCTCCTACAACGGTTGGGCGTGTGTTTTTCTGTAGGAGCTGGCTTGCCAGCGATGGGGCCCACAAGACGAGCGCCCGATCCGAAACCGCCATCGCCGGCAA
>NZ_JALQCW010000117.1 GCF_023241715.1 Pseudomonas morbosilactucae
TTGCGATGAAATTCTCAGAAATCTTAGCAAGGGTTTGTCCGGGCGTTTTTACACACTCTGGGCCGATAGCTGCCATCTATGATCATCTGTTTACAAGTCATCGTTACTAATCAGAGCAGGTTCTGGGTTCTTTCTATAGAGCTGCAAAACCCCATCACTGAGTCATCAGTTGACGTTTCAAACGCTAGGCATTGGGATAATCGCAGCCAATCGCGTCACTGTAAGAACCCTCCTCTTTACCCGTAAAAACCAGAACGATTTTGCTATCCTGCGCCCCTTTCCCCCCAAGCAAGGAGCGCCCGCATGACCCCGTCCATTGGTGGCTGTACGCAAGCAAGGGCTGGTAAACGGCGTTTCCTGCCACACTTCCTGGCCCCAGCCCTCCTGCTAGGCCTCGCCCTAACCACTCCCAGCGCCCAAGCCAACCCCACCACCACCTACCGCGGCACCCTCGGTTCCACCCCGGTTGAGCTGGCGCTGACCTACGACTCGCAATACGGCGTTGGCTTTTCCGGTTATTGGTTTACCGAAACCGAGCGCTTGCCCATTCCTTTGGAGCTGACGCCGTTTCGCCAGGGCGCGGGGTTGCTGATCAATATCATGGACAACCCGACTCTGCCGGCGGCGGCTGTGTCGTTGCTGCCTTTCACTGAAGGTGCTGATGCGCTGCAGGGCTCGTTTGTCGATCTGCGCACGGGCGCGCAGCAGCCGTTGCAGTTGCAGCGGGTAACGCGTTTTGGTGACAGTCAGCGGGATGCTTTTGACGGTGAGTTGTTGCAGCCGGTGCAGGACAAGGATTTCTATTTCAGTGTGCATGCCGCGCGCAAGGCCGGGGAGGAGGTGGCGCGGGTGGACCGTATTCGGGTGATGAGTCGTGTCACGGGGGCGCAGGTGCAGGAGATCAGTGGGTCGTGGTGCATGCCTGCGGTTGGCACCGGGACGCTGACTTTCGGGCATTTCCAGGCCGGGTCGCCGCTGGATTTTCAGGCCCAGCGTTATCGCCTGGCTGAGTCGGACGGCCGGTTGTGGTGCGGGCCCACTCAGTACTACCTGTACAACCGTGAAAGCCAGCAGTACCTGCGCCATTCACTGCTGGAGCAGTTCGCCGTGGACGGCACGTTGCGCTTTTCGCCCAGTGGCCAGATGGAGTTCAGCAAACAGGACTTTATCAATTTCGATCAGCGCACACGGCGTTGGGATTATTACCGGGTGGTCAGCCCGGATCGGCTGGAGTTTCTATCGTCTGGCGAGGAGCGTTTCTGATGGGGTGGGGTGATCTTTATCGCGGGTTGGCAGCGGGGTTGTTGGTGCTGTGGATGCTGCCGGCGCAGGCGGCCCATGGGGTGTATGAGGGCACGTTGGGCAAGCAGGCGATTGTGCTGACCCTGGGTAGCGAGAATGCCCTGTACCAGGGGACTTATGCCTACCAGCGCTATCGCACGCCGATCCGACTCAAGCCGACCTTCAGTTTCAGCAATAAGGTGCTGGCCATGGATGAGCTGGACGAGCAGGGCTTGCCGGTGGCGCGTTTGCAGTTCAATGACTTGATGAACTCCCGCCAGCAGGCGCAGGTGCGCGGCAGTTGGACCAGTTATCGCACGGGCAAGACCCTGCCCATCAGCCTGAAACTGGTGGCCCTGGTGAACTCGGATTATTCGTGGCCGCAGCCGAGCACGGCGCTGTTGCAGAGTGCATCGACCCCGCGTTGGTATTTCCAGTTGCCCATGCAGGGCAATGATCGGCGGGTGGCGGCCATTGAGGTGCTGAGCAAGGCCACGGGCAAGCCCTTGCAGACCCTGGCGCTCGCGGCGCCAGGGTGCCCGAACCAGGGCGTGGATACGCTGCAGGTGCAGGCCGAGGGGGAGAGCGTGCGGATCAGTTTGAGTGGCTGTACGTTGCCGGGGTTTGCGTGGAATAAAGGCAGCGGGCGGTTTGAGGTGTTGCCGTGAAGTGGGTCAGAGCCCGGAAGTCATTGTGTGGAGCTATTTATGTTGGATAAACCATCACCGGTGCTGATTCAGGTGTATATGGCCGATGACGATGGCGCCGTTCGCGAGGAGCTGCTGGCGCGGCAGATCGATCAGGACACTTACGAGTTGCTGTCCTCACCCGGCCTGGCGCAAAACCTGGCGCGGGGCGATATCGTTTCCATCCGCAATCCCGATGCACCGGCCGAAGTGCTGAAGCGGGGCGGTAATTTCTGCATTCAGATCTATGCCGATTACATTGATTCGGCGGTGATTACGGCGCTCGAAAACGATGTCACTCGTGAGCTCAACGGAACCTTGGATGGGGTGTGCCAGGGGACGCTAGCGTTGGCTGTTCCTGCCAAGAACGGCATGGAGAACATCAACAGGTTTTTCGACGGCTTCCGCGAAAAAACCGGCATCCAGTGGTACTACGCGAACGTCTATAAAAACCTCGATGACGATGAAGACGAGACGCTGTTGAATTGGTGGTTGGAGTACTAAGGGCGACTGATCAGTAGGTTTGGCATGCCGTCAGCGTTGCACCAAGCGCTGCAACAATGCCTTGCGCCGCGAGCCAGCGGCAAAAAAAGCATCTGACACAAGCGCGGAGTCTGGAAAAGAACCTATACCTAAGCTGGCGCGACGCCAGCACTGCTCGGTGGCATCGTGATTCAACCCACAGGGAGGTGCTCCATGCGCGAACAACCACTCATTATTGTGGTCGGTGGTCTCGGTAATCACGATGGGGCCTGGAGGCGACTCGAGGCCAAGTTGCGAGAGCAGGGTATTAGCGGTGATTGGCATCATCACGACACACGCGGCTTGAGAAGTCTCTTCCGAACGGCACGGGTGCGGGATTTGACCCTGGCGCTGATCGCCGAGATCGATGACCTGGCTCAGGAGTACAGCCGAATCATTCTGGTCGGGCACAGCGCTGGCGGAATGATCATCCGCGATGCCTACCTGTTCGCGGCAGGTGCTTATCCGGACCATCCACAGCGGCGTGAATGGTGGAATAAGGTCGAGTCTGTGCTGTTATTCGCCTCCATCAACCGAGGATTTCGGCCTTATGCCACCACTTGCTGGGCTTTGGGCCTGGCACTGATGAAGCTGATTTCCTTGCAGTGGTTGTTGCTCAAACCGCCGTCCTGGTTTGCCCTGGGCTGGCTCATGGAGTTGGAAAAAGGCTCGTTTGTGGTCACCGACCTGCGCCTATCCTGGATGCGTCATTTCCATGAGCGAGACGATGAGCATCGGCCCTTTGTCGTGCAGTTTTTGGGTGACATTGACGGTGTGGTGGCTCGCGAGGACGTGCGGGATACCGAAGCGTTTGCCAACTCCTACACGGTCACCATCGAGGGCGCCGATCATAACAACCTGTTCGACCCGCAGGCGCCTCCTGGCACGGCAGGTTTTGCCCGGATACTGCAAGCCTTCCAGAACCCGGATCCGCGTGTGAGTGAGCCTGAGCAGGCGCAGGAACTGGCCGCTACCGGGCCTGGGATGGTGGTGTTTGTGCTTCACGGTATCCGTGACGGTAATTCGGGATGGGTCACCGATATTGCCGAGGCCATCGAGCAACAGTGCAAGGCCGACCAAGTGCAGCACCAACCGTTGAATGCGCTGTCACGCTGCGAGCCTCTGCGTTCGGAGCCGCCGGTGTTGGTGGACCGTTCCACCTACGGTTGGTTTTCGGCAATCAAGTTCGCCTTGCCCTGGGTACGACGCCGGAACTTGTCCTGGTTTCTTGACCGCTACAGCTACCATGTGGCGCGTAACCCCGACGTGAAGTTTCATTTTGTCGGCCACAGTAACGGCACCTACATCCTGGGTACCAGCCTGCTTGAAGTGCCATCGCTGATGTTTGACCGGGTGTACCTGGCAGGCAGCGTGCTGCCTCGGGAATTCCCGTGGAAGCGGATGTTGGCGCGTCAGGTGGTGACGGTGGCGAATCAGTGCAGCTCTGAGGATTGGCCGGTGGGTGGGTTGTGCAGGGGATTGCATTTGATCGGTTTTCGAGACGTGGGAACTGGCGGCGTCGACGGCTTCGACGAGCTTGATGATTCGGCGATCCAAGCCCAGACCCTCTGGTTCAAGGGCGATCATGGCAAACCCTTGCAACGCCCGAATCAACCGAAGATCGTCAGTTATCTGTTGTCGCCGAACATGGTTAACCCTTTGCTACCTGCTCCGACGGGGGTCGATTTGTGCCAACGGCCGTCGTTTTGGTTCATGGTCAAGATGTATGGTTCTGCTTTGTTAGTACTGGTAGGGGTTTGCGCGCTGGCCTTTGGGGCCTGGTGGGGCTTTACCCATGATCATGAAGGCCTGGTGATCATCGGTATTTTGCTGCTGTATTTCGTACTGGACACGATCTGATTCTGATTTAAAAACTGGCCTGTTGGGGGGGGGGCTGTCTTTTAAAAACAAACGCCGCTTTCTCTTCACGGGAAAGCGACTAATGGGGCCGGGCGATTGTTCCAGCTCGGCCGTGTAGCGGTTGTAAGCCGGAGTACGCAGCCGCCTGGCACCATCACTCAACTTAGGCCGTAGAGTCCGTGTTTATCGCCGGCAAGCCGGCTCCTACACGGTGGGCGCTAGTTGGGCCGTTTTGCGGACATGGTTGACCATCAGTCCCAGCCCGCCACCAATCATCAGAATGGCCGCCATAAAGTACATCGCCACCTGAGTATTCCCCGTCACCTGGGTCAGCCACCCCACGACAATAGTGCTGAAGAATCCCGCCACGTTGCCCAGGGTGTTGATCAACGCTACGCCCGCAGCGGCTGCGGCGCCGCCCACTACGGCGGTGGGCAAGCCCCAGAACACCGGCAGGCTGCTGATCATGGCGGCGGTGCCGACGATCAGGCCGAACATGGCCAGTATCAGGTTGTCACCAAAGAAGGTGCCAAACGCCACGCCTAGCGCACCAATCCCCGCGCACACCGCCAGGTGCCAGCGGTACTCGCCGTGGCGGTCCGAGCTGCGGCCCACGATGACCATGGCCACCGCTGCGGCGGCGTAGGGCAGGGCGGTGAGGACGCCGATGGCCCAGGGCTGCTGCACGCCGCTGTTGCGGATGATGGTGGGCAGCCAGAAGCTGATGACGTATTGGCCCAGCACCAGGCAGAAGTACACCGCACCCAGCAGCCAGATTTGTGGGTTGAGCAGGCCGTCGCGCAGGCGGTGGCTTTGTTTGTTCGCGGCTTCGCGGTCGATGGCGGCTTGCATGCCGTGGCGTTCTTCGGCGGTGAGCCAGTGGGCGTCGGCGATGCGGTCGCGCAGAAGGAAGAACACCGCGGCGCCGAGGGCCACGGCGGGCAGGCCTTCGATGACGAACAGCCATTGCCAGCCGGCGTAGCCGGACACACCGTTGAGGTGTTGCAGGATCAGGCCGGAGATCAGCGAGCCGAACAGGCTGGAAATCGGCAGGGCCATGATGAACAGGGCGGTCATCACCCCTCGGCGTTGGCTGGGGAACCAGGTGGTGAGGTAGAAGATGATGCCGGGGAAGAAGCCGGCTTCGGCGATGCCGATCAGCAGCCGCAGCACGTAGAAGGTCATGGGTGTTTCGATAAACATCATGGCCGCCGACAGCAGGCCCCAGGTGACCATGATTCGGGCGATCCAGCGTCGGGCGCCGAAGCGGTGCAGGGCGATGTTGCTGGGGATTTCGAACAGCAGGTAGCCGACGAAGAAGATCCCGGCGCCGAGGCCGTACACCGCTTCGCTGAACTTGAGGTCGTCGAGCATCTGCAACTTGGCGAAGCCGACGTTGACCCGGTCCAGGTAGGCCACCAAGTAGCACAACACCAGCAGCGGGATGATGCGCCATGCGGTCTTGCGGTAGGCCGAGTGCAGGGCCGCGTCGTCGAGGGCCGCGGGCGGCGGGGAAGGTGGGTTCATGGCGAGCCTCTTTATTCTTGTTGTCGAAGCAATGGGTGAAACAGCGGTTCAGCCTTCGGGCAGCAGGCGGGTGGCGGGCCATTCGCCGGAGCGGCACATGTCGCGCACCACCTGGCCGATCAGGGCGGCGATCAGGGTTCGCAGGTTGCTGTTGGGCAGGGCTTCGCACACGCAAATGCCCAGGGTGCGGAACACCACGCGCGGGGTGATGGCGTGGGCCACCAGCCGGCCCTCGGCGACTTCGCGCAGGGCCAGGTTGAGCGGCATGATGCTCGGGCCGATGCCGGCCTCCACCGCGCTTTTAAGGATGTGCACCGAGTTGACTTCCATGGCCACCGTCGCCGGCGGCAACTGCTGCTGGGCCAGGGCCTGGTCGACAAAGGCGCGGGTGCTGTGGCTGTGGGCGCGGCTGGGGAACACCAGCGGTTGCGCCACCGCCTGGGCCAGGGTCACGTCGCCGGGGGGCGGCATGTGCGGGGCGTCGGCGCGGTGGATCAGGTAGAAGTCTTCTTCGATCAGCGGGCTGAAGCTCACTTCCGAGGGCAGGCCGATGGCGGTGAACAGGGCGATGTCGACCCGGCCGCGCACCAGTTGGTCCACCAGGTTGCCGGTGAGTTCTTCATTCAAGTGCAACTGCACCTGGGGGTAGGTGCGGGCCACGGCTTGCATCAGCGGCAGGGCGACGATATTGGCCACGCTTTGCGGCAGGGCCACCACGATTGAGCCGCTCAGGGCCGCCGGCTCCGGGTTGACCGCCGCCTTGGCCGCGCTCAGGTGTTTGAGAATGCCTTGGGCGTATTCATAGAACACCTTGCCCGCCTCGTTGGCGACGATGCCGCTGTTGCTGCGATGGAACAGCACCGCGCCGAGTTCGGCTTCCAGGGCCGACATCTGCTTGCTCAGGGCCGATTGGGCCACGTGCACGTCCCGCGAGGCCCGGGACAGGCTGCCGGCATCGACCACGGCGACGAAGTATTTGAGTTGCCTGATTTCCATAAGCCTTCCTTGCGCGCTTGGTGGCTGGCGCCTAAACGGCTGGCGTGCCGCGGGCGAAGATCTTCCCCGGGTTCATCAGCTGTTGCGGGTCGAGGGCGGCCTTGATCGCGGCCATGATATCCACCGCGTTCTGCCCGTGCTCCAGGCTCATGAAACCTTGTTTGGTCAGGCCGATGCCGTGCTCGCCGGTGCAGGAGCCGTTCATGGCGATGGCCCGTTCTGCCAAGCGATGGGCCACCTCTTCGGCGCGCTGCACTTCGGCCGCGTCCTCGGGGTTGACCAGGATCACCGCGTGGAAATTGCCATCGCCAACATGGCCGAAGATCGGTGCCAGCAAGCCGTTTTGCTCCAGGTCGCAGTCGTGGCCTCGATGCATTCGGCCAGGCGCGAGATCGGCACCACGGCGTCGGTGGTCAAGGCCCGGCAGCCGGGGCGCAGGGCGATGGCGGCAAAATAGCCGTCGTGTCGCGCTTGCCACAGGCGGCTGCGGTCTTCCGGGTGCACGGCCCAGTCGAAGTCCTGGCCGCCGTGTTCGTCGGCCAGCATGCGGATGGTTTCCACCTGTTCCTTGACGCTGGCTTCGGAGCCATGCAGCTCGAAAAACAGCGATGGCGCCTCGTGCAACTGGGTCTTGCTGTAGGCATTCAGGGCGCGCACGGTGAGGGCGTCGATCAGCTCGATACGGGCAATCGGCACCCCCAGCTGGATGGCTTGGATCACCGTGCGCACCGCTTGGTCCACGCTGGGGAAGTTGCACACCGCGGCGGAAATCGCTTCCGGGATCGGGTGCAGTTTGACCGTCAGTTCCGCCACCGTGGCCAGGGTACCGCCGGAGCCGATCAGCAGATGGCCGAGGTCATAACCGGCCGAGGATTTACGCGCCCGGCCACCCGTCTGGATCACTCGACCATCGGCCAGTACCGCGGTCATGGCCAGGACGTTTTCGCGCATGGTGCCGTAGCGCACGGCGTTGGTGCCCGAGGCCCGGGTGGCGGCCATGCCGCCCAGGGAGGCATCTGCGCCGGGGTCGATGGGGAAGAACAGGCCCGTGCCGTGCAGCGCCGCGTTCAGCTGCTTGCGGGTCACCCCGGGTTGCACGGTGACGTCCATGTCGTCGATGCGCACTTCCAGAATCTGGTTCATCGCCGACAGGTCAAGGCACACCCCGCCATGCAGCGCATGCACCCAACCTTCCAGGGAACTGCCGCTGCCGTAGGGGATGATCGGCACCCGATAGCGGTGGCAGGCCTGCTGCACCGCGACGATTTCCTCCAGGTTGTGAACGAAGGCCACGGCTTGCGGCGGCATGGGGTCGAGGGCGGAGATATCGCTGCCATGGTGTTCACGAATACTGGCCGAGGTGCTGAGGCGCGGGCCCAGCAACTGGGTCAGCTCATCCAGCAAGGCACTGGGCAGCGTGGGCGTGGCAGGCGTAGCAAGGGCGGTGGGCAGCATCGAGCAGTCTCCGGTTTTATTGTTCCTCGGGTTCGGCAGCGTGGCACCGGGCCCGGGCGGGGAGTTGCCCATATCCTAACTGCATACATTGGGGGTCGGTCGTGCAGATTCGAGATGGCGTTATCGCAAGGACAGATAGGCCCGTCCCCATTTCTCAAACCACCCCCCATCCGTAGGAGCTGGCTTGCCAGCGATAAAGCCAGCGATAAAGCCCGCACGGCCGCCATCGCCGGCAAGCCGGCTCCTACAGTAAGGTTTTACACCTGACCAACGCCAGATAAACGCCAGCGTCTTTCCCAGGCTCGATGTAATGCGCGCCTTCAAGGTCGGCGATCCGGGTCGGGACCATCACGCACTCCAGTGGCGGTGCGCCTTCGTACCAGTCGTCGTTGTCGTCCAGGCCGCGCAGGAAAGCGTCGAGGAAGTCCTGGCAACTGTCGAACTGGCCGTAGCTGTAGCCGCCTTGTTGGTCGCTGTAAAAGCGTGAGTAGCTCAGCAGCACGATGCCCCAGCGTTCAATGGGTTCCTGGGGCGAGGTGCGCGGGATGGGTTTGACCAGGTCCTTGCGGATTTCGCGGATTTTGTAGAAAGCATTTTTGTTGTTGTGCACCACCTTGAATTCGAGGGCCGTGGAGGGCTGTTCGGCGTAGCTGTCCTCGATCCAGATATCCACCTTGCGACGCTCGGCGGCGATCAGCCAGCGCGGGACATTGGCGCGTGCCGCCAGGTGGTTGGCGGGGCGGTAGTCGGCGCGTTCGTCGAGTTGGCCGCCGAGGCCGAAACGGTCGCGGTGAATGTCCAGCAATGCGGCCGATTCCAGGCTCAGCCACAGCTCGGGGGCGACGGTGACCATGATGGATTTGAGCATGCGCTGGCGTTCTTCCTGCTGCAGGTGCGTCAGCAGTAAATCGGTAAAGGCGGGGACAAAGGACATGGGATCTCCGTATCAGGTTTGAAAGGTCCGTCGTTTCATGTGTGGCGGCCGGGGGGCTTCCCTGCTCTCCAGGTGTTTAGGTGGCGCGACGTTTTATTGATCCAGATCAATGAAATGGCAGATTTCCGCTTCAGGAAAGGTATTGCAACGAAACAGTGGGGCGTCTTCAGTGCTGGCACTTGGCTATTAACGTACCATCGCCGCCGCATGCGCAGGGACAACAAGGGACGGTTAGGAACATCGCGCGCCAATGAATTTAATGTGAAATGAGGCTTGAAGGGAAATGCTCAAGAATGCACCGCTGCGTCTGAAACTGCTGTTGATTCTGCTACTGCCGTTGCTGGGGTTTCTGATCCTGGCCGGGGTGTTTGTGGTGGACAACTACAAGACGCTGCGTGATATGAACGCGACGGTCACCGCCAGCGCCACGGCCCAGAAGTTGAGCCAATTGATCACCACCTTGCAGCGTGAGCGGGGCGCCAGCGGGGTCTTCCTGGGCAGCGGTGGCAAGTCCATGGGCGAGCGCATGTCGCAGATGCGCCAAGACTCCAGTGCCTCGGTTGAGGTGGTGCGCGGCCTGTCCGCGACGGGCAATGGGCAGTTGGACAAGGTGCTGAATGCATTGGATCAGTTGCCGGTCGTCCGCGGGCAGGTCGATAAGCTGAGCATCAACAGCACCGAGTCGGGCGCCCGTTACACCGAGATCATTCAAACCCTCATTGGCTACACCCACTCCCTGGAAGCCAGCGTCAACAACGCCACCATCGTTCACGCACTCGGCGCGTTGAATCAGTTCATCGAGATGAAAGAGCGCGCCGGCCGCGAGCGGGTGGTGCTCGGCCTGGTGTTCAACCAGGGGCGTTTCGATGAGGCACTGCTGTCGCGCTTCAGTCGCAACCTCGGCGAGTTCACCGCCTACTACGATGCTTTCCGGCGCAAGGCCCCGGCGGCGTCGCTGCAACAGTTCGACCAGCAAATGCAAAGCCCGGCGGCGGTTGAAGTCGGCAAGTTGCAGCGCCTGGGGTTCGAGGTGCCGATGGGCCAGGCACTGGGCGTCAAGCCAGAAGCCTGGTTTGAACTCGCCACCCAGCGCATTGACCTGATGGGCCAGGTGGAAGAGGCCCTGGGCCAGAGCGTCAGCAGCCTGGCGATGCACGAGCGCGATGACGCTAACCGTGCGCTGTGGCTGACCATCGGCGCGGTGATCGTGTCGCTGCTGGCGGTGTCGGTGCTGTCGTACCTGATTATCCGCATGATCGATTCGGCGGTGCAGGACCTCAACCGCGCGCTCAACGACCTGGCGCAACGTGACCTCACGGCCCGGGCCACCTACGAGAGCAAGGACGAGTTCGGCCAGATCTCGCGCAACCTCAACCGCATGGCCGATGAGATCCGCGGCATCGTCCAGGAAATCGGCAGTGCCACAGCGCAAGTGGCCACGGCGGCCGAAGAGTCGTCGGCGGTCACCCTGCAGACCAGCCAGAGTGTCGAGCGGCAACGCCAGGGCACCGAGTTGGTGGCCACCGCCATCAGTGAAATGAGCGCCACCGTGCGCGAGGTGGCCCACAGCACTAACGACGCCGCGCAGATGTCGCAGCGGGTCAACACCAGCACGACCCAAGGGCGCACCGAGATTGAAAGCACCATCGGGCTGATCCGGCAGTTGTCGGGCCAGGCTGAGGAAACGGCGCTGATCATCGGTGACCTGAAGCACGAAAGTGATGCCATTTCTTCGGTGCTCGATGTGATTCGCGGCATCGCCGATCAAACCAACCTGCTGGCCCTGAACGCTGCCATCGAAGCAGCGCGTGCCGGGGATCATGGCCGTGGTTTTGCGGTGGTGGCGTCCGAGGTGCGCACCCTGGCGCAGAAAACCCAGGAATCCACCGGCAACATTCAGTTGATGATCGCCAACTTGCAGGCCGGCTCGGACCGGGCCGCCACCTCCATGCAAGAGACCTTGGTCAAGGCCCTGGATGGCGCGAGCAAGGTCGAGCGTGCCGGTGAGTTGTTGGTGGAAATTGCCGAGGGCGTGGCGGGCATCAGTGACCGCAACATTCAGATTGCCTCGGCGGCGGAAGAGCAAAGCGCGGTCTCCGAAGACATCAACCGCAACGTCAACGAGATCAACGACCTGGTGATCCAGGTGAGTGCCGGTGCAGAGCAGACGGCGATCACCAGCCAGGAGCTGGCGCGCCTGGCCGAGTTCCAGCAGCAGTTGGTGGGCCGCTTCAAGATGGCCTAGGGCGCTGCCGACCATCGCCTGAGTGGCTTTGAGCCCCTCTGATGCTTGCGCATCGAGGGGCTTTTTTACGCGCCGTGTTGACCCCTCAAGCCATGACCGGAACGCTGGCCTTGGGCTTGAACAGCACGCAGGCCAGGGCTGGGGTGAGGATCAGCGCGCCGAGCATGTTCCAGATAAACATGAAGGCCAGGAGGATGCCCATGTCGGCCTGGAACTTGATCGGCGAGAGCACCCAGGTGGCCACCGCCACGCCCAGGGTGACGCCGGTCAGCACCACCACTTTGCCGGTGGAGAGCAGGGCGGTGTAGTAGGCGTTGGACAGGCTCGCGCCCTGGCGCAAGTGGGCCAGGGTGATGCTGAGGATGTACAGCGAGTAGTCCACGCCGATGCCTACGCCGAGGGCGATCACCGGCAGAGTCGCGACCTTGAGGCCGATGTCCAGGCCGACCATCAGCGCCTCGCAGAGGATCGAGGTGAGCATCAGCGGCAGCACCGTGCACACCACCGCACGCCAGGAGCGGAAGGTGATAAAGCACAGCACGATCACCGCCAGGTACACCACCAGCAGCATCTGCATATTGGCGCGCTTGACCACGATGTTGGTGGCGGCCTCGATCCCGGCGTTGCCTGCGGCGGACATGAATTGCAGCTCGGCGGTGTTGTGCGTCGCGGCAAAGGCTTCCACGGTGCTGGCCACACGGGTCAGGGTGTCGGCCTTGTGGTCGGTGAGGAACACGTTGACCGTCAGCAAGTCGCAGTTCTGGTTGAACAGCTCCCGCGGGGCGCGGGTGATGATCGCGTTGAGCAGGCCCTGGTTACGCGGGATTTCATACCAGCGCAGGCTGCCTTCGTTCATCCCTGCTGCCGCCTGTTTGCTCAGGGCCGCCAGGGAGCTGGTGGAGACCACCCCGGGCAGTTGTTGCAGGCGTGCTTCCAAGGCATCGACGGTGACCAGGGTGTTGTAGTTGGCGCAGTAGAAGGGCGGGGTCTTGACCATGACCACGTACTTGTCGCTGCTGGCCGCGTAGTTGCCCACCATAAAACCGTTGTCGCGGTTGTAGCGCGAATCGGCCCGCAGCTCCGGGGCCCCGGGGTTGAGGTCGCCGACCTTGACGTGCAGGCTCACGGCAAACCCGGCCACCCCCAGCACCGCCGCCACGGCAATCGCCAGGCGCGCCCATTTTTTCTGGGTGAAGCGGTCGAGGAACGACCACAGCGGGTGGCGCCGATGTTCCAGGTCGCTCAGGGCCAGGCGTTCGGCCTGGGCTTCACGCTCGGCGGCGCGGCGGCTGACACCGGTGTACGACAGCAGGATCGGCAACAGCACCAGGTTGGTCAGCACCAGCACCATCACCCCCAGGGTGGCGGTGATCGCCAGGTCCTGGATCACCGGGATGTTGATGATCATCAGCACGGCAAAACCCACGGCGTCGGCCATCAGCGCCATCAGCCCGGTGAGGAACAGGCGGCGGAAGGTAAAGCGCGCGGCCACCAGCTTGTCCGCGCCGCGGCCGATGTCCTGCATGATCCCGTTCATCTTCTGCGCGCCGTGGCTCAGGCCGATGGCGAACACCAGGAACGGCACCAGGATCGAGTACGGGTCCAGCTGATAACCCAGGGTCGGCAACAACCCCATCAACCACAGCACGGCGATCATCGAGCAGGACAACACCAGCACCGTGCTGCGCAGGCAACGGGTGTACCACAGCAGCACCAGGCCGCAGATCAGCAGGGTGCCGGCAAAAAACACCTGCATCAGCAACAGGCCGTCCATCAAGTCGCCCACCACCTTGGCAAACCCGGTGATGGCGATGGAATAACGCTCGCTTTCATACTGCTGGCGCAGCTGTTCCAGGCGTTGGGACAGGGCGTGGTAATCCAGGGGCGCGGCGTCTTGCCCGCTGGTGTCCTGCAACGGCAGGAGGATCACGCTGGAGCGCAGGTTACCCGCCACCAGGCGCCCCAGTTCACCGGAGCGTTCGACGTTCTGCCGCACCTGATCGATGCTCGCCGCCGAACCGTCGTAGTCGTCGGGGATCACCGGGCCGCCGTCGAAGCCTTCCTCGGTGACGCCGATCCAGCGGGTGGCCGGGGTCCACAGGGACTTCATGTAAGGCCGGTCCACGCCGTCGAGCAGGAACAGCTCATCGTTGATGCGCTTGAGGGTGTCCAGGTACTCGGCGTCGTAGATCGTGCCTTGCTTGGCCTCCAGGGCAATGCGCAGGGTGTTGCCGCCTTCCCCCAGTTGGCCTCGGTATTTGAAGTAGTTTTCGATGTAGGGATGGCCCACCGGGATCATTTTTTCGAAGGCCGCGCTGAGCTTGAGGTGGGTGGCCTGGTAGCCCAGCACCGCGCTGAGCAGCAGACACAGGGCTACCACCAGGCCGCGATGGTTGAACAGCAGGCGTTCCACCAGGCTGCCGGAGCGCTTGTCGAACAGCAGGAATTCCGCGGCCGTGTCGCTGTGAGGGTCGTGCACTTTACTGTTCACGGGCGCTGCTCCGCTGGCTGTCATTCAAGGAAAAGGTGTTCAGGCCCCGAGCGCCGGCGGCCACCAGGCCACCGTCGGCGCTTTGCACCAAGGCGTTGAGCGCGGTGTTCTGGCCCAGGGCGGTGGCGTTGAAGCTGCGGCCGTCATCGTCGCTGCGCAACACGCGACCGGTTTCGTCCACCAGCAGCAGGCTGCCGTCATCGACCTGGAGGCCGGCGGTGAGGGTCACGGGCTGGTTGTTGGCGACGCTGCTCCAGCTCTCGCCCTGGTCATCGGAGCGGTAGATCTTGCCGCGCAGGCCGAACGCCAGCAGATGGTGCTGCTGGCTGGCGAGCAGGCCGAACAAGGTACCGTTGGCCGGGATCTCGACCCGGGCAAACGATCGGCCCTGGTCGGTGGAACGCAGCAGCAGGCCTTGCTCGGCGGCGATAAACAGCGTGCCCTGCAGGTCGAGAATGCCGTACAGGTGCAGCGCCGATGGGTTGTCCAGGCGGGCGCTGATGGGTTGCCAATGCTGGCCGCCATCCTGGGTCTCGAAAGCCAGGCCATAGGCACCCACCACCAGGCCCTGCTGTTCATTGAAAAAATGCACGGCGAGGAAGGGTTTGTCCGGGCCGTCTTCCAGCAAGCGCTGGGCTTCGTCCACCCGCTGCTGGGCGTCGTCACCGGGGTTTTCGCTCAAGGCGCTTTTGGCCACGTCCAGCGACAGTTGTGCGGCCTGGTTGCCGTCCAGTTGCGTGGCCCAGGTCAGGCCGCCGTCGGTGCTGTGCAGGATCACCCCGGCGTGCCCAACGGCCCAGCCTTGGCGGGCCGTGGGGAAGGTCACTTGGGTCAGGGTCACGCTGACCGGCGAAGGCATCTGCTGCCAGGACTGGCCATTGTCCGTGGAGCGCAGGATAAAACCGCGCTCGCCCACGGCCACCAGGGCCGCTCCGGCCCGAGCCACGCTGAGCATCAGCGAGCGCGGCGCCAGTTCGCTGTGCAGCGCCGGGCGTTGAAAGAGTTCGGCGTCGCCCGGTGCCTCGGCCAGGGCCAGGGGCGCCAGACCGAGGCTCCCGCTCAGCCCCAGGCACAGGGCCAGGGCGCGGCCGGGGCGGGCGGCGAGGGTGGTGCTGAGGAGCGTTCGTATGACGAGCGCTGGTATCACGCAAGTACGTATGAATAGCGGCTTGGACATCTTGACCTCGACAATCCGGAAATGGGGCCCGCCACGTGCGGGCCCCATGTGCTGCGTCACAGAGTCAGCGCACCGAGCCCGAGGCCACGGCGTTACCGGTGAAGAAGTTCTCCGACTTGCGTGGCACCACTTTGTAGGTCTCGCCGTTGAGGCCCTGGACCACGCTGTAGGTCTTGGCCTGCAAGTTGTAAATGACCACCGGCTTGACCACCACCGCCGGGATCGACGGCACCACGAACGGCAGCGCCTGGGTCACGCGCCACAACTTGCCTTGGGCGTCATAGCCGTCGGCCAGGGCGATGGTCCAGCTGTCCTCGTCGATGTAGAAGCGGCGCTTGGGCACGGCATGGCGCTTGCCCGGGGCGACGGTGGCTTCCACTTCCCAGACCCGGTGCAGTTCCCAGCGCATCTTGTCGGAGTTGAGGGTTTTCTCGGTGAATACATCGTCCGGTTTCTCGGCGTGGAACTTGTTCAGGTTGTAGGGGATGTACATCTCCTTCTTGCCGATCAGCTTCCACTCGTAGCGGTCCGGGTGGCCGATAAAACCGTGAACTTCATCGAAGTAGTTGGCGCCCGAGGCCACGAAGTCCGGGGTGTCGTAACCCACGGTTGGCGCGCGCCGCACCCGGCGTTGGCCCACCAGGTACTGCCAGGCTTCACGGGGGTTGGCAGCGTCCACGCTGTCGTGGGTCACCAGGGATTCACCGGCCTTGAACGGCGGTTCGCTGGTGAGGAAACGCAGCAGCACGTACTGGCCGGACCATTTCTGCGCATCGCCGTCTTTGTAGTAGTAGGGGTATTGCCAGTTCTCCACGCCGCGGCTGGCCAGGGTCCGCGAGCCGTCGGAGTTGCCGATCATGTTGCGGTAACCGTGCTCGATGGACTCGGCCTCGGTGCGCAGCAGGAAGTTCCAGATCAGTTCGCTGCCGTTGGCTGGAATCGGGAACGGCACGCCGCCGTAGCAACCCTGGACCGAGAGGCCGTTCTGGGTCAGTTGGCATTGGGTGGCGTTCTTCTGGGTGTTGTCGTAGGTCCACTGGGGCGCCGCGGCGCTGCGGTGGGTGGGGTAGACGTTGAGGTGGAAGTTATCCGGGTACTGGGCCAACAGGGCGCGGGTGCCTTCACTGAGTTTGTCGGCGTACTGCGCGGCGTTTTTCGCATTGATCTGCAACAGCGGTTTTTCCCCGGGGAAGGGGTCGGCCGGCACGTCGCCGAACTTGGGCCCGGCCACGTCCTGGGTCAGGCCGCCGGTCCAGGCGGGGATGCTGCCGTCCTTGTTGCCGGCTTTTTCCGCCCCCATGGGGGTCAGGGTGGTTTTCAGGGTGGCGGCCTGGTCGGCGGACACCGCGGCCAGGGTCGGGCCCGAGACCAGGCCGAACAGGGCCAGGGCGCAAAGCGTGGGGGCGTGCTGTTTCATGGGGGTTCTCCGGAGCATGGCAGGCATCAGAACGTGCGCTGAAGCGAGAAGGACACGAAGTCGCGGTCCTTCATGTTTTGTTTGAAGGTGTAGGCATTGGTGGAGTCGATGATCGGCCCGCCATCACCAAAGAAATTGGTGTAGCTGAGGGACGCGTACCAGGTCTTCTGGTAGTCGGCCTTGAGGCCCAGGGTGAAGTCGCCGCCGTGTTCCGGGGAGAACGCTTGCGGGGTCACCGACGAGCGACCGTAGGGCGTGTAGCCCACAGTGATCGGCACTTGCACATCGACCCCGGGCATCACCTGGAAGTACTGCGGCTCGAAGGTGAAGCGCAGCGAATAGGCGTCGCGGGTGGTGTTGGGGTCCAGTTGGTCTTCGTTTTTCTTCACGCTCAGGCGACGGTTGAAGGCCAGCTCGCCGACAAAGGACGCCGCGTCCCAGACCTGGTTGCCGCCGTAGATGTTGATCATCGACACCTGGGCATGCAGCGAGTCGCCGATCGGGTAGGCGGCGTTCTTGTCGTTATCGGCACCCAGGCCTGCGATCACCACGCCACCGGTAGGCGCCAGCGGTGTATCGACGCGCATCGACACTTCACCGGCGACGTTGGCTTCGCCCACCAGGGTGCTGAAGCTGGCGCCGAAGACTTTCACGTCCTCGGCATAGACGTTGACGTAACTGTCGTCGTTGCCAGGGATCAGGGCGGCCGGGCGGAAGTAGAAGATCGGGGTTTTCTCGTGGTACTTGGCGGCGTAGAGGCCGAATTCCCAGTCTTCGAGGCTGAATTTGAACTGCGCACCGAACTGCCCGGAATCCTTGGCATTGATGCTGGCGCCACGGGTCAGGCGGCCGGTGGGGAAGAACACGCTCTCAGCGCCATCACCGACAAAGTCACCGCCGCTGAAGTAGCTGCCGGAGCCGGGCAGGCGGGTCTTGTTCCACTCGAACTGGTAGTAGGCGCCGATGCTCACGGTGTCGCTCAATTGCCAGTTGCCCGACACCTGTTTGGTCGGCAGGAGGATTTCCTTGAACTGCGAGCCGGGCACCGATTGCAGCTTCACCAGGTCGATGGTGGATTGGGCGTTGGCGATGCCGTTGGCACCGAAGAACAGGCTTTCACCGTAGATCTGGGTGAACTGGCCGAGGCGCCCGGACACCCGGGTTTCACCCACGTCCCGCGAGCCGTAGACGAAGGCGTCGAGCAACTCGCCCTTGCGTCCGTGGAGCTTGCGGGTGTCGTCGGTGAAGTGGTTGTTGCGCACGCTCAGGGCGTTGGCGGTGCCCGGCGAATCGTTGTCGTTGCTGTCGTTGTACACCGTGTCGTACCAGGCCGCGCCGCTGAGGCGGGCGCCGACATCCTTGTAGCGGATGTCCAGTTCCGAGAGCAGGTCGACGCGGTTGGAGATCAGGCCGCTGCTGAAATTGCGGTCACCGTCGTCCATGTTGGGGTTGGCCACCGAGGTGCCGGGGCCGCCGGACACGCTGCCCTCGCGCCCCTTGAGGCGAAAGGCGTTGCTGTACTTGAGGGTGTTGTCCCAACTGGTGCTGAGGTCGGGGATACCGGTGTCGAACTGGAAGGCGACGGCATTCACCGAGGTGCACAAGGCAATGGCGGCGCCGACGGTGCCGGTGGCGCGGGCGAAGCACTGGGGAAGGCCCGGGCGGCTGTGGGGCATTTTCATGGAAACCTCTTCTGCTTTTTTATTGTTGTTGAAGCGAATCGATTTATGGCTGGCAGCAAGCAACGGCGATCTGGCGTGGGGCGGCTCCTGTGGGGTTCAACGGCAAGGGGTCGGGGTGAAGCCAACGGCCTTGGCGCTGGCGCCGAGAACATGGCATGGATTAGTATTTTGTGCATGATTCATTTTAATTTGCCTAAAAATGAATTTGTGCACAAAAAGTAAATCCGCAAAAATCCAATGTCAAGGAAAACCGCAGGCGCTGCCACGCCAAGGGCGATTGCCTTGATTGCCGTTTCTCAGCCCAGGAAAAACAACAATGAATAATCTGCCCGGTGCTTTTGCTCGTCCCCTGTCCATCAGCGCCTTGCTGATCACGGGGTTCAGTCTGTTGTGCGGCCTGACCGTGGTCCTTGCCGGGACCGCAGCCTATGCCTTGCAGGCGGTGTTGGAGGGACAGGCGCGGCTGCTGCACGTCAACGAATGGCACGCCAGCGTGCTTGGGGCCCGCGCTGCGGAAAAAACCTATCGGGTGGACGCTGCCGACAGCGCTCGGGACCAGGTTTTGAGCAGCGTGCAGGGCCTGATGCAAGAGCTGACCCAGGGCTTGCCGGGCGGCCTGGCCACAGACCCGGCCTTGTTGCGTGCCAGCCAGGACTACCTGGCCCGCTTCCAGGGTTTCAGTGCCACGCGCCAGCGCACCCAGGCGACCCAGGCCAGCATGCAAAGCCAGGCCGAAGCGGCCAAGGGCGGTTTTGAAGGGGTGGAACAGGACCTGCTGGAAGCCCTGGGCGAGGCCATCGACCAGGGCCGCGCCAGCCTCGACCTAGTGACCCAGGCCGACAACGCCATGGCCCTGATGCGCAAGCTGATGGCGGTGCGCAGCAGCGAATGGGCCTTTGCCCGGCAGCCCGATGGCGCCCGTTACGACCAGTGGCTGTTGCTGATGAGCGACTTGCAATCGTCCACCCAGGCCCTGGCCAACGGCGCCGCCGAAACCCAGCGCCAAACCCTGGAGGCGGCATTGCAAGCCCTGGGCGGCTATCGCCAGGCATTCGAGGAATACCGCCTGCGCGCCGAGGAAAGCCGCGCCAGTGAGCAGTCCATGGACGGCCTGGCGCAGCAGATGCTCACGGACTTTGTCGCCTTGAAACAGCAGGTCCTGGCGCAGCAGCAGACCCTGGATCGGCGCGCCTATGCCTGGCTGCTGGGCATGACCCTGCTGGCCCTGGTGTTAAGCGCCGCGGCAGCCTGGTTGATTCGCCGGCGGATTGTCACGCCGCTGCGCTACACCGCCCAGGTGGCCGGCGAGGTGGCGGCCGGGAGCCTCAGCCCGTCCCTGGTGGTGACCCGCCAGGACGAACTGGGCCAGGTGTTGTTGGCCATGCAGGGCATGACCCGCAGCCTGCACCAGATCATGAGCCGCATCGACCAGGGCAGCCGGCGCCTGACCCTGGCGTGCGGCGAGCTGTCCACGGCCACGGCGGCCGCCGAGCAGGGTGCCCGCGAGCAGTCCCGGGAGGCCGACAGCACGGCGGCGGCCATGGAGCAGGTCAACGCCAGCCTGGCCCAGGTGGCCCGGCACACCGAGCACAGCCTGCAATCGGCCCAGGCTGCTCGCAGCGGTTACGAAGCCGGCGAGCGGGACGTGGCGGCGGTGGCCTTGCAGAGCCGCGAACTGACCGGGCAGATGGACAGCGCCAGCCAGGCCATGCAACGCCTGGACGAAGAGAGCGGGCGCATCGCCGGGGTGCTGGCGGTGATCCACGCCCTGGCCGAACAGACCAACCTCGCTGGCGCTGAATGCGGCCATCGAGCGCCCGGGCCGGTGGAGAAGGGCCGAGGCTTTTCAGTGGTGGCCGATGAAGCTGCGGCACCTGGGCCAACCGCACCCAGGAAGCGGCGGCCGCAGGAGTCGGACGCCATGACCCAATTCCCTGCCGAACG
>NZ_JALQCW010000118.1 GCF_023241715.1 Pseudomonas morbosilactucae
TGATCTCTCGCGACCCTGAACGATCACTGCGCCTGACGCCCTCGTTCCACGGTCCCGTGGGAATGCCTCTTGGGACGCTCCGCGTCCCGCTGTTGCCGGCACAGAGCGGTGTGGGCGCTGGCTTGCCAGCGATGGGACGGGGGATTGGCGTGTGGATCAGCGCCGCAGGTAGGCGCCGAAGTCGATGTCGCCGGCGCTGAGGATGGCTTGCACTCGGTTGTGCACATTGAGCTTGCGCAAGATCGCCGAGACGTGGGCCTTTACCGTGGTTTCGGCGATGTCCAGGGTGTAGGCGATCTGCTTGTTCGACTCGCCTTTGGTCATCCGTTCCAGCACCAGCAACTGCTTGCGGGTCAGGGCCTGGAGCAGTTCCGGCGGGAAGCTCGGGGCTTCGTGGTTGCGGCGGCCGGTGAGGTTTTTCTGGGTGCGGATGATGTCTGGCGGCAGGTAGACGTTGCCATTGAGAATCTGCTCGATGGCCTCGGTCATCTGCGAGCGTGGCGAAGACTTGGTGATAAAGCCCACGGCGCCGTAGGTGATGGCCTGTAGCACGATCTGCTTGTCTTGCTCGGCCGAGACGATCACTACCGGAATGGTCGGCGCTTCGTTGCGCAGGGTGATCAGGCCGTTGAGGCCGTGCATGCCGGGCATGTTCAGGTCCAGCAGGATCAGGTCCAGGTCGTCGTGCTCCTGGGTCAGCGCCAGGGCGCTGTCCAGGTCGGCGGTTTCCATGACCTCGCTGCCGGCAAAGCCGTCGCTGATGACGTTGTGGATGGCTTCGCGAAACAGTGGGTGATCGTCGGCAATCAGAATTTTATACATGGCCTTTCACCTCGTTATTGTGAGTGGGGCGGGGTTACGGCAAGCCGCTCCCGGGGTCAGGGAAAGGGTTCGGGTTGGGCCGGCTGCACCGGCAGGTTCGCGGCTTGCCAGGCATCCAGGCCATCGCGATACCAGTACAGGTTGTTATAGCCCAGGGCTGCGGCGCGTTTTACCGCGTTCCAGCTCAACCAGCAATCGGAGCGGCAATAAAAGACCAACGGCTGGGCCCGGTTGCCGGCGCTGAAACGTTGCAGGTGGTCGGCAAAATAAGCCTGCCAGGCAGCGCTCAACTCGCCGTCACCGGTATTGGCCAGCCAGTGGCTGCCGGGGAGGTTGGCGTGGGGTTCGTCTTCGATGAAACGGTCTTGCAGCCATTGTCGGCGATAGACGTCGATCAGCACTGGGCGCGGACTCTGTTCCAGCAGCTGTTGCAGGGTTGGGGTGTCGATGATCCGCGCGCCGTCCACCTGGGTCGGCGTGGGGCTGCGATAGAGGCTGGTGCGGTAGCCGTCGCTGGAAAACAGCGGCGTTTCGGCATGGGCCTGGCCCATCAGCACGCTCAGGGACAGGGCCGCGAGGGCAGGGCGCAGCAGGCAACGCAAGGCGCGAGGCATAGGGTTTTTATCCTTCTTGTTATGGGCCCATTACATGCCAGGACGGGGCATTTGTGAATGCGACCATCGACAGCAAAAGCAGTACCAAAGTCGTAGGCACCGGCTGGCTGGCGCGGGTGGTCTGGGCTGGAGGGCCGCGGGCTCAGGTGCTTTTGCGCAGGGCGGCGTGCTGGGGGTTGAAGGTCAGCACGGCGAGCACCGAGAACAGCACGGTCAGCCCCAGGCACACGGCCAGGGCCAGGGGGTTGAAGCGTTCGTACAGGGCAAAGCGCACCAGCTCCACGGCGTGGGTAAAGGGGTTGAGGGCGCACAGCCAATACAGCCACTGGCTGGCTTCGAGCATCTTCCACAGCGGGTACAGCGCCGAGGACAGGAAGAACAGCGGGAAGATCACGAAATTCATCACCCCGGCGAAGTTCTCCAACTGGCGAATGGCGTTGGACAACAACAGGCCCAGGGCACTGAGCATGAGCGCCACCAGCAACAACGCTGGCAACGCCACCAGCAGGCCCATGGCCGGCGGTTGCACGCCGTACAGCCAGGCAATGGCGAGGAAGGCATACACCTGCAACAGCGAGATCAGCGAGGTGGCTAACAGCTTGCTGGCCAGCAGGAAGGCCCGGGGCAGGGGGCTGGTGAGCAGCACGCGCATGCTGCCCATTTCCCGGTCATAGACCATCGACAGCGAGCCCTGCATGCCGTTGAACAGCAGGATCATGCAGGCCAGCCCGGGGATGATGTAGACCTCGTAGGGGATGTAGGTGTCGTAGGGCTCGATGATGGCGATGCCCAGGGCCGCGCGAAACCCGGCGGCGAACACCAGCAACCACAGCAGTGGGCGCACCAGGGCGCTGAGAAAGCGCGTGCGCTGCAACACGAAGCGCAGCCATTCGCGCAGCACGATGCCGCTGAAACAATGCCAGTAGGCGCTCATGGGTGGGCGACTCCAGAAGGGGTTGGGCGGGTCAGGCGGGCAAAGACTGAGTCCAGGTCGCCGCCGTGTTCCAGGCTCAGGGCGGCCGCTTCCGCGCTGGCCACCAGGCGCCCTTGGTGGAGGATCAACAGGTCGTCGCTCGGCTGCACTTCATCCAGCAGGTGCGTGGTCCACAGCACGCTGATGCCCTGCTCGCGGCACAGGCTGCGCAGGTGCTGGTTGAGCGCCAGGCGGCTGGCCGGGTCGAGGCCGACGCTGGCTTCGTCCAGCAGCAACAGGCGCGGCTCATGCAGCAGGGCCCGGGCGATTTCCACCCGCCGCCGATGGCCACCGTTGAGGGCGCGTACCCGCTCGCGGCGGCGCTCGGTCAAGCCCTGGCGCGCCAGCTCGGCCTCGACCCGGGCCTGGCTCTGGCGCCGTGACAGGCCGTGCAGCGCCGCGTGGTAGTGCAGGTTTTGCTCGATGCTCAGGTCCAGGTCCAGGGTGCTTTGCTGGAACACCACGCCGAGCTGGCGCAGGGCCGCGCCAGGCGCTTGGCCCAGGGAACTGCCGCCCACCAGGATCTGCCCGTGTTGCAGGTTGTAGAGCCGGGTCAGCAGGGCGATCAGGGTTGACTTGCCGGCGCCGTTGGGCCCCAGCAACGCCGCAAAACGCCCGGGCGCCAGGCTGAAACTCACCTGCTTCAGGGCTTCACGCTGGCCGTAGGCGAAGCTCACCTCGTTGACCTCCAGGGCGTTCATGGGGTGACCACCACGCCCCAGGGGTAGCGTCCGACCTTGATCGACTTCAAGACCTTGAGGCTCTTCACGTCGATCACCGAGACATCCCCGCTGACCCCGTTGGTGGCCAGCAACTGGCCCTGGTCCGGGGTGAACGCCAGTTGCCAGACCCGCCGCCCCACTAGCAGGTAGTCGAGGATTTCGAAGGTCTGGGCGTCGATCACCGCAATGTGGTTGGCCGGGCCCAGGGCGACAAAGGCGTACTTGCCGTCGGCGCTGAGCTTGATGCCCACCGGCTGTACCTTGTCCGGGTGCACGCCCTTGATCTTGAAGTTCAGGGTCTTGAGGATGCCGCGCGTGGCCACGTCGAGAATGGTCACCGTGCCGCCGATTTCCGCCGAGGCCCAGAGGCGCGAGCCGTCCTGGTTGAACTCGACAAAACGCGGGCGTGCGTACACGGTCGCTGTCGGCCAGGCTCTGGGTGCTGGTGTCGATCCAGTGCAGCATGTTGGTGGTTTCGCTGGTGTTCACCGCCCACTTGCCGTTCG
>NZ_JALQCW010000119.1 GCF_023241715.1 Pseudomonas morbosilactucae
GAGCGAATCGTCTTGCGCATTATCTGATCGAGTTGGGGGTTGGACCTGAGGTTTTGGTGGGGGTTGCGGCGCACCGTAGCCTAGAAATGGTTGTCGCATTGTTGGCTATTTTAAAGGCCGGCGGAGCCTATGTACCCCTGGATCCGGAGTACCCTCAGGATCGTTTGATGTACATGGTCCAGGACAGTGGTATCGAGTTGCTTTTGATCTCGGAGCATTTGATTGAAACATTGAATGTTGCTGCCGCCGTGAAGGTGTTGCCATTAAGAGCTCAAGATGATGAATGGCGAGTTTACAGTGAGGATAACCCTAACCTGAAGTTGGAGCCTGAGAACCTGGCTTATGTAATTTACACTTCTGGATCGACAGGACAGCCCAAGGGAGCAGGTAATAGACATTCGGCGCTGACGAATCGCTTGATTTGGATGCAGCAAGAATATGGTTTGGAGGTATCGGATACGGTCTTGCAGAAGACCCCATTCAGCTTTGACGTATCCGTCTGGGAATTCTTCTGGCCTTTGATGACAGGGGCTCGTCTAGCTATCGCTTTGCCGGGTGAGCACCGTGAGCCGGAAAAACTCGTTGAACTCATTCGTCGTGAGCAGGTAACGACTTTGCACTTTGTACCCTCCATGTTGCAGGTGTTCATGCAGGCGAGTGAGGTCGCAAGCTGCACAACACTTAAACGCATTATTTGCAGTGGAGAAGCATTGTCGGTCGATGTGCAGTCGCAGGTCCTAAACCTTCTCCCCCATGCTGGGTTATTCAACCTGTATGGTCCGACGGAAGCTGCGATTGATGTGACCCATTGGCGGTGTGTTGATGAAGGGCGTTCCAGTGTTCCGATCGGTCGAGCGATTGCCAACCTGTCGACTTACATTCTTGACCCGTATTTGGTTCCTGTTCCCGTTGGGAGCTTGGGTGAACTTTATCTGGGTGGTGCGGGCTTGGCCCGGGGTTATCACCAGCGTTCGATGCTGACGGCAGAGCGGTTTGTCGTCAGCCCTTTTGAAAAAGGTGCTCGACTATATCGCACCGGAGACTTGGCACGTCATCGGGCCAATGGGGTCATTGAGTATGTCGGTCGTACTGACCACCAGGTGAAAATTCGTGGTTTGCGCATCGAGTTGGGAGAAATTGAAGCCCGGATACTGGAACTGGAGTCTGTGCTTGAGGCAGTAGTTCTTGCGCAACCAGGGCCTGCTGGATTGCAACTGGTCAGTTACATAGTACCCAGTGTGGACATCGGCTTCGCTGATCCGGAGGACGCAAAGCCCCTGAAAAAATCGATGGTAAAACAGCTCAAAGAAACGCTTCCTGACTACATGATCCCAACGCATCTGCTTTTTATTCAGCATTTGCCGTTGACGCCGAATGGCAAGCTGGATCGCAAGTCCTTGCCTCTACCAGACATTAATCAACTACCTCGCGAATACGTGCCTGCCCTAAGTCCTTTGGAGCAGCAGATGGCTTCAATCTGGCAAAGCGTGCTCATGGTTGAGCAGGTCGGTATGACCGATAGCTTTTTTGATCTTGGGGGGCATTCCTTGCTTGCTGTACAGGTTTTGACTCGTGTCAAACAGCAGTTGAATGTTGATATCCCTGTCAAGACGCTGTTCCAGGCAGAGACTCTGCAAGCATTCTGTGAGCAAATCCAAGCCATCCTCGTGACCTCAAATGGCGTGCAGGACGAATTAGCTAAATCCCTGGAGGACCTTAAACGTCTATCAACTGATGAGTTGGAAAAGTTGATTTCTCAGGAGTAAAGGCATGCAGGCGTTAATCGAGTCAGTAGGACTACTGTCTCACCAGCAACGCAAGGCCTTGGCAATTATGCTCAAGGCAAAAGGGATAAACCTGTTCGATGTAGCTTCCATCTATAAAAGAACTCCGGAGGAGTCGCTGACGCTTTCCTATGCCCAGCAGCGACAGTGGTTCCTTTGGCAGATGGATCCTCACAGCGTTGCCTACCATATCCCGGTTGCTTTACGCCTGCGTGGAGTACTTGATCTGGCGGCGTTGCGCCGCAGTTTCCAGAGCCTGGTGACTCGCCACGAGACACTGCGCACTACCTTTGCGCATGACAACGGTTCTCCTTATCAAATCGTGCACGATCATATGGACTGTGAGGTGCACGTCGACACTCTGGTAGTCGATGAGACGCCACTGGAAACAGCCATAGCCGCATTTGTTGATCGGGAAATTCAGCAGCCTTTTGATCTGCTGACCGGCCCGTTGTTACGTGTGAAATTGTTGAAGCTGGCCGAGGATGATCACGTCCTGACGGTCGTTCAGCATCATGTGGTTTCCGATGGCGCATCCATGCAGGTGATGGTGGATGAGTTGATGGAGTTTTATGCCGGTTACAGCCAAGGGCATGAGGTTGTGCTGGCGGAGT
>NZ_JALQCW010000012.1 GCF_023241715.1 Pseudomonas morbosilactucae
GTGCCCGGGACACCGTGGATGAAGGCGAAGAGCTGGGCGGGGCGCGTTACCTGAGCCAGGTTCGCGAAGTCCGCGATGACAACGCTCCGTTCGAGAACCGCGCGCCCGTGGCCGTGGGCTCCCGGGCCTTGCGTCTGTTGACCGCCGGCGATGGCTTGAGCGACTACGCCGCCATCGGCCTGGTGCGGGTCAAGGAAAAGCGCGCTGACCGTGCCCTGATCCTCGATGACAGTTACATCCCGCCGGTGCTCGACGTGGCCGCGGCCAAACCCCTGGCGGCGTTCCGCAGCGAGTTGCTGGGCCTGTTGCACCAACGCGGCGAAGCCCTGGCCGGGCGCGTGGTGGCGTCGGGTGCGGGCGGTGCCTCGGAAATTGCCGACTTCATGCTGTTGCAACTGGTCAACCGCGCCCAGCCGCTGATCAGCCACCTGAGCCAGCTCAGCCCATTGCACCCGGAGCGGCTGTACAGCGAGCTGGTGAGCCTGGCCGGTGAGTTCGCGACCTTTTCCAACAGTGCCCGGCGTCCGGCGGAATACCCGCCGTACCTGCACGACGAACTGGCACCGAGCTTTGCCCCGGTGATGCATGCCCTGCGTGAAGCCCTGTCGATGCTGATCGACAGCAAGGCGATCCCGATCCCGATTGTCGAGAAAGCCTACGGCGTGCACGTGGCCATGCTGGCCGACAAGACCCTGATCGACAGCGCCAGCTTCATCCTAGTGGTGCGTGCCGATGTGCCCGGCGAAACCCTGCGCGGGCGCTTCGCCCAGCAAAGCAAGGTGGGTTCGGTGGAGCACATCCGCGACCTGGTCAACCTGCAACTGCCGGGCATTGGCCTGTTGCCGCTGCCGGTGGCGCCACGGCAACTGCCGTACACGCCGGCTCGACGTACTACGAACTGGACCGGGGCAGCGAGCACTGGAAACAGCTGATTCATTCCGGCGGTTTCGCGTTCCATGTCGCGGGTGAATTCCCGGGGTTGAACCTGGCCTTCTGGGCCATCCGAGGATAAGTCGCGATGCATCCCTTCGACGATTCGAACGGTCAGCCCCCGGCCAATGACCGCACCCAATTCATGCCCCGTCCCGGTGGCCGTGCCCCGGAAGCCGGGCGCCCGGCACCTGCCCCGGCGTTGGCGATGCCGGCCGCGCCGCTGTCCACCGGCCAGGCCCAGGGCCTCAACCCCCTGGAGAGCGCCGCCGGGCCGTTGCTGGCGTTGCTGACCCGGCTGCGCAACACCATTGCCCACCCGGCCCCGGCCAGCCTGCGGGCCCAGTTGCTGGGCTACCTGCGCCAGTTCGAAGAGCGTGCCGAGGCCGCGGGCGTGGTGCGCAACGACGTGCTGCTGGCCCGTTACGCGCTGTGCACCGCCCTCGATGAGGCGGTATTGAGTACGCCTTGGGGCAGCACCAGCGACTGGGGCAAGCAGAGCCTGCTGATCACCGTGCACAACGAAGCCTGGGGCGGCGAGAAGGTTTTCCAGCTGCTGGAACACTGCCTGCAAAGCCCACGGGAGCGCCTGTACCTGCTGGAACTGTTGTACCTGTGCATGTGCCTGGGTTTTGAAGGCCGCTACCGGGTGATGAATGACGGTCGCAGCCAGTTGGAAGCCTTGCGTGAACGCACTGCGGCGGCGATTCGCAGCGCCCGCGGCGAACACGAGCGTGAGCTGTCGCCCCATTGGCGCGGCGTCACCGTGGCCCGCGACCGGCTGGCGCAATTCATGCCGCCCTGGATCGCCGTGGCCATCGGCGTCGCGCTGCTTCTGGCGTTGCTGTTCGGCCTGCGCCTGAAGCTGGCGGCGGATGCCGAGCCGGTGTTCAAGAACATCCATGCCCTGGGGGAAATCCCGGTGCAGACCATCGACCGCCAAGTGGCCCAGCCCAAGCTGGTGGAACGTCCGCGCCTGGCGGGTTTCCTGGCCGACGAAATCCGCGCCGGGCGCGTGGCGGTGGAAGATGCCGTCGACCGCTCAGTGGTGACCATCCGTGGCGACGAACTGTTCGCCTCGGCCAGCGCCAGTATTGTCGATGACTACCAGCCGCTGATGCTGCGCATCGCCGACGCCATCCGCAAGGTCAAGGGCGAGGTGCGGGTGACCGGTCACAGCGACAATCGGCCGATCGCCACCTTGCGCTTCCCGTCCAACTGGAAGCTGTCCCAGGCCCGCGCCGAGTCGGTGTTGCAGATCCTGGCCGCGAAGACCGGGCAGCCCGAGCGCTTCAGCGCCGAAGGCCGCAGCGACACCGAGCCGCTGGCATCCAATGCCACCGCCGAAGGGCGGGCGCGTAATCGTCGGGTAGAAATCACCGTATTGGCGGAGGGCGTCGAGTGAAGGCGTTGTTGAGTTTTGTGGTCCGCTGGGTGATCCCCTTGCTGGGCCTGATCGCCCTGAGCCTGATCATCTGGTTCATCGGGCCGCTGCTGGAATTCCTGGTGCCGGAAGGCCGGCGCTGGGCGTTGATCGTCTTCATCTTCGCGGTGTGGATTGCCTACCGGGTGTTTCGCATCATTCAGGCCCGGCGCCATGCGGCCAAGGTCTTGCAAAGCCTGGCCGCCGACACCCCGCCGGACCCGGACAGCGTGGCCACTGCCGAAGAGTTGGCGACCTTGCGCCAGCGTATGGACGAAGCCCTGGCGCTGTTGAAGAAGGCCAAGCTCGGCGGCGACGAACGTCGCAATCTGTATGAGCTGCCGTGGTACGTGATCATCGGCCCGCCGGGCTCGGGCAAGACCACCGCGCTGGTCAACTCCGGGCTGCACTTTCCCCTGGCGGCCCAGTTGGGTGCCGGTGCGGTGCGTGGCGTGGGCGGCACCCGCAACTGTGATTGGTGGTTCACCGACCAGGCAGTGCTGCTCGACACCGCTGGCCGCTACACCACCCAAGACAGTCACGCCACGGTGGACAAGGCGGCCTGGCTGGGCTTTCTCGACCTGCTGAAAAACCAGCGTTCGCGGCGGCCCATCGACGGCGCCTTCGTCGCCATCAGCTTGTCCGACCTGCTGCTGGGCAGCGATGCCGAGCGTGCAGCCCACGCGGCGGCGATCCGCCTGCGCATCCAGGAGCTGTACACCCAGTTGGGGGTGCGGTTTCCGATTTACCTGATGCTCACCAAACTGGACTTGGTGCCGGGCTTCATGGAGTTCTTCGACGCCCTGAGCAAGGAAGAGCGGGCCCAGGTTTGGGGCATGACCTTTGCCCTGGACGACGGCAAGAGCGACGAGAGCCCCCTGGCCCAGTTGCAAAGCGAATTCGCCGGCCTGGAGCAGCGCCTCAATGAGCGGCTGGTGGAGCGCCTGCAACAGGAGCGCGACCCGGTGCGGCGCGACCTGATCTACGGTTTCCCGCAGCAGTTCGCGGCGCTCAAGGAAAGCCTGCAACACTTCCTCGACGGCGTGTTCAAGCCCAATGCCTTTGAAGAGCGGGTGCTGCTGCGCGGCGTCTACTTCACCAGTGGCACCCAGGAAGGCAGCCCGATCGACCGACTGATCGGCGCCATGGCCCAGAGCATGAACCTGGACCGCCAGCACCTGGCGCGCCAGACCGGCACCGGGCGCAGTTACTTCATCGAAAAACTCTTCAGCGCCGTGGCCTTTGCCGAACGCGGGCTGGTGGGCGTCAACCCCAAGGTCGAGCGACGCCGCAAGTGGATCGCCCGTGGCGTGCTGGCGGCCACCGTGGCCGTGGTGCTGGTGGTCGGGACCCTGTGGTTTGTCAGTTACCGGGCCAACCAGGCTTATATCGCCCAGGTGGATCAGCGGGTCGCGCCTTTGGGCGCCACGGTGCAGAACCTCAGCCCGGCCCAGCGCGATGTGCTGGCGGTGCTGCCCCTGCTCAACGCCACTCGTCATCTGGCCGGTGATGCGCCGGGCTGGGCCGAAGGCCTGGGCCTGTACCAGGGCGACATGCTCGAAGCCGAATCCGCCAGCGTCTATCGCAAGCTGCTGGTGGCGGTGTTCGCGCCTCGGCTGATGACCCGCATCGAGGAACAACTGCACGGCGGCGGCAATTCGGACTTCCTCTACGAGGGGCTCAAGGCCTACCTGATGCTGGCGGACAGCGAGCACTATGACCCGGACTTCATCAAGGCCTGGATCACCCTGGACTGGGACCGCACGCTGGCCCGCGACCTGCCGCCCGACCAGCGCCAGGCCCTGGCCGGGCACCTGCAAGCCTTGTTCGAGAAGCACCCGCCCAATGCGCGCCTGGACCAGCAGTTGATCGACGACCTGCGTCGCCAGTTGCAACAGCTGCCTGTGGCGCAGCGGGTGTATGACCGGGTCAAGCGCGCCAAGCTGCCGGCCGGCGTAGCGGATTTCCGCCTCAGCGAGGCCGGCGGTCGCGATGCGGCGCTGGTGTTCACCCGCAAGAGCGGCAAGCCGTTGAGCGAACCCCTGAGCGGCCTGTTCACCGCCAAGGGCTACCGCGAAGGTTTCCTCCTGGCCAGCCTGGACCAGGCCGGCACCCTGGCGGAAGAGCAGTGGGTATTGGGGCGCGATCAGGCGGATCAGCAGAACGTCGCCAGCCTGGCGGCGGATGTGCGCCGCCTGTACTTTCAGGACTACGTGCGCCAGTGGGATGCGCTGTTGGCGGACATCGACTTTGTGCCGATCACCAGCGTGGCCCAGGCGGCGGATGTGCTGCGGATTCTGTCCGGGCCCAGTTCGCCCTTGAAAAAACTCTTGGTGGCGGTGGCCAAGGAAACCGACCTGCAACAGGAAGAGCGCCTGCTCGCGGCCCAGGGCCAGAAGGTTGATGGCGGCGTGGACCAGCTCAAGCAACGCCTGGGTTCCCTGCTGGGTCAGGAGCAGGCGGCCAATCCGTCTGCTGCAGCGCCCACCGACGACCCGGTCAGCGCGCACTTTGCCGACCTCAATAGCCTGGTGAGCAAAGGCGAGGGCGAGCCGGCGGCCATCGATGGCCTGCTGGCCGACATGAATGCCCTGTATGCCCAAGTCAGCGCCATGGTCGGTGCCAGCGGCGATGCCTTGCTGGGTGAAGCCAAGAACCAGGCCAGTGCGGCGGCGGCCCGGGTCAGCCTGACCGCCGAGCGCCAACCGCCGCTGGTCCAGGGGCTGGTCAAGTCGGTGGTCAATTCCACCACCAACACCATGATGGGCGGGGTGCGCAACCAACTGAACGCGGCCTGGATCAGCGAGGTGGTCAACGTCTATCGCCAGTCCCTGAGCGGCCGTTACCCGATGTCGCCGGGCAGTGCCCGGGACGCGACCCTGGATGACTTCGGCCAGTTCTTCGGGGTTGGCGGGGTGATGGACAACTACTTCCGCAAATACCTGCAGCCTTACGTCAACACCTCGACGACCACCTGGAGCTGGCAGCCGGGCGCCGCACAGAAGCTGGGGATCTCGCCGGGGGTGCTGCAAACCTTCCAGCGCGCAGCGAATATCCGCGACGCGTTCTTCCGTTCCGGCGGTACCCAACCCACGGTGCGCTTTGAGCTGAAGCCAGTGGCCATGGACGCCAGCATCACCCAGTTCCTGCTTGATCTGGACGGCCAGCAACTGAGCTACGACCACGGCCCGAGCCGCCCGGTGGCCATGCAATGGCCGAACCCGGGGAGCATCGGTGTGGTGCGCCTGTCGATCATGCCGCCTTCGGCCAGCGGGCGTTCCGGGGTGACCCTGGACGGCCCCTGGGCCTGGTTCCGCTTGCTGGAGCAATCGGACCTGACCGCGGGCAACTCGCCGGACCGTTTCAACCTGCGGCTGCGGGTGGACGGGGCGAGCATTTCCTATGAGCTGCGTGCCAACAGCGCCTTCAACCCGTTCAAGAGCCGGGTGCTCAGCGGCTTCAGCCTGCCGGAGCGGTTATGACCGGCCTGGGCCTGTACGGCAAGTTGGCCAGCCGTGGCGACTTTGTCAGCCGGGGCCTGCCCCAGAGCTTTATCGGCCCTTGGGACAGCTGGTTGGCCGCCGGCTTGCTGGCCAGCCAGACCGCCTTGGGCAGCCAGTGGCTGAATGCGTACCTGGTCAGCCCGTTGTGGCGCTTCGCCCTGGCTGCCGGGGTCTGTGGGCCGCAGGCGGTGGTGGGTGTGGTGATGCCGAGCATCGACCGGGTCGGGCGCTATTTCCCCCTGACCATTGCCGCGCTGCTGGATCAAGACAGCGACCTGGCGTCCCTGGTGAGTGGCCCCGATCACTGGTTTGAACGGGTCGAGGAGTTGCTGTTGGCGACCCTGGACGACACGGCCAGCTTCGAGGCCCTGGAAAGTGGTTTGCAGGCCCTGGGCGCACCCATGCCCAAGCCGCGTGTGCCCGGCAGCCGTTTTGCCGGCTTGCGCCAGTTTGCCGTGAATGATCCCGAGGCCCGTGGCGCGGTGCTCGCCGAGTGGGCGTGCGAGGGATCGAGTTTCTGGTGGGGGCGCGGTTCGCCGCAAATCAGCCCGATGCTCCTGGGTTGCCAGGGGCTGCCACCGGCCAATGATTTCGCTCAGTTTTTGCTCGGACAAGAAGGTGCCGTCTAAATGAGTTCTGCGCCGCAATTGTCCTACCAGTCCGCCAGCTGCAGTCATGTCGGCATGGTGCGGAAAATCAACGAAGACGCCTTCCTCGAAGTCCCGGAATCCGGGCTTTGGGTGGTGGCCGACGGCATGGGTGGGCACGCCGCTGGGGATTACGTCAGCAGCCTGATCGTCGACAGCCTGCGGCAGATTGCCGAGGGTGCGAGCCTGGAAGACTATGTCGCCGCGCTGCGCAACGGCCTGGCCCGGGTGAACGCCGCGGTGCGCGAGGAAACCGCCAATCGTGGCGTGACCATGATGGGCAGCACCGTGGTCCTGCTGGCGGTACGCGGCGACCGTGGGGCGTGCCTGTGGGCCGGTGACAGCCGCCTGTATCGCCTGCGTGACGGCGAGCTGGAAGCCCTGTCCCGGGACCACAGCTACGTCCAGGACTTGCAAGACAGCGGCCTGCTCAGCGAGGCCGAGGCGCGGGTGCACCCACGGGCCAACATCGTCACCCGAGCGGTGGGTGTACAGGACCATCTGGAACTGTCCCAGGTCGACCTGCAGGTGCGGGCCGGCGACAGTTTCCTGCTGTGCAGCGATGGCCTGAACAAGACCGCCGAAGACCGTGAGCTGCGCGATGTGCTGTGCCACAGCGAGCCCAATGACGTGGTGCGCAGCCTGATCCACCTGGGCCTGACCCGGGGCGCCCCGGACAACATCACCGCCATCGTCGTCAAAGCCGCAGGACATTGAGCATGGACATTCTGATTCCCGGCTACGACATCCAGGGCGAAGTGGGCGAGGGCGCCATGGCCACCGTGTACCTGGCGACCCAGCGCTCCCTGGAGCGCAAGGTGGCGCTCAAGGTCATGGCGGCGGCGCTGGCGGCCGACCCGAGTTTCTGCGAGCGCTTCCTGCGCGAGGGCAAGACCCTGGCGCGGCTGTCGCACCCGCACACCGTGACCGTGCATGACATCGGCAATGTCGGTGACCTGTATTACATGGCCATGGAATACCTGCCCAACGGCACCCTGAAAGAGCGCATCGCCGCCGGCCTGACCCCGGAGCAGGGCCTGGCCTACATTCGCCAGATTGCCTCGGCGCTGGGCTACGCCCATGCCCAGGGGCTGGTGCACCGCGATGTGAAACCGGCCAACATTCTGTTCCGCGCCGACGGCACCGCTGTGCTTTCGGACTTCGGCATCGCCAAGTCCCTGGATGACCGCACCCAGTTCACCCAGGCCGGTTTTGCCGTGGGTACCCCGAGCTACATGAGCCCTGAGCAGGCGCGCGGCCAGGACATCGACGGCCGTGCCGACCTCTACGCCTTGGGCGTGGTGCTGTATGAAATCCTCGTCGGTGAATTGCCGTACAACGGCACTGACGCCTTGTCCACGGCCTTGGCCCACCTGACCGAGCCGATGCCGGAACTGCCACTGCACCACGGTCGCTACCAGCACATCCTGCGCAAGCTGCTGGCCAAGGACCCGGCCGAGCGTTACGCGGACGCGGCGGCCTTGTTGCGCGCCCTGGATCAATTGCCGACGGCGACCCCGGACATCGAGGCAACCCTTATCCAGCCCGTGGCCCTGCCGGCGCAGGCGACGCCGCCCGGTAATGAATTGGCCGGTTTGACCCCGGTGTCCATCGAGATTCCCCAGCAGGCCCCGCGTGCTGAAACCCGGCCGCCTGCACCCGAGCCGGTAGCGACTCCGACTCCTGCCCCTGCGCCGTCTCGGCGTGGTTCGACGCCGGTGCTGGCGGGTGTGGCCGTGGCCGTTGCCCTGGCCATCGGTGGTGCCGGTTACTGGTGGCTGGGTGGCGAAAGCCCGGCGCCAGCGGCCAAGGCGTCTTCATCCTCTTCGACGGCCAACGTGCCTGCGGTGGCAGCGCCGCCGGTGAGCCAGCCGGTGGCGGCGGATGTCGATGGCGGCCAGCGGCCGTTGTTGATGGCCGGCAAGAAGACCCTGTTCCAGCGCGTATTGAGTAAGCCCGGGGCGAGCTTTTCCAGCGAGCCGGGGGCGGCACCGGGCCAGGCTGTGCCAGCGTTTTCGGTGCTGTACGTGTACCAGCGCAAGAGCTTCAACGGCAGCGCCTGGCTGCGGGTCGGCGCGGCCAGTGATGGCCGCAGTGCCGGCTGGTTGCCGGCCGAGCAGGTCAGTGACTGGAAGCAGAGCCTGGTGCTCAAGTTCACCGAGCGTTCCGGCCGTGCGCCGGTGATGTTCGTACGCCAGGCCGGCGAGCTGGAGCGCCTGCTGGCGGACCCGGCGGCGGCGAAAAACCTGCTGCTCAATGTGCAGAAAAACCCCCAGGACGACCAGCGTGTGTTGGCCCTGGAGCCGGGGGCCAGCGCGGTGCCTCAGGATCAGTTTTACCTGCTGCCGATTTTCGACTCCAAGGAAAGCTTCGACGAAAACGGCCAGCCGGTGCAGTTGCTGAATGTGGCGTCCATCGACCCGGGCAACAGCCCGCAAAGCATCAGCGACAGCCGTGGCAAAAGCCTGCCGGCGAACAACCCGCAGGCCGCGGGCGATGCCTTCCGCACGGCGGTGGTGCTGGTGGTGGACACCTCGGTGTCGATGCAGCCCTACATCGACCAAGTGCGCGACGTGGTGCATGAGCTGCAAAGCAAGATTGCCGAGCGCGGCGAGCTGGACAGCGTCAGCTTCGGCCTGGTGGGGTTTCGCAACAACACCCAGAAAACCCCGGGCCTGGAGTACGTCACCAAGACCCTGGTGACCCTGGACCAGGGCCGCGACCCGCAGCGTTTCATGGAGCTGGCGCGGCAGGTCAAGGCCACCCATGTGTCCAGCCATTCGTTCAACGAAGACGCGTTCGCCGGGGTGATGCAGGCGGTGGAAGGCATGGACTGGTCCGGCTACGGCGGCCGCCTGATCCTGCTGGTCAGCGACGCCGGTGCCCTGCGCAAGAACGACCCCCTGAGCCGCACCCAGATGAACGAGGCCGAAGTGCGCCAGGCGGCCCTGGGCAAGCAGATCAAGATCTACGCGCTGCACCTGCGTACCGATGCCGGCAAGAACAATCATGGCTACGCCGAAACCCAGTACCGCACCCTGACCGCCGACGCCAACCCGCAGATCGGCGACCTGTACATTCCGGTGCCGGGTGGCGATGTGGCCAAGTTCGGCGAGCGGGTCGGCGAGATCGGCACGGTGTTCGCTGACCTGGTGCATCAGGTGCGTGACAAGCAGGTGCAAGCGGTGCCGGTGCTCAAGCCGGGGCCGAGCCTGGCGGAGAAATCCGCGGCCATCGGCTACGCCATGCACATGGACTTCCTCGGGCGCCAATCCGCCAGCCAGGCGCCACAGCTGGTCAGCGCCTGGGCGGCCGACCGCGACCTGACCAACCCGGCGCTGCCGGCGTTCCAGGTCTGCGTGATGCTCACCAAGCTGCAGCTCAACGACCTGCAGCAATCGCTGAAGCTCATCGTCGACGCGGCGCGCAAGACCCAGACCTCGCCCAAGGATTTCTTCCAGGAAATCGCCAGCGCCAGTGCCTACATGAGCCGCGACCCTTCGGCCTTGCGCAAGGGCGCCAACCTGGCCGACGGCGGCGTGCTGGGCGAGTACCTCGAAGGGCTGCCGTACCGCAGCAAGTCGCTGAACATGACCCAGGACCTGTGGTTGTCCTTGAGCGTGGCCGAGCAGGAAGACTTTATCGACGAGCTGGATTCGAAAATCCGTCTTTACGAAACCTTCCACAACGACCTGGCCAACTGGGTGCGCTTCGGCGACGCCGAGCCGGGTGATGCGCTGTACCGCGTACCTTTGTCGACGCTGCCGTGATGCTCGATCTTCTGGAGGTGAGCAAAACCCGTGGGGCTGGCAGCCAACGCTACAGCCTGGTGATTCCGCGCCTGCAACTGCGGGCCGGCGAGCAGTTGGCGGTGGTTGGGCCCAGTGGCTGCGGCAAGAGCACTCTGCTCGATCTGCTGGCCCTGGTGCAGGCGCCGGATCGGGCCGGGCGCTTTGAATTCGCCCCGGCCCGGCAGGTGATCGACATCGCGGCGATCTGGCGCGCTTCGGGACAGAACCCCTTGGCCGGGCTGCGCAGCCGGCACCTGGGTTATGTGCTGCAAACCGGCGGCCTGCTGGGTTTTATCGACGTGCAGAGCAATATCAACCTCTCGCGCAAGCTCCTGGGCCTGGCCGATAACGGCGAAGCCCGGCGCCTGGCCGAACAGCTGGAAATCGCCGATCAGTTGCACAAGAAACCCGCCGCGTTGTCGGTTGGCCAGCGCCAGCGAGTCAGTTGTGCCCGAGCCCTGGCCCACGGCCCGCAATTGCTCCTGGCCGATGAGCCGACGGCTGCGCTGGACCCAATCAACGCGCAACGCGTCATGCAACTGCTGCTCAAGCAGACCCGCGAGCAGGGCCTGTGCAGCGTCATCGCCACCCACGATGAAGAGTTGGCTCGGGCCAGCGGCTTGCAGGTGCGGCGCATCAGCTGTCGCCGCGATGCCGATGGCGGTGTGACCGCAACCCTCGGGGAGGCTCACTGATGCGTGCGTCCTTGACCGCCGGCCTGGCCTGGCAGGATTACCGCGCCGACGCCTGGCTGTCGGCCTGTTCGGTGTTGGCCCTGGTGGCGGTAATCGCGCCGCTGCTGGTGCTGTTCGGCCTGAAGTTCGGCTTGGTCAGCAGCCTCACCGAGCGCCTGGAAAAAGACCCGGCCGTGCGGGAAATCATCCCCTTGGGCGGCGGCCGTTTCAGTGCCGAGGTGATTGCCCAGTTAGGCCAGCGCAGCGACGTCGCCTTCGCCTTGCCCAGGACCCGGCAGATCGCGGCCACGGCGCAGTTGTCGTTGACCGTGGCCGAGCCCGGCGTGACCGTGGAAATGATCCCCACTGCGGCCCTGGACCCGTTGCTCGGCACTTTGCCGGTGCCCCAGGGTTTGAACGCAGTGCTGCTCAGCCACACCGCTGCCGAGAAACTCGGGGTCAAGGTCGGTGACTGGGTGCACGTCAGTTTCGGCCGGCAAGTGGCCGGGCGCACCGAGGCCCAGCGGACCCTGGTGCAAGTGCAGGGGGTGTTGCCCCTGGAGGCCTTCCAGCGCGATGGCTTGTTCGCACCCCTGGCCCTGCTTGAAGCCGCGGAAGATTACCGCGATGGCCGGGCCGTCGAGGCACTGGGTTGGGACGGCGAGGCCCCGGCGGCGGCCGGGCAGCGGGTGTACCCGTCCTTCCGCCTGTATGCCCGCAGCCTGAATGACGTCGAGCCGCTGCGTCAGGCGTTTGCCGAGCGCGGGCTGCTGGTGTCGACCCAGGCCCAGAATATTGCTCAGGTGCAGTCCTTGAGCCGCAACCTTTCCGTGGTCTTCTGGGTCATAGCCGGGTTGGCGCTGGCCGGGGCCTTTGCGGCGATTTTCGCCGGCGCCCTGGCGGCGGTGGCGCGCAAGCGTCGGGCCCTGTCGGTGCTGCGCCTGCTGGGGTTTTCCACTGGGGCCTTGCTGTTGTTCGTGGTGGTCCAGGCGCTGTACAGCGCCGGCTTTGCTGCCTTGTTGAGTGGCTTGCTGTACGCCTTGGCCGAGTCCGGGCTCAACCATTTGTTTATGCAGGTGCCGGGCGAGTACGCCAGCCATCTGTTGCCGGTGCACTACGCCCTGGCCTTGTTTGCGGCGCTGGGCGTCAGCACCCTGGCGGCAGCGCTGGGCGGTTGGCGGGTGTCGCGCATTGAAGCCAGTGAAGGAATTCGCGATGTATAAGTGTTTGACCGCCGTCCTGGCCCTGACCCTGGCGAGCGCTGTCTGGGCCGACGACGACAACAAGCTGGACAACCCCAAGCCGTTGGCCGATGACGTCAGCCTGCCGTTGCCGTGCGAAGGCGAGATGGTGTTCCGCTACGTCTACGTGCTGGCCCAGGGCACCCTCGACGACCGTGAAGTCAACCTCGGTTACCCCTTCAGCGAGGGCGAGTCGGGTTATCAGCAGTCGTTTATTTCCGGGTATCGCCGTGACTACATCAACGGCCAGTTCACCCTCAAGGATCTGCCGCCGATCTGGAGCAAGGCCATCGGCCCCGGCTTGCCCAAAGCCGGCGCGGGCGTGCCGCTCAAGCCGATGCTGTATTTCATCGGCAAGTACGAAGTCACCGCCCGCCAATACGCCCAGGTCATGGCCCAGGCGCAGTCCCTGGCCAGTGGTGAGCCGGCTCCGGCCTGCGAAGCGCCGGAAGGCCTGCAAGGGCGCTTGCCCAAGGTCAAGCTGTCGCGCTTCGAGGCCGAACGTTTTGCTGCGGTGTACAGCGCCTGGCTGATGAAAAACCACCGCGACCTGCTGCCGGTCAGCGGCCGTGGCACCTCGGCGGAAGACGGCGGCCTGGGTTTTGTGCGCCTGCCCACCGAAGTCGAGTGGGAATACGCCGCCCGGGGTGGCCAGGCCGTGAGTCGCCAGGACCTGGAGGGCCGCTTGTTCCCCCGGCGCCTGGAGGGCAGTGAAAGCGACGGCCCGCTGGCCGACTGGGCGGTGTTCAACCAAGTGGCCGGCGGCACCGGCCAGGCTGCACGCTTGATGCCCATCGGCACCAAGTTGCCCAACCCCATCGGCATGTTCGACGTGATCGGCAATGCTGCGGAGATGGTCCAGGAGTCGTTCCAGCTGGTGCATTCCGGACGGCGCCAAGGCACCTACGGCGGCTTTGTGGTCAAGGGTGGCAACTACCTGGAAGGCGAGGGCACGCTGTTCACCGGCATGCGCCGCGAGTACCCGCTGTTCGCCGCCGACGGCACCGAGCAGAGCAATGAAACCACCGGTTTCCGTGTCGCCGTGGGTGCCCTGGCTGCGCCCCGTTCGCGCTACAAGGAGTTGTTCGCCCAGTGGCAGAAAGAAGGCCGCCTGGCGTCCCTGACCGATGCCATTGACGATGCCCAGGACCCGACTAAGCGCCTGGACAGCATCATCGCTGCCAGTGTCGACCCGCGGCTGCAGGCCGAGCTGGGGCTGGTCAACGAAGAGCTCAAGCGCAACGTCTCGCTGATCGCCCAGCAACGCGAAGAAGCCGCCGGCAACCTGATTCAGTCGTCGGCTCTGGTGGCCGAGACCATCAATAACTACAACATCCGCCTGACCAACCTGAAGAAAAGCCAGCAGCAAGCCATTGATGCCAAGGATGAACCCAGCGCCAAGCTGTTCGCCGAAGCCATCAACAACGGCCGCAGTGCGCTGGACGGGGCGGTGGCGATCTACATCGACAACCTGGCCACCGGTACCCGCTACACCGATGCGGTGATCCAGGCGCAGTTTCAACGGATCAAGGAGGAACTCAACCGCAAGCCAGTGCTCGGCAAGAGCCTGGTCACGCGGGCCACGATATTCGTTCGCCATGTCGGGAACTATCGCCAGCAACGGCGAGCCGATCCGGCGACGATTTTGAAGGAACTGCTCGCATCGTCCGCTCAGAAGTCATGAGGGGCGCGCTTGCGCGAGCTTGGAGGGTCTCGGGCGGCATGGCGCCGCACCGAGCTGGTCAAACTAAAACGAGATGACGCACATGCTTTTTTCCCGTAAGCCTTTTGCTTCAACGTCCAAACGTCACCTGCTGTTGGTTGCCGCCGGGTTCAGTACCGTGCTGACCGGTTGTGCCACCTCTCCGGTGTCCAAGGTCGCGTCGACCACCAAGGTCGAGTACTACCCGAGCTGCTACGAGCCGGTGCAACACCTGCGTGACACCGATTCCAACATGACCACCTCGGTGGTGACCGGTGCAGCCCTGGGCGCGGCCGGCGGTGCCCTGCTGGGTGCCTTTACCGGTGACTCCGACAAGCGCGGCCGTAACGCCGCCATCGGTGCCGCGGGTGGCGCCCTGGCCGGTGGTGCCGCCGGTTACTACACCGAGCGCCAGAAGCAGATCGCCGATGACAACCAGCGCATCGCTTCCTACGCCACCGACGTCAACAAGAGCGTGGCCGACATCGACCGCAGTACCGCTTATGCCAAAGCTTCCCAGGCGTGCTACCAGCGTGCGTTCGACAGCCTGATCAGTTCGCGCAAGGCCAACAGCATCAACGACACCGAAGGCCGCAAGCGCCTGGCGGAAATCGTCTCCGGCCTGAAAGAGTCCAACGACCTGATCACCGCCGTGAACGGTCGTGCCAGCGAAGACCTGAGCAAGTACAACCAGGCTTACGAGCAGGATCTGCAACAAGTGGGCGTGCAGCGCACTGACGTGGTCACCGTGGCCACCGCCGACACCACGCCGGTCACTGCCACCGGTAGCGGCAAGAAGAAGCAGGTCAAGCCACCGAAGAAACAAGTACTGCCGACCGTTCCTAAAGAAGCAGTGAGCACCGAGAAATCGATGCAGCAGGCCAAGACCAAGCAGGACGAGAGCAAGCAGGTTGCAGCGACCGGCCAGACTCAGGTCAACAGCATGTGCAAGAGCCCGGACCTGGGTGACTGGGCCCCGGTGCCTTGCCCTAACGTCTGAGGCAGCGATTGTCGGACAATAGGTTGCGATAAGTACTGAACGCCAGCCGATCTCCTGAGGTTTCAGGAGATCGCTGGCGCTCATCGAGTTACAGGTTAAACTGCGCCCGCCATCCAATAATTCCACTGAGGCGCTGCGCATGAAATTCCGTTTTCTTCTCTGGATGCTGGGCCTGTTGATGGGCAAAGCCAGCCGCAACAATCCCGCCTTCCAGCAGCAATTGGGTGACAAGGAGCTGGTGTTCCAGCTGCAGACCCTCGACGGCAAGATTGCCCGTCACTTCCTGGTCAAAGACCAGCGCATCACCAGCCGCTCGGGTGTCTACCCGGAGCCGGCCTTCGCCATCGCCTTCAAAGACGCCGCCTACGGCTTCGCCACCTTGCAGGCGAAGAACAAGCAGTTGGCGTTCATGACGGGGATTCAGGACAAGTCGATCCAGATCAAGGGCAACCCGGCCCTGGTCATCTGGTTCCAGGGCCTGACCAAATACTTGAAACCCAAAAAGGCCAAGCCCAAGGCCTAAAGCGTTTGCCGCTGTTTTAGGCGCCGGCTTACCGGCGATGACGATCTTGCGGGTGCTATCGCTGGCGAGCCAGCTCCTACAGGGTCGGTGTTGGGCGTTGTGTGCGGGTGATTGCCGCTGTTGCAGGAGCCGGCTTGCCGGCGATGGCGATTTTGCGGGCGCTATCGCAGGCGAGCCAGCTCCTACAGGGTCGGTGTTGGGCGTTGTATGCGGGTGATTGCCGCTGTTGTAGGAGCCGGCTTGCCGGCGATGGCGATTTTGTGGGCGCTATCGCTGGCGAGCCAGCTCCTACATTGGGGGGTTAGGCTTGGCTGAACTGGGAGGCCAGTTCGCGTAGCAGGACTTCGGCTTCCAGCACTTTGCTGACTACGTCTTCGGCCTTGTCCCGGGTCAGGCCCAGGCGCTCAAGCATGGCGTCGGGGATCTGTTCGTCCGGGCCCGAGCCGATGCCACGGCTGCGCAGCAGGCGCACGGCCAGGCACACCAGGTTCGGGTACTCGGCGTAGGCGCCGTCGTAGCTGGGGTCATGCTGGAAACGCAGGGCCGTGGACAGCTCGTCCGGCATGTCCCAGTAGCGCATCAGCCAGGCACCGATCTGTTCCCGGCTGATGCCCAGCAGGTGCTGTTCCACGTAGCTGTGGCACAGGTGCGGGTTGACCTCCAGGTGGCGGCAGATCAGCGAGAAGTGCGGCGGGAACACGTGGGCCAGCAGCAGGTAGCCGAAGTTGTGCAGCAGGCCGGCCAGGTAGGTCAGGCCCGACTCTGGGCGCTGGGCCCGGGGCATGGCACGGGTCAGGCCCTCGATCACCGCGGCGGTGTAGATCGATTGCTGCCAGTACGGCGTGGCTTGCTGTGGCTGGTCTTTGGGCAGGCTCAGGGTCTTGCCCAGCGCCAGGCCCAGGGCCAGGTTGATCACCAGGTCAAAGCCCAGCACACGGACGATGGCGTCTTCCACCGAGCGGATCTTGCCGGGTGACGCGTAGTAGGGCGATGCTGCCCAGCTCACCACCTGGGCAGCCAGGGCCGGGTCGGTTTCCACCACGCCGGTGATGTCGTCGATGGTGGCGTTAGGGTCGACCCGCAGCTTGATGATCTTCTGCGCCGTTTCGGCCAGGGGTGGAATCTCGATGGTGGCTTCCAGGCGCTGCTGGATGCGCCGCGCGGTGAAGGCCTGCATGGCCTGGGAGATTTCCTCGCGGTCATCGTCCGGGCGGTCGAGGTTGGGGCGGATGGTCGCCAGGGGCTCGCCGAAATTCGCCGCGCTGGCCTTGCTCAGCATGCTCTTGAAGTCGTCGCGGGTGATTTCCAGGAGCAGGCCAGGCTCGCCGGAATTGATCAGCAGGCTGGGTTCACGCAGCAGGCTTTCTTCATACAGGCACGGCGAGCTGGTCAGTGCAGGCAAACCCGGCAGCAGGCTCAGGCTGTGCTTGCCGAGCATGCGCTCCAGGCGTTCGGTGGACACCGCAGTGAGGCGCCGGCCCGTGAGTTCGGCCAGGCGGTTGAGGTCCAGCAACTGGCTTTGCGGGAACAGCACCATGAGGGCACCCACGGCATCGTCCAGCAGCACGGCCTGGACCTTGCGCTCGGCAGGCAGTCCGGGGCGATCAGCGACTTCGATGTAACTGATGGCCAGCTGGCCGAGCAGCAACCGGATAACAGACGGAGCGTGCGGGGTTGCAGTGGCGAGGGCAACTTCTGTCATGGCCTGTATCCGTTTTTCTACAAGGTGAAGAGTATAACCAGCTTGGTTAGGTCGATGGTCCATTAACTGAGACGCGGTTCACACTTGGCCGTACTGCTGGCCGTGGCGCAACCAGCGCTCCAGCAATGGGCTGACGTGATGGGGCCAGCGTTCGATCAAGGCCTGGGCGGCGTCACGCACTGCGGGCAGCAGGTCGGCGTCGCGCATCAGGTCGGCGACCTTGAATTGCAGCAGGCCGGTCTGGCGGGTGCCGAGCATTTCCCCGGGGCCGCGCAGTTCCAGGTCCTTTTCGGCGATGACGAAGCCGTCGTTGGTTTCGCGCATGATGCCCAGGCGTTGCCGGCCGATCTGCGACAGCGGCGGGTGGTACAGCAGCACGCAGTGGCTGGCGGCGCTGCCGCGACCGACCCGGCCACGCAGCTGGTGCAATTGGGCCAGGCCCAGGCGCTCGGGGTTCTCGATGATCATCAGGCTGGCATTGGGCACATCGACACCGACCTCGATCACCGTGGTGGCCACCAGCAGTTGCAGGTTGCCGGCCTTGAATTCGGCCATCACCGCGGCTTTTTCCACCGGCTTCATGCGCCCGTGAATCAGCCCGACCCGCAGCTCGCCGAGGGCGCTGGTGAGGTCTTCGAAGGTGGTCTCCGCCGCCTGGCAGGTAAGTTCTTCGGATTCTTCGATCAGGGTGCAGACCCAATAGGCTTGTCGGCCTTCGGCGCAGGCGGCCCGCACCCGCTCGATCACTTCGACGCGGCGACTGTCGGTCACCAGTACGGTGTTCACCGGGGTACGGCCGGGGGGCAGTTCGTCGAGCACCGAGGTGTCCAGGTCGGCGTAGGCGCTCATGGCCAGGGTCCGAGGAATCGGCGTGGCGGTCATGATCAACTGGTGCGGGCACATGCGTCCGCCCACGCCTTTCTGGCGCAGGGCCAGGCGCTGCTGCACGCCGAAGCGGTGCTGTTCGTCGATGATCACCAGGGCCAGGTTCTTGAAGCGCACCTCGTCCTGGAACAAGGCATGGGTGCCCACCACCATCGGCGTGCCGCCGGCGATCTGTTCCAGGGCGGCGGTGCGGTTCTTGCCCTTGAGCTTGCCCGCCAGCCAGGCGACCTCCAGGCCCAGGGGTTCGAGCCAGCGCTTGAAGGTGATGAAGTGCTGCTCGGCGAGGATCTCGGTGGGCGCCATCAGAGCCACCTGGTAACCCGCTTCCAGGGCTTGCAGGGCGGCCAGGGCGGCGACCACGGTCTTGCCCGCGCCGACGTCGCCCTGGATCAGGCGCAGCATGGGCTCGGGCTGGCTGAGGTCGTAGGCGATTTCGTTGCCGACCCGCTGCTGGGCGCCAGTGGGCGGAAAGCCCAGGTTGCTCAGGTAGTGGCCCGGGAGTTTTTTCGCCACCGGCAGCGCTGGGGCACGCAGGGAGCGCAGGCTCTCGCGCAGGCGTTGCTGGGACAGTTGATGGGTCAGCAATTCTTCGAAGGCCAGGCGATGCTGGGCCCAGTGGTGACCCAGGGCCAGTTCGTCGACATCGGCGTCGGCGGGCGGGTGATGCAGGTAGCGGATCGCATCGTCCAGGGGCGCCAGTTGATAGTCCCGGGCCAGTTCTTCCGGCAGCCAGTCGGGCAGGCTGCTGGGGCCGAGCAGGGCCAGGCTCTGCTGGCACAACTGGCGCAGGCGCTGTTGGGTCAGGCCTTCGGTCAGTGGGTAGATGGGGGTCAGGGTCTGGTCCACCGGCGGCGGTTCATCACCACTGATGGCGCGGTATTCCGGGTGGTAGATCTCCAGCCCCGAGGCGCCCGGCCGGGCTTCGCCGTAGCAGCGCACGCGGGTGCCGCGCTTCAGGCCGTCTTTCTGGGCATTGCTGAAATGGTAGAAGCGCAGGCTCAAGCCACCGGTGCCGTCCTGCAGGCGCACCAGCAGGCTGCGGCGCTTGCCCATGACCACGTCGGCGCCGCTGACGGTGCCTTCGATCACCGCATCCTGGCCCGGGCGCAAGGCGCCGATGGGCACCACCCGGGTGCGGTCCTGGTAGCGCAGGGGCAGATGGAACAGCACGTCTTGCAGGTTTTCCAGGCCGACCTTGGCCAGCTTCTCGGCCATGGCTTCGCCGACGCCCTTGAGTGCCGTGACCGGCACGTTCGACAGCTCAGTCATTGCGTCGGCTTAACTGGCGGCGGGCGGCTTGGCCACCGAGCACAGGCGGATCGAGTCGGCGAGGATTTCGATGGCTTTGGGCCGTGGGAAGCTGGCGCGCCAGGCGATCGCCACGGTGCGGAACGGCACCGGCGGCGTCAGGGGGCGCACTTCAATCACGCCCGGGGCGTAGTGATGGCTGTCCACCGCCGACAGCGGCAGGATCGAGATGCCCAGGCCGGAGGCGACCATGTGGCGGATGGTTTCCAGGGAACTGGATTCCACCGTGGTGTGCTTGGCGCCGTCGTTGCCTTTGGTCAGGGTCGGGCAGGCTTCCAGGACCTGGTCACGGAAGCAGTGGCCTTCGCCCAACAGCAGCAGGCTCTTGTCGTTGAGCAGGCTGGCGTCGATGGTTTCCTTCTTGGTCCAGGCGTGGCCGCTGGGCATCAGGACGTAGAAGGGCTCGTCGTACAGCTGCAGGGTCAGCACGTCGGCTTCATTGAAGGGCAGGGCGATGATGATCGCGTCCAGCTCGCCGTTGCGCAGCTTGTCTCGCAGGATGTGGGTGAAGTTTTCTTCGATGTACAACGGCATCTGCGGGGCGACCCGGTGCAGTTGTGGGATCAGGTGCGGAAACAGGTAAGGGCCGACGGTGTAGATCGCGCCGACTTTCAGCGGTGCGGTCAGCTGGTTCTTGCCGGCTTGGGCCAGTTCGCGAATGCCTTGGGCCTGTTCCAGGACCTTTTGCGCCTGGGCGACGATGCCTTCGCCCACCGGCGTCAGACGCACCGCGCTCTTGCTGCGTTCGAAAATCAGCACACCGAGTTCGTCTTCAAGCTTTTTCACGCCTACCGACAGGGTCGGCTGGCTGACGTGGCAACGCTCGGCCGCATGACCGAAGTGCTGCTCTTGGGCGAGGGTAACGATGTAGCGCAATTCTGTAAGAGTCATAGCGGGCGTCCATGGGATTGCGGGCCAAGCATACCGGCTGCAACCGATAGACGCACGTTATCAGAGTGAGTGCGCACTGTGACACTGGGCAATCCGTGGTTGTCGGGCCCAGATACACAAAAGGCACCTGTAGGGTGCCTTGGTGTTTGCTTCTTTGTACACGCGTGCGCAGGCCTGACTCAGCGGCGACGTTTCTCCAGGGAGTAAACGAAGGGCGCGACGATCTCGATCGAGCCGTTGTTGAGCATGTCGGCCGGCGGCTTGGGCAGCGGCTGGGCGCGGCGGATCATTTCCAGGGTGGCCCGGTCCAGGTCGGCGTTGCCGGAGCGGCCCACCAACTCGTAGGACAGCACCTTGCCTTCGGCATCGACCACGAAGCGCAGACGGTTCAAGCCCTCCTTGCCACGGGACTGGGCGCCTGGCGGGTATTTCTTGTACTTGGCCAGGTGGGCCAGCAGGGTGCCTTGCCAGCTTTCCTTGGCGGCAATCTGCGACGGCGAAGGGCCCGGTGCCGGAGCGGCAGACTTGGTGGCCGGCGCTACGGTGGGGGCGTCGCTGGGCGGATCCTCAGTCGGCTTTTCCTTCGGCGGCTCGAGTTTTTTCTCCAGCGGCTTGGGGGGTTGCGGCTTGGGTTTGGGCTTGACCGGCTTGGGCACGGAAATCGTTGGTTTCGGTGCTTCAGCGAGTTTCGGCAGCGGCAGTTCTTCAACCGGAGCAGGAGGCTGCGGTGGCGTTACGACCTTGGGCGGCGCGGGCGGAGGCGGGGCCGGAATCGGCGCCAACTCGACCATCATCGCTTGCGGAGGCAGCTCCACCGGCTGCGGGCGCGACCAATTGAGGGCAAGCAGAATCGCCACTCCATGGACGCCCAGCACCACCGCCAGGCTACCGCTGTAACGCGTCAGCTTTTGGCGCGTCGTGATCATTTCTTGGCTGCCGTCTCGAGTCCGACCAGGCCGACTTTCAGGTATCCGGCGGCCCGCAGGGCATCCATCACACTCATCAGGTCGCCGTAATCCACGCCTTTATCAGCCTGGAAGAAGATCGTCGTGTCCTTCTTGCCTTGAGTCCGGGCGTCGAGGGTGGCACCGAGGGCTTCGGCCTTCACTTCGTCTTCGCCGAGGAACAGGCGCTGGTCGGCCTTGACGCTGAGGAACACCGGTTTTTCCGGGCGTGGTGCCGGTTTGGCGGTGGAAGCAGGCAGGTCAACCTTGATGTCCACGGTCGCCAGGGGCGCCGCAACCATGAAGATGATCAGCAGTACCAACATCACGTCGATAAACGGCGTGACGTTGATTTCGTGGTTCTCGGCGAGGTCGTCGGCCGCGCCTTCTTTTAAATGCAGGCCCATGGCTAATTACCCCACTTTCACCATGTGCGGTTGTGCGGAACGCTCGCCCGGCGCGTGATCCAGATCACGGCTGACCAGCAGCAGGACTTCAGCCGAGGCGTCGGACACCTGGGCCTTGTAACCGGTGATGGAGCGGGCGAAGACGTTGTAGATCACCACCGCAGGGATCGCAGCGACCAGACCCAAAGCGGTAGCCAGCAGGGCTTCGGCGATGCCGGGGGCCACGACAGCAAGGTTGGTGGTCTGGGTTTTGGCGATGCCGATAAAGCTGTTCATGATGCCCCACACGGTACCGAACAGGCCGACGAACGGCGCGGTGGAACCGATGGTGGCGAGTACGCCGGTGCCGCTGCTCATGTTGCGGCCGCAGGCGGCTACCAGGCGCTCAAGGCGGAAGCTGACGCGTTCCTTGATGCCTTCTTTCTCGCGGCTGTTGACCGAGAGGCGCATTTCTTCCAGGGCATCGTGGACCAGCAGGTTGGCCAGGGTGCCTTCTTTGGTGGCGCTGGCGCTGGCTTCCTTGAGGGTAGTGGCTTGTTTCAAGGCCAGGATTTCTTTGCGCAGGCGACGTTTGGCGCCCATCAGCTCCAGGCCTTTGGCGATCCAGATGGTCCAGGTAATGATCGAAGCGATGGCCAGGCCAATCATCACCAGTTTCACGATGATATCGGCGTTCTGGTACATGCCCCACGGCGACAGGTCGTGGGCCATGCCCAGGGTGTTGTCGGCTTCGAGGACTTCATTGGTGTCGTCAGCGACATCGCCTTCGGCCAGCACAGGGTCGGTGGCCTGTGCAGCGGCAGCCGGCGCTGTATGATCGGCGGGTGCCGGCGCGGCAGCAGCGGCGGCTGGCGGAGTGGCAGGTGCCTGGGCGTCGGCAAGGGCTGCCGTGGGTGCCAGCAACAGGCTGCACAACAGCGCGGCAACTGCGCTCATGGCGCGCATCGGGCTTGGGCGTTTGCTTGGCGAGGCGGAGAGTTGATTGCTTGTCATGCTGGCCGGACCTAAGAGGGAAAGAGGTAGATGTCCTTCTAGGCCTCGTGGGGCCGAGAACAAATGGGTGCGTATTATTGCAATTAATTCTTGTTAACAAAAGTAATAGAGTATCTTTTTTTCTTTCACTTCCAGCCGTTCGTCCATTGTCGCGGCGGGTGCCACCTTTTATGAACGGAGTTTTTTGATGGCCGTCCCTTCTGTTTTGATCGCGGGCTGTGGTGATGTCGGCAGCCGGCTGGCGACTCAATTGCTCAGCCTGAACTGGCGTGTGCATGGCCTGCGTCGGAACATCGCACGCCTGCCGGAAGGTGTGATCGGGGTGGCTGGCGATCTGTTCAGCGAGCAATGCCCGCCGACTTGGCCGTCCAATGAGCTGGATTACCTGGTGTATTGCGCGGCCGCCACCGATCACGATGAGGCGGGTTATCGAGCGGCTTATATCGAGGGCTTGCAGCATGTGCTTGGTTGGCTCAAGCAGCACGGGCAGCGGCCGCGACGCTTATTGTTTGTGTCCAGCAGCAGCGTGTATGGGCAAAAGAACGGTGAGTGGGTGGACGAAACGTCGCCCACCGAAGCGAGTGGGTATTCGGGACGGCTGATGCTGGAGGCGGAGCAGGTGGCCCTCGATAGCGGCATTCCGGCCAGCCGGGTGCGCTTGACCGGAATTTACGGGCCTGGTCGTGAATGGCTGCTGACTCAAGTGCGCCGGGGTTATCGGGTGGCCGTGGAGCCGCCGCTGTATGGCAACCGCATTCATGCCGACGATGCGGCGGGGTTGCTGGCCTTTCTGCTACAGGCGGACCTGCGGGGCGAGGCGTTGGATGACTGTTATATCGGTGTCGATGACGCGCCGGCGCCCTTGGCGGACGTGGTGGGCTGGCTGCGGGAATACCTCGGCGTGACCGAGTGGTCGGAGGACGCCAGTGTGCGTCGTGCCGGCAGCAAGCGCTGCACCAACGCGCGCGCCAGGGCGCTGGGCTGGGTGCCTCGGTACCTGAGTTATCGCGAGGGTTATGCGGCGATTCTCGAAGGCAAGTGCTGAGCCAGCCGTTAAGCCGCTAAAGAAAAAGGAGCCTGGGGCTCCTTTTTTGCGTCACTGTTTTTGCAGGAGCCATTGCCGTGGGCCGGGGGTCAGCGAGGGCACTTCATCCGCCTGGGCCGTGTTGATGGCCTGGTAGATCTCCAGTTGCTGGTCCTTGCGGACAAAGATCCACGGGTTGCCCTGGCCGTTCTGCTGCAGCCAGACATTGTCATTGCCGCCGCTCATGGACGCGCAATCACCTGCCAGGCACAGGGCAAAGCGATCTGCACCTGGCAGCCCTTGGACCGCACCATCGGCCTGGAACTGCACGGTGCCGCCTTCGCCGGGGCCGCTGAGGATTTTCCAGCTACCGCCCAGGTAGGCCGAGTACAGGGCCCGTTCGAAGTTGGCGCCCAGTGGAGCGCCTTCCGGAGCCGGGTCCTTGGGGCGGTCGAAGACCTGTTCCGGTTCGTTGTCGTTGGCCACTTGCAGCAATTGCTTGCCGTCACGCTTCAAGTCGGTGCCGGCACTGCCGTAGAAATCGACTTTCCAGGTGCCGGATGCATCGCCCAGCAGCTTGCCTTCGGCGATCTCGAAACCGTTGGTATAGCGCGCTTGGCCGGCCTTGGTGTTGACTTCCCATTCCAGGTTCGGGCCGTAGGCCTGAAGGGCTTCACGCAAAGGGCCGCCTTTGGAGGCTGCATCGATCGCCACCTGGTTGATCCAGGTGCCGCTGACGTCCGTCTTGGCAGGGTCGCTGGCACAGCCGCCGAGAAGCAGGGCGAGCAATGAAAGAGCTAGCGCTTTGCGCATGGGGAAATCCTTTCAGAACGAAGTCGGCGCAACCTGGGAGGTTGCGCCGGATGTGTTACTCGATGACCAGGATGGCGTCCATCTCAACCTGTGCGCCCTTTGGCAGGGCAGCCACGCCGATGGCGGCGCGGGCAGGGTAGGGCTGTTCGAAGTACTTGCCCATGATCTCGTTGACCTTGGCGAAGTGGCTCAGGTCGGTGAGGAAGATGTTCAGCTTGACGATGTCCTTGAACGAACCGCCGGCGGCTTCAGCTACGGATTTCAGGTTCTCGAATACTTGGACGGTCTGGGCTTCGAAGCCCTCTACCAGTTCCATGGTTTTTGGATCGAGGGGGATCTGGCCCGACATGTAGACGGTGTTGCCGGCCTTGATCGCCTGGGAATAGGTGCCGATGGCGGCAGGTGCCTTGTCGCTGGTGATAACGGTCTTGGTCATGAATGACTCCTTGTAATGAGCGGGCTACGCGCGCATGCGGGTGATGCGGATAACCCCGATCAGGGCGCGCAGTTTCTTGATCACGCGGGCCAGGTGCACGCGGTCGTGCACGCTGACCACCAGTTGGACCACGCTGATACGACCATCGCGTTCGTCCATGCTGATTTTCTCGATGTTGCCGTCGGCGGCATTGACGCTACTGGCCAGCAAGGCGATCAGGCCGCGCTGGTGTTCCAGTTCGACGCGCAGTTCGACGTTGAATTCGCCGGTGACATCCTTGGCCCAGGACAGCTGGATGCATTTTTCCGGGTTGTGGCGGATTTCGCTGATATTGCGGCAGTTGTCCAGGTGCACGACCATCCCTTTGCCTGCGGACAGGTGGCCGACAATCGGATCGCCAGGAATGGGCGTGCAGCACTTGGCGTAGCTGAGGACCAGGCCTTCGGTGCCGCGAATCGCCAGCGGGCCTTCCGGACTTGGCAATTGTTCGCCTTCGCCCAGCAGGCGGCGGGCGACCACATAGGCCATACGGTTGCCCAGGCCGATGTCTTCCAGCAGGTCTTCGATCAGTTCCAGGCGGTACTCGTGGAGCATGGCTTGGATGCGCTCGGCCGGAATCTTTTCCAGGGCGCTGTCGAAGCCGTTGAGTACCTTGTTCAGCAGGCGTTCGCCGAGGCTGATGGACTCGGAGCGACGTTGCAGTTTCAGGGCGTGACGAATGTGGGTGCGGGCCTTGCCGGTGACCACGAAGTTGAGCCAGGCCGGGTTCGGGCGGGCGCCCGGGGCACTGACGATCTCCACCGTGGAGCCGCTTTGCAGTGGTTCGGACAGCGGCGCCAGGCGCCGGTTGATGCGGCAGGCGATGCAGCTGTTGCCAACGTCGGTGTGCACCGCGTAGGCGAAGTCGACCGCCGTGGAGCCTTTGGGCAGCTCCATGATCCGGCCTTTGGGCGTGAACACGTAGACCTCGTCCGGGAACAGGTCGATCTTCACGCTTTCGATGAATTCCAGGGAGTTGCCGGCCCGCTGCTGCATTTCCAGCACGCCTTTGACCCATTGGCGAGCCCGGGCGTGGGTGCCTTTGGGCTGCTCATCGCCGCTGGACTTGTACAGCCAATGGGCGGCGATGCCGTTGTTGGCCATCTCTTCCATTTCCCGGGTGCGGATCTGAATCTCGATCGGCACACCGTGCATGCCAAACAGCGTGGTATGCAGGGATTGGTAGCCGTTGGCCTTGGGAATGGCGATGTAGTCCTTGAAGCGTCCGGGCAGTGGTTTGTACAAATTATGTACAGCGCCGAGCACGCGGTAGCAGGTGTCTACTTTGTCGACGATGATGCGGAATGCGTAGACATCCATGATCTCGTTGAAGGCGCGACGTTTGCCGCGCATCTTCTTGTAGATGCCGTACAGGTGTTTCTGGCGCCCGCTGACTTCGCCCTGGATTTCATCAATCGCCAGGCAGTGGCTCAGGGACTCTTCGATTTTGTTGACGATTTCCTTGCGGTTGCCCCGGGCGCGTTTGACTGCCTGGTAGATCCGCGCGGAACGCATCGGGTGCATGGCCTTGAAGCCCAGGTCCTCGAACTCGATGCGAATGGCGTGCATGCCCAGGCGATTGGCGATGGGCGCGTAGATTTCCAGGGTTTCCTTGGCGATGCGTCGGCGTTTTTCGCCTGACAGCACTTCCAGGGTCCGCATGTTGTGCAGGCGGTCAGCCAGTTTGACCAGGATCACGCGAATGTCGCGAGCCATGGCCATGGCCATTTTCTGGAAGTTCTCAGCCTGGGCTTCGGCCTTGGTCTCGAAGTTCATCTGGGTCAGTTTGCTGACCCCATCGACCAGTTCGGCCACGGTTTCGCCGAACTGCGCGCAAAGCGCCTCTTTGGCAATACCGGTGTCTTCGATCACGTCATGCAACATGGCCGCCATCAGGCTCTGATGGTCCATGTGCATATCGGCAAGAATATTTGCGACCGCTAATGGGTGCGTGACGTACGCCTCGCCGCTGCGGCGGCGTTGGCCGTCGTGGGCTTGTTCGGCGTAGAAATACGCTCGGCGGACCAGGTTGACCTGGTCCGTGCCGAGATAGGTCGATAAGCGATCGGCGAGGGCGTCTATGCTCGGCATGCTGACTCCTGCCGCAAGCGGTGATCCCGCGCCGTGCTACGTCGACCAGGCATGGGCTTATACAGTCTCGTTGGACTCGTCCTCGAACGCTGCAAAGAGCGGCTCGTCTTCAACGATTTCGGCTTCGGCGATAGCGGCGTAGTCGATCAGGCCTTCAGCAATTTCACGCAAGGCGACAACGGTAGGCTTGTCGTTTTCCCATGCAACTTTCGGCTCTTTGCCGCCAGTGGCCAGTTGACGGGCACGCTTGGTAGAGAGCATGACCAGCTCAAAGCGGTTATCCACGTGTTCTAGGCAGTCTTCAACGGTTACGCGGGCCATGGTCTTCCTCGTAGCAAATGCAATATGCGCGCTGCCCGGATGGGCGAGCGGACTCAACAGTTTAAAAAATCACCAGCGATTAGGGAAGCGCTGATTTTTTAACCAGGCCCTTCGACACGCTACAAGCACCAATGTAAAGCGCTTGCAGCCGTTTTGGGAAGCGCTGTTTTAGTCCAGCAATTCAGCTAGCAATTTGCCAAAACGCTGTTGTTGGCGCTTTTGCTGGAGCTGATTGGCACGGAAAATCGCTTTCAGGTCGTCCAGCGCATGGGCGAAATCGTCGTTGATGATCAGGTAGTCATAGTCGACGTAGTGGCTCATTTCGCTGACCGCTTCACGCATCCGGCCGTCAATGATCTCGTCACTGTCCTGGCCGCGGTTGGTCAGGCGCTGGTGCAAAGCCTGCAGGGACGGCGGCAGGATGAAAATCGAGCGGGCTTGGGGCATCAGCTTGCGTACCTGCTCGGCGCCCTGCCAGTCGATTTCCAGAATCAGGTCGTGGCCTTCGTCCAGTGTCTGCTGCAGATGGCTTTGCGAGGTGCCGTAGAGGTTGCCGAAGACTTCGGCGCGCTCGAGGAAATCCCCGTGTTCGATCATCTTCACGAACTCGCTGCGTTCGACGAAGTGATAGTTCACGCCGTTCACCTCACCGGGGCGCATGGCGCGGGTGGTGTGGGAGACCGAGACGCGGATCTCCTGGTTGGCGTCGGTCAGGGCCTTGACCAGGCTGCTCTTGCCCGCGCCCGAGGGGGCGGAAATGATGTACAGGGTGCCTGTGCTGTGGTTCATGTCGGTTGCCTTACTCAATGTTCTGCACTTGTTCGCGCATCTGCTCGATCAACACCTTGAGGTTGACCGCCGCCTGGGTGCTGCGTGGATCGAAGGCCTTGGAGCCCAGTGTGTTGGCTTCGCGGTTCAGTTCCTGCATCAGGAAGTCCAGGCGCCGACCGGCAGCGCCGCCGGACTTGAGCACGCGGCGTACTTCGATGATATGGGTGCTCAGGCGGTCCAGTTCTTCGGCGACGTCGCTCTTTTGCGCGAGCATGACCATTTCCTGTTCCAGGCGCTGCGGGTCCATCTCGGCTTTCATGTCGGCAAAGCGGTCGAGGACTTTCTGGCGCTGGGTGGCGAGCATCTGCGGGACCAGTTCACGCAGGGTCACGACATCTTCTTCAATAGACGTCAGGCGCTCATTGATCAGCCGGGCCAGCTCCGCGCCTTCGCGCTCGCGGCCGGCCTTGAGTTCTTTCAGGCCCTGGTTGAACAGCGCCAATGCGTCGGCATTCAGTGCTTGCGGGTCTGTGGCATCGCCCACCAGCACGCCGGGCCAGGCCAGGACTTCCAGTGGGTTCAACGCCGCCGGGTTCTTGATCAGGCCGGCAATCGTTTCGGCGGCCGCGACCAGTTGCGCGGCGCGCTCGCGGTCCACTTGCAGCGGTTTGCCGGTGCTTTCTTCGGTAAAGCGCAGGGTGCATTCCAGCTTGCCCCGGGACAAACCCTGGCGCAGGGCTTCACGTACCGCGCCTTCGAGGTCGCGAAAGGATTCCGGCAGGCGCAGGTGCGGCTCCAGGTAGCGGCTGTTGACCGAGCGCAGTTCCCAGCTCAGGGTGCCCTGAGTGCCGGCCCGTTCGACCCGGGCGAAGGCGGTCATGCTGTGCACCATGAGGTACCTCCGATTCAGGCCCGGTGCCCGCCGAGAAGGGGGTGGGCGGACCTGATTGTTATGAATTAAAGCCCACAGGCTATGAAGGCGCAGGATTGTAGCGCAGTGCGATGGGCGCCCCCAAACTGCCGGTGTGACAAAGCGCTGCAGGTCGTCGCCGTGCACCGATTCCGGGCCCGCTCGGCGTTCCGGCTTTTTTAGATGTGCCCAGGTGTGGCTGCGGGCTTTATAATGCTCGGCAGTTTTCCGTCCCTGTACAGGTGTTCCCCTATGAAACGTCCAAGTGGTCGCGTTGCCGATCAGCTCCGCTCGATCCGCATCACCCGCAACTACACCAAACACGCCGAGGGATCTGTACTGGTCGAGTTCGGTGATACCAAAGTGATCTGCACGGTCAGCGTTGAAAATGGCGTGCCGCGCTTCCTCAAAGGCCAGGGCCAGGGTTGGTTGACGGCCGAATACGGCATGCTGCCGCGCGCCACCGGTGAGCGTAACCAGCGTGAAGCCAGCCGTGGCAAGCAGGGTGGCCGGACCCTGGAAATCCAGCGCTTGATCGGTCGTTCCCTGCGCGCTGCGTTGGACATGTCCAAGCTGGGCGACGTGACCTTGTACGTCGATTGCGATGTTATCCAGGCGGATGGCGGCACTCGCACGGCCTCGATCACCGGTGCCATGGTGGCCCTGGTCGATGCGCTGAAAGTCATCAAGAAGCGTGGCGGCCTGAAAGGCGGCGATCCGCTCAAGCAGATGATCGCGGCGGTGTCCGTGGGCATGTATCAGGGCGAGCCGGTGCTCGACCTGGATTACCTGGAAGACTCGGCCGCCGAGACTGACCTCAACGTGGTCATGACCAGCACCGGTGGTTTCATCGAAGTGCAGGGTACCGCCGAAGGCGCGCCATTCCAGCCGGCCGAGCTGAACGCCATGCTGGCCCTGGCCCAGAAAGGCATGACCGAGATTTTCCAACTGCAGCAGGCAGCCCTGGCTGACTGATTGCCCCGGCGTCCAGCAAGGAGAGCGCTATGAGTGATGATCAACTGCCGCTACCGACCCCCTCTCACGAGGTGCGTCAGTGGGCGATGTTTTGTCACCTGTCCGCCTTGCTGGGGATCTGGGTGCCGTTCGGTACCCTGATCGGCCCGCTGGTGCTCTGGCAGATGAAGCGCGAGAAGGATCCCTTCATCGATGCGCAGGGCAAGGAGGCGCTGAACTTCCAGCTCACCGTCGCCATTGCCTCGGCGGTCTGCTTCCTGCTGATGTTTGTGATCGTCGGCTTCTTCATGTTTGGCTTGCTGGCGATCGGTGCGCTGGTGCTGACGATCATTGCCGGCGTCAAGGCAGGTGAGGGGGTGGCTTATCGGTACCCATTCACTTGGCGCTTGATCAAGTAAATCCGGCGCGCACAAAAAAGCCGACAGTGATGTCGGCTTTTTTATGACTGCGAAAAGACCTTTAGATGGTCAGTGTCCAGTCGTAGTCCACGATCAGCGGCGCGTGCTGCGAGAAACGCGGCTGGCGCGGCAGGCGTGCGCTGCGCACAAAGCGACGCAGCCCTGGCGTCAGCAACTGATAGTCGAAACGCCAACCCAGGTTGAGCATCTCGGCCTGTTCGTTGTCCGGCCACCAGCTGTATTGATCGCCTTCACGGCTGACTTCACGCAGTGCGTCCACATAACCCATGGTGCCGACAATCTCGTCCATCCAGGCGCGCTCTGGCGCCAGGAAGCCTGGGGATTGCTGGCTGTCGCGCCAGTTCTTGATATCCAGCTTCTGTTGCGCAACGTAGAGCGAGCCACAGTAAATGTACTCGCGACGTTTGCGCCGCTGTTTATCCAGATAACGGGCGAAATCGTCCATTAGCTTGAACTTCTGGTTCAAGTCTTCATCGCCGTTCTGCCCTGATGGAAGCAGCAAGGTCGCGATGCTGACCTTGTCGAAATCGGCTTGCAGGTAGCGCCCGTAGCGATCGGCTGTCTCGAAGCCGAGGCCGTTGATGACCGCCTTCGGTTGCAACCGCGAATACAAAGCCACACCGCCTTGGGTAGGGACTTCAGCATCGCAGGCATAAAGGAAGTAGCCATCCAGTTGGAAGGCTGGGTCGTCCAGTTCAAAGGCGGAGGCGCGGGTGTCCTGCAGGCAGATGACGTCGGCATTCTGTGCCTGCAGCCAACTGAGCAAACCTCGCTCGACTGCAGCCTGAATACCATTGACGTTCACACTGATGATCCGCATAAATGGCCCCAAAAATCACGTGCGTGTATGATACCCGAGGTCTACCTAATTAGCTAAATCCGTGGTATCTGGGGCTTTTTCATGCAGGCGTATCAGCGCGACTTCATCCGTTTTGCCATCGATCGCGGGGTTTTGCGCTTCGGTGAGTTCACCCTGAAGTCCGGGCGTACCAGCCCATACTTCTTCAATGCCGGCTTGTTCAACAGCGGTTCGGCCCTGGCTCAGCTGGGGCGTTTCTATGCCGCGGCCATCGTCGAAAGCGGCATTGCCTTCGACGTGCTGTTTGGCCCGGCTTATAAGGGCATTCCGTTGGCGGCAGCCACAGCAGTGGCGCTGGCCGAGCATCATCAGCGTGATCTGCCTTGGTGCTTCAACCGCAAGGAAGCCAAGGCGCACGGCGAAGGCGGCAGCCTGGTGGGCGCGCCGTTGACCGGTGACGTACTGATCATCGACGACGTGATCACCGCGGGTACCGCGATCCGTGAAGTGATGCAGATCATCGAGTCCCAGGACGGCGCCAAGGCTGCCGGTGTGCTGATTGCCCTGAACCGTCAGGAACGCGGCAACGGTGAGTTGTCGGCGATCCAGGAAGTCGAGCGCGACTTCGGCATCCCGGTGGTCAGCATCGTCTCCCTGAATCAGGTCCTGCAGTTCCTGGAAGACGATCCTCAGCTCAAGCAGCATCTGCCGGCGGTGCGTGCGTACCGCGAGCAATTCGGCGTCTGACTGCAGGAGCCGGCTTGCCGGCGATAGGCTGTGCAAGGCGACATAGTTGCTGCAGATGCCGCCGTCATCGCAGGCAAGCCAGCTCCTGCATGTGCATCGCGTGCATAAAAAAGGCCCCGTTCAACTCAATTGAACGGGGCCTTTTTGTTTTCAGTGCTTAAGGGCGCTTGCGGTTGCTGATCAGGGTGCCGACGCCGGTATCGGTGAAGATTTCCAGCAGGATCGCGTTAGGCACGCGACCGTCGATGATCAGCGAGCTGCCGACGCCGCCTTGCACGGCTTCCAGCGCGCAGCGGATCTTCGGCAGCATGCCGCCGTAGATGGTGCCGTCGGCGATCAGGTCGTCGACTTGCTGGGTGCTCAGGCCGGTCAGGACCTTGCCCGATTTGTCCATCAGGCCGGCAATGTTGGTCAGCAGCATCAGCTTTTCGGCTTTCAGTGCTTCGGCCACTTTGCCTGCGACCAGGTCGGCGTTGATGTTGTAGGACTCACCGTTGGCACCCACACCGATCGGTGCGATCACCGGGATGAAGTCACCTTTGACCAGCAGGTTGAGCAGGTCGGTGTTGATCCCGACCACTTCGCCCACGTGACCGATGTCGATGATTTCCGGGGTGGTCATCTCGGGTGTCTTGCGGGTCACGGTGAGTTTTTTCGCCCGGATCAGTTCGGCATCTTTACCGGTCAGGCCGATGGCGCTGCCGCCATGACGGTTGATCAGGTTGACGATGTCCTTGTTGACCTGGCCACCGAGGACCATCTCTACCACGTCCATGGTTTGCGCATCGGTCACGCGCATGCCGTCGACAAAGTGGCTCTCGATGGAGAGACGCTTGAGCAGGTCACCGATTTGCGGACCGCCGCCGTGCACCACCACCGGGTTGATCCCGACGGCCTTCATCAGCACGATGTCACGGGCGAAACCGGTCTTCAGCTCCTCGCTCTCCATAGCGTTGCCGCCGTATTTGATCACCAGGGTCTTGCCGACATAGCGGCGAATGTAAGGCAACGCTTCGGATAGGACCTTGGCGGTATTGGCGGCAGCATCGCGTTCGATGGTCATTCAGGGCTCCGGTGCTTCAAACAATCAAAACGGTAGTTGGAGATCAGGTGCAACTCGTTTCAGCTGGGCGTGGAACACATCCTTGATGCGCTGCAACTCGGCCTCGTTATCGGCCTCAAAGCGCAGCACCAGCACCGGTGTGGTGTTGGAAGCGCGCACCAGGCCCCAGCCTTGGGCGTAGTCGACTCGCACGCCATCAATGGTGGTCAGGTTGGCGCCTTCACCCCATTGCGCGTCGTGCAGGGCGTCAATGATGCTGAATTTGCTCTCTTCGGTCACATGGATATTGATTTCCGGCGTAGAAATATCATTCGGGAAGGTCGCGAACAGCTCTTCCGCGGTGGATTTTTCCTGGCTGAGGATCTCCAGCAGCCGTGCGGCGCTGTAGATACCGTCATCGAAACCGAACCAGCGTTCCTTGAAGAACACATGCCCGCTCATTTCCCCGGCCAGTAACGCACCGGTTTGTTTCATTTTCTTTTTGATCAACGAGTGACCGGTCTTCCACATTAGCGGGCGACCGCCGTATTCCTTGATCAGGGGGATCAGGCGCCGGGTGCATTTGACGTCGAAGATGATTTCCGCGTCCGGGTTGCGCGCCACCACGTCTTTGGCGAACAGCATCAGCAGGCGGTCCGGGAACACGATGCTGCCGGTGTTGGTCACCACGCCGACGCGGTCGCCGTCACCGTCGAAAGCCAGGCCCAGGTCGGCCCCGGTTTCCTTGACCTTGGCGATCAGGTCTTCGAGGTTTTCCGGCTTGCCCGGGTCCGGGTGGTGGTTGGGGAAGTTGCCGTCCACCTCGCAGAACAGCGGGATGACCTCGCAGTTCAGGGCTTCGATCAACTGCGGGGCTATGACCCCGGCGGCGCCGTTGCCGCAATCCACGACCACTTTCAGGCGCTTGGCCAGTTTCACGTCGCGGGTGATCTCGTCGGAGTAGCGCTCGAGGATCCGGACTTTGGTGATGCTGCCCGGGCCGCTGCTCAGGTTGTTGCTCTTGAGGCGTTCGTGCAGGGCCTGGATCTGTTCGTTGGCCAGGGTGTCGCCGGCGATGACGATCTTGAAACCGTTGTAGTTCGACGGGTTGTGGCTACCGGTGAGCATGACCCCGGATTTGCCGGCCAGCACGTTGGCGGCGTAGTACAACGCCGGTGTGGGCACCAGGCCGACATCGCTGACGTGGCAGCCGCTGTCGTACAGCCCCTGGATCAGTTGTTCCACCAGTTCCGGGCCAGAGAGGCGACCGTCGCGGCCTACCGACACATTGGGTTCGCCCTGGGCCAGGCTCTGGGAGCCGATGGCGCGGCCGATCCAGTAAGCGGTTTCAGCGGTCAGGGTTTCCGGAACCACGCCGCGAATATCGTAGGCGCGGAAGATGCTGTCAGGAAAAGAAGGTGCGACTTTGGCTGCGTTGCTCATCACTGAGGGTGCTCCATCTGAAAAGGTGCGGTACGGCCGGAAAATGACGGGCCGGCAGGCTCAAACTGAAGGGTATGACGGCGTTTTCAGCTTAGAGTTCGTACTGCGAAAGTGCCATCTGATGCGGAGCGTCCCGTAAAAAACTGCGCAACTTATTGATTTTTATAAATTAAAAAACCAGAGAAAGATCGGCTAAAGCGCAGCCTGAAGGGGTTGGCGGGGGGATCCGGCCGGGCGTGGCCCAGCCGGATGCTCCTTGATCAGTGGCTGCCGGAGTGACCGAAACCGCCGCTGCCGCGTTGGCTCTGATCAAAGGCTTCAACCACTTCGAAATGCGCCTGGACCACAGGCACCAGCACCAGTTGGGCGATGCGCTCGCCGACGGCGATGTTGAAGGCGGTTTGGCCGCGGTTCCAGCAGGACACCATCAACTCGCCCTGGTAGTCGGAGTCGATCAGGCCGACCAGGTTGCCCAGCACAATCCCATGCTTATGGCCCAGGCCGGAGCGCGGCAGGATCAGGGCGGCCAGGCCCGGGTCGCCGATGTAGACCGACAACCCGGTCGGGATCAGCAGCGTTTGCCCAGGCTCCAGGACGGTGTCTTCCTTGAGCATCGCCCGCAGGTCGAGGCCGGCGGAGCCGGGGGTGGCGTACTGCGGCATGGGGAAATCGGTGCCGATGCGTGGGTCGAGGATCTTGGCTTGTAAAGCGTGCATGCGAGTTAAACCTGGTTCAGCCGTTCGGCGATAAAAGAGATCAGTTGGCGGGCAATCTTGCCCTTGCTGGTCTGGGCGAAGAGAGTTGCGTGCAACTCACGGTCAATCACGCTGCAGGCGTTTTCCTCGCTGTTGAAGCCAATGCTCGGGTTGGCTACGTCGTTGGCGACGATCAGGTCGAGGTTCTTGTCTTGAAGTTTGCGCGCAGCGTAGTCGAGCAGGTGTTCGGTCTCGGCGGCAAAGCCGACACTGAACGGGCGATCGGGACGGGTGGCAATGGTGGCCAGGATGTCTGGATTGCGCACCATCTGTAGGAGCAGGCCGTCACCTTTCGTAGGGTCTTTCTTTAATTTTTGTGGGGCGACGACTTCGGGGCGGTAGTCCGCAACCGCTGCCGAGGCGATAAACAGGTCGCAAGGGATGGCTGCTTCACAGGCTGCGAGCATGTCGCGAGCGCTGACCACGTCGATTCTAGTGACTCTGTCGGGGGTTGGCAGGTGCACCGGGCCGGTGATCAGGGTCACCCGGGCGCCGGCTTCCACCGCAGCCTCGGCCAGGGCGAAGCCCATTTTCCCTGAGCTATGGTTGGTGATGTAGCGCACCGGGTCGATGTTTTCCTGGGTCGGCCCGGCGGTGATCAAAACGTGCTTGCCGGTCAGGGCCTGATGCTTGAAGCAGTCGGCGGCGCACTGGGCCAGGTCGTTGGCTTCGAGCATGCGGCCCATGCCGACGTCGCCGCAGGCCTGGCTGCCAGAGGCTGGCCCGAAGACCTGGAGGCCACGGCTTTGCAGGAGTTGGGTATTGGCTTGGGTGGCCGGGTCGCGCCACATGGCCTGGTTCATCGCCGGGGCGATAGCGACGGTGGCGTCGGTGGCCAGGACCAGGGTGGTCAGCAAATCATCGGCGATGCCTTGGGCCAGGCGGGCGATCAGGTCGGCCGTGGCGGGAGCGATCAGCACCAGGTCGGCCCATTTGGCCAGTTCGATATGGCCCATGGCGGCTTCGGCCGCAGGGTCGAGCAGGTCCAGGTGGACCGGGTGCCCGGACAGGGCCTGCATGGTCAGTGGGGTGATGAATTCACTGCCGCCCCGGGTCATGACCACGCGTACTTCCGCGCCCTGGTCGAGGAGTCGGCGGACCAACTCGGCGCTCTTGTAGGCGGCGATGCCGCCGCCGACGCCGAGAACGATGCGTTTCCGATACAGCCGCTGCATAGGCCTGCCTTTCAGTTCAGTGATTGCCGCGTGAGATGCCCCCTCCCCAGGTGAAATCCCACGCAAAAAAGATGGGCTAGATTAGCACAGCGCCCGCTATGGAACAGCGGTGCCGACAGACAGGGAGGTGCTATGAGCATCCGTGATTGGCCCGCGGCGGAGCGGCCGCGAGAGAAGCTTCTGGAGTTGGGTGTGGCGAGCCTTTCCGACGCCGAATTGCTGGCGATCTTTCTACGGACCGGGGTCGCCGGTAAGAGCGCTGTGGACCTGGCCCGGCACCTGCTGCACCGTTTTGACGGCCTGCGCGGCTTGCTGGAGGCCGACCAGCAAGTCTTCTGTCGGCAGTTGGGGCTGGGGCCGGCCAAGTTCGCCCAGTTGCAGGCAGTGCTGGAAATGGCCCGCCGCCATTTGGCGGAGACGTTACGTCGCGAGTCGGTATTGGAGAGCCCGCTGGCTGTGCGCGACTACCTCAAGGCAATGCTGCGCCATGAGCTGCACGAGGTGTTCGGCTGCCTGTTCCTGGACACCAAGCACCGGGTGCTGGCCTTCGAGGCGTTGTTCCAGGGCTCGATCGACAGCACCAGCGTCTACCCGCGCCAAGTGGTCAGGCGTGCCCTGGCCCATAACGCTGCGGCGGTGATCTTCTGCCACAACCACCCTTCGGGGGTGGCCGAGCCAAGCCAGGCCGACCGCATCCTCACCCATCACCTGAAGGAGGCGCTGGAATTGATCGATGTGCGCGTGCTCGACCATTTCATCGTCGGCGAGGGCGAGCCGTTATCGATGGCCGAGTATGGCTGGTTGTGAAAACCCTTTTGTAGGCGTCTGCTTGCCGGCGATGGGGCCTGTGGATCTTGCGTTGATCTTGGGGCGCCATCGCTGGCAAGCCAGCTCCTGCAGGAGAGGTCAGGGTTTGACGCTGACTTTAGAGAAGTCCTGGCGGCCGAATGGGCTGACCTGGTAGTCCTGGACTTCCTTGCGGGTCAGGACGGAGGCCGTAGGGTGGGCCAGGGGGAGCCACAGCGCCTGTTGCTGGATTTGAGCTTGGGCCTGTTGGTACAGCTTGCTGCGCACGCCTTGCTCGCTGGTGGTCTTGCCGGCGCTGATCAGCTTGTCCAGGCCTGGGTCGCAATAGCGGGCGAAGTTGGTTCCGGACTTCACGGCGGCGCAGGTGAATTGCGGTGTCAGGAAGTTATCCGGGTCGCCGTTATCACCGGCCCAGCCCATGAACAGCAGGTCATGTTCGCCAGCCTTGGCCCGGCGAATCAGCTCGCCCCATTCGATCACGCGGATTTCCGCCTGGATCCCGACCTTGGCCAGGTCGGCCTGCAACAGCTGCGCGCCCAGGCTTGGGTTGGGGTTCAACAGGCTGCCGGTAGGGCGGGTCCAGATGGTGGTCTGGAAGCCGTTCTTCAGGCCCGCCTTGGCCAGCAGTTGGCGGGCCTTTTCCGGGTCGTGGTTGTAGCCGGGCAGTTCCTTGGCGTAGCTCCAGGTGTTAGGCGGGAAAGGGCCATTGGCTGCTTCGGCCGTGCCTTCGAACACGGCCTTGAGGTAGCTGGCCTTGTCGAATGCCAAGTTGATCGCCTGGCGGACTTCAGGCTTGTCCAGCGGTGGGTGCTGGCTGTTGATGCCGACGAAGGCGGTCATGAAGGCCGCAGTCTTTTCCACCTCCAGTGTGGGGTCCTGGCTGGCGGCCTGCACATCCAGTGGTTTGGGCGACAGGGCGATCTGGCACTCGTTGCGCCGCAGTTTTTGCAGGCGCACGTTGGCGTCCGGGGTGATGGCGAAGATCAACGGGTCGACTTTCGGCTTGCCGGCGAAGTACTCGCTGTTGGCCTTGTAGCGAATCACCGCGTCCTTCTGGAAACGGTTGAAGATGAAAGGGCCGCTGCCGATCGGCTGGCTGTTGAGCTTTTCCGGGGTGCCGGCCTTGAGCAGTTGGTCGGCGTACTCGGCGGAATAGATGGAGGCGAAACCCATCGTCAGGGTGGCGAGGAACGTCGAGTCGGCATGATCCAGGGTGAAACGCACCGTCAGCGGGTCGAGGGCGTCGATTTTCTTGATCAGGGCCGGCAGTTGCAGGGACTGGGCGTGAGGGAAGCCGCTCTGGGCGATCTTGTGCCACGGGTGTGCCGGGTCGAGCATGCGCTCAAAGCTGAACTTGACGTCCTCGGCACTCAGCTCGCGGCTGGGGGTGAAGTAGTCGGTGCGGTGGAATTTGACCTTGGGGTGCAGCTTGAACACATAAGTCAGGCCATCGCTGGAGACTTCCCAGCTGTCAGCCAGGCTCGGCACCACTTTGCCGCTGTTGGCATCGAAATCCACCAGGCGGTTCATCAGCACGTCGGCGGAGGCATTGGTGGTGGTCAGCGAGTTGTACTGCACCACATCGAAACCTTCCGGGCTCGCTTCGGTACAGACGCTCAGCGCGGCAGCCTGGGCCAGGGGGCTTAAAAGGGGGGCGAGCAATAGGGGTAGGGCGGCAAGACGCATGGTCGGGTTCCTTGAACAGATCGAAAGCCCATCTGCGAGTGCAGTCTGGAAAAAGCCTTACCCTAGAGATCTCGCTGGAAAATGACTATCTCCTTTTACGTTCAGTGGCTGCTGCGGGGCGCAATTGAGAGCGGTCGAAGGCGTTTTTCAGTGTCTGGATAACCCGCAGAAAGCTGTTGGCGGCCTCTTGTGCGTGGGTGAGCGACGTGTGCAAGGAAGGTGTTTTGGCTAAATAAGGCCTTAGGTTTTTTATTCTGCGACGAGCGGTCGAAATCTGCTGTAGCCTTTGCCGCAGGCGTTCGTAGCAAGAAAATCAGCGTTTTTCGCATTCCAGATCACAGTGGCTGTTGTTGCTATTGGGTCTTTCTGGTATAAAGCAGCGCTCTTTTCTAGGGGCCCGGTTCCTTCACTGTAGGTGTAGCCGGTAAGACCTCTAAAGAAACGCGGCGCCTGGCGCCAAATGACTGAGAGATTAAGCGGCCAACCCATGCCGGGTTGGGCATGTGGTTTTAGAGGGCTGAGGCATGTCGAGAGTATGTCAAGTTACCGGTAAGGGTCCGGTGACTGGGAATAACATTTCCCACGCAAACAACAAAACCCGTCGTCGTTTCCTGCCGAACCTGCAGCATCACCGCTTCTGGGTTGAAGAAGAGAAACGTTTCGTGCGTCTGCGCGTATCTGCCAAAGGCATGCGTATCATCGACAAGCGTGGCATCACTGTCGTGCTGGCCGAAATTCGCAAAGCTGGCAAGATCTAAGGGAGCTAATCATGCGTGAATTGATTCGTTTGATTTCGAGCGCCGGTACTGGTCACTTCTACACTACCGACAAGAACAAGCGCACTACCCCGGACAAAATCGAGATCAAGAAATATGATCCGGTTGTTCGCAAGCACGTGATCTACAAAGAAGGCAAAATCAAGTAATTGATTTTTCTTCTGACAAAAAAACCCGCCTTCAAGCGGGTTTTTTTGTGCCTGTGATTCAGGCTTTCTGTTCGAACGCCACGTAGATCTTGCGGCACGGCTCCAGCACTTCCCAGGTGCCCTGGAAGCCAGCGGGAATCACGAAACGGTCGCCGGCGCGCAAAGTCTTGGCGTTGCCGTCTTTGTCGCGCAGCACTGAAACGCCCTGCACGATCTCGCAGTATTCATGCTCGGTGAAGTTCACCGTCCACTGGCCCACCGCACCTTCCCAGACGCCGGCGTTCATCTGCCCGCAGGGGCTGGCGTAGTGATTGAAGACCGCTTGCTCCGGGTCGCCCTTGAGGACTTTTTCCGCCGCGGGGCGGTAGCGTTCGCCCTCGGTATTGGCTTGGCCGAAGTCGATGACCTTATGGATGCTCATTCTTGTATTCCCCCGTGATTGCGACGCGAGTGGGTATGAAGTCCAAAGTCTATGTTTATTAAAATGAACATAGCAATGGCGTTTGCCCGGTCTGTGTCAAATATATTGAAACCACAGGGGCGGCTGGTTTAGGGTGGCGGGTGCCTTTGGTCTTAAGCAAGCTGGCCGGGCAGAATTCTTGAGGGTGCCGGCATCGTTCGCGCGGCACTCCTGATCAATAAGAGGAGGACACTCGTATGACCACCCTGACTCGTGCCGATTGGGAACAACGTGCCCGCGACCTGAAGATCGAAGGCCGCGCCTACATCAATGGCGAATACACCGCCGCCGTCTCCAATGAAACCTTCGAATGCATCAGCCCGGTCGATGGCCGTCTACTGGCAACCATCGCCAGTTGTGACGCTGCCGACGCCCAGCGTGCCGTGGACAACGCCCGCGCCACCTTCAACGCCGGCACCTGGTCGCGCCTGGCTCCGGCCAAGCGCAAATCCACCATGATCCGTTTTGCCGGCCTGCTGAAAAAGCACGCGGAAGAACTGGCCCTGCTTGAAACCCTGGACATGGGCAAGCCCATCAGCGACTCGCTGCACATCGACGTTCCCGGGGCTGCGCAAGCCCTGAGCTGGAGCGGCGAGGCCATCGACAAGATCTACGATGAAGTGGCGGCCACTCCCCACGATCAACTGGGCCTGGTCACCCGCGAGCCAGTGGGCGTCGTCGCGGCCATCGTGCCGTGGAACTTCCCGCTGATGATGGCTTGCTGGAAACTCGGCCCGGCCTTGTCCACCGGTAACTCGGTGATCCTCAAGCCTTCGGAGAAATCGCCACTGACGGCCATTCGCATCGCTGCCCTGGCAGTCGAAGCGGGCATCCCAGCAGGCGTGTTCAACGTCCTGCCGGGTTACGGCCACACGGTGGGCAAGGCCCTGGCCCTGCACATGGATGTGGACACCTTGGTGTTCACCGGTTCGACCAAGATCGCCAAGCAGTTGCTGGTGTACTCCGGTGAGTCGAACATGAAGCGCGTCTGGCTCGAAGCCGGTGGCAAAAGCCCGAACATCGTGTTTGCCGATGCCCCGGACCTGCAAGCCGCTGCCGAATCCGCCGCCGGCGCCATCGCCTTCAACCAGGGCGAAGTCTGCACCGCCGGTTCTCGTCTGCTGGTGGAGCGCTCCATCAAGGATCAGTTCCTGCCCCTGGTGATCGAGGCCCTCAAGGGCTGGAAACCGGGCAACCCCCTGGACCCGGCAACCAATGTCGGTGCCCTGGTGGACACCCAGCAGATGAACACCGTGCTGTCCTACATCGAGTCCGGCCACGCCGATGGCGCCAAGCTGGTGATCGGTGGCAAGCGCACCCTGGAGGAAACCGGCGGTACGTACGTCGAGCCGACGATTTTCGACGGCGTGACCAACGCCATGAAAATCGCCCAGGAAGAGATCTTTGGCCCGGTGCTGTCGGTACTGACCTTCGACACCGCTGAAGAAGCCATCCAGATCGCCAACGACACGCCTTACGGCCTGGCGGCGGCAGTGTGGACGTCGAACATCTCCAAGGCTCACCAGACAGCCCGCGCCCTGCGTGCCGGCAGCGTCTGGGTCAACCAGTATGACGGTGGCGACATGACGGCTCCGTTCGGCGGCTTCAAGCAGTCGGGCAACGGTCGGGACAAATCCCTGCACGCCTTCGACAAATACACCGAGTTGAAAGCGACCTGGATCAAACTGTAAGTCGCGAGGCTTCGGTGGGTCGGCGCCCTTAGCAGCGTCGGCTTTCGACCCTTATCGCAGCCGGACTCCCCTCAGGGAAGTCCGGCTGTGTCGTCTGTGTCTGATGAAAGCAATGATCCACAGGAGCGTGGAAATGCATTGGGCGACTTATTTCGCCGTTCTGTCGGCGGTCCTGAGCGTCGGCCTGGCCTTGGGCGTGAGCATGCCGTTGGTGTCGTTTCGCCTGGAAAGCTGGGGCTACGGCCCTTTTGCCATTGGCGTCATGGCCTCGATGCCGGCCTTTGGCGTGTTGCTCGGGGCGAAGATCTCCAGCCGTCTGGCGGCGCGTTTCGGTACGGCTGGGCTGATGCGTTTGTGCCTGTGGGGCGGAGCCCTGTCCATCGGCCTGCTGGCGCTGTTGCCCAGTTATCCGCTGTGGTTGCTGCTGCGCCTGATGATCGGCGTGGTGCTGACCATCGTCTTTATCCTCGGCGAAAGCTGGATCAACCAATTGGTGGTGGAGCATTGGCGTGGCCGCCTGGTGGCCCTGTACGGCAGTTGCTACGCCCTGAGCCAGTTGGCCGGGCCGCTGCTGCTGGGGGCGCTGGGCACCGGGCATGACTACGGGTTCTGGGTCGGCGTGGTGTTGCTGGTGGTCTCGCCCCTGCTGCTGATGGGCCGCAGCGGCGCGCCCACCACCGAAGCCTGCAGCGTGACCATGATCGACTTGTGGCGCTTCTGCCGCGGCTTGCCGGCCATCGGTTGGGCGGTTGCCTTGTTTGCTGCGTTCGAAGCCATGATCCTCACCCTGCTGCCGGTGTATTGCCTGCGCCAGGGCTTCACGGAAGACATCGCCCTGGCCATGGTCAGCACCGTGGTGGTGGGCGATGCCGTGCTGCAATTACCGATCGGCGCTCTGGCCGATCGCTGGTCGCGGCGTACCCTGTTCAGTGGCTGTGCGGTGGTGCTGCTGTTGTCCAGCCTGGCCATTCCGCTGCTGCTCCACAGCCCGTTGATCTGGCCGCTGTGGGTGCTGTTCGGCGCCAGTGCCGGCGGCTTGTTCACCCTGTCGCTGATCCTCATCGGCGAGCGCTACCGTGACGACGCTTTGGTGCGGGCCAACGCCCATGTGGCGCAGCTCTGGGGCATCGGCTGCCTGATCGGGCCGCTGGTGGCCGGGGCGGGCAGCCAGTGGGTCAGCGGCCACGCCTTGCTGTTCTTGATGGCGGCGGGTGCCTTGGGGTTGATAGTGTTGCTGTCGCGCCAAGGCGCGTTCGGTGTTGCCCAGCCGCAATCCTCGTAGGGGCCGGGCTATTTCGTGTGTATTCAGGGACGTCAGATGAAGCTCAAATCAACCAGGATGAAAGGTGCCCGCGTGGGTGCTGCGCTTATGTGCCTAGTGGCAACCCTCAGCCATGGCGCGCCCAAGGACCCCCCGGTCGAGCGGGTCAAGCAGTTGGCGCTGAAGGAGTGCCTGGACGGCAATTATGAGCGCATGAACTTCTACAAGGCCTTCGACCTGCACGATGCGTCCTACTTCGTCGATCGGGTGCAACTGGACCGCGATGGCACGGACCGGCGCACCCGGGCGCTGAGCCATTTCGTCAAGCGCCACACCGAAACCTTCCATGTCGGCGGGCCCCCGATGAAGAACGAGGCGGGTTACCCGATCAACTCGATCTTCGAGCGGTGCATGGGCTTCTACCACTCGGCCGCCCTGGATCAGTTCATCAGGGGCCAATTGCTCAAGCCCTGACGCAATTGTGTTTCAGAGCATGCGTTCCAGGCCGACCCGGGTGCTCAGCCAGGCGTTGATGCGGCGCCACCAACTGCCGGGCTCGCGGCTCAGGGTGTGCAGTTGCTGGTTGTCTTCGGTGACCCAGACCACTTGGCCATCCTGCAATTTGGCCTCGTAGCTCAAGGCCGGCGCCATGCCTTGCAGGGCCAGCGCGCGCAGGTGTTCGGCCAGTTCCGGGCTGTCCACCAGCACCCCGACTTCGGTGTTCCACAGCACCGAGCGTGGGTCGAAGTTGAAGGAGCCGACAAAGGACTTTTGCCGATCGAAAATCATCGCCTTGCTGTGCAGGCTGGAGTCGGAGCCGCCCACCGAGCCGCTGCGGAACAAGTGCGGGCCGCTGCCACCACCGCCGCTGTCGCCCGGCTGGCGACGCAGTTCGAAGAGCTTTACTCCGTGCTCCAGTAGGGCCTTGCGATAAGGTGCATAGCCGCCGTGGACCACCGGCACGTCCGTGGCCTCCAGGGAGTTGGTCAGCAGGCTGACAGAAACCCCGGCATCAGCACGCCCGGTCAGGTACACCAACCCCGGCTGGCCGGGTACGAAGTAGGCCGAGATCATGATCAGCTCCTGGCTGACCCCCTGCAGTTCAGGGCCTAGCTGGGTGGTCAGTAGCAGGTGCGGGTCGGGTTCGCCCTTGGACAGTACCTTGGCCGGAGCGTCCCACAGGGCCTGGTTCCAGGCCCAGATCAGCTCCTTGCGCCAGATGTCCATGCGCGGCTGGGTCTGGTAGGTCATCAGCCGTTGGTACAGGGCATGGTTCTGCCGGCGGTTGTCTTCCAGGGAGTCTTCCAGGCGTTGCCGGGTATTGCGCAGGTCCTTGGCTGACGGCGCTCGCGACATGAACTCACCGATGGGTTTGCTCAGGGCGCTGTTCCAGTATTGGTCGAAGCTTTGCCCCAGCTGCTCCGCCACGGGCCCGACGCTGAGCATGTCGATATCGGTGAAGTTGAGGTTGGGCTCGGCGTCGAAGTAGGCATCCCCCAGGTTGCGTCCGCCGACGATGGCCACGCTGTTGTCTGCCAGCCACAGTTTGTTGTGCATGCGCCGGTGTTGCTGCGAGAGGTTGAGCAGGCGCCCCAGGGTGCGGGTCACGCCGGTGCTGCGGCCCAGGTGCAGAGGGTTGAACAGGCGAATCTGCACCTGTGGGTGGGCGGCCAGGGTGGCGATGATCTGGTCCAGGCCGTCGCTGGTGGTGTCATCCAGCAGGATGCGGATGCGCACGCCGCGGTCGGCGGCCTTGAGCAGTTCATCCACCAGCATGCGGGTGCTGACGCCGTCGTGGACGATGTAGTACTGCAGGTCGAGGCTGCTCTGGGCGTTGCGGATCAGTTCGGCCCGGGCATGAAGGCTTCGGTGCTGTTGGACAGCAGGCGAAAGCCCGAGCGCCCCTGGTGCGGGGCGGCCTGGGTACGGATCGATTGGGCAAAGCGCGAGTCCGTTGCCGGCAGGGCCTGGCTGGGTTCCCGGGGCACGTCCCGGCTGGCGCAACCGCTCAGCAGCGCGCCCGCCAGCAGCGCCACGGTGCACGCCTGCATGAGTTTCAACTCAGGTCGTCTCGAAGCGTGGCAAGGGTTGGCATAGGGGCGCAGGTTCCCGGGAGAGGGTCAGTCGTTATTGGCCTGGGTTTCGGCCAGGAGCTTGATGGCGGCGGCGCCGACCTTGCGAACCGCTTCTTCGACCTCTGCGGTTGGCTTGGCAGCGTAGTTCATCCGCAGGCAATTGCGGTACTTGCCGGAGGCCGAAAAGATGCTGCCTACGGCGATCTGCACCCCCTGGTCCAGCAGGGCACGGTTGAGCTTCAGAGTGTCGAAGCCCTCCGGTAGTTCGACCCACAGCATGAAACTGCCCTGGGGCCGGCTGGCACGGGTTCCGGCCGGGAAGTAGCGGCTGACCCAGTCAAGCATCAGGTCGCGATTGCGCTGGTATTGAGTGCGCATCTTGCGCAAGTGCGGTTCGAAGTAGCCGTCCTTAAGGAATTCGGCAATGGCGATCTGTGGCTGCGTCGCCGTGGACCCGGTGCTGATGTATTTCATGTGCAGCACCCGTTCCAGATAGCGCCCCGGCGCCACCCAGCCAATGCGCAGGCCGGGGGCCAGGGTTTTCGAGAACGAGCTGCACAGCAGCACCCGGCCGTCTTCATCGAAGGACTTGATGGTGCGTGGGCGCGGGTAGGTGTAGGCCAGTTCGCCATACACATCGTCCTCGATGATCGCCACGTCGAAGCGCTGGGCCAGGGTCAGCAGGGCGCGTTTACGCGACTCCGGCATGATGTAGCCCAGGGGGTTGTTGCAGTTGGGGGTCAACTGTATGGCCTTGATCGGCCATTGCTCCAGGGCCAGTTCCAGGGCTTCCAGGCTGATGCCGGTCAGGGGGTCGGTGGGAATCTCCAAGGCTTTCATGCCCAGGCCCTTGAGGGTTTGCATGGCCCCGTGAAAGCTCGGCGAGTCCACCGCGACAATGTCGCCCGGGTTGCAGGTGGCGCGGATGCTGGTGGACAGCGCTTCGTGGCAGCCGGTGGTGATCACCAGGTCGTTGGCCCCTAATTGGCAGCCGGAATCCAGCAGCAGGCGGGCCAGTTGTTCCCGTAGTTCGAGCACGCCGTAGATGTTGTCGTAATACAGCCCGGGCATGTCCTGGCGCCGGCTGATCCGTGCCAGCCCGCGCAGCAGCGGTTGCATGGTCGGCGTGGTGACGTCCGGCATGCCCCGTCCCAGTTGCACCACATCCTTGCGCGGCACCGCGCGAATCAGTTCGAGGACTTGGTCCCATTGGGAAATTTCTACCGGACGCTGGGCCGGTCGACCCACCGCCGGCAGGGCCGGCAACTCGCGACTGGCGGGCACGAAATAGCCGGATTTCGGTTTGGGCGTGGCCAGGCCGTTATCTTCCAGCAGCCTGTATGCCTGCTGCACGGTGCTCAGGCTGACACCGTGCTCGACGCTCAAGGCACGTACCGAGGGCAGCCGATCGCCGGGGCGATAGAAGCCCTGCTCGATGCGGGTACCCAGGAGTTCGGCGAGGTTGACGTAAAGGGTCATGCTGAGCACTCGATGGAAGAGGGGCGGGGAGGACCGGTACAGATGGGAGGAAAATACAGGATTCAGCCGGGTTTGTGGAAAATCTGTATGGGAATAATACAACCGCTTTGAGTCTGTAATGGTTTTGCCCATCCGCCCATGATGTCTGCTCATTGCAACCCAAGTGAACAGGAGCAAGACAGAAATGAACGGCTTGAGCGATGTGCGTCTGTCGTTACACAGTCAGGATCTGGTCGAGGGGCAGGAGCGGGCGATGACCGCGCGCCTGTCCGGCTGTGCGCCCATCGGCCTGGGGCGCTGGGCTCTGTACTGGCATCGACTGCACAGCCGCAAAGCCCTGTTGGAACTGACCCCCGAGCAACTGCGGGACATCGGCCTGAGCCGGGAGCAGGCGCGTCGGGAAGGGCTCAAGCCGTTTTGGCGTCTCTAAAGGGGTGCCGGCTCAGGCCAGTTCCTTGAGTCGGTGCCAGAGCATCCCCAGCGCCAGCAGCGGCGAGCGCAGGTGCTTGCCCCCGGGGAAGGTGATGTGAGGCACCTGGGCGAACAGATCGAAACCACGACTTTGCCGGCCGCTGATAGCCTCGGCCAACAGCTTGCCGGCCAGGTGCGTGGCGTTCAGTCCGTGACCCGAATAGGCCTGGGCGTAATACACATTCGGCTGGTCCTTGAGCCGGCCGATCTGCGGCAGGCGGTTGGCGCCGATGCCGATCATCCCGCCCCACTGATAGTCGATCTTCATCCCGGCCAACTGCGGAAACACCTGGAGCATCTTCGGTTGCATGTAGGCGGCGATGTCCTTGGGGTCGCGCCCGGAATAATGGCAGGCGCCGCCGAACAGCAAGCGCCGGTCCGCCGAAAGCCGGTAGTAATCCAGGGCCACCCGTTGGTCGCAGACCGCCATGTTCTGCGGCAACAGCGCGTGGGCCTGGGCCTCGCTCAAGGGCTCGGTGGCGATGATGTAGCTGCCGGCGGGCAGCACCTTGCCGCCCAACTCCGGGTTGAGGTCATTGAGGTAGGCGTTGCAGCCCAGCACCAGGTGCTCGGCGCGAACCGTGCCCTGGGCGGTGTGGACCTTGATTTCAGGGCCGTAGTCGATGCGCGTGACCGCCGATTGCTCGAACAGGCCAACCCCCAGTTGTTGCGCGGCGCGGGCTTCACCCAGGGCCAGGTTCAGCGGGTGCAGATGGCCCGAGCCCATGTCCACCAGGCCGCCAACGTAGCGCTTGGAGCCCACCACCTGATGCATGTCCTGCGCTTGCAGCAGCCTGAGTTCATGCCGATAACCGAGGCTGCGCAACTCTTCAGCGTCCTCGGCGAAACCGTCCAGCTCCCTGGATTTGTTGGCCAGGTCGCAATAGCCCCAGGTCAGGTCGCAAGGGATCTGGAAGCGTTCGACCCGTTGCCGGACGATCTCCACGGCTTCCAGGCCCATCAGCTTCAGCTCACGCACCCCGTCGCTGCCCAGCAGCGAGGTGAACTGTTCCAGGCCGTGCCCGACACCACGAATCAACTGGCCGCCGTTGCGCCCGCTGGCGCCCCAGCCGATCTTGCGGGCCTCCAGCAGGATCACGCTGAGCCCGCGCTCGGCCAGCTCGATCGCCGTGTTCAAGCCCGAAAAACCGCCGCCGACCACGCACACATCCGCCCGTAGTTCGCCGCTGAGCACCGGGTAATCGGGCTGGGCCAGGCTGCTGGCGGCGTAGTACGAAGCAGTGTGCCCCTGGAGCGGCTGCGGTGGCTGAGTACGGGCGGTCATGGGCGCGGATCCTGAGTCGTGTTTGGAAAAATGCACGGAGCATAAGCCGGGGTTTTCCGCCTCGGCAACCGACGGTGGTCAGCTGTCGCTGTCTGCACCGGGGCTTTTAGGGCAAAATCCCGGGTCATTGAATATCCCGGTATACGCTGCCATGAGCTGCAACAGCCAGAAAGTCCGTCTGCTGCGACAGCAGATTCCCTCCTTCGAATGCGTCCCCGGTTGCCACGACTGCTGCGGGCCGGTGACCACCTCTCCCGAGGAAATGTCCCGCCTGCCGCGCAAGACCGCCGCCGAGCAGGACGCCGCCATGGACGAGCTGAACTGTGTGCACCTGGGGCCCAACGGCTGCACCGTGTATGACGAGCGGCCGCTGATCTGCCGGCTGTTCGGCACCACCCCCAGCCTGCCTTGCCCCAATGGCCGGCGCCCGGTGGAGATGATTCATCCGCGGGTGGAAAAACAGATTCACCAGTACATGGCGAGCACGCGGCAAGTGCTGGTCTGACATTGGCGGGGCACTGCGACCGGAATCAATCCGGAATCGGCAGGCTCAGGCTCTCCTTCACTTCTTCCATCACGATGTAGCTCTTGGATTCGCGCACATGGGGCAGCTTGAGCAGGATGTCCCCCAGCAGCTTGCGGTACGAGGCCATCTCGGAAATCCGCGCCTTGACCAGGTAATCGAAATCTCCGGACACCAAGTGGCACTCCAGCACATGGGGCAGCTTGAGCACGGCCCGACGAAATTCCTCGAAGGTGTCCCCGGACTTGTAGTCCAGGCTGATTTCGACGAACACCAGCAGGCTGCCCTTGAGGTGTTGTGGGTTGAGCCGGGCGTTGTAGCCCATGATGATGCCTTCGCGCTCCAGGCGCCGGACGCGCTCGGTGCATGGCGTGGTCGACAGCCCCACCCGCTCCCCCAGTTCGGTGAAGGAGATACGCCCGTCGGCTTGCAGTATTCGCAGGATATTGCGGTCTATCTTGTCCAGAGCACGACGGGTCTGATGGTTGGTTCGCATAGTGGATGCCCCTCCGTGAAAAGCGTTATTGCCGAGAATTCTCGCCAAATATAGGCACTTATACAGTGAAATTCACTGGCTAATGTTTTTTACACTGCGCCCAACTTCGCTCTGAATTACAAACGTCAGCGGCTCGCCGCGATGAGGGATATGAAAATGCGCGTTCTGGTCTTGGGCAGCGGCGTTATCGGTACCACCAGTGCCTACTATCTGGCCCGTGCCGGTTTTGAAGTGACGGTGGTGGACCGCCAGCCGGCCGCCGCCATGGAAACCAGCTTCGCCAATGCCGGCCAGGTCTCGCCGGGCTATGCCTCGCCCTGGGCCGCACCGGGCGTGCCGCTCAAGGCCATCAAGTGGCTGCTGCAGCGCCACGCGCCCCTGGCGATCAAGGCCACGGCCAACATCGACCAGTACCTGTGGATGGCGCAGATGCTGCGCAACTGCACTGCCAGCCGCTACGCGGTGAACAAGGAGCGCATGGTGCGTCTGTCCGAGTACAGCCGCGACTGCCTCGACGAACTGCGGGCCGAAACCGGCATTGCCTATGAGGGCCGCAGCCTGGGCACCACCCAACTGTTCCGCACCCAGGCGCAACTCGACGGCGCGGCGAAGGACATCGCCGTGCTCAAGGAGTCGGGTGTGCCGTTCGAGTTACTGGACCGCGCCGGTATCGCCCGGGTGGAACCGGCCCTGGCCAACGTCACCGACATCCTCGCCGGTGCCCTGCGCCTGCCCAACGACCAGACCGGCGACTGCCAGATGTTCACCACACGCCTGGCGGACATGGCCAGCAAGCTGGGGGTTGAGTTCCGTTTCGGCCAGGACATACAGAGCCTCGACTTCGCCGGTGACCGCATCAATGGCGTGTGGATCGACGGCAAGCTGGAAACCGCCGACCGCTACGTGCTGGCCCTGGGCAGCTACTCGCCGCAACTGCTCAAGCCGCTGGGCATTCGCGCCCCGGTGTATCCGCTCAAGGGTTACTCCCTGACCGTGCCGATCACCGACCCGGCGATGGCCCCGACCTCGACCATTCTCGATGAGACCTACAAGGTCGCCATCACCCGTTTCGACAACCGCATCCGTGTTGGCGGCATGGCCGAAATCGCCGGTTTCGACCTGTCGTTGAACCCGCGCCGGCGGGAAACCCTGGAGATGATCGTCAACGATCTCTATCCTCGCGGCGGTGATCTTGCGCAGGCCAGTTTCTGGACCGGGCTGCGGCCGACCACGCCGGACGGCACCCCGATTGTCGGAGCCACGCCGTTGCGCAATCTCTTCTTGAACACAGGCCACGGCACCCTTGGCTGGACCATGGCATGCGGCTCCGGTCGCTTGCTGGCTGATTTGATGGCCAAGAAAAAGCCGCAGATCAGTGCCGAAGGCCTGGATATTTCTCGTTACGGTAACCCTCAGGAGTCAGCTAAACATGTCAATCCAGCGCCAGCTCACCAATGAGCGCATGAGCCAGATTGTTGTTCACAGCGGTACCGTGTACCTGGCCGGACAAGTCGGTGACGACCTGCAGGCCGGGGTCGAGCAACAGACCCGGGAAACCCTCGCCAATATCGAGCGTTTGCTGGACCTGGCCGGCACCGACAAGAGCAAGCTGCTGTCGGCGACCATCTACCTGAAAGACATCGATGCGCACTTCGAAGGCATGAACAGTGTCTGGGACCAGTGGTTGCCAAAAGGCGTTGCCCCGGCCCGGGCTGCCGTCGAAGCCAAGCTCTGCGAGCCGGAAATTCTCGTTGAAATATCGATAGTGGCTGCCCTGCCTTAACTGTCCCTCTCTCGGTGCTGGCGACGGTTGATGCCATCGTCCAGTGCCGGTTTTTCTTCCCCACGACCGCCTAGAAGTCTGCCGCCATGCGTCCTGCTCGTGCCCTGATCGACCTTCAAGCCCTGCGTCACAACTACCAACTGGCCCGTGAACTCTCGGGCGCGCGCGCCCTTGCGGTGATCAAGGCGACGCCTACGGCCATGGCGCGGTGCGCTGCGCCCAGGCCCTGGAAGCCGAGGCCGACGGTTTTGCCGTGGCCTGCATCGAAGAAGCCCTGGAGCTGCGGGCGGCCGGGGTCAAGGCGCCGGTGCTGTTGCTGGAAGGGTTTTTCGAGGCCGATGAACTGGCGCTGATCGTCGAGCATGATTTCTGGTTCGTGGTGCATTCGCTGTGGCAGCTGGAAGCCATCGAGCAGGCCCGCGTGGCCAAGCCGCTGACGGTCTGGCTCAAGCTCGACTCGGGCATGCACCGTGTTGGTCTGCACCCCAAGGATTACGCGGCGGCTTACCAGCGCCTGCAGGCCAGCGGCAAGGTGGCGAAGATCGTGCTTATGAGTCACTTCGCCCGGGCCGACGAACTGGAATGCCCGCGCAGTGCCGAGCAGGTGGCGGTGTTCGAAGCCGCGCGCCAGGGGCTGGGTGCCGAGGTCAGCCTGCGCAACTCGCCGGCCGTGCTGGGTTGGCCCAGTGTGCCGAGCGACTGGGTGCGCCCCGGGATCATGCTCTACGGCGCCACGCCGTTCGAGGAAGCCAATGCCCAGGCCGCGCGCCTGCAGCCGGTCATGACCCTGGAATCCAAAGTCATCTGCGTGCGTGAACTGCCGGCTGGCGAGCCGGTGGGTTACGGCGCCCGGTTCGTCACCCAGCGGCCCAGCCGCATCGGCGTGGTTGCCCTGGGTTATGCCGATGGCTATCCACGGCACGCACCCACCGGCACACCGGTGCTGGTGGCCGGGCAGCGCAGCCAGTTGCTGGGACGGGTGTCGATGGACATGCTGTGTGTCGACCTCACCGATGTGCCCCAGGCGGGCCTCGGTTCGACCGTGGAGTTGTGGGGCAAGAACATCCTGGCCAGCGACGTGGCGCAGGCCGCGCAAAGCATCCCTTATCAGATCTTCTGCAACCTGCGCCGGGTGCCGCTGATCTACTCCGGGAGCTGATGCGCCGGGGGGTGTACCGAAAGTCGCCTTGCGCAATGGGATTGGGCCCCAAGTGTTGTAAATACTGAACGCTGTCGCCATGATGACGCTCAATTACAACAACGCCTGATCCCCTAGGAGACTGCCGCATTGGACGTCGGTGAACGACTGCAATCCATCCGTAAACTGAAAGGTCTCTCCCAGCGTGAGCTCGCCAAACGTGCGGGCGTCACCAACAGCACCATTTCAATGATCGAGAAAAACAGTGTCAGCCCTTCGATCAGTTCGCTGAGAAAGGTTCTTGGCGGCATTCCCATGTCCATGGTCGAGTTCTTTTCCGAGGAAATCCTCCAGGAAAAGCCGACCCAGATCGTCTACAAAGCCAACGAGCTGATCGACATCTCCGACGGCGCCGTGACCATGAAACTGGTCGGCCGCGCCCACCCGAGCCGGGCCATCGCGTTCCTCAATGAGGTCTATCCGCCAGGCGCCGACACCGGCGAAGAGATGCTCACCCATGAGGGCGAAGAAACCGGCATCCTCGTCGAGGGCCGCCTGGAACTGGTGGTCGGGCTGGAAACATTTATCCTCGAAGCCGGCGATAGCTACTACTTTGAAAGTACGAAGCCGCACCGTTTCCGCAATCCTTTCGATGCTCCGGCGCGACTAATCAGCGCAGCTACACCGGCGAATTTTTAATAGAAGAGGCGTTCTGCACGGTTTGCAGCAGCGCCCGGATCGCCACCTCGCTCGCTTGAAGACCCCTTCGACTATAGGGTTGTTTCAGTGTGGCGGGCTAACCGTTATACTTGCGCCCGCCTGCGAAACCGTGGCCGCGGGCGTGACTAGCCACCATTGAGGGTGTACGCGTGAACCTAATTATGAAAATGCTGGCCGCACCAGCAACCGTATTGGCCCTATGGGCAGTCAGCGCTCAAGCTGCGACCAATGACGACATTGCCAAGCGCCTTGAGCCGGTCGGCCAAGTCTGTGTCCAGGGGCAGGAATGCAAGGGCATGGAAGTGGCCGCCAGCGTTGGTGGCGGTGGTGCCAAGACCCCGGACGAGGTCATTGCCAAGCACTGTAATGCCTGCCACGGCACCGGCCTGTTGGGTGCACCGAAAATTGGCGACACCGCAGCCTGGAAAGAGCGCGCCGATCACCAGGGCGGCCTCGACGGCATCCTGGCCAAGGCCATCACCGGCATCAACGCCATGCCGCCGAAAGGCACCTGCGCCGATTGCTCCGACGATGAGCTCAAAGGCGCCATCCAGAAAATGTCCGGCCTGAAATAAGCCGCCATTTCTCGCGAAAAAGCCGCTTGCGAGCGGCTTTTTTGTGCCTGGGATTTGGCCTCCCGGCTGTTCAATGCAGCAAAGTCCCGGCAAGCTCGGTCCAACCTCAATTCATGGAAGGTCCCAGGAGGGTCAGATGCTGCAGTCCTGTTCTATCGAGCATGCGGTTGATGAAGTGCTGGCGCGGCTGCCGGCGCACATTCACTTGGGCATGCCCCTGGGATTGGGCAAACCCAATGGTTTTGCCAATGCCTTGTATCAACGCATTGCCCAGTTGCCCGAACGCCAACTGACCATCTACACCGCGCTGTGCCTGGGACGCCCGCCCTTGGGCGACGGCTTGCAGCGACGCTTCCTTGAGCCCTTTATCGAGCGGGTGTTCGGTGACTACCCCGAGCTGGATTTCCTCGCCGACCTGCGCCGCGACAGCCTCCCCGCGAACGTCCATGTCCAGCAGTTCTTCATGCAGCCCGGCAGCTTGTTGCACAGCCGCTCGGCGCAGGAAGACTACGTCAGCAGCAACTACAGCCACGCTGCCCGGGACATCAATGCGGCGGGCCTGAACCTGGTGGCCCAGTTGCTTGCCCGCGACCCCCAGGACCCGCAGCGCCTGAGCCTGAGCTGCAACCCGGACATCACCCTCGACCTGCTGCCGATGATCGCCAAGCGCCGGGCCGCCGGTGAAACCATCCTGCTCCTGGGCCAGGTCCACCCAGGGCTGCCCTACATGCCGGGCGATGCCGAAATCGACGCCGAGGCGTTCGACCTGCTGCTGGACGAGGACGAGCAGCGCACGTTGTTTTCCACGCCCAACATGCCGGTGGGGCTGCAGGATCATTGCATCGGCCTGCATGCCAGCACCCTGGTCCGCGATGGCGGGACCTTGCAGATTGGCATCGGCTCCATGGGCGACGGGCTGACCGCAGCATTGCTGGCGCGACAGGCCGACAACCCGGGGTATCAGGCGCTGCTGGCGGACCTGGGTAGCCCGTATTGGACGCCGCTGATCGAGGCGCAAGGCGGCGTCGAACCCTTTGCCCAAGGCTTGTATGGCTGCAGTGAAATGTTCGTCAACGGCCTGCTGGTGCTGGCCGACGCGGGTATTGTGCGGCGTAAGGTCTACCCGACGCTGGAGTTGCAACAACAGGCCAACGCCGGGACCCTGGACGAGTCCCAGGCCCAGGGCGGCGTCTCGGTGCACGGCGGTTTTTTCCTCGGCCCGCGCAGTTTCTATCAGCGTTTGCGCGAGCTGTCCCAGGAGCAGTTGGCGCATTTCAATATGACCGCCATCAGTTACATCAACGAGCTGTACGGCGAGGAAGCGCTCAAGCGTGCGCAACGCCGTGATGCGCGTTTTATCAACAGTGCATTCACCATGACCCTGATGGGCGCCGGTGTGGCCGACCAGTTGGAAGATGGCCGGGTGCTCAGCGGCGTGGGCGGGCAATACAACTTCGTTGCCCAGGCCCATGCGCTGGAAGGCGGGCGCTCCATATTGATCCTGCGCAGCTGGCGCGAAGCGGGCGGCGAGGTGAACTCCAACATCGTCTGGGAGTACGGCCACTGCACCATCCCTCGGCACCTGCGGGACATTGTGGTCACCGAGTACGGCATCGCCGACCTGCGTGGCAAAACCGACGCTGCGGTGATCGAGGCCTTGCTCAATATCAGCGATTCACGCTTCCAGCCCGGCCTGATCGAACAGGCGCAGAAGGCCGGCAAGCTGGCGAAGGATTTCCGCCTGGATCCGCGTTTTGCCGACAACAGCCCGCAGCGTCTGCTGGCCATCCAGGCGCGCCATCCTCAGTTGTTTCCGGAGTATCCGCTGGGCAGTGATTTCAGCGCAGAAGAGCGGGACCTGTTGCGGGCGCTGAACTGGCTGAAGAGCAAGTTCAAGCTCAGCGAGATTCTGGAGCTGGGCAAGGCCGCCCTCGATGCCCCGGAGCCCCAGGCGTTTCCCGAGCATTTGCAGCGGATGCAGTTGGCCAGCCCGGAAGGCTTGAAAGAGGATCTGTACCAGCGCCTGCTGCTCGCCGGGCTACAAGCGACCACCGCGGCAAGCCCGGGGTAAGCCTGCCGCTCCGTCTGAAACCGCCATCGCCGGCAAGCCGGCTCCTACCGGTGTGGGGCGTGCGGGTTTTTTGTAGGCGCTGGCTTGCCAGCGATAAGGCCCTCAAGCCTGTCGCTCCATCCGAAATCGCTATCGCCGGCAAGCCGGCTCCTACAGGTGCGCGGCGTGCGGTTTTTTGTAGGCGCTGGCTTGCCAACGATAAGGCCTGCAAGCCTGCCGCTCCATCCGAAACCGCTATCGCCGGCAAGCCGGCTCCTACAGGTGCGGGGCGTGCGGGTTTCTTGTAGGAGCTGGCTTGCCAGCGATAAGGCCCGCAAACCCGCCGCTCCATCTGAAACCGCCATCGCCGGCAAGCCGGTTCCTACAGGCTTGATACAGGGCATCGATTACTCGATGAAGGTGACCACGCCGCCAGCCAGGGATTTGACCCGGGCCAGGGATTCCACGCGGTAACCCTGGGCGTCCAGTTCGGCGCGGCCGCCCTGGAACGACTTCTCGATCACGATGCCCAGGCCCGCCACGGTGGCGCCAGCTTGCTTGATGATCGAGATCAGCGCCTGGGACGCCTTGCCATTGGCCAGGAAGTCGTCGATGACCAACACCCGGTCGCTGCTGGTCAGGTGCCGTGGGGAAATGGCCACGGTGCTTTCCACTTGCTTGGTGAAGGAGTACACGCTGGCCGATAGCAGGTTCTCGGTCAGGGTCAGGGACTGGTGCTTGCGGGCGAAGATCACCGGCACGCCCAGGTTCAGGCCGGTCATGATCGCCGGCGCAATGCCCGAGGCTTCGATGGTGACGATCTTGGTAACCCCGGAATCCTTGAACAGCGTGGCGAATTCGTCGCCGATCAGCTTCATCAACTGCGGGTCGATCTGATGGTTCAGAAAGGCATCGACCTTCAGGACTTGATCGGAAAGCACGATGCCTTCTTCGCGAATTTTCTTGTGCAGTGCTTCCACGGAACATCCTCAAGTAGCTATGGCCTCCTGTAGAAGCGGGCTTGCCCACGATGCGTTTGGCGGCCTTGGCGCCTCATCGCGGGTTTGCCCGCTCCCACAGGGGTGATTGTTTAAAAAGTAGTCAATTCTAGCGTTTTAACATGGCGCGTATATCTGCCAGCGCGGTGTTGCCGCGAACGGCTTTGACCTCGGTCGGCGTGTCGTCGGTGCCTTCCCACGCCAAATCGTCGGGCGGCAACTCATCGAGAAAGCGGCTGGGCGCGCAGTCGATGATTTCCCCGTACTGCTTGCGCTTGGCCGCAAAGGTAAAGGCCAGGGTCTGACGCGCACGGGTAATACCCACGTAAGCCAGGCGCCGTTCTTCCTCGATGGTGTCGGCTTCGATGCTGGAGCGGTGCGGGAGGATTTCCTCTTCCATGCCCATGATGAACACATAGGGGAACTCCAGGCCCTTGGACGCATGCAAGGTCATCATCTGCACGCCTTCGGCACCGTCTTCCTCTTCCTGCTGGCGCTCCAGCATGTCGCGCAGCACCAGCTTGCCGATCGCGTCTTCGACGGTCATCTCGCCGTCTTCGTCTTTTTCCAGGGTGTTCTTCAGCGCTTCGATCAGGAACCAGACGTTGCCCATGCGGTAATCCGCGGCCTTGTCGCTGGAGCTATTGGTGCGCAGCCAGTTTTCATAGTCGATGTCCATGACCATGCTGCGCAGGGCGCTGATCGGGTCTTCTCCGGCGCACTGCTCGCGCACCTTGTCCATAAAGCGCTTGAAGCGCGCCAGGCGATCGGTGAAGCGCGTATCGAGGTGTTCGCCCAGGCCGATTTCGTCGGTGGCGGCGTACATCGAAATCTTGCGCTCGGTGGCGTAGTTGCCGAGTTTTTCCAGGGTCGTGGAGCCGATTTCCCGGCGCGGCACGTTGATCACCCGGAGGAAGGCGTTGTCGTCGTCCGGGTTCACGATCAGGCGGAAGTAGGCCATCAGGTCTTTCACTTCCTGACGTCCGAAGAAGCTGTTGCCCCCCGACAGGCGATAGGGAATCTGATGATGCTGCAGCTTCAGCTCGATCAGCTTGGCCTGGTAGTTGCCGCGATAGAGGATCGCGAAATCGCTGTAGGGGCGGTCGGTGCGCAAGTGCAGGCTGAGGATTTCCATGGCCACGCGCTCGGCTTCGGCGTCTTCGTTGCGGCAGCGGATTACCCGGATCTCGTCACCGTGGCCCATCTCGCTCCACAGTTGTTTTTCGAATTCGTGGGGGTTGTTGGAAATCAGCACGTTGGCGCAGCGCAGGATGCGGCTGGTAGAGCGGTAGTTCTGCTCCAGCATCACCACTTTCAGGGACGGGTAGTCGACCTTGAGCAGCATCAGGTTTTCCGGCCGGGCACCGCGCCAGGCGTAGATCGACTGGTCGTCGTCGCCCACCACGGTGAACTGGTTGCGCTTGCCGATCAGCAACTTCACCAGCAGGTACTGGCTGGCGTTGGTGTCCTGGTATTCGTCCACCAGCAGGTAGCGCACCTTGTTCTGCCACTTTTCCAGGATGTCGGCGTGGTCCTGGAACAGCTTCACCGGCAGCAGGATCAGGTCGTCGAAGTCCACCGCGTTGAACGCCTTGAGCGTGCGCTGGTAGTGGGTGTAGACGATGGCGGCGGTCTGTTCCTTGGGGTTGCGCGCGGCTTCCAGGGCTTCGGCGGGCAGGATCAGGTCGTTTTTCCAGGCGCCGATCATGTTCTTGATCTCGTCGACGCCATCGTCGCCTGCATACTCCTTCTGCATGATGTCGGTCATCAAGGCCTTGACGTCGGTCTCGTCGAAGATCGAGAAGCCCGGCTTGTAGCCCAGCCGCACATGCTCCTTGCGGATGATGTTCAGGCCCAGATTGTGGAAGGTGCACACGGTCAGGCCACGGCCTTCTCCACCCTTGAGCAGGGTGCCGACCCGTTCCTTCATCTCCCGCGCGGCCTTGTTGGTAAACGTCATAGCGACGATGTACTGGGCGCGGATACCGCAGTTCTGGATCAGGTGGGCAATCTTGCGGGTAATCACGCTGGTCTTGCCGGAGCCAGCACCGGCGAGCACCAAAAGAGGGCCGCCGACATAGTTCACGGCTTCTTGCTGCCGGGGATTGAGTCGGGACATGACGGTCAGGGGAGTCGGTTACGAAATGGGCGGGCATTTTAACAGGCTGGGCGGATTCTGCTGCCTCTCTCCGACTTGTGACGCAAGACGCTATCTAAATTTGCCGGTTTTGATACTTTCCCGCAGGATGCGCGCTGAATATGCGTCTAATGTTCGAGTTAGAGCGTCGGAAGAAACTGCGTTTGATAATCAATATCATCTGTTATTGTTTATTCGCATCCCCACTAATGCCCACCGCCACCTTCTTTTGCAGAGTCTAGGGAGCTAGCTTGTCCAAGCCTGTCGAACCCTTGCGTTTGCTGCTACTGGCCGAAGAGCCAGCGTGGGCAGCGTTGTTGCGTGAGTGTCTCGCTCCATTGGGAGACTCGGTTGTACTGATCAGCGCCCCCACCTGGGACTCTGTCAGCCGTCTGTTCGATGACGACCGCAATGCGGTGCTGTTGAGCGTTCCCCACCTGCAACCGCAGCCGGGTCGTTGCAGCCTGCCCACCGTGTTGCTGCTGGATCAGGAGCCGCCGGCGGCCCCTGTGGGTGCGAGCGACTGGCTGGTGCGCGATGTATTGAATGTGGATACCTTGCGCCGTTGCCTGCGCCATGTGCGCGAGCGCGGCGTGCTGGAAAACACCCTGCAGCGCCTGGCCGAACAGGACCCGTTGACCGGCATCGCCAACCGCCAGGGCTTCCAGACCCTGCTGGCAGCGCGCCTGGCGGAAAACGAGGGGCGCGGCCTGGCCCTGGGTCACCTGGACCTGGATAACTTTCGCCACGCCAACGATGCCCTCGGCCACCAGGCCGGCGACCGGCTGATCCTGCAAGTGGTGTCGCGGCTCAAGAGCCAGCTCGAGGCCGGCGACCAGTTGGCGCGGCTGGGCAGCGATGAGTTCGCCTTGCTGATCGACACCCGCCGAGCCCCGCAGCGGGCCGAGTGGATGGCCGAGCGCATCACCGAAGTCATGGCCGAGCCCTACTGGGTCGATGGCGAGAGCCTGTTGATCGGTTGCAGCCTGGGCGTGGCTCACGCCCGGGCCAATGCCGGTGCGGACCCGCTGATGTGGCACGCCCACATCGCCATGCAGCAAGCCAAGAGCACCCAGGGCTGCACCTTTCATATCTTCAACGAGCGCATCAACCGCAATGCCCGCAGTCTTGCCGACCTGGAAAGCGAGCTGCGCCGGGCCCTGCGGCGTGATGAGCTGGAGCTGCATTACCAGCCGCGCCTGAACCTGCACGACGGGCAGATCGTCGGCCTCGAGGCCCTGGTGCGCTGGCGCCATGGCGAGCGGGGGCTGTTGCCGCCCAGCGAGTTCGTGCCCCTAGCCGAGCAGAGCGGGTTGATCGTGCCCTTGGGCTACTGGGTGATATCGCGTGCCCTGCGGGATATGCAGGCCCTGCGTGAGCGCGGCCTGCCGCCCCTGCACATGGCGGTCAACCTGTCGTTTCGCCAGTTCCAGGACAGCCAGCTGCTCTCCACCCTGAGCCGGCTGATTGCCGAGCGTGGGGTCGAGGCGCAGTGGCTGGAATTCGAACTGACCGAGACCGCCGTGATGCGTCGCAGCGACCTGGTGAAACAGACCATGGATGCGCTGGGACGCCTGGGCGTGCGCTTCTCCCTGGATGATTTCGGCACCGGCTTCTCGTCCTTCGTTCACCTCAACAGCCTGCCGATCGCCTTGCTCAAGGTCGACAAAAGCTTTGTCGGCGGCATGGAGCAACGCGAAGAGAACCGCAAACTGGTGCACGCAATGATCAACCTGGCCCACAACCTCAACCTGGAGGTGGTGGCCGAGGGCGTGGAAACCCCTGAGCAACTGGCGCTGCTGCGCGGCTTTGGGTGTGACCAGGCCCAGGGCTACCTGATCAGCAAACCCTTGCCCCTCGCCGAACTGGTGGATTACCTGACCTTCGGCGCCCAGCAGCAAACCGTTTTGGGTGCGGTCTAGGCCGACAGGTCAGCCACGCCTTGAGCGTTGGCCCGGAGGGACTCGGGCTGGCGTTTGACCATGCGCTTCATCCGCCACTCGAAGGCCAGCGTCAGGCTGATGGCGGCACACGCCAACCCCAGCGCCAACCCCCACCACACCCCCGTCGGTCCCCAACCCAGGGTGAACGCCATCAGCCACGCTGCAGGCGCCCCGATCAGCCAATAGCAACCCAGCCCCACCAGGAACGTGGTCTTGGCGTCTTTGAGCCCGCGAATCGCGCCCATGGCGATGGTCTGGGTGCCGTCGAACAGTTCGAACCAAGCCGCCACCGCCAGCAGGCTCACCGCCAGGTTGATCACGTCGCGGAACGCCGGGTCGTCATGGTCGAGAAACAGCCCGATCAACTGCTGGGGCAACAGCCAGAACACCAGGGCGAAGCCGAGCATGGCCACGGCACCGAAGGCGATCCCCACACGCCCGGCCAGGCGCGCCGACAGTAATTGTCCGGCGCCGTAGTGCTGGCCGATGCGCATGGTGATGGCGTAGGAAATGCCGGCGGGCACCATAAACGCCACCGAGACGATCTGCAGGGCGATCTGGTGCGCGGCCAACTGGGTGCTGCCCATGGTGCCCATGCACAGGGCGGCGAAGGCGAACAGCCCGACTTCCACCGCGTAGGTGCCGCCAATCGGCAGGCCCAGGCGCCACAGTTCCTTCAAGTACTGCCGGTTGAGTCGCAGCAGCCCCTGGCGCAGCGGGTAGGCGGCGTAGGCCGGGTGCCGGTGGATGTGCCAGGCCAGGGCCAGGGCCATGCAGTTGGCCACGATGGCGGTGACCAGGCCGATGCCCATCAGCCCCAGTTTCGGTAGGCCGAACATGCCGGTGATCAAGGCGTAGTTGAGCAGGAAGTTGGCCACGGTGCCCGCCAGGCTGATGACCATCACCGGCGTGGCGCGGCCAATGGCGCTGGTGAAACCGCGCAAGGCCATAAAGCTCAGGTAGCCGGGCAGGGCGAAGGGCAGGATCAGCAGGAACTCGCCCGCGGCGTCGACGTTGTCGGGCGTTTGGCCGAACAGCAGCAAGACCGGCTTGAGGTTCCACAGTAACAACCCGGCCACCAGGGCCATCAGCCACGCCAGCCAGAGCCCGGCCTGGGTCAGGCGGGCCGCGCCCGGGATGTCCCCGGCGCCTTGGCGGATGGCAACCAGGGTGCCGACCGCGGCGATCACGCCGATGCAGAAAATCGATACGAAGGAGTAGCTGGCCGCCCCCAGGCCGCCGCCGGCCAGGGCTTGCGGACTGAGCCGGGCCATCATCAGGGTGTCGGTGAGGACCATCAGCATGTGCGCCAACTGCGAGGCGATCAACGGCCCGGCCAGCCGCAGGATGGCCCCGAGTTCAATACGTGCTGGATGCTGCTTGGTCATCAGGCTTGGTAGCTCGAAGAGGGGGGAGAGCGCTGATTTTCGGCGCTCTGGGGTGGATGCACAAAGGGATAAAAACGATTGCTCGCATGATTAAAACTCATGCAAAGCGCTTTCTGGTAGGTTAGCCCTCTCGCGTTATCGGAGTGCCGTGATGTCCCGCCGTCTTCCCCCGCTCTACGCCTTGCGTGCCTTTGAAGCCGCGTCCCGACACAGCTCGTTCACCCGGGCGGCCGAGGAGTTGTCGATCACCCAGAGCGCGGTCAGCCGGCATATCCGCACCCTGGAGGAGCACTTCGCCTGCCGGCTGTTCCTGCGCAGCGGGCGCAACCTGCAACTCACCGAGGCCGCGCGCCTGCTGCTGCCGGGGATTCGTGAGGGCTTCGGCGCCCTGGAACGCGCCTGCAATACCTTGCGCGCTGAAGATGACATCTTGCGCATGAAGGCCCCTTCGACCCTGACCATGCGTTGGTTGCTGGCGCGCCTGAGCCGCTTCCGCCACTTGCAGCCTGGCAATGAGGTGCAGTTGACCAGCGCCTGGATGGACGTGGACGCCGTGGACTTCAACCAAGAGCCGTTCGATTGCGCGGTGCTGCTGAGCAATGGTCATTTCCCCCCGGATTGGGAGGCCAGTTACCTGTTCCCGGAGTTACTGATCCCGGTGGGCGCACCGAATCTGCTCAACGATCAGCCCTGGGACGTGGAGCGCTTGGCCGCCACCGAGTTGTTGCACCCCACCCCCGACCGTCGCGACTGGCGCAGTTGGCTGGAGCGCATGGGTTTGTCCGAGCGGGTTTCCCTCAAAGGCGGGCAGGTGTTCGACACCCTGGAGCTGGGGATGATTGCCGCCGCGCGGGGGTACGGCGTGTCCATGGGGGATTTGCTCATGGTGGCCGAGGACGTGGCCCAGGGTCGCCTCAGCCTGCCTTGGCCCACCGCGGTGGCCAGCGGCGAGAATTATTACCTGGTTTGGCCGAAAACCCGGCCTGGAGGTGAACGTTTGCGCCGCCTCAGCGATTTTCTCCAGAACGAGGTAAAAGCCATGCAATTGCCCGTTGTAGAGCGGTTGGGCTGAATCGATGAAGCGTCCGTGTGCTCGGCGTTGCAAGATACCTGTCCAGATTGCTCAAGTATTCAAGCTTGCCGCCGAACTCTAGGGAAAGTGGAACCTCCGTTCTGGAAGGTTCGAGCCTTTCTTCCTACTAAAAAATGTTGCCGAGCCGATGACGCGATCAGGACGATCCGGTTGCTTGGCCAGGAGCCGTCATGCCTCAACCTCGTGCCCGGATCGCCTCGCAGCTGGGTCTTGCCCTTGCTGTGATACTGGCGGTCGTGATCAGCGGCAGCGCCCTGTTTGCCCTGCGCTCCCTGGATTCCGCCAACCTCGATACCCGGGAAGAACACCTGGCCAGTGAGGCCCGTTTGCTGGCCGACCAGCTCAACACCTTTCACGGCACCCTGCGCGAAAGCACCCAGCGCCTCAGCGGCCTGTTTGAAAAGCGTTTCAGCGGTGGCTTGAGCGTGCACCCGGATGAACCCGTGACTGTGGCCGGCACCCCGACCCCAGGGTTGCACTTGGGCAACGAAGTGTTGAACAACAACTTCAAGGAAGTTGACGAGTTCAAACAGATGACTGCCGGCGTGGCGACCCTGTTTGTGCGCAGCGGCGAGGACTTCATCCGGGTCAGCACTTCCCTGAGCAAGCAGGACGGCACCCGTGCCATCGGCACGTTGCTGGACCATGCCCACCCGGCTTATCAGAAACTCATGGCGGGCCAGAGTTATGTCGGCCGCGCCTTGCTGTTCGAACGGTCCTACATGACCCAGTACACACCGGTGCGCGACAGCAGCGGGCGAGTGATTGCGGTGCTGTTCGTGGGGTTCGACTATACCGACGCGCAAAACGCCCAGTTCGCCAACCTCAAGCGCTTCCGTATCGGTCACACCGGCTCCCTGGCGCTGCTGGACGAGCAAAAGAAATGGCTGGTGCCGCCCGCGGGCGTGCAGGACCTGGAACAGGCGCTGCCGACCATGCTTGAGCTGGCGCAGACGCCAGGCCAGGGCCGCTTCTGGAGCGACAAGTCCGAGGACTTCTACAGCCTTGCAGTGCCGTTCGAAGGCGGCCCGTGGTCGGTCGTGGCGAGCATGCCCAAGGCGGAAATCCGTGCCGTGACCTGGAGCGTCGGCATTCGCCTGGTCATTGGCAGCCTGTTGGCGATGTTGCTGGCAGTGGGGGCAACGGTCTGGCTGTTGCGCAGCAAGCTGGCGCCCCTGGGTGACCTGGTGCGCCAGGCCGAGGCGTTGGGCGCGGGAGACCTGAGCGTGCGCCTGAAAGTCGCCAGCCACGACGAGATCGGTCAGTTGGCCCGCAGCTTCAACCAGATGGGCGAAGCGCTGTCGACCATGGTCGAGCACATTCGCCAGGCGGCCCAGGACGTCAATGGTCGGGCCCAGGCGTTGTCCGGCTTGTCCGGCGGGGCCTACGAAGGCATGGAACAGCAGTCCGGGGAAATCACCAGCATGGCGGGCGCGGTCGAGGAGTTCAGCGCCACGTCGCTGAACATCGCCGACAACATGGGCAACACCGAGCGCCTGGCCCAGGAGAATGCGCAGCAAACCCGCATTGGCCGGACCTCCATGGAAGAGGCGTCGGCCTCCCTGGAACAGATCGCCGGGGCCCTGAACAGCACCGCGACGGTGATCAATACTCTGGGGCAACGTTCCCAGGAAATCGGCGGCATTGTTGGGGTGATTACCGCGATTGCCGACCAAACCAACCTGCTGGCCCTCAACGCCGCCATTGAAGCCGCCCGTGCCGGCGAGCAAGGTCGGGGTTTTGCGGTGGTGGCCGATGAGGTGCGCAACCTGGCCTCGCGGACCCGCGAGGCGACCGATGAAATCTCGCAGATGATCAACAGCATCCAGCAGGAAACCGGTAACGCCATCAGCACCATGGAGCAGGGCAAGCGGTTGATGCAGGAAGGCCTGTCGCGCAACGCCGACGTGGCTTCGGCGCTGGCACAGATCGACGAGCAAAGCCGTTCCGCGGGCCAGCAGTTCGCTGCCATCACCACGGCCACCCAGGAGCAGAGCAGCACCGCCACCTTGCTCAGCAGCAACCTGCAGAGCATCGCCCTGGCCAACAGCGAGCAGCGCGAAGTGGTGTCGAACCTGGCCGTCACCGCCAAAGAGCTGGAGAAGCTCGCGGCGGACCTGCGCCACGAAGTCGATCGCTTTCGCTGAGCCCCCAGTCTGACCGTCCACCCCACGCCTGCACCGAGAGGGACAGGCGTCGGCGGTGCGGCGGTCAGCGCCTCCCCGTGTCGTGCTGGTCTTGGAGTGCTGTTCTTTTAGCTTGCTGAAACGTTTCATCAGCGCTATAAAAATTGCACAACTCCAAGAAAGGCACCCGTTCATGACTCCGCTCAAACTGCTTGTCACCCTTGGCGCCCTGAGCGCTGCTTCCCATGCCATGGCCTGGGACTACGTGCTGCTGGACAGCGACAAGGCCCCGCAAAACCTGCACATCACCAGCGAACAACTGGGGGTCAAGACCGCCCAGCCGTTCTCCGTGACCCTGCGCACCCTCCACGGCGGCCGCAGGAAGGGGTGAGCATTGTCGACATCGACAATGGCGCCATGAAGCTGTCTGTGGTCCCAACCCGGGGTATGAACGTGCTCCAGGCGTCGGTTGGCGATATCCGCCTGGGCTGGGATTCGCCGGTCAAGGAAGTGGTCAACCCGGCTTTTATCGAGCTCAACGGCCGGGGCGGCCTGGGTTGGCTGGAAGGTTTCAACGAACTGGTGACCCGTTGCGGTTACGAGTGGGTCGGCCACCCGGGCATGGACAACGGCGAGCTGCTGACCCTGCATGGTCGGGCGGCGAACATTCCGGCCAGCAAGGTCACCCTGCACATCGATGAAAAGCCGCCCTATGCCATCACCCTGCGCGGCGAGCTCAAGGAGCAGGCGTTCAAGAAGGTGGACTTCTCGGTGGCCACCGAACTGGTCACCGAGCCGGGCAGCGTCAGTTTCAGCCTCAACGACACCCTGACCAACAACGGCGACTACCCCAAGGAATACCAGGCGCTTTACCACAGCAACTTCAGCACCCCGTTCCTCGAACAAGGGGCGAAGTTTGCCGCGCCGGTGAAGCAGGTCTCGCCATTCAACGACAAGGCCAAGGCTGACCTGGGAGATTGGCAGACCTACCGCGGGCCGACCCGTGACTACGACGAAACCGTCTACAACGTGGTGCCGTACGCCGATGCCAAGGGTCAGACCCTGGCCGTGCTGCACAACAAGGCGGGCAGCCTGGGCGTGTCCCTGGGTTTCAACACCCTGCAGTTGCCGGTGTTCTCCCTGTGGAAAAACACCGACACCCAAGGCCAGGGCTACGTCACGGGGCTGGAGCCGGGCACCAGCTTTTCCTACAACCGCCGTTATCAGCGGCCGCTGAACCTGGTGCCGACCATTGGTGCCAAGGAGCAGCGCCAGTTCCAGATCCGCTACAGCCTGCTGGCGGACAAAGGGGCTGTGGATAAGGCACTCAGCCAAGTCAGCCAGATCCAGGATGGTCGTCAGACTGAAGTCCGTCCTACGCCTCTGGTCGACTTGACCCAGGAGTGATCGCCGCGCTCAAGAGCCCGGGCGGTATTGCAGGGCTTCGGCCAAGTGCTGGCGGCTGATCGCCTCGGCTTGCTCCAGGTCCGCCAGGGTTCGGGCGACCTTGAGCAAGCGATGGGCAGCACGCAGCGACAGGGCCAGGCGCTCGCAGGCGCTTTCCAGCCAGTGCTCGTCAGTGCGGGATAACCGGCAGTGGCACCTGAGTTGGTGCAGGTCGAGAAAGGCATTGGCGCAGCCCTGGCGTTGCAGTTGTGTGTTCCGTGCCCGGGCCACCTGGGCGGCGGCCTCGGCACTGTCGGCGCCGGGCCGGTCAGGTGGGTTGAGCGCAGTGGCTTCCCGGGCCACGGTCAGGTGCAGGTCGATGCGATCCAGCAGGGGCCCGGAAAGCTTGTTGCGATAACGCTGGACCTGTTCCGGGGTGCAGCGACAGCGCCCGCTGGGTTCACCCAGGTAGCCGCAAGGGCAGGGGTTCATCGCGGCCACCAATTGAAAGCGTGCAGGAAACTGCACCCGATCGCGGGCGCGGGCAATGACAATCTGCCCCGATTCCATGGGCTCCCGTAAAACCTCCAGCACCTTACGATCGAACTCGGGCAACTCATCGAGAAACAGCACACCGTTGTGGGCCAGGGTGATTTCACCGGGCTGGGGTTTTGAGCCGCTGTCGCTTTTCGAAATAGATGCGAAAGCGTTAATCTAGAGCCAGCGAAACACCGTTCACAGCTGCTCCAATAGATGCGAAAAAATTTCAAAATAGCTGCGACAGGATTGAGAATGAATGGAAATAGATGCGACCGGCCTAGACAGGTCCGAAAGATCAAATCGACTTGGCGCAGTGTTTCAGGTTTTCTGCCGTTCCGAGGCGTTGGAGGCATTCCGTTTGAGTCGCTGTTGGAGCGAGATTTCCTCAAGCGCATGAGGTTCAACTACCGGGTGGAGACGGTGATCGCGCAGCCGGTGACAGTCGATTTCATCGATCCATCGGGGCGTGCTAATACCTACACACCAGATTTTCTCGTCTATTACCACCAAGGTAATGTCGTTCCTGAGCAATACATCAGACCGATGCTCGTCGAGGTGAAGCCCGCTTACGAGTGGCGAAACAATTGGCGTGCCTGGCGTGGGAAATGGAAGGCTGCACGTCGATATGCGCAGCAGGAAGGTTGGACGTTCAGCATCTATGACGAGTCCAGGATCCGGGGTCAGGCTCTGGAGAACATCGTGTTCCTCGAGCGTTTTGAGCGATATACCTTCGATCAGGAAGACATCGACATGGTGCTCAACACCATCAGAGGCATGGAAGTGGCCCCGGTCCACTACCTGCTCGCCCGTCACTTCAATGGCATCTACAGAGGGCGTGGGGTTTCATTGCTCTGGCACTTGATTGCTGTTGGCTTGGTCCAGTGCGACATCAACGAGCCGCTGAACGAATACCTTGAACTGTGGGTGGTCACGCCATGAACATTTACGAGGTTGATTCCGAGGAACATCTCCAGCCGTTCGAGCCGTCCAGAGCACGGGTACCGATCGAGGTCGGTGCAATGGTTCGTCGGGAAAAGGAAGCATTCCGCATCGTTCAGATTCTGGATTTCCAGACCGTGATTGGTCTTGAGGTCGAAACTGGCAAGTGCGCATCACTGCGAGTGCCCGATCTCAAGGCTATCGAGCCAGACAAACTTGAGGGCCTGTACGTCAACTACGATGTCTCGACGATCAGTTCTGACGACTGGGCAATCGCTCAGCAGCGTTTCTCCGCGATCAAACCTTTCATCAATGACTCGATCATCAAGCGTGACAGCGTGGAAACGCGCGCGAAGGAAGTTGGCGTCGACACTGCAACGCTTTATCGGTGGTTGGAGCGCTATCGCAACTGGCATGAGGTGCTGGCGCTGGTGCCCCGCAAAAGAGGTTGGAAAGCAGGCAGTAGCCGCTTGACGATTCAGGCCGATAAGCTCATCAGCAATGTGATTGATGAGTTCTATCTGACCCCCAATCGCAAGTCTGTCCAGTCCACCATCAAAGAGATTGAGGAGCGCGCAAAAAGTATGGGGATTGAGCCCCCTGGCGCGTCGGCTGTCCGGGCAAGGATCAAAAACATCCCGGAGAAAATTGTTTTGCGCCGGCGTGGGTATGCAGATAGGGCTCGTAACCGTCACACGCCTTCGGTAGGGCAGTTTCCTGGTGCGGACTATCCGCTGGCGATCGTGCAGATCGACCATACCCCGATTGACCTGATCATTGTGGATGATTGTCATCGCAAACCTATCGGTCGACTGTGGCTGACGCTGGCGATCGATGTGTACTCCCGGATGATTACCGGATACTACCTGGCCTTGGAGGACCCTTCGGCGATATCCGTAGGTATGTGTTTGGCGCACTCTTTCCTGCCGAAAGAGAATTGGCTTTTACTACATAGAGTAGAGGGTGACTGGCCTGTCTGGGGGTTCCCGCGCGTAGTTCATTCTGACAACGGAGCCGACTTCAAAGCTGAAGACATCCGGCGCTCATGCTCGAACTACAATATCGAGAACAATTTCCGCCCCAAGAAAAATCCGAAATATGGCGGCCATATCGAGCGACTGCTCGGTACCTTCATGAAGATGCTGCATGAGCTGCCTGGCACTACGTTCGGCAATATCACTGATCGTGATGGATACGACTCAGACAAGCATTCCGCTTTGACAATGGATGAATTCGAGCGTTGGTTGGTGATGACCATCATCCTATACCACAACGAAAACCATTCTGCGCTGTACATGAGTCCATCTCGGAAATGGCATCTCGGCTTCTTCGGTAACCGTGAGTTGGACCCTTTGGTGTGCATTCCGCCGAGACCTAACGATCCGCATACACTGCAGTTGGATTTCATGCCGCACTACGAACGGACCGTGCAGACCTATGGGGTGCAGATCGACGTCTTTTATTACTCTGATGCGCTGCGGCATTGGATCAATACCAAAGATCCAGAGACCGGGCTGGCGCGGAAATTTGTCTTCAGGCGCGATCCGAGAGATATCAGCGTGATCTGGTTCTATGACCCGGTGCTCAAGCAATATTTCCGGGTGCCTGTGGCCAACCAGGCGTTCCCTGCTGCTACTGTCTGGGAATATCGCGCAGCTAAGCAGCAGGCGGTTGAAGAGGGGCGTAAGCACATCGACGACGCCCTCATTAGCAGGATTATTATTGAACGCCGGGCGCTGGTAGACGAGGCGGTCTCAACCACTAAAAAAGACCCGGCGTGCTGCTCAGAAATATAAAGTGCACAGCAAAAACAAAACGCCTGCACAGCCCAACAAACCGTTCTCGAATCCTGTACCCGCTCCAGTCATCCCTGCTGCCGAAGGGCTGCTACTCGGTGATGTTGAATTTGATGGTGATATCCAATGACGGACTACGCACACCTGCATGAGGATTTTCGACCGGTTCTGGGCCTATCAGATCGGGAGCGCATCCTCTTCATGGGGGAGCCGCGGTGGATTGGCTATAAGTCGGCAACCAAGATCTTGCAGACGTTGGATTCGCTTCTCGATGCTCACAAACGTCCTCGGATGCCGAACCTGCTCTTGGTCGGAGATTCGAGCAACGGGAAAACAACGTTGATCCGTCAGTTCGTGAAAACCCATGGAGAGGGTTACGTGAATGAAGACAGTGAACCCGTAAGGCCGGTCATTCTGGCTGAGTCGCCTACCTCTGCGGACGAAAAAGAGTTGTATGTCGCGATCCTGGAGCAGATGTGGATGCCCTACCGGGCGACTGACACCAAGGTCAAACTCAGATACCAGGTAATTCACGCACTGCGCGAGTTGAAGGTCAGGATGTTGATCATCGATGAGATCCATTCGATGCTGACGGGCTCCGCGATCAAGCAACGCGAAGTCATGAACGCCCTCAAGCTGTTGTGCAACACGTTGATGATTCCGATCGTGGGCGTGGGCACTCCGGACGCCGTTCAGATCTTGCACCTCGATCCCCAGCATGCCAGCCGTTTCGATGTCATCAAGCTTGAGACCTGGAAACTGGACGCTGACTTTCAACGTCTGCTGAAAGCCTTCGAGCTGGTACTCCCACTCAAGAAACCTTCAAACCTGTTTCAACCAGAACTGGCCCAGCTCCTCCACTCGATCTCAGGCGGCAACACAGGCGACCTGCACAGCCTCTTGGTAGAATGTGCAACGGAAGCGATTACCTCCGGTAAGGAATGTATTGATCGACCGCTCATCGAGAGTAAGTCGTGGAAGCGTCCTACACGTGGCATCCGGCAGCTCATGGTCTGAATCCTAGATGGCCGTTGACTCCGCAGCTACTGCCTGACGAGCTGTTCTCATCATGGTTGGTGAGAACGGCATTGGCCCACGCTTGCACACCAGAGACACTCACCGATAACGCTTGGCCAAAATCTCGAATCTGGTGCATTGACCTGGATAGGGGCTTGGGTGAATCGCGTCTTGCGGTTTTGGCGCAGCTCACCGGCGTGAGCGTTGCGGATTTGACGGCAAGCACCCTGCTCCTAGTCGCACACGCTTTGCATCCTGATGCCTTCCTGCAGATCAGCAACCTGTGGCCATGGATATTGGTGCTGGGATGTCGAAACCACTTCCATGCCGGCGGTCTCCAGTGCTGCCCTAGATGCATGGATGAACCAGCGCCTCATTATCTGATTCAAGATCGGCTCGCCTGGCATACCTCCTGTCCTTTGCATCGATCACTGCTGGTCGACCGCTGCCCCCGTTGTTTTTCAGCACTGCAGCCCGGCTTGCTCCGGGTGGGGGACAGCCTCGCTCAGTGTCATCATTGCGGAGAGCACTTCAGCATTGCTGCTCCACTTTCTTGTTCGGAAGAGGCACTGGCTTTCCAGAGATTCGCAGATGGGCTGTACGGTAAGAGCACAGCATTTGGTCAGGCTGAGGTGGGCTTTGCCGAGTGGATGTTCGTCGCTCGCGTCATTATCAGTCTGCTTCGAAGCGTCGTTCGTCATCCCACCGCCTCGTCTCGTCTTTTCTGTCAATTGATGGAGGTCGATGTCAGTGCGTGCCCAACGTCGTCGCTGGGTTTGCCGTTCGAATACCTGCAACCCGCTGAGCGTTCTGCCCTGATCGGACCAGCTTGGGTGATAATGCAGGCGGGGCCCGAGCGCTTCATCGAGTGCGCAACGCGAGCCTCGCTTCCGCATTCGCTACTCCCGATACCGGCGCGAGATGCGCCGGAGATTTTGACTCACATGGCTTCGGCTTTAAGCTGTCGGCCACGTTGCTCCCCGGATATGACTGAACACAACCACGCCCGTGATCCTCTTGGCGTCTGGCGAATGTGGTTACGTCTGCAGAGAAGGATTCGTAGAGATGGTTTCCACTGAAGTGGACCGTGTCGCAGGTTGTCACGAATGTGGTCGTGCCATGGTGAAAGCCAAGAAGGTCCATAACCACTGCCGCTATTGCGAGACCTGTTACGCGCGCCTTTTCAAGCGTCGGCTATGTCCAGGGTGTGGCAATTTTGGCCGTCTACCGATTTTTGACCTGGCAGCCCTATGCGGCGCCTGTGAGCGTGCAGGCCCCTGTGTGCGATGTGGCAAAACAGAGTTCGCCATCGGCATGCGGTCCGAGTACGGCCCGGTGTGTAAATCCTGTGTTCCATATTTTCGCGAGCCTGAGCCTTGCCAGGCCTGCGGCAAGCTCTCCCAGCGCTTGGCGGTCAGTACCAAGACAGGGCTGCGCAGTTGCAACAAGTGTCGGGAGGCCACGGGGGCTACCTGTCCAAGTTGTAAGCGGCATCGCGTGCTGATTGCTGACCATGACGGCGTTCTGCGTTGTAAGGCGTGTATCGCCGGAGGCGAGCGTCCATGTGAAAGCTGCGGAGCCGCGATGCCGGCAGGCCGCGGCCGGACGTGTGAAACCTGCTATTGGACGAGCTTGTTCAATAGGCGCGTCGCTGTGAACCTGGCTGGTTTCACGAGTCCACGTATCCGGCAGCTTTACGAGTCATTTTCGCAGTGGCTTTTGATGCGAAATGGGCCACACAAAGCCGCTTTGAATATCAATGATCACTATCGTTTCTTCGCGCAGTTGGATGCCCTTTGGGGAGGAGTACCTACCTACGATCAGCTGCTGAAGACCTTCGGGGCTTCTGGTCTGCGCCAGGCTGAGAACCCGATGCGTTGGCTCCAGGAGATTAGAGCAGTCACCGTCAGTGCTGAGAAGCGTGATGAGCATACAGAGCAACGTCGGGTGTCCGAGATGTTGTCGGAATTACCCGACTTCTGGTCCAACCAGTTGCTGCATGGGTATCACGCAGAGTTGGCACTGCGCATCGAGCGCAGCGAGACGGATTTGCGCTCAGTACGAATAGCCCTGCGCGCGGCGGTGAATTTCCTCAAGCTCGCCGGGTTGGTACCTCAGGCACTTCCCAGAATGAAAGCGCTAGAGGCCTTCTGGCGCCGCTCTCCGGGTCAGGTCGCAGCGGTGACAGGATTCGTCGGGTATCTCAACAAGACCTATAGTGCCGAGCTACAAGCTCGCCCCGAGAAACGGTGGCTCGAAAAAGCCAAATGGGATAAGGCCGAGCGCGAATTGGTCGCTCTGTTGAAAAATGACTCTGGCGAAGCACCTGAATCCACTTGGATCGTAAAAGGGCTGGCCTATTTCCACGATATCCGCAGAGTCAGCCGGAAGGCGCTTGTCTATCGCCCGGAGAGCTTCAATGGGATGGCTGGATTCAGCGTCGAACATGAAGGGAAGGTGCTCTGGATTCCCTCAGCGAGCACCTACACGCGAGACCCTGTTGCCCTCCGGATTACTCCAGAACAACACCCGCCTGGGCGAAGGCGTTGATCAACCTCGTGCGATAACGAACGTCCTGATCCTTGGAGCGGTGTGTGAATACTATGGCGTTCGGGGGAAACGTCTTCATGATGTTTTTGAATATTCCCAGGTTGCTTCTGATGCGCGAAGTCACCGTCTCTACAAACTGCTGAAACTCGACTGGGTCTTCGGTGTGAGCTTTCATCAGCACACCCGAAAACCCACGAGGATTAGGGGTCTTCTCGCTCGACTCTTGGCGCTCGATCTCGAAGCAGTAGAAGGGCTGCTTATCGACCACGAGTCGCAGGATCATCAGGCCTCGGCGCTGAGCGCCCAACGTCTCCAGGTACACCCAGCTCCGCGCTGCAGTCTGTCTCCCGTCGAGGCCGCTCGTGTTGAAAAGAAGGATCCTTGGCGGGGCGGATGTACCGTAGTTTGGAGGTACATACCAGCTCACCTCTGTCACACGCTCAGGGTTGTCGCGCTTGATAGAGAGAAAGGCATTCCAGATATCGAGCAAAAAACCTTGGGATTCCAACACAACATCAGAGACGTGCTCCGACTTGCCGATATTTTTGCCGTCCCCGGCGCCATCGCCGCTGGAGTAAGTGTCTGCCTGCGGCGGTTGAGGTCCGCGCAACCCACGGTTAGTTTCCCTCAACGATTTGATTCTTTTTACCGTGCGTTTGGGGCCCAAGGTTTCGAACGGTGGAGGCCTCAATATCACTTTTTCGCCGCGGGCGTCTGGCAGCACGTATGACTCTTCTGCTAGAAACTCCTCTGCCCGAGCTGTTCTGATGACTTGGGGCAGGACAATGCGACCACCCTGTTCACCACCACTGCTATCGAATGTCTCCCTGAACAATTCGATCTCACGCCCTTCGGGTTGGGTTGAGCCCAGTAAATCCAAGCACAAAAAGGTCTTTCCTTGATTGATCCGTCGACCGCGGCAGAGTAGTTGGCCAGCGCCTTGGAACCACGGAGCAACCTCAGGAAAAACCTTGGTGTTTGGTCCCTTGGAAATGAATGAAGAATTGAGCCGCTTCACCTGGGTTTCGGTGTAGTCGTCATACAGGAGATGTGCGAGGAAGACGGCGTCGGCGTTGCGCATTTGGTCAGTGGGTTTGATGAGCCAGTTGAAGGCGTCGCGTTTGTCGCACTTGAAGAAAACGGACTTCACTTCGCGGAACGTGAGCGTGCTGAGGGCCTTGCAGACCGCCATATTCCTCGCATAGGCGCGCACAAAAAACTCGATACAGGGCACAAGAAGGTTGTTCCCGTCGGGCAAACTGAAGTTCAGCAATGTGCTCAAATCCCGCGTGAATTTCAGTGGGTAGTCATCCTCATGGAAGACGTTGCCCTGTCTGCTATCAATGAGCTCAGCCCTGGAGGTGATGCTCCACTTTTCGGATGAAAAGTCGATATCGAATATCTTTACCTCCATCTCTGTGTCGGAGATGCATTGACCTTCCCGCCAAATGCTCCCTATGCGGTAATGAGGCAGGGCAGTGAGTGGCACCGATGCCCAGGTGGGCACTGAGGAGGGAATGTCGTTATTGAGCTTCTTGAACATCACCTCGACTTCGGGGATGGTTCGTTCTCCTCGGGTATTGACCCGTATAGAGTTGTACCACCAGACGATGTGGTCTTCCGTAAACTTTACAACGCCGCTTTTCAGGTGTCGTAGATCAACGCGAGGGTAGGAAAAATCGATTCGCTTTACTGAGTGGCTCAAAACGCTGCGTTCCATGCGATTGGATGGCTATTAAAACCGAAGTGCACTTCTATGGTCGCAAGCGAGGCGTGATGCTTCGCTTGTGTTCATTTAGCTGGAGCGCCGGCTTCTCACATTTTCGGCTGGTTCTGGGCTACCTCCATGACCTTCCAAGATCAACCGCGCTCCATTTGGACGAAGCTCGGTTCTTGACGCTGAATGCGTACGCTTCTGGGCCCAATACTGTGCATGTCTTTTTCAGGTTTTCTTTCTGGGGGCCCCGTTCTTTCCAGTAGATCCAGGTATCGAAAAACGGACGATCTCGTTCTTCCAGGTCATGACGAAGGGTTAAGATCTGCGATGCTGTGGGTACGCGGTCTTTAGTGGCCTTAGGCGGCACCGCCGCGTCCAGGGATTGAAAGAAGCGGGAGGTACTGAACCCTTGGGTCGACATCTCATGAGTTTTCAGTACGCTCATGAGATTAGCGAAGTGGTCGCCGTTCAAATAGGTCGAAAGCTGAAAATCATCGGAGACGGCGAAGAGAAAAAACTTGGGGTTTTCGCCCCGGGAGGTGAGTGAAAGCTCATAGTCTCCCCGCATGGAAAACAGGCAATCAAAGCTTGCTGCTCCATCTGTGAAAAGAAATTGCTGAATATCGATTTCCTGAGCGCTCATGCTCTGAGCCAGTCGTGCCAATCCATTCATGCGCATAAAATTTGCCTCTCGTTCTACAGAAACCTGCTGCTGTTGAAGGTGTGGTTATTGATCAGCACCAATGAATACGGCCGTTCTTGAGCCAAAAGTGTGAGCGGCAGCCGTTGTTCAGCCATACCGATGGATGAAGCGACGGGTAACCGTCAGCATTGATGCTGTAGTCCCACCTCGGCTTTGCTTCATCAATCACTAGAAGCTCAATCGTTCTGCCGCACCCGCAAGGGCACTGCAGTCCAATACACCAATCCTCGCGCGCATCTTTCGCGAGAACGATCGTGCGTATCGGCATCTTGGAGGGGAGCGAGTCCCCCTCGACGACAACAAGCCGTCGAGGGGGAAGCAGGTGCTCAAACCTGAGAATGAACTTGCGGAATAACTTATTGAGCCCACTCATTGCTTGGCCCCAAGGGGCGGGAGGCCCAACAGAGGTTCCCGCGCTCCTTGAGCCAGAGCAGGGTTCTCGCCCTTTGGAAGGCCCGTTTCCGCTTCGTATTCTTCATAGCAGCCTGAAAGGGAGAACTTGCTGCGCGCGTAGTTCTGGTTGGGGTCTTCACGGAACGGGAAGGCGCGAGCGATGAATTCATTCACGCACGCGCTGGCTGCTCGCATGTTCAATGTGATGACGGAGGGGGCCTCTTCTGGAAGGCCGGAGATGTAGCCCTGTTTCACCTGCTCATTGTGAGCTTTGGAATCTGTGTTTCTCAGCTCTTCAGCACCCAGCGAATCTGCGGTGTAAACTTTGCGGTCAAAAAGCGTTGAACCGCCTGGCCGAACATAGTCGATCCGCCCTTGTACATCATGGATCTGGCGAACGCCTTTATTGGACAGGCGTGTTGGGATGGTCACACCGACATCGAACAACGGGATAAGAAAGCTCGATGCCATCAGGTCGCATATCAGTCTTCCCTGGTGGGAGTCGACACAACAGAAGATGACATCGGCTTCAGCCACGGCCATCACGGCCTCCCTGCTGAACACCGTCTTGTTGATGGCATGGGCGATTTTCGAACCGCGAATCTTTTCTATGGCTTCGGCGAAGACGTCAACCTTGGTGCGAGATTCTTGCGCATCCTTTAGCGTGGAGTTGAGGATCCGGTTGAGGTTTTTGAGCTCGACCTGGTCGTGGTCGATCAGAATCAAGCTACCGAATCCGAGGCGGGTGAGTTGCTCCGAAACAATCGAGCCGGTCCCTGAGACGCCAATCACGGCCGCGGTTAGTCGACCCAGGGTGGCAGTCATTTCAGAGGTGAAGGCCAGAGCTTGTTGCTGCTCATAGGAGTGGGGGAACCAGTAGTGGATGTCATGGCCTGGCACAGTCACCATGGCGATGTCCTCTGGAAAACCGCCCTCCTGGTAGACCCGAGCTCGCATTGCACCATCGGGTGTCATGATGGCCGAGCCGTGGACTGCCTCCACTCCTTGATACAGGGAGACCATGGTGCTCGAGTCGCTGTCATCATCGACACGAGAGAACTGAAACAGTCCCCCGGGGTGAGAATGCACGAGGATGATCGAGTGCGATTGGGGAAGCGCTTCATCAATCGCTTTTTCGAGGTATGCTCCTGGCCAGGTGATGGCGTGTGGTTGCCTGACCGCGCACTCCTCATAAGGCACCAAGATCAGTTCCTTTGACAGGAGCTTGAGCGCGGAGCCAGGTGTGCGGGTACAGATGAGAATAGCTGCGGCCTCTTTACCGTCCCCCGGGAACAGGTGTTCCCGGAGGGTGGTGTAGATCTCGGCCGTCAGTACGAGGCGAGATCCGTTTTTCACAGGCCAACCTCCTTGTGAAGGCAGCCATCAGCCATTGCCAGTTGGGTCATTACGTTATCGGTCGATGGGTTCCAGGAGCGATGGCGAGACCAGCGTTGGAATGGGACCCCGTCGACTTCCACCGTAGCCTCCGTCTGCGGAATCACTGCGCCGTTGGCCAGGTGGACAACTGGATACAGATAGAACATGTCCATGGCGGTGTTGGGATAGGTCGATGGAATGTTCAATGCCAGTTGCACGACCTGCTCGGAATAGCCGGGCGGCAGCTGGTAGTTGTGGATCAACAGCCACCGGCCGGCCCCGCTGGTCAGCCGGGTCTCCCAGTGATGGCCAGCGACATCCAGATGCTGTTCGTCACGATCGAGCAGTTTGAACTCACGACGAAGTGGCAGGGTTGCCTCGCCGTTGCTCACATCTTTTTGCGTCAAGCGCAGCTTTTCGATCCCATCTGGACGCAGATCGATTTCGTCGTTGATGGTCAGCTCACGCTTGGGCTGATCACGAACGATCAGGTAAATCTGCCAGTCCCGGTTGGGGTCCAGGCTAGCGGCCGAGATTGCCTCTCGTACCGAAACGATCGGCTTCGGGAACTCGTACACTTCCCCTTGAATATTGAGCTTCCAGACGGCCTTGCGTGTGATGAAGCGCTCAATACCGGCAGCATCCAGGTTGATGAATGTGGTGTCTTCGACTTCCAGATCTGCCTCATCCTCCCGCTCCAGCAACAGGCGCTTGCCTGGGCCAACTTCGGCGAGTTTGCGGACGGTATGACCAGAGATCTGCTTACAAGGCCACTCCAGGCGAAGGCCGTCAACGGTCAGGAGGTACTTGCGATCAGACTCGATCACGATGAAGCGGTTTACTCCATCATGCAGCGTAACCGACTCCTCTGGCCGGATATCTTCTTGAGCACCAGAGTCCAGAAGCTGCAGTACGATCGGCAGTTGGTCGGGTTTGAAATGAGCTGCCGCCGCAATTTGGGCGCCCGTTGGGGTGCGGTCATCAAGGCGGACCTGGCGGAACTCCAGATCATCTCCTGCCACTTCTACGGTGAAATTGAGTGGCTGACACGATTGTTCAGTTTGCATCGGTAAATCTCCAAGTATTTTCCGCACACAGGCGGCTATTAGCTTCCTGGATGGAAGCAGATTTAGCCGTAGAGGAGGAGAGTCCCAATCAGTTCTTGACTGGTGCGGAACACGCGGAGATACTCTTGCTTCGTTTAGAGGTATCTCGACTCAGACTTCGCGCAATTGGCGTTGCGCTAGGTTTCTCACCTACGTTGTATGGTCCTTCTCTAAGGGCACTCTCTGTTTCTTCACTATCTCCTTGTTGCTGTCTGTGATTTGAGCCGATGAAGCGTACCGCTTCACTGTGCTTATAATTTTTTCCCTTTCCTCAGCAGAAGCGCATCTCAGCCCCTGGCTGATGGCCCTATTGTTCGAAGCCCTCAGGTGAAACGTGAAGCCCGTGGCGTCGTCCGATCGGCTGTAGAACCTGTCGTAAGGCGAGTGCTCTCGGCATGACTCGACCCCTTTGATGCAGCTAGCGAAGGTTTTATGGGCTTCGCTTCGCAATATCACCTGATTCTTTGCCGTCACGAACTGGTAGAACCAGTCTTCTCCCTGTGGTCTGTGAACCTCGAACCTCGCTTTCATCTCTGAACTCCTCGCTTCCCTGATCTCGTTCAATGATTCTGTTTATCGCAGGCCAAAAAAATGGAGGCATGCGCAGAGCATACCTCCATTTCTCGATAAAGCAACCCCTTTAAGCAGGTTCGCCGATCACCTTGTAAACGAACTCCTTGCCGCCGCTGTCGGCAGACATCTCCACGCGAGTGATGAAGCCTTCTTCGGATAGTCGTTTGAGGCGCGTGCTGGCGTTCTGAACACTCATTTCAAGCGCTTGAGCAACCTGTGTGGTGGTCACGGAGTGATTAGATAGGACTACGTTAAGGAGTGGAAGGCTCGATGGCGAGGGTTCGGGGCCCACGAATCGGCATATGCCATTCACCCAGCATGTAACTCGAAAATCTCCGGATATCGCCGCACCTTCTAGGTTGGCGATAATATCTTCATCAACTAAGTCGAGGATATAGAAAGAGATTTTCTTTGCGTAGAGTTTAAAAGTGAAAATGAGTGACTCACGGAGAAAAGAAACATCGGCCCCATCAATATTCTTGAGGGATATGCCAATTGTTTTAGTGCCAGTTAATTTGGCAATATGTTCCAACAATTTGGCATGAGCCTTTCTACCCCTAATTGTACCATAAGGGTTGCTGCTTCCGTCCGTGAAGTCGCGAAGGGCGATTATGTAAGTTTTCTCGTTCATGGCTTTAGTTTAACCAGAATCTATTTATCTGTCAAGTTGAATTCAAATACGATGTGTGTGCCAAAAAGTTTAGGCAAGCCTAAACTCCAGCTATGTTTGTACAAGTCTTGGTTCTGATAAGTCAGAGTAACTGAGAAGTCTTCTTGTCTAATGCTAACTGTAGCATCGAGGCTCTCAGCTTGCCCTGAACTTCTATTTAATCCGGCGCCACCAGCACCCTTTCCGCGTTGGCTCAATCCACCTTTACGCATGGCATGTATGATTAGTTTTGCGTTAGATGCCTCAAGTGTTTCTGGAAATTGTGCTGCGACCTCTGGATAGTGCTCGGTTAGTGCTGGCCTAAGTGTCGAGCAGATACCTCTTCCAGAATCAGAAACCACGGCGACAATAGACGTTGAGCCTTTCCGGTTGTAGCTCTGAAGCCCTGCAAATCCGGGGATAGTGGTCTCAGAGTGCTCCTCCACATTGCCAATCAGCTCACCAAGTACGGTATGCAACTTGTTGGCGTGAAGATCACCAAAAGCCGCTGCGAAGCTGAACTTGAACCGTTCAGGCACATTTTCTTCGCCCCCTGCAACGATAGGAAGAAGCTCTACAAGCTTCTCGTTATTTGCTTTCAGTTCAACGGCCTTGAGGCTGGCGGGACGACGCGGTAATACCTTGATACTTTTATCGAGCCGTTCAAAGAAATAGGCGCGCTTCAAATAGGAAAGTGTTTCAGGGCTCTCGCTAAAATCGAGTTCAACTATCCTTTTCACTTTGGCTAGCTGATTGGCTAAAGCAAGAATTCTAGCCGCAGCGCAAAAAAGCACCTTACGCTCTTTTGGGATTTTCAGAATAATGTGACCGTGGCCACACTCTAGAGGCGAACCGTGCTTGGCGAGGGAACGTTCAAAATGATCTTGTGTGATCCAAGTACTGCTTGCGGAAAACTCAATTTGAAGACAAGCATCTTTCTTCAGCAACCACGCAGAATGTTCATTCTGTACGAACTCCTCAAGATTATCGTAAAGAAATCTTGTGACGTCCCTGCGCTCAAAACCTAAAAGCTTTGCGATCTCCCTAGCCTTAAGCGCTTGGTTATCACTCAACAACTGGACAATCCTTTTCCGCATGGGGTGTTCGCTTAGCTCAGTGGTAGTCGATTTTTTCGAAGGTTCCAATCCCATTTGGCCCTTCCCCCCACTTGGCGGGTGGCCAGGTGGGGGCAAAATTATACAGGCAGACTGGTGAGGTCGAAACGCCATCAGTCGCTTTTGCCATTATCTATATCCCGCTGCGGGCCTGAGATAGAGCCTGCTTGGGGTATTCGGCACTGGGCAGCAGCTCGGGTTTCACGACTCTGCTAAGAGGCACATTTTTAAAGAGCGTAGAGGCCGAAGCCTCAGCTTGCACAGGTAGTGACGGTACAAGCGATTAACAAGTTCAATTTTCATGGCTGTATGGATGTACAGTACATGAGGCGGCTTGGGGATCGCAAGCCCTTTTCTGTAGCCGAGGAGAAGCACTGTCGACATGACCGAATCCACAGGTTCTACTAGTGGTGGACGACTCCCTGCATCCTTGCTGAGACCTGCGTCCACTATGGTTCACCTGCTGATTTTGGTGTCGATATTTGTAAGAGTTGAAGGGGAACGGGATACTCTGATGGGCGATTCGATCAGCTCGAGATGGTTCGCTTAGCCGCAGCATCGTGTCGATGATGCAGGAAGACGACGAGCAAATCGGGTGGTTCAAGGTGCGTGGCCTGATGCGGGAACTCGCGTTAGTCAGCAAACAACGTGGATCGCATGCCTACAAACAAGCGACGGTCGAGCGACCTGATATTCCGAACATCTTGAATCGAGAGTTTGAAGTGCTGGCACTCAATCAGGTCTGGTGTGGCGATATCACCTACATCTGGGCTCAGGGGACATGGCATTACCTGGCAGTCGTTCTGGATCTCTACGTGCACCGAATTGTGGGCTGGGCGCTGTCGAACCAGCCAGATACGCATCTGGTGACCAAGGCGCTGGATATGGCTTATGAGTAGCGTGGGAGGCCTCAAGGGCTGCTGTTTCACTCGGATCAGGGGTCGCGATATGGCAGCCTTCAGTTTCGTCAACGCTCTGGCGTTACCGCATGCGCCAGAGCCGTTGTGGATACTGCTGGGACAATCGGCGCAGCTTGCGCGACCTGGGCCCGCCGCCACAGGTACCATCCCCATACCAGTGCTGCGTCCTCGCGGAACGCGCTGGCGGTCTCAAGCTTCTCCGGATCATGGTGAGCCCAGATACCAGTCAGCGGATCGCGGAAGGTAGGTATACCGCTTTCTGTCGAGATGCCAGCCGGTGAACATCACGATTCGCTTCGTATCACCGACCAGTGCGGCTACTGCTTCGATCGTACTGGTCATCTCCCCCTCCGCCAGTTACAGCGCTTACCTGAGCCGATAACGAAAAGCTTCCGGCGTTGTTCAATACACGCCATATTCGATGCGACCCAAATAGCCTCTGACCAGCTGATAGCCATGGTCATCAGTAATAACACTGCAGGGCGGTCGGTAATCCAGGCCACGGGCGGGTTTGTTGAACCATTGCTCGGCAAGATCACGGCTGCCAAGCACCTCTGCCGCCTTGGTCAGAATCATGTCTCGCCGTTCCAGATAAGCCTGGTAGTGTCTGCTCAGGCAGTCGGCGGTGGGAGAGACTCTTGTGCTGATTGACCAGTGGCCAGGCTTGGGTTGTGCGCTTGAGTGCATCGTTGCCACCTGCGAGTTGCGACGTTCAGCAGGTTCAGCATACAACGGTGCTTGGCATCTGAGCAGTGCACCCGGTCGTTCGGGGAAGATCTTTGCGACAGAACCTCCCCTCCTGTCGAGCTTACTCAGCTAGGAAACTTTGCTGGACGGCATCCGCAATCAACAGGTCCGACAGATCTCCCAGTCGAAGAGATGTTGATGCAACTGAGTGAAGGATTGGTGTTCTAGTTCGCGGGCGATAGCAGAAGCCTGCTTCAACTTTGACTATTGCAGACTTATGCTTACGTTGAGTCTTTAAGCAAGTCTAGGATATGGAGAACCGCAGTACGCTCTTTCAAGCCCCAAGATGATCTATTCCAAGATCCTACACTCGCGATTAAAAATCGAGAGCGCCGTGCTAGGGCTCGATGAGTTTTTCGCGGCCCAGTCTGTGTGCCGCTTCAGAATAGGCCTTCATGAATTCAGCGATTTCTATCGAATCCTCGGATCTTCCTTCGGCTTTCCTTCCGTACACTTTAAGGACAATGATCTGATTATCGATTTTCTCGTCCAACGATTTTGCACCAGACATGCTTGTCTTACGCATCAAGGTCATGAGCGTAGTGGTCTAATATCGCCATCACCGGCGAAGGCGATCGGGGATTGACTGCCCTGCAGACCTGTCAGGCCTACGTACGAGAAGTTTCACGGTTAAAGTAATAGGGCACGCTAAAAATTGTTTAATGACTGTTTAGTATAAGGAGCTGTAATGCTTAGGAAGTTGATTGAAAACGATAATGCCGTCAAAACTATATTCGACCATTACAAGAACTTCGCTGTTGCCGCAGTCATACTAGCCATAGGAGTGCACTTGTTGGCAGAGGAGCAGGAGCAGGGATTCTGGGACGTTATGCGGATTCTCAGTGGTATCTGCATTGTCATTCTCGGAGGGTTTTTGGTACTCATAAATGAGCGTCACGGTATACGTAAGCTATACGAAGCAAAATTGAATTTCTTTGTTCATGTTATAGTATTGCTGGTGTATGGGTTTAGCATGATTAGCATTGTTTTTAGATTGGTTTTGCACAACTATAAGTAATAACCTGTTACCTGATCCTTAGAGGGTTGATCTAATTAGACCCGACCCTTGATTTCGGGCGTTTCCAACGGCCCGGTCTACCTAGGACCACTTGAAGGCCCACTGACGGTTTGCCTTGTTGCAGCACCATCCGCTCAGCGCGATCCTTCTGCGTGACCAGATCCAGCCATTCCCGGGCCAGCTCAGGCGATAACGACACTGGCGATCGGTTATGAATGTCGACCATGCCGCCAGCGCTGTCTGCGTAGATGATCCAAGAGAGTGCCTTCCTCGCTCTCACTACGCTGTTCGGATATCGTCATGGCGAGACTTGTCTTGCAATGGCTGAGATTTTTCCCGATATGCCCGCCATATTTCCCAACACGGTTGATAGACGTCAATGGGTAAACGCACGTGAGGCACTCGCAAATGTCTGTATCGTTGCTGCTCGGGGGCGATAATCCTGTACTTGCCAGCAAACTCGAAAGTACCAGGGGGCCTTCGTAGATGAGTTGGTAGGCACCTCAGGAGGCGCCCCATACGTCGCCCAGGTTCTCGCGAAGACGTTTCTAGCCATCGGTGATCCGACGGCGGCAGTAGAAGCCGCCAAAAAGATCGTCGACGACGTGAAGTATCACTGGCTGCTATATCAGCAAGCGAAGACAGAGCTCGCACTTGATCAAGACGCTGCGGCATCGACGACGGCCAAGTGCGCACTTGATGCTGTTGAGAAGGATCCCAAGGGGAACGCTTGGCTGGCGATCTACCAGGATCTGATGAGCCAGTACCACGAGGCAACGGGCTCGGTATCTGAAGCATTGGGGAGCGTAGAGGGTGCGCGAAACTCGGCCAGCGACGACAAACACGAACGCCAGTTGGCTACACGTGTAGAAGCGTTGAAAGCGCGGGCCCGAATTACCCAATAGGTCTACCTGCTTGGGAGGACCTATGGCTTTTTCCTGAGTAGACCCGCTACGCCTTGTGAGGGCGGTTGGCTTTCGAGGATGACTTTGCTGTTGTGCATCAACTACGGCCAAAAGCAGCAGTTCAGGAGGGACTGCAAACGTCCTGTTGCCAATTGCTGGTAATAGGAACTGTTTCCGGAGTGGGCATCAGCATCCGAGAAAACCCAGTCCGCCTATCGGTATTACACCTCACGATAGCTTCTTATACTCTTCAGCCTTACGCACCAAGTCCAGTTCGCTATATTTACCACTTGATATTACGGGGTACGTAGAGTAAACAAGCTTTATAAAGTCCGTGTAGTTTTTGTCTTTGGTCGCATTAATAACAAAATCCAGGATCTGAGAAGATTCTGCGTCGATATCTATCGCCTGTCCTTTGTCATGTAATTCTATATGGGTTTTTTTACCGCCAAACATGTTGCTCTTTATCGTGATGCTTATATTTTTATCTTTTTTCGCTTCTTGCAGAATTTCATCATTATATGGGCCATGATGATTAAAAAACCAAGCTATATTAGAAATCTGCCTCCCATTGCTAATGGCTTCTTTCCAGTCTGCAAGATATACCATTTTTGTTAATCTAGAGGCTGATAGTTCATCTGGATATGGATAATTGGTTAGAATGTATTTAATTATGTTCAATAGTTTATTTGTCATATTAAAATCCTTCCCGCTTAGCAAGCTCAAGATTAACCATGTGCGGCTTAAGGGCGTCTACAAGATTGGCGATCGTTCTAATTTCATTTTTGCCAAATTCATCCTTGATCGTTGAACCATTGGGGAGTATTTCGCTTGTCGACTCGAATACCATTATAGCAATAGAAGTGCTTTTGCTATTTTTAATGCGAATGCAATGAAAGGCTCTACTTTTCATGCCAATGAGTTTCAAAGTGTCTCGAGGGATTTTTGTGTCCGCAAGATTTGACGAAATCCATTGATTTAAATCGCGTTCTGGGTCTGGAAGTTTAGAAATAGAAAACTCGCCTCCTCTCCAAGCTTTGCCTATGAAGCCTGCTTCCTTCGGGTACATTCTTTTTGGGCGTTCTCTGTATTTTTCATCATCGGAGTGCCTACCAATACATCTAAAGTGCTCTAGTTCAAGCACGTACAAACTTATTCTCTCTGTATTTCCATAACGGTATTTTCTAAATGTGGAATAGAGATACTTGCTAAACATATCATAGCAATCTATCGACATCCCAGAGTTTCTGTCTTGCAGGTTACTATTTTCAGCCCGTAACTGCCTGTTTTGTCTTTTCAGGATAATGTCGCTAACTGAATTTGAGCAGAGGAGCCAAGCACCAAGAATGAACCCCGCAGCGGCAACTAAAAAAAGTTATAGTCTCAAGGCTGAACTGACCAAGTGCTGCTTCCCTCATAAACAGAGGGATCTTTCTCCTGACTAGTATTTTTACGTCATCACTCAAAGCTATGTAGCTAAAAATGAATGAAACCAGAATAGACGGTATGATATTGTAAGATGTCGCTTTGATTACTACTCTTGCGATCCAGTCACCAAGGTTTGTTCCAAAACGGTTTAATAACTTCTTGAAAAGCAGGAGTGTTTTTTCTATTTTTTTATCTGCCTCGGCTTCTATCTTTTGTCTTGATCCTTGGTTTTTTATTTTTCGGCTAATATCCGTTGACATTAACAAATTCCATTTGGTTTGCTTGAGGCAGTGGTGTAAATATTCCAACTCTAGTTGATTTTTCTTCTGGAGGAAATATCTTTGTCGGGATTTCAGCGTCTTTCCTGAGAAAACATGCGCATTTCGCCACAGGAAAACGTTGATAGACATATGATCGGCGCACTCAACCACCGAATGGATATAAGAATGTCGGCGCCCACCAGAGTGCAGCAAGGTGTGAAGTTAATTATCGCACGTCGAAGTCGAGAAGGGGGATCCTGTGAGCAATAGCTTTTACGTGTAATCACTTGTAGATCCGTGCAGCCTGTTGGTTGCATTTACTTCCAACTAGTTGCATTTATTGCGAAATGTCACACTAACAATCGTGACGGCCATAGCGTTCATGTATTTATCATGTCGATGTGCAGCGCCTGCTCAGCGCTGACCCTATCGGGCAGTGCGATCAGCGTGGGAGCATCTGCCACAACAAGCGATTTTGCACGGGAGTTGAAAATTCGGGGAGCTTCGAGATATTTTGGACAGGCTGTAAATGAACATCAGCATTTTTCCAGGTAGCTCAAAAATGAATCGCCCTGAAACCAACAATCCAGCTTTAGAGGAAGACACCGACAGTGTCAGCCCGGCTGCGTCGTGGGGTGAGAAGGAGGAAGCCCGCCAGATAGCGCTGCTCGAGGCAGTAGTACGCTTAGACCACATTCACCATGTTATTGACGAAATTACCGCCCCAAAGGAAGGCGATGACGACAGTACCCTAGTAAAGGGCCAAATACTTCCATTTAACCTTGAAAGCGAGTTGCGCTTTAGCTACCTCGATTACGCAATGACCGTAATCTGTGGTAGGGCGCTCGACCCCGGAAAGGCGGCAGGAACTCTAAGGAGAATCTCTCGCCGTGTATCTATGGAGCCTTGTGGGCTCATAGGCTGCTTGGAGTACGAACGCCGCTGTCCTACCCTGACTCTTCGCCAACTCCAGAAACAAGCGCTTACGGCAGCGCTCGCCATACTACGTCTCGACCAAGCAGCTAGGAACGCCAGGATCTCCGCACTGCTACTCAAAATGCTCACATCTGCAAATGCCGCCCGCTATGGCTTTCCCCTATTCGCCTATGGAGCCGAGCTCAGCGAGTATCGACACCGCCTCCGGTAATCCCTGCCTCTACATTGGGCACTGAAAAAGACTTGCTCTAAACAGACTTTCTTTTCAAAAGGGATACCCCTATGCACATTTATGTAATCGATCCTGAGCATGCCTCGGGTAAAACCATTCGTTGTGGCCACTGCTGGGATTGCGACGCAACGCATATTGAGCTTTCTCACACTGGTGAACATGACCCCAATGAGCATTTGGTGCTCTGTTACCACTGCGCATACCTCGCAGGCCTCAAGTTATGCCCAAGGTGCAATATCGACTCCACAGTAACTGTCGTGGCACACCATCTAGTCGTTGAGCTCATACCTATCCACGCCCCGTGGGAACTGGAAGTACATCCCCAGCCTCAGGTAATGAGCGCCGGCTAACCCACCCATGGACCTTGCGGGTCGGCCCAAGGCCGATCCGCAATATCAGGCGGACAACTGCACAGACTTGCCCGCCCATATGTAGCTGCCACTGACGGCGGGTATGCCAACCATGGTGGGGCCGCGGTGTACTCAGGTTCATCGCCAACCACAGCTGCACCCTGTTTGCTTGATACCGAATAGGATTCGGCGCACTGATTCTCACAAACCGGCAATTGGGATAGATCAATTGGGCTGTGGTATCCAGTTGATCCCATGGCGTTTATGGCTGCACCTGACGGGGGACGCTATCCGGGCACATAAATGCTTGGGCGCAGTTCGCAGCTTGCGGGAAGCGCCCTAGGATCAATCGATTAGTTTTTCAGTCGTATTAATTTCGAAAGCCGACAAGTTTTCGCTGTTTCGGGGCAAACTCACGGGGTGCAAAAATAAGCACCCGACCGGCTCCAGATGTCACGCGAGGATTGCCCACCAGCGCAAATTCGCCTTTCTACTGGTTCATCTTTTCCATCGCCTCATGGTGCTTTTGAATGAACTCAGCCGCTGGTGCTAGTGCGGGGTTTTTGGGAAGGAGCATCTGTTTCCCGTGTAAATCGACTGATACGACCTTATCAAAGTGGCTGTATGGTTCGTAGAGCATCTCCGGATCCACGAACTGGATTCGATGCGCCAGGTCTATCGTCATCCAGCCTTTATCGAATAGAGAGTGGTGAAGGCTATTCAGCAGGATGCCGTTGCGCACATCCAGGCGCTGTTCAGGTAAGCAGGACGACCACGGAACGATATGGCAAGCCTCCAGCGCCTCAGTGAAAGACATCCCGGTAAAAGCGCACCGGCGTCCGTAGCATTCGAGCAAGGCGTCGCGGAACATAACCTGAGCCATTCCCCTTGATTTGACCAAGCGCATCACATCGCCTGCGCTGCTAGGCGTGGTCGCCAGCTCGGTCACTATTTTTTCGTAGAGCTGCCCGTCAGCCGCAAAGGAGAACGGATTCTCAATCGACTGCCATTGGTGGTCGTAGACTGAAACGAGTCCTTCGGCTCGCCGGTCCAAATCGAAAGCAAAAAATCCGCGACCGATTCTTCCATTGCGGTCTGTAGCGAGAATGGTGATCGGTGGCAACCCTTCAGAAATGCAGTGCTCTTGTATAAGTTCAAGGACGTATTTGATTGGACGATGATGAATGCCGATCGCTGCACCTAACGCGCCATAGGTAATGGTGGTTCGCTGCGTTGCACAACTGATCAGAGTATTCCATGCGTGATAAGCGCGTTGTGCTTGGTTAACCATGGCACTGCTCCTTAAGGGTGAATGGAGATTTTTCATGGGTGAGGGAGCAATGGTGTACCTTGCCGGTCGCATTAATTTCAATTTTTTCGCATCTATTTCCAAAACCTACAGCCGCCACCCACCAGGGCTGCGGCAGAAGCCGAGTGGTGGGGCTGGCGAAACGGCCGTTGCGGCCAATGGCTCAAGGGCACGTGGCTGGTCACGGACTGGATGGCCGCAACCTCCAGGGCTTCCTGTTCTTCCAGGGGCGGCAGCAAACCGGGCAGGCGGCTGGCGAGCAGGGTCTTGCCGGTGCCTGGCGGGCCGCTGAACAGCAGGTTGTGAATGCCGGCGGCAGCCACCAGCAAGGCACGTTTGGCGGCTTCCTGACCCTGGACATCCTTCAGGTCGGGATAGGGCGCCTGAGCGCGCAGCAAACCGTTGGCGACAAAGGGCTCGATGGGGTTGTGGCCGTTGAGGTGGGCGGCGGCTTGCAGCAAGTGGTCGACGGCAATCACCCGCAGCCCCGAAGCCAGGCAGGCCTCCTCAGCGTTGGCTTGGGGCACCAGCAAGGTACGCCCGGCGTTGCGCGCGGCCAGGGCCGCGGGTAGCACGCCGCGCACCGGCCGCACCGCCCCGGACAACGCCAGCTCGCCGAGGCACTCGATATTCTCAAGGGCCAGGGTGGGCACCTGGACGCTGGCCGCGAGAATGCCCAGGGCAATGGCCAGGTCGAAACGCCCGCCGTCCTTGGGCAAGTCGGCCGGGGCCAGGTTGAGGGTGATGCGTCGTGCGGGGAAGTCGAAGCCTGAATTGAGGATCGCGCTGCGCACCCGGTCCTTGCTTTCCTTGACGGCAGTTTCGGGTAGCCCTACCAGGGTCAGGCTGGGCAGGCCGTTGGCCAGGTGGACTTCCACCGAGACGGCCGGTGCTTGCACGCCGACCTGGGCACGGCTGTGGACAATGGCCAGAGACATACTCGTTCCTTGAGGCTGTAAAACCGCGTCCTGCGGTTGCTCAAGCGTAGCCCTGGCAACGGGCCCTTGGGCCCGCTGACGCCTGGCAAATGTGCGCAGGATGTTGCGGGGCTATCAGCCTCGCCAGTCGTGGGACCAGCCGGGTTGGGCGATTCGCTGCTCGTAGAGAGCGATGTCCGAGGGGTTGTCCACTTCCACCCAGCCACCACGGATGGCTACGGTGGCGATGGCGATGCCGGCCTTGAGCAGGGCGCGCAGCAGGCTGGTCATGTCGAGCTTGTCGATCTGCGCGTCAGACAGGCCCGACAGCAACCTTTGGACCTGTTGCCAGCCCTGCGGGGTGAACTTCAGCAGGCCCATGTATTGCCCCTGGATGTCATCGCGGCTGGCCGCGGACTCACCGATGCCGAGCAGTTGCCCATGCGCCTGGCGAAAGGTTTCGGCATCGCTCAAGGGGTCGTCGAAGCGCGCCGACCACAGGTCCCACCAGGCCAGGTCATAGGTGATGCTCAGGTCGGCGGGCGAGCGCATCAGGTCCTGGATGATGTCCGGGCGGTAGACGATGTCGCCGTAGCACACCAGGGTCGGGGCGCTGGACAGCAAGGCGTCGGCCCGCATTAGGCTGCGCACCATGTTGCTGCTGGCCCAATGGGGGTTGTACAGCCGGCTGCTGCCGTAGCCTTCGAGGGCTTCGCTGCAATAGCCGCTGACCAGGTGCACCTCGTCGACACCGGCGCTGGCCAGGGCTTGCAGCTGCCACTCCAGCAACGGCTGGCCTGCCAGGCGGGTCAGGGGCTTGGGTTGCTCGGCGGTCAGGTCTTTCAGGCGGGAACCGCGGCCGGCGGCAAGAATTACGGCTCTCATGTCATTTCACTCAAATAGCCAGTGGCACAGTTGTCGATCGGATTCGTGCAGCACCGTGTCGCGCTCGGGGTGCCACATGATCCCGGCCAGCTTCAGGTGCCGATGCACCAGGGCTTCGCAGTGGCCCGCCGCGTCCACGGCCCAGGGGCGCAGGACCTCGGGTACGGGGGCGAGCAATTGCTGGCCATGAAAGGAATTGACCGAGCGCGACGGGGGCTGACCCTGCAGCCAGGGTAGCTCTTGCAGGGCGGCGGGCAGCAAGCTGATGGGATGCCGCTGGGCCACATGCACGGCGCGTTCGGCAGGGGCCAGTTGGCCGCCGAAGAAGCGTTGGATCAATTGCAGCCCGCGACACACCCCCAGCACCGGCAAACCCTCTGCCACGCAGTGGGCCAGCAGCGCGTACTCGCTTTGATCCCGCAGCGGGTCGCTGCCGATGTCGTCGCCGCCACTGAGGATCAGCGCTTCCACACCCTGGTCCCGGGCGTAGCTCACGCTGTCATCGCCCAGGCTGGGCAGCAGCAGCCACTGATTGGCGCAGCCCAGCTCGGCCAGCAACCGATACCAGTCCCGCGCCAGACCATCCCGGGGCTCGTGATAAGCCTCGGGGTTGCAGGTGCGCAGGGTGATGCCGATGCGTTTCATGGCTGCACCGGGTTCAGGGTTTTGTCGCGGCAATTGAGGGCGATGCGCGGGCTGCGCAGGATGCGGTTGAACAGTTGTTCGCCGCAGCCAATGGCCGCCGGAATACCGAACTCGGCGCAACGGATGGCCATGTGGGAGTTGGCCCCGCCGTATTGGGTGACCAGCCCGGCGATGCCCCGGGTGAACACCCAGTCATAGCCGGGGTCGGCATTTTCGATGCAGATGATCTTGCCCTTGAGCGGTGCCGATGCCGGCGTGTCCTGCCGTAGCTCCAGGCCCATGGCTTCGACATTCTGCCGGGTGATGAAATTGGGCAGGCTGCGATGCAAAGGCGCCACGAACACGTCGTCGACCGCGCTGATCAGGTGCCCGAGCTTCAGCGAAATGCCCTGTTCGTAGCTACGCCGAGCTTGGTTGGCGGACTCCAGCAGCACCCGGTCGATGTCATCCATCAGTGGCGCGGTCAGGCTGTCGAGCAGGCTGTGGATATCCAGGAACGACAGGTCTTCCCGGGCCAGGCCGACGTCGGCACCCCACTGCACCAGCAGTTGCAGGGCATCGGACAGGTCACGGGTGAACACCAGCTTGGCGTACTCCCGGGCCTGGATCGCCTGGCTGGCGTAACTCAGCAGTTGCTCGCTCGACAGCGGCCAGTGCTGCTCGTCCACCAGTTGTTGCAAGGCCTGTTGTTCCGTCGACGACAGCTGGAAGGGCGCCTGTTGCTCCGGGCTGGGGTGCAGTTCCACTGCCGCGGCGGCGAACAGGTCGTGACGTTCGTCATAGCGCAGGGAGGTGATGTCGTAAGTGCCGGGGCGCAGGTGGCCGAACTTGGCCACAAAGGCCGGCAGCGCCCGGGCGTCGGCGCAGACCTGGGCATAGTCGCGGGTCAGTTCGGTGGTCACGGTATGAATCGACTGCTTCCAGGCCAGCAGGCGCTCCTGGCTCAGGGCGCCACGGCGACAGGCCGAGCGCATCAGGGCCTCGGCGATGAAGGCGTGACGGGCGAGCATGGCAAACGGCACGGTGCCCTGTTCGCGGCAGTCCAGCAGCAGGCGCTGGATGCTGTCCAGGTCGGCGGGCAGGGCTTCCAGGCGTCGCTGTTGCTGGTGCCGTTCGTGAGCCCGCACCTGCTCCAGCAGGGGGCCAAGGGCGCCGTCACCGCTGCCGCTCAGGGCCTGCCGCGTCAGTTGCTCCAGGGCGCGGCGATAAGTCAGTTGCTCGGCGGGCGTCAGGAGGTTGCCGTAGCGCTCGGCGAAGTCGCTGTCGAAGGTGAAGTCCAGGCAGGTCGGGACGATCTCGAACTCGACCTTGTCGTGCCACTGCGGGTGCGCTTGCAGGCGTTGCAGCCAGGCGTTGACCAACGTGTTGCACAGCGCCGGCTCAAGGCCGGCCGGCAGGAACGAGTTGAAGCTGCAACGCACGTCGATGTACGGGTGGTGGCCGAGCATCACCATCAGCGCTTGATGTCGCGGATGGTGATAGCCCATCAGGGCTCGGGCCTCACGCCAGCTAGCGTCCGTCACCAGCCAGCGATACAGCGACGCCGCCAGGGGGCGCGGGGTGGTGCCGATGATCTCTGCGGGGTTCCAGTCGGGCATGACCCCGAGCAAGGTGCTGTCGCCGTACAGACCCGCCCGCGGGCCCAGGCGTTTGCCCAGGAAGTGCCGGATGTGTTCCAGCTGGCGCGCGACCCGGCGTTCGGTGACCGGGTGCCAGGTGTTGCACAGGGTGATACGCCGCACCTGCAGCACATACACCTGCTGGTGAAGGTCCACGGCGAATTCGATGTCCAGGGGCACGGCGCCGCACAGGGCTTCGAGTTCCCGGCAGGCCTCGAGCACGGCCTGCAGGCGCGGCGAACGCAATTGCTCGCCCTCGGTGTCGCGGTAGATCAGTACGGTTTTCTGGATGCCCAGCCCGCCAGTGATGGTATCGGTGAGCCCGCTCTCATCGTCGTAGTTGATGACGTAGTAGGGCGCGCCGTGCTCCAGGTCGTGGGTCATCACCACGCCACTCATCTGGATCGAGGTCAGCATCGGCTGGATCAGCACCTGATTGTCTTCGCTGGGGTGCTCGGCGAAGGACGCCATCACCTGTTCGATGGCCGCGCTGAGGGCTTGGGGATCGCTGGCGCACACATTCAGGCAACTGGCGAACAGGCCCGCCATGGAGCTGTTGAAGCCGTCCTCATTTTGCGCGCTGCTGCGCACGATCACACAGCCGCCATGCTCCATGCCGGCGATGTTTTGCAGCACCTCGGCAGGCCGGTCTCGCCACTGCCCGGCGGTAAAGAAATACAGCGGCAGGATCTGCGAGCGGGTGACTCGCGGTAGCAGGCGCTCCAGGGTTTCGGATTTAGTCCCGAAACGGATGCTCTGTGCGGTGCCGCTCATGGCGTCTCCTCGGCGCGATCCACCGCCAGCAGTGCCAGGTGTTTGAGCAGCGGGTGAATGATGAAGTAGGGCGGCTGTTCGGCCTCGGCCGGCAGGGCCTGCAGGGCTTCGGGGTCGTGGCGCCAGCGGGCCAGGACCCGCACCAGCAAATCGGCGCGGATGGCGTTGTCGTACAGGTAGTCGATGTCCATGCCCGCCGGTGGCAAGGGGTATTGCTGGCGAGCCACCACCGGCCCGGTGTCGATCTGTTCGTCGAGAAGCAAGGCGCTGGCGGCGCATTGGCGTTGTTCGAGCACCTGGTAATACAGGGTGGTGCTGCCACGGTAGTCCGGCAGCCAGCCGGAGTGGATGTGCAGCACCGGCTGGCGTCGCAGCAGGGCCGGCGGTACCAGTTGGCCGCCGTAGCCGGAATACACCAGCAAGTCCGGCGCCTGGCGCTCCACGCAGGCCAGCAGCTCGGCGTCGTCCAGGGCCTGGGCGGCGCAGACTTCGTGGGGCCACTGTAGGGCGTTCAGGCAGGCGTCGAGGTCCTGGCTCAGGTCAGGGCAGAACAGCCCCGGCAGCGGCCGGACTTGCAGGTCGCGGGTGGTCTGCAACGGGCCGCCGCCTGCGCCATAGACAATCACCGACGCCGGTTGGATGCCCGCCGCCGCCAAGCCCTGCAGATAAGCCACAGAGCGTGCGGTGTAGGCACATAAAATGACCAGACGGGGGGGGCTCATAGGCCGACCTCCGCAGCGAGGGTGCCGAGCACGTGCTGTTCTTCTGCCAGCAGCCAGGCCAGGTAGGCGCCCTGATCCGCTGTCAGGCGCGCCTGCTGCGAGACCAGGGTATCCGTCAGTTTGAGCAGGGCGCTGAGGTAGTACGCCGCGCCGCTTGCGGCCCAGCCATGCAGCATGCATTCGGCCAGCAACAGGTAAGGCAGCAGGTCTGAATAGGGGCTGTGGGGCTGCGGGCGATGGGGGGCGGCGGTTTCATAGCACTCGTGCAGGCGCTTGCTGACTTCGAATTTTTTCAGCAGGCGAGGCAGCCAGTAGGCGACCCGGGGGCTGAAGGTGCTGCGGTCGGCCCGCAAGTCCAGGCACAGTTGGCTGAGCAGTGTGGCGCTGTCGGTCGTGGCTTCCGGCCCCGGGTCTGCCAGCAGCAGCGGTACCGGCGCGGGAAGTTGTCCACAGGCTTGCAGGCGCGAGGCGCGCCAGGCCTCGACAAAGGGTGCGCCCTGGTACGTGCTGTAGCGATAGGTCTGCGGCGTGGCCAGCAGGTCGCCGGTGCTGTAGGGGTAGTTCAGCATGACGACGGATACCCGCACAGAAGACGAAGGCATTCCACGTAACCCGGAAGGTCATCGGGGTTGTGGCGATTATGCAGGACCAGGTCCGGGCGTTGCGGCGGTGGGTAGGCGATGTCCATGCCCACCACATTGCTTTGTTCGCCGCGCAGGGCGGACTGGTACAGGCCTTTGTTGTCACGGCTGACCAGGGTGCTTAAAGGCACATCGACAAAGACTTCCTTGTAACTGGAGAAGCGCTGCCGGTTGTCGTCGCTGATGTCCTGGAAGATCGACAGGATGCAGCACACCACATCGATGCCCTGGCTATCGAGCCAGCCGCACAGGGCCTGGATGCGCTCGGCATTCACCCGCCGCCCGGCGATGCTGTAGGCGTCGGCCCGCTGGTCATGGCGGAACAGCGCGCGGATTTCGTCGCCGTCGACAAACACGGTTTGCGGCCGCTGCGCCTTCAGGCTGGCATACAGGGCCCGGCCAATGGTGGTTTTGCCTGCACCCGACAGGCCGACCAGCCAGATCACCATGACGTCATCCTTGTTTGATTAAGGTTTCGATGTTGCGCAGCGCCAGTACTGCCAACTCTGCAGAGAAACCATAGCTGGGCGCAAAGTAATGGCGGCGCAGGCGTTGGCGCACGGCAGCCTGTTGTTGCCAGAGCTGGTCGTCGGCCAGGCGTTCCGCCAATTGCCAGCGGGTATCCGGGTCGAGGCTGAAAATGTCGTTGCGCAGCAGGATGTCGGGCGAAGCGTCCCCCGTCAGCTCATCCTGTTCGGCGCCAGGAACATTCAACAACAGCAGGTTCTTGTCCAGGTACAAGGCGCCGAAAGCGGTTCCACCGTAGTCGCACACCACAAAGTCGGCGCAACGGAACAGCTTGAGGTTGTCGTAGACCCACGTGATCACCGCAGTGAACGGGTACTGCTTGAGCTGCTCCATGGCCCCGGCGTCGGCTGGTGCCTCGGCGGACAGCGGATGGGTTTTGACGATCACGTTGTAGCGTTCGCACAGCCCGGCCATGGCGTCGGCGTAACGGCTGATGGACGACAGCTCCAGCCAGGTGGGCAGCCACAGCACGGTTTTCTTGGTCGGGTCCAGGTTCAGGTCGACCGGCACCGTGCCTTGCAAGGAGGTGTCGCGGAAGTAGGCGTCGTAGCGCGGATAGCCCATCTGGAACGGCACCGCGTCGCAGCACTCGCGCAAGCGCTCGGCCTGCCAGGGGCCGAAGCACAGGATCAGGTCGTAATGGGCGTTCCAACTGGCGAAGTTGTGCTTGGCCTTGCCCAGGGCATACATGAACCGCACCTGGCGGTGGCCCAGGGCTTTGGTCAGCGGCTGGGAGCGGTGGGTGTACATGCTGTGGTTGGACACCACGATGTCATAACGATGGGCGGCGTCCAGCACCTGCTCGCTGTCATGGCAGTGGTAGCCGAGGCCGCCGATCAGCTCGCGGCTTTTGGCCCGTTCTTGCGGGCTGCCGTGCAGCACCACGTCGAAGCCGTCGGCACCGAGCAACTCCCAGACCGCCTGGTAATGGTTGAGCATCTCGGCGGCATGGACGAAGAACGCCAATCGGCTGAAGGGTTTCGGCGAGGTCATAGGGCTACCTGTTGCACAACGGAAAGTCGGTCGGGGTCAGCGGCGCGTTGCAGCGGCCAGCGCATTCTAAGCGGATGTCGGCCAGGTGTGTTCCGGCAGGCGACGGTGCTGTTGAACGGTGGCGGCGAGTGCTGAGCAGGTTATCGGCGGGGGCGAAGGGAAATGAACGGATCGGGCGGAAAATCTTCGCCCGGGGGCAAGGCTCAAGCGGCGGTTACTCTGCACCGCTCTCAAGCCTGCCCCTGGAGCGCGGGGCCTGGCGGGTTACTGCTCGCTGGGATTGAGCTTCGCTTCCAGCTCGGCGACCTTGGCTTCCAGGCTTTCCAGGCGGGCGCGGGTGCGGGCCAGGACCACCATCTGGCTGTCGAATTCTTCCCGGCTGACCAGGTCCAGTTTGCTGAAGCCGCTCTGCAGGAGGGCCTTGAACTGGCTTTCGATTTCATTGCGGGGCAACGGGCTGTCATTGCTGAACAGGCGGGAGGCGTGGCCGCTCAGGGCGTCGAGAAGGTCTTTGGGCGCGAGCATGGGAAGGTCCTGAAATCAGATGGGCCGCAGTGTATCACGCAGTGTCTATAGTCATTCCTGTCGGCACGGCTGCACGCTTTTCGAGCATCCGGCCGGGCGGCTGCGCACCGTTGTTGTGCGTATCCGCGGCAGTGATGGCAAACAAGTAGCGATGCAGCCGGGCAAGGGACTGAAATCATGGGTTTTTCCCGAGCTGGCAAGGTTTCTGCTTAGTGCCTAGTGACCCATGCACTGATGCAGTCGCTGTGACGAATGCAGTGCAGCAGGCGGAGCGGGGAAGTGTTTCGTCAGGAGTGGTTTGCTGGCGTCGGTCTGGCTGAGTAGGGCCGACGATGCGTTACAAAGCCAGGCACTGCGCTTAGACTTGAGTCGGGTTTGTTTTCCTGGGGCAAGTCCACCAATTCGGGAGAGAGTTTTCATGAAGCTAGTCACTGCCATCATCAAGCCGTTCAAATTGGACGATGTGCGCGAGTCGCTGTCCGAGATCGGCGTGCAGGGCATTACCGTCACTGAAGTCAAAGGCTTCGGCCGGCAGAAGGGTCACACCGAGCTGTATCGCGGCGCGGAATACGTGGTCGATTTCCTGCCCAAGGTGAAGATCGACGTCGCCATTGACGACAAGGACCTTGATCGGGTTATCGAGGCGATAACCAAGGCAGCCAACACCGGCAAGATCGGTGACGGCAAGATCTTCGTGGTCAATCTGGAACAGGCTATTCGCATCCGTACCGGCGAAACCGATACCGACGCAATCTAAGCCGCCAAACCCAACGCCCCAGGAGAAAACAATATGACTCTGCGTAAAACCGCAGGGCTAGGAGCCCTTTTGTCCCTCGTAATGCCTGGCCTGGCCATGGCGGCAGACGAAGTGGCGGCCCCAGTCCTCAATTCCGGCGACACTGCCTGGATGCTGACCTCCACAGCCCTGGTGCTGTTCATGACCATTCCCGGCCTGGCGCTGTTCTACGGCGGCATGGTGCGCTCGAAAAACATTCTTTCCGTGCTGATGCAGTGCTTCGCCATCACCGGCCTGATCAGCATCCTGTGGGTCATTTATGGCTACAGCATTGCGTTCGACACCACCGGCATGGAACAGGGCGTCGTCAACTTCAACTCGTTCTTCGGCGGCATGGGCAAGGCATTCCTAGCCGGTGTCACCCCGGCCAGCATCACCGGCCCAGCGGCGCTGTTCCCTGAGGCGGTGTTCATCACCTTCCAGATGACCTTCGCCATCATCACCCCTGCGCTGATCGTCGGTGCCTTCGCCGAGCGCATGAAGTTCTCCGCCATGCTGATCTTCATGGGCGTGTGGTTCACCCTGGTGTATGCGCCGATCGCACACATGGTCTGGTCCGGCAACGGCGGCCTGATGTGGGACTGGGGCGTCCTGGACTTCGCGGGCGGCACCGTGGTGCACATCAACGCCGGTATTGCTGGCCTGGTGGCGTGCATCGTGCTCGGCAAGCGTAAAGGCTTCCCAACCACGCCGATGGCTCCGCACAACCTGGGTTACACCCTGATGGGCGCAGCAATGCTGTGGGTGGGCTGGTTCGGCTTCAACGCCGGTTCCGCCGCTGCGGCCAACGGCACTGCCGGCATGGCGATGCTGGTGACTCAGATCGCTACCGCTGCTGCCGCACTGGGCTGGATGTTCGCCGAGTGGCTGACCCACGGTAAACCAAGCGCTCTGGGCATTGCTTCGGGTGTGGTAGCCGGCCTGGTGGCCATTACTCCGGCAGCCGGCACCGTGGGCCCGATGGGCGCTCTGGTGATCGGCCTGGCCGCTGGCGTGGTGTGCTTCTTCTGCGCCACCAGCCTGAAACGCAAACTGGGCTACGACGACTCCCTGGACGCCTTCGGCGTGCACGGTATCGGCGGTATCCTCGGCGCGATCCTCACGGGCGTCTTCGCTGCACCTTCCCTGGGCGGCTTCGGCACCGTGACCGACATCGCGGCCCAAGTGTGGATTCAGTGCAAAGGCGTAGGCTTCACGGTGATCTACACCGCGATCGTGACCTTCATCATTCTCAAGGTGCTGGATGCCGTCATGGGCCTGCGTGTCACCGAGGAAGAAGAAGCGGTCGGCCTCGACTTGGCGCAACACAACGAGCGCGGTTACAACCTGTAACCCCCGCCCGTCAAAAAATGCCCGGCTTGCCGGGCATTTTTTTGCCTGGTGTTTGTCATTCCAGGAGTGGCTGAAAGGTTTTTTCTACGACGCTATCCAGTGTTTGTCGTAGGGATTTTCCCCAGGCCAATTGCTTACAGCAAAGCGGGAATATTAGGCTCTTTGTTTTTTCCCTGAGCGCGCTAGAATGCGCGCCGAAGCGCGGAGAACTCTATGTGGCAACAGACTCTGATTACCCTGCGGGCAAGGCCCCGGGGCTTTCACCTGGTGACCGACGAGTTGCTCGCCGGCCTGCCCGAACTGAAGGCATGCCGAGTGGGTTTGTTGCACTTGTGGCTGCAACATACCTCGGCCTCGTTGACCGTCAACGAGAATGCCGATCCGGCGGTTCGGCGCGATTTCGAACGTTTTTTCAATACCCTGGTGCCGCAAGGCGTGGCAGGGTTTGAACATGACGACGAAGGCGCGGATGACCTCCCGGCGCACTTCAAGGCCAGTTTGCTAGGCTGTCAAATCAGCCTGCCGGTGTCGGCGGGTCGCTTGGCGTTAGGCAGCTGGCAAGGTGTTTATCTGGGCGAGCATCGTGATCATGGCGGTGCTCGTAAAGTCCTTGCCACCTTGCACGGTGACAAGGCTTAAGCCGCTGCCTGGCAGCGGATGTTGATTTTTTTCCAGCAGCCTTCGACAGTCGGCTCAGCTGGGCTATAACTAATCTGCTTTTCGCAAGTCATGAGGTAGAACATGAGCGACGATGATCTGGAAAACGACGACCTCGAAGTAGGCGACGAAGAAGAAACCGAAGAAGGTCTTGAAGCGGCCGCCGAGGATGTAGCGGAAGACGACGGCAGTGATGTTCCTGCCCCGACCGCCAAAGGCAAGGCCAAGGCTGCGGTCTCGGTAGACGAGCTGCCAAGCGTCGAGGCCAAGAACAAAGAGCGTGATGCACTGGCGCGTGCCATGGAAGAGTTCCTGGCCCGTGGCGGTAAAGTGCAGGAAGTCGAGGCCAACGTGGTCGCCGATCCGCCCAAGAAGCCTGACAACAAGTACGGCAGCCGGCCTATCTGAGCCTGCCTACCTGCTTGCTGAAAAAACCCGCCGTCGCTGCGGGTTTTTTCATGGGCGCGTGCGGAGTAAATGGCGCCGCGTGGCGGCGATCACGAGCAAGCTCGCTCCTACAGAACGAGCTGCATCAGGTGCCGCTGTGCCAGCGACCCAGGAGTGCTGGCAGTTCTTTGAGGCTGCGAATCTCGGCATCAGGGGCGCGTTCGGCTTCCCAGGTCTTGCCCGCAGGATTGAACCAGATGGCACGCAAGCCCGCTTGCTGGGCGCCGGCAATGTCGTCACCGGGGTGGTCGCCGATATGCACCGCGGTATCCGCCGTGGCCTGGCCCCGCTGCAGGGCTTCGTGGAACAGCCGCGAATCCGGCTTGGCGATGCCGATGTCTTCGGCACACAAGGCAAACTTGAAGTAATCCGCCAGGCCCAGGCGGCGCACGTCGGCGTTGCCGTTGGTGACCACACCCAGGGCGTAGTCATTGGCCAGGGCTTCGAGGGTCGGGTGTACCTCGGGAAAGATTTCCAGCTGGTGCCGGGCATGCAGGAAGACTTCGAAACTCTGGTCGGCCAGTTGATTGGCCTGAGCATGGTCATAGCCGGCCTCTTCCAGGGCGTGGAACAGCACCCGGCGACGCAAGGCACTGATCCGGTGCTTGAGGCTCGGCTCCAGGCCCAGCACCCGTTCGCGAATCGCCCACAGGTGTTCCACCGGCACGCCGCCCAGGTTTGGCGCGTGATCGGTCAGCCATTGGCGCAGCGTGGCTTCGGCGCTGACGATCACGGGCGCGGTGTCCCACAGGGTGTCATCGAGGTCGAAGGTGATCAGTTTGATCGTCATTACTCACCGCCTTTGGTGCGTTTGGCCCGTGGATGGGCGCTGTCGTAGACCGCCGCCAGGTGCTGGAAGTCCAGGTGGGTGTAGATCTGCGTGGTCTTGATGTCCGAGTGGCCCAGCAACTCCTGCACGGCGCGCAGGTCCTGGGAGGATTCCAGCAGGTGGCTGGCAAAGGAGTGCCGCAGCATGTGGGGGTGCAGGTTCTGCCCCAGCTCGCGAGCCCCCGCCGCCTTGACCCGCAGTTGGATGGCCCTTGAGCCCAGGCGCCGGCCTTGCTGGCTGACGAACACCGCCCCGTCTGGCGGGTTGCTCAAGTCCCGCAGTGGCAACCACTGTTCCAGGGCCTCGCGGGCTTTGCGGCCCACTGGCAGGACCCGGGTCTTGCTGCCTTTGCCATGCACCTGCACCAAGCCGCCGGCCAAGTCCAACTGATCCAGGTTGAGGCCGGTCAGCTCGGAAAGACGCAGACCGCAGGAGTAGAACAGCTCCAGCATCGCTTGGTCTCGGTGGGCCAGAAAGTCATCTTCCACGGCGCCGTCGAGCAGTTGCAGGGTGCGGTCGGTGTCCAGGGTCTTGGGCAGGCGCCGTTCGCCCTTGGGTGGCGCCAGGCCATTGGCTGGGTCGTGATCGCACAGGCCTTCACGGTTCAGGTAGTGGTACAGGCCGCGCACGGCAGACAGCAGGCGCGCCAGGCTGCGTGAGGACTGGCCTTGCTGATGGAGGCGGGCGATCAGGCTGCGCAGGCTTTGGATATCCAGCTGGCCAGCTGCCGACCTGCTGCTTTTGGCAGTAGGCCAGGACCTTGTTCAGGTCGCGGCGATAGGCTTCCAGGGTATGGGGCGACACCTGGCGCTCACTGCGCAGGTGCTCGCAGTAGGCGTCCAGTTGCCGTTCCATGGTCAGCGTACCGAGCGCAGCGAGTGGGTGAACCGCGGCAGTACGCGGCCCAGGACTTCGGCGATGTAGCTGAGGAACAGGGTGCCCACCGAGCTTTTGTAGTGCTGCGGGTCGCGGCTGGCGATGGCCAGGACGCCATGGACGCCTTGATGGGCCAGGGCGACCACCGCGGTAGAGCCGATTTGCTTGCGTTGTTCTTCGCCAAAGAGGAAGTCCAACTCATGTTCGCGCAGGGTGCCGCAGATGCTTTTGCCCTCCGAAAGCAGGCCGCCGATGGCTTCCTGGGCCTGGGCCGCGGTGACCCAGCGACCCACCGGCATGGCGCTGTCGTTGAACAGGATCAGGCTGACGAAGGGCACCTGGAAGTCCTGGCGCAGGCTGTCTTCGACGCTGATCACCAGGTCTTCGAGGCTGGTGGCGTCCATCAGCGCAAGAATCAGCCGGCGGGTCTTGTCGAACAGCCGATCGTTGTCCCGGGCCACATCCATCAGTTGCGAGAGGCGGTGACGCATTTCGATGTTGCGCTCGCGCAGGATTTTCATCTGGCGCTCCACCAACGAGACGGTGTCACCGCGCTGGTGGGGAATACGCAAGGCCGGGAGCAGATCGTCGTGTTCGACGAAGAAGTCCGGATGAGCCTCCAGGTACGCGGCAACGGCCGCCGCCTCCAGGCTGTCGGAAGGTGATTCGTCGGGCTGTTCGGCTGGCACCTGAGGCTTATCGGTCATGGGGTTCGCTCACTCATAGACGGACCTGTCCTTCGTATACGCGGACTGCCGGGCCGGTCATCATCACCGGTTGGCCGGGGCCTGCCCATTCAATGGACAGGCGCCCGCCTGGCAGGTCGATCAATAGTGGCGAATCCATCCACCCCTGGCTGATCGCGGCCACTGCTGCAGCGCAGGCCCCGGTGCCGCAGGCCTGGGTTTCCCCGGCACCGCGTTCCCAGACTCGCAGCTGTGCGCGCTGACGGTCGATGACCTGGAGAAAACCGACGTTGACCCGGGCCGGAAAGCGCGGGTGATGCTCGATTTTCGGGCCCAGCTCATGCACCGGTGCGTTGTTGATGTCATTCACCCGCAGCACCGCATGGGGGTTGCCCATGGACACGGCTGCCAGCTCGACGCTCTTACCGTCCACGTCCACTGCGTAGCTCTGGGCCTGGGCCGGGGCTTCGAAGGGGATGTCGGCCGGTACCAGGCGCGGGGCGCCCATGTTGACGCTGATCTGGCCGTCATTACGCACGTCCAGCTCAATGATGCCGCTCTTGGTCTCGACGCGGATCTGGCGCTTGGCGGTCAAGCGCTTGTCCAGCACGAAACGGGCGAAACAGCGGGCGCCGTTACCGCATTGCTCCACTTCCGAACCATCGGAGTTGAAGATCCGGTAGCGGAAATCCACCTCCGGGTTGCTCGGTGCCTCAACGATCAGCAACTGGTCGAAGCCGATACCGGTGTGGCGGTCGCCCCATTGCTTGGCGTGCTTGGGCAGGATGTGCGCGTGCTGGCTGACCAGGTCGAGAACCATGAAGTCATTGCCCAGGCCGTGCATCTTGGTAAAACGCAGCAGCATGGTTTTACTCCGGCAGCAGGCTTTCGCCAGCGAACAACTCGGCTACCGTCTCGCGGCGACGCACTTCAACAGCCTGGTCACCATCTACCAGCACTTCAGCGGCACGGCCGCGGGTGTTGTAGTTCGAGCTCATGACAAAACCGTAGGCACCGGCGGAATGCACGGCCAGCAGGTCGCCTTCCTCCAGGGCCAATGGACGTTCCTTGGCCAGGAAGTCGCCGGTTTCGCAGATCGGGCCGACGATGTCGTAAGTGCGCGGCTGGCTGTCGCGCGGGCGTACGGCACTGACGTCCATCCAGGCCTGGTACAGCGCCGGGCGGATCAGGTCGTTCATAGCCGCATCGACGATGGCGAAGTCTTTGTGTTCGGTGTGCTTGAGGTACTCGACCTGAGTCAGCAGTACCCCGGCGTTGGCCACGATAAAGCGGCCCGGTTCGAAAACCAGGGCCAGGTCGCGACCGTCCAGGCGCTCACGCACGGCCTTGATGTAGTCGCCGGCCAGAGGCGGCTCTTCGTCGCGATAGCGCACGCCCAGGCCGCCGCCCAGATCGATGTGGCGCAGGTAGATGCCGCACTCACCGAGACGATCCACCAGGCCCAGCAGGCGATCCAGGGCATCGATGAACGGGTCGAGGGTGGTCAGCTGTGAACCGATATGGCAGTCGACACCGACCACTTCCAGGTTGGGCAGTTGGGCGGCGCGGATGTACACGTCTTCGGCGTCGGCAATGGCGATGCCGAACTTGTTTTCTTTCAAACCGGTGGAAATGTACGGGTGGGTGCCGGCATCCACGTCCGGGTTGACGCGCAAGGAGATCGGCGCGCGAACACCCAGCTCGGCCGCCACCACTTGCAGGCGCTCGAGTTCGTCGGTGGATTCGATATTGAAGCAGTGCACGCCGACTTCCAGGGCACGACGCATGTCGTCACGGGTCTTGCCGACACCGGAGAAGACGATTTTGTCGGCGCTGCCGCCAGCGGCCAGGACACGTTCCAGTTCGCCACGCGAGACAATGTCGAAACCGGCGCCCAGGCGCGCCAGGACATTCAGCACTCCAAGGTTGGAGTTGGCCTTGACCGCGAAGCAGACCAGGTGAGGCATACCGGCCAGTGCATCGGCGTAAGCCAGGTACTGGGCTTCGATGTGCGCACGGGAGTAGACGTAGGTCGGGGTGCCGAAGCGCTCGGCAATGGCGGACAGCGCTACGCCTTCCGCGAACAGCTCGCCGTCGCGGTAGTTAAAAGCATCCATGGTGTTCCCTTAGTAGGAGTCGTGCTTATGCGATTGCGATTGCGACTTCGCCTGCTCTTCAGGGGATTTGCTGTCATCAGGCAGATACAGCGGGCCTTTCTGGCCGCAGGCAGTAACAAGGCAGGCAACCGCGACGAGCGCAGCAAGGGAAGAGATCAGGCGCTTCATGGCGAAATCCTTGAGAATGCGTAAATTGCGCCCGAGTATACCGGCCACCCGGCAGCTTGCCTATGCGACTCAACTCCCGTCCGGCGGGCCTTTGCCTACGGGGCGTGGGCCGCTTGGGCGGGGTGCGGGAGGAGGGGGTGCCCCAGTTGCCCCTGTGGTCGGTATCCTTTGCATTCGCCGGGATGCGCCCGTATCTTGCGGCGCTTGAGCGTGAGTAGACACTTTTTGAGGTTCCCGCAATGAGTTTGACTGAAGCCCGTTTTCACGACCTGGTCGATGCCACCCAGCAGACGCTGGAAGACATTTTTGAAGACTGCGACCTGGACATCGATCTGGAGAGTTCGGCCGGTGTGCTCACCGTCAAGTTCGAGAACGGCAGCCAGGTGATCTTCAGCCGCCAGGAACCCCTGCGTCAGCTGTGGCTGGCCGCGCGCTCCGGTGGTTTCCACTTTGACTACGACGAAGAGAGCGAGCGCTGGATGTGCGACAAGAGCGAAGAGCAACTGGGCGAAATGCTCGAGCGCATCGTTCTGCAGCAGGCCGACATCAAGCTTGAGTTCGAAGGGCTCTGAGCATGAGCCAGGCCGCCCCGGTTCGTCCTCCAAAGCCGCTCTACAGCAATGTCAGCCCGGCTGTGGGGTCGCCCTGCATCAGCCTCTGCCGACTGGATGAAGAGAAGGTCTGCCGCGGCTGTTTTCGCCATGTGGAAGACATCCGCGAGTGGCGCTCGGCCGATGATGAGCGTCGCCGAGCGATTTGTGCCCAGGCACTCACGCGCAAGCAGGCCGCCACATCCAGCCCCGGCTAGCGGAACGGCCGTGCGGTTTGTTTATTGATGGTGCTGTGGTAGTGTCCGGAAACGCCTCGCCACACCGAGGATGTCGAGAACCCCGTCTTATTTGGCGGGGTTTTGCTTTTTTGTGCAGAAAAAAGGAGTCAGCCTGGATCATGAGCACTGCCCCTTCAATCATTCTTACCCGCCTTGACGTGCAGCGTCTGGAGCGCCTGATCGACAGCCTGGATGACACGCTGCCGGGCGTTATCGCGCTGCAAACCGAACTGGACCGCGCCGAGACCCTGGTGGGTCACGATGAAGTCCCGGCGGGTGTCGTTACCATGAACTCCCGGGTGCACTGCCGCGAAGAAGGCAGTGGCAAGGATTACCACCTGACCTTGGTCTACCCCCAGGATGCCAATGCCGACGAAGGCAAGATTTCGATCCTGGCCCCGGTCGGCAGCGCCTTGCTCGGCCTGCAGGTTGGCCAGCACATCGACTGGCCGGCTCCGGGTGGCAAGACCCTGAAGCTGGCCTTGCTCGAAGTGGAATACCAGCCGGAAGCCGCAGGCGACTTCCACCTCTGATTGACGGCTAGACCTGCTCGAGGGCGTCGTTCAGGGCGCGCTCCAGGCTGGCCTTGTATCGCAGATACACAATGCTGGGGCTTTGCACATCACCGATCAGACCGGACAGGTCCAGGTCGGTGATATAGCAGCGATAGCGCTGTGGCTCACGGCGTTGCGAGACGATTTCCTGAGCGACCACGGCAAACAGCTGGTCGGCATATTCCAGTTCGGAAAACTCCCGTTGATTGCAGTACAGCGAGACCTGCACCTGCCCGGGTGCAGCCTTGCCGATGATCGCCTGCACGTCATAAAAGGCCTTGCTGACCTGGGTCGGTGGGGCCGGGCGCGGTTCCACACGCCGGGCGCGGCCGCTGCCTGACGGCAGGATCTGGTAGTAGAGCGTCTCCAGGGGTATCACGTTGGGTGCCGCGTCCAAAGGCAGCAAGGCTTCGCGGCGATACAGGATTGACTGCAGGAAACGCTGCAGCGGCACCAGCAGGCTTTGCTCGTCGTGATACGGCAGGCGCTGCAGCCACAGGGCGTTGGTTTCATCGAGCACATACAGCTCGGCTTCTTCTTCCACGATCCGGTAGAACACCTGGATGCAGTCCGGCTGGCCCATGGGCAGGATCAGTGCCAGGTCGTGGTCTTCCAGGGCCATCGGGTCCAAGTGCAGCGGGCTGTAGCGGGCCTGCTCCGCGCCAAGATAATCGAGCAGCGCCGGCAAGGTGGCCAGGGCCACATGCTTGACCTGCCCGGGTACCAATTCCAGTACGTGGTAGTGCTGCTGGACCTGCACCAGGTAGCGATGGTTGAGCTGGCTGAGCAGCAGGTTCTGTGCGGTATCGAAGACTTCCTCGACCCGCTGCGCGATGAACTGCGCGCGGTTGTGGCAGAAACAGCGCACCCGCAGTCGCGGCTGTGGCCCGCTGGGCAGGTTGTTGAGGTAGTCGCGCAGGCAGTCCAGCAAGGCATGTTCGCCGTCGTAACGGCCCACCATGACTTCGTTCCAGCTGTTGAGGGTGACTTGGTCCAGGGTCAGGACCAGGTTCTCGCGAACACCGGCGTAACTCAGGGAGTCGGTGCGCTCGGTGGTCATCAGGATGTTCAGTTCCCGGTGATGTTTGAGCGGGTCGACGCCGACGTTGACCAGTAGCAGCACTTCGCTGGGGACGCTGGCGTGCAGCAGTTGTTCTTCGCTGACGGTGGCCAGGGGCAGGGCGACCGTCTGTTGCAGGCTGCCCAGCAGGTTGAACAGCTCGAACTCGCTCAAATCACTGCTGCCGGGGTGCAGGGCCAGGCGCGTGCTGCTGTCGATCACGCCGTTGCGGTGGCACCAGGTCAACAGTTCCAGCAGCTCGCGGCAGCGCTTGATCGGGGCGAAATGCTCCCATTCCAGGGCGTTCAGGTTGCCGTTGTACAGGCCCCAATGGGTTTGCCCCGGCTCCCGCTTGCTGGGCGACTGCACCAGGGTCAGGGTGTCTTCGGCCAGGTCGGGCGCGATCCCTGGGTTGATGAACTCGACCTTTCCGGCTTTGCGCTCGAACGCTGCATACAGGCGCCGGCCCAGCACATTGAGGTCGCGCTTGTTGATCAGGCTGACGGTCTGTTCGTTGCGGGCGAACTGGGTCAGGAAGCGATAGCTGTAGTTCAGTTCATTGACCAGGGCTCGGCGTTCGGCGCTGACCTGGCGCACTTTCCACTGGCTGCGGCTGTCGAGCATGGCCAACTGCCGTGGCTCCCAGCCCCATTCGTTGGCCAGGCGCTCCAGCAACGAGCGCTGCCAACTGGCGCTGCGGGCTCCGTTATTGCCGGTGAGCTTGCGATTGACCTTCAGGTACAGGCTGCGGCGCACCAGTTCCAGGCGCTCAGGTTCGCCCCGGGCCAGGAGGTACTCCTCGATGCGCCGGTACACCACGATGTACGGGTCCAGCTCATCGAGGTCGAGGCGGTTGGCAAACACCGCTTGCTTGAAGCGCAGGCTCAGGCACTGCACCTGCGGGTGTTCGCTGGCGTAGACCTCGGTCAGTAGCAGCTTGAGCACCGATTTGTAGGGCGACTCGATGCCCTTGAACAACTGCCAGAGCCCGGCACCTATAAACTCGCCGGGAGGGATATGGGCCAGGTGCCCCAGGTCGAGGTTTTCGTCGGCGGGAATAAAGCGCTTGGACAGCAACGTGTGGGTGTACTGCTCGTAGCGCGCCTCTTCGTAGACCGGCACCAACCACCAGAGTGGAGTGCGGCCGGCCAGCCAGATGGCGGTGCGGTAAAACTCGTCCAGCAACAGGTAATGCTGGGTGGTGCCGCAGTTTTCCGAGCTTAATTGGGTGTCACGTTCGCCTTGGGCAAAGCGGCGCGGGTCGATCAGAAAGAAGTGCGCTTCGGCGCCCTGGCTGTCGGCCCAGGCTTCCAGCAGTTGGCATTTCTTCTGTAACTCCGCCAGCTCGTTTTCCCCGAGGTTTGGGGCGTGGCACACCCACAGGTCCATGTCGCTCTGATCGGCCTGGGCCAGGGTCCCCAGGCTGCCCATCAGGAACAGGCCATGAATCGGCCGTGGCACGCTACCGGGCCGGCTCTTGTAGGAAAACGAACGAGTCAGGCGCTGGGCTTCGGCCAATGCCTGGGCGTCAGGTTCGTAATTCGATAGCCCGGCCGGCGTGCTGCCGGACACATAACCGGGCAGCAGCGGGTGATTGACGTGAAAAAACAGCGGCAGCAGGTTGAGCACCAGTTGCTGGCGCGACGACAGGCCTTCCATCGCCCGGCCCAGGCGGCCCTCATTGAGTTTCAGAAAGCGCCCACGCAGCTGGCTGAGTACCTTGCGGTCGATTCCCTCGTCCAGGTCGGGGCGGATTTCATGGGTGCGGGTCATTTCAAGCACTGCTCGAAGATAGGAGGCCTCAGGGCGCTGAGCAGTTTACCGCCAGTCGCCGGTGACCTTTAAGCTGATTTTTGTTTTTTGACGCCAGATTTTTAGCGCTAGGAAGAGGTGTGCCCGCGGAATCCGACAGACGGGGATCCCGTGGGCCATACAGGAGCGTGGCGTTTAAGCGGCTTCGGCGACGGACAGGATGGTCAGCAACCCTTGTGCATGCTCGGCGGCATCCCGACCCAGGCTGGTCAGGTAACCCCCGTCGGGCTGGGTAATCAGTTCTTTATCAAATAGGCGTTGCGCGGCAGAGATGGCAGAAGGCGTAGCGGTCTGATGGATTTTCAAACCTTCCTGGGAGTTGTCCAGGTTGAAGAGTGCAAGGATTTCCAGTTCGGCAACCAACTCAGGGGTATACGACATAAGGACTCCAGACTTTCTAGGAATTAGACGACAGCGTCCTTAAGGTGAACGCAGTTGTGCGGCCTGTCCAGTATTCGCTACGGACTTTTATGCCCTTGGCGGGCGGCGTTTGGCCGCAGTCGGGTTCCCAGTGTAGTCAGGGTTGAACGATCTGTCGGTGCAGATTGCCGGGCGCGGCGACTGGCGTGGTATTGCAAGGGTTTGCAGCACCTGCCCGCCGCGCTCCGGCGACGCCTCAGGACTTTTCTGGCGGCAACTCTGGCAGGGCCCGCAAGGCCGCTTCATACCATTGGGTATTGAAGGCGCGGTCTTCTTCGAGAATGGCGTCGATTTCCACGGCCAGCACATGGGCCATGAGGCTGAGGATTTCTTCCCGTTCGTAGCCGACCAGGGTCAACTTGTTGAACGTGGCCTTGGCCGCTGGTGGGTTGTCGCTTTCGATCTGGTTTTCGATGGCTTCAATCAGGGTGGTTTCGGCGAACGCTTCTTCGTCGTTGTCGATATCGGTTGGCTCGCTCATGGCAGGCTCCTCAAGGAAAGGCCGCCAGTTTACCTGTATTCATTGACCTGATGCTGCTGGTCACAGGGCCGTTCACCCTCTATAAGAATCCCTGCCAACCCCTGCGCGGCCTGGAGGCTATGTGATGCTCAAGCTTTATGGATTCTCCGTCAGCAACTACTACAACATGGTGAAGCTGGCACTGTTGGAAAAAGGACTGCCCTTCGAAGAGGTGCCCTTTTATGCCGGTCAGAGCCCTGAGGCGCTGGCCATCAGCCCTCGGGGCAAAGTCCCGGTACTGGGTGTGGAGCAGGGCTTTATCAACGAGACCAGCGTGATTCTCGACTACCTGGAGCGCACTCAGCCTGGCCCGGCGCTGCTGCCGAGCGACCCGTTCCAGCGGGCCCAGGTGCTGGCCCTGGCCAAGGAAATCGAGCTGTACATCGAGTTGCCGGCGCGGGCTTGTTATGCCGAGGCGTTTTTTGGCATTTCGGTGGCGGAGGCCATCAAGGAAAAAGCCAAGGCTGAGTTGCTGTTGGGGTTTGCCTCGCTGGAACGGCATGGCAAGTTCGCGCCCTATGTGGCGGGCGACAGTATGAGCGTGGCGGACCTGTACTTTATGTACAGCGTAAGCCTGGCCTGCGCGGTGGGGCATAAACTCTTCGGGGTGGACTTTCTGGCGTCGATGCCGGCGGCGAAAGCTTTGTTGGAGCGCTTGGAGCAGATGCCTAATGCTCAGCGCATCGCAGCAGACAAGGACGCGGCCATGCCGCAGTTCCTGGCGATGATCGCCAGCAAGAAGTAGTTTCGCTACCTGCCATGCGCAAGCCCGCTTCCGGTTGGAGCGGGCTTGCTGGCAATGGGATCAGCGACTGGCCAGCAGCGCCTGGCCACGTACCACGGCAGCCTTGACCTGTGCCGGCGCGGTGCCGCCGATATGGTCACGGGCGTTCACCGAGCCTTCCAGGGTCAGCACGGCAAACACGTCTTGCTCGATCTGGTCGCTGAAGGTGCGCAGTTCTTCCAGGCTCATTTCCGCCAGGTCCTTGCCCTTTTCCACGCCGTATTTCACTGCATGGCCAACGATTTCGTGGCAGTCACGGAATGGCAGGCCGCGGCGCACCAAGTAGTCGGCCAGGTCGGTGGCAGTGGAGAAACCGCGCAGCGCCGCCTCACGCATGATCGCGTGCTTGGGCTTGATGGCCGGGATCATGTCGGCGAAGGCACGCAGCGAGTCGCGCAGGGTGTCGGCGGCATCGAACAGCGGTTCCTTGTCTTCCTGGTTGTCCTTGTTGTAGGCCAGGGGTTGGCCTTTCATCAGGGTCAGCAGGCCCATCAGCGCGCCGAATACACGGCCGCTCTTGCCGCGCACCAGCTCGGGCACATCGGGGTTTTTCTTTTGCGGCATGATCGAGCTGCCGGTGCAGAAGCGGTCCGGCAGATCGATGAACTGGAACTGCGCACTGGTCCACAGCACCAGCTCTTCGGAGAAGCGCGACAGGTGCATCATCGCGATGCTGGCGGCCGAGCAGAATTCGATGGCGAAGTCGCGATCTGAGACGTTGTCCAGGGAGTTGCCACCCACGGCGTCGAAGCCCAGCAGTTGCGCGGTGTATTCACGATCGATCGGGTAGGTGGTGCCGGCCAGTGCGGCGCTGCCCAGGGGCATGCGGTTGGTGCGCTTGCGGCAATCCACCAGGCGCTCGTAGTCGCGGCTGAGCATTTCGAACCAGGCCAGCATGTGGTGCCCGAAGGTCACTGGCTGTGCCGTCTGCAGGTGGGTGAAGCCCGGCATGATGGTCTCGGCTTCGCGCTCGGCTTGCTCCAGCAGGCCTTTTTGCAAGCGGGTGATTTCCCCGAGGATCAGGTCGATCTCGTCCCGCAGCCACAAGCGGATATCGGTTGCCACCTGGTCGTTACGGCTGCGGCCGGTGTGCAGCTTCTTGCCGGTGATACCGATGCGGTCGGTCAGGCGCGCTTCGATGTTCATGTGCACGTCTTCAAGGTCGACGCGCCAGTCGAAATTGCCGGCCTCGATTTCACCTTGGATGGTGCTCAGGCCGTCGATGATGCTGTCGCGCTCGGCATCGGTCAGCACGCCGACCTTGGCCAGCATCGTGGCGTGGGCGATGGAGCCCATGATGTCGTGGCGATACAGGCGCTGGTCGAAAGTGACAGAGGCGGTGAAGCGGGCGACGAAGGCGTCGACGGGTTCACTGAAGCGGCCGCCCCAGGACTGATTGGTCTTGTCAGTGCTCATGAATTCGCTCGTGATGTGCTGAAGAAAGATGGCGTGAAAAGTTGCCGCGGATAATAACAGGGTTGCCCGGGCTGTCGCTGGCACTGGTCGGGGGCATTTTATTTATATCGAGGTGCTTCCGGACGCTTGTCGCCGCTGCTTGAGGCGCGGAGACTGGCTCGGCGGCCCTGCACGGTTGGCAGGGGCGGGACGAGGCCTCAGGCGCAACGGCGATATCGAGCAAAGGATATTTATCGATTGAGCAATATCGTCTTGGCAACCGTCTACAGTTGGACTGTAGGGCCCGTGCGATTGCGCACGCTGTAACGATTTCGCAGCGGGCCTGGCAATCGAATTTCAAGACCGCTTTCGTCCAGACAGCCACCCCATGCAAAGAGGGTGGCGCGGCCAGGGTGGATGCCGACTACAAAGAAGAGGGGGGCTTTGTGTTGATGAACCGCATTCCCTGCGACGCCGTCGCGCATCCATCGGCCTTGAGCGGTTTCGGGCAGGCACGGGCAAATTTTGCTGCCCGACCTGCGGCACTTTTTGGCCTTCGCACTAGTCTTAGCGTGGATCGCCGTGACGGACGTCACTTCACCTGTCTACGCTATCCTTGTGCGAGACTCACGCAGGAATCCAGCGCAATATGAATGTCCTGATCGTTGATGACGAACCCCTAGCCCGCGAGCGCCTGAGCCGCATGGTCAGTGAGCTTGAGGGATACAGTGTCCTGGAGCCCAGCGCCACCAATGGCGATGAGGCATTGGCCCTGATCGACAGCCTGAAACCGGATATCGTCTTGCTCGATATCCGCATGCCCGGCCTGGATGGACTGCAGGTCGCCGCCAAATTATGTGAACGCGAGTCGCCGCCGGCGCTGGTGTTCTGCGTCAGCCCCGACGAGTTTCCCGTTGACGCATTCAGCGCCAGCGAAGTCGGTCATCTGCTCAAACCGGTGCGCCCCGAGTCGTTGCTCGAAGCCTTGAAAGCCGCCGAAAAACCCAACCGGGTGCAACTGGCGGCGCTGACTCGACCGGCAGCCGAGAGTGGCAACGGCCCGCGCAGCCATATCAGCGCCAGAACCCGCAAAGGCATCGAGTTGATTCCCCTGGATCAGGTGGTCTATTTCATTGCCGATCATAAGTACGTGACCTTGCGCCATGAAGGCGGGGAAGTCCTGCTGGATGAGCCGCTCAAAGCCCTGGAAGATGAGTTTGGCGAGCGTTTCGTGCGCATCCATCGCAATGCCCTGGTGGCCCGCGAGCGTATCGAACGCTTACAGCGCACCCCTCTTGGGCATTTCCAGCTGTACCTCAAAGGGCTCAATGGCGACGCGTTGATCGTCAGTCGGCGCCATGTGGCCGGCGTACGCAAAATGATGCAACAGCTTTAGGGCGGGGCTTCGACGAGCCACCGGGTGGCTCCCCGCGCCTGTGCGGACAGGGCGCGGCTGATACAAGTCAAAGCGGATTTGGCTGAGCTGTTATTATCTGCCGTATCTATTCAGTACGGATTGATCCATGTCCTCTCGCGAAATCCGCATCGCTACCCGCAAAAGTGCTCTGGCCTTGTGGCAGGCCGAATACGTCAAGGCCCGCCTGCAAGAGGCCCATCCCGGCCTCGTGGTGACCCTGGTGCCCATGGTCAGTCGCGGCGATAAATTGCTTGATTCGCCCTTGTCGAAAATCGGTGGCAAGGGCCTGTTCGTCAAAGAGCTGGAAACCGCGCTGCTCGAGAACGAAGCCGACATCGCTGTGCACTCCATGAAAGACGTGCCCATGGATTTCCCTGAAGGCCTGGGCCTGTTTTGCATTTGCGAGCGGGAAGACCCGCGTGATGCTTTCGTCTCCAATACCTATGCCAGCCTCGACGACCTGCCCCAGGGCAGCGTGGTCGGCACCTCGAGCCTGCGCCGCCAGGCCCAACTGCTGACCCGTCGCCCGGACCTGCAAATCCGCTTCCTGCGGGGCAACGTCAACACTCGCCTGGCCAAGCTCGATGCCGGCGAGTACGACGCGATCATCCTCGCTGCCGCCGGTCTTATCCGTCTGGGCTTCGAAGCGCGCATCCGCTCCTCCATCAGCGTCGATGACAGCTTGCCCGCCGGTGGCCAGGGCGCAGTGGGGATCGAGTGCCGCACCGCCGACACGGAGATTCATGCCTTGCTGGCACCGCTGCACCACGCGGACACCGCTTCCCGGGTGACCGCCGAGCGTGCCCTCAACAAACATTTGAACGGTGGCTGCCAAGTGCCGATCGCCTGCTACGCAGTGCTGGAGGGCGACGAGCTCTGGCTGCGCGGCCTGGTGGGCGAGCCCAGCGGTGGCCTGCTGCTCAGCGCCGAAGCCCGAGGCCCCCGTGGCGCAGCGACGGAGTTGGGAGTTCAGGTGGCTGAAAACCTGCTGGCCCAGGGCGCTGACGACATCCTGCGGGCGGTCTATGGCGAGGCCGGCGAAGAGTGACGGGCTGGCGTTTGCTGTTGACCCGACCTGAGGACGAATGCGTTGCCTTGGCCGCGGTCCTGGCTGATGCCCAGGTCGCCAGCAGCAGCTTGCCGTTATTGGATATCGAGGCGTTACCCCTCACGCCTGCCCGGCGTTCAACCGTGCTGGAGCTGGATCGTTACTGTGCGGTGATCGTGGTCAGTAAGCCCGCTGCACGGCTGATGCTGGCGCTGCTGGGTGAGCATTGGCCGCAGCCACCGCGCCAACCCTGGTTCAGCGTGGGCGCGGCCACGGGTGCGATTCTCGCTGACCACGGCCTGGACGTGTTCTTTCCCGAGCAGGGGGATGACAGTGAGGCCTTGCTTGAACTTCCCCAATTGCGCGAGGCTATCGAACGGCCTGACCCTCGGGTATTGATCGTGCGTGGCGAAGGCGGGCGCGGGTTGCTGGCTGAGCGCATGCGCAGCCAAGGTGCTAGTGTCGATTATCTGGAGCTCTACCGTCGTGGGGTGCCTGTGTATGCCGAAGGCGTGCTGGCGCAGCGCATTACTGTGGAACGCTTGAACGGCCTGGTGGTCAGCAGTGGACAGGGCTTCAGCCATTTACGGCAGTTGGCCGGTGCGGCCTGGCCGCAGTTGGCGAAGATGCCGTTGTTTGTTCCAAGCCCACGGGTTGCCGAGATGGCACGCGCCGCTGGAGCTGAAAAAGTTGTGGATTGCCGTGGCGCCAGCGCCGCGGCCTTGCTAACGGCGTTACGGGAGCAACCCGTGCCCGTTCTCTAACGCAAAGGATGGATACGTGAGCGAAACAGCCTTGCCCAAAGATCAAGTGCAGCCGGTGCTTGAGACACCGACCGAACCCGTTCCCCCTGTTGTGCAGCGCCGTGGCAATGGGGTGGCGATTCTAGCCCTGCTGCTGGGTGCCGCAGGTGTCGCTGCCGGCGGCTGGGGAATCTGGCAGGTGCGTAGCCTGCAAGCCCACAACCTGCAGCAGTCGGAGCAGTTACAGGCGCTGAACGATCAGGCCCAGAGCTCCAAACTCAGCGAGCAGCGTTTCAGTGCGCGGCTTGAGCAACTGCCGCCAGCGGATGAGCTGGAAGACCGGCGCCGCCTGGTGGCCCAGTTGCAGGGCGATCAGCAGCGTCTCAACCAGCGCCTGGAAAGCGTCCTCGGTGCCAGCCGCAAGGATTGGCGCCTGGCCGAGGCCGAGCACTTGCTGCGCCTGGCCAGCCTGCGGTTGTCTGCCCTGCAAGACATCACCAGCGCCCAGGCGTTGGTCCAGGGCGCGGACGATATTCTTCGTGAGCAGAATGACCCGGGCGCCTTTGCCGCTCGCGAGCAAGTGCTCAAGAGCCTGGCCGCCTTGCGCAGCACCCAGCAGCCGGACCGTACCGGGCTGTTCCTGCAACTGGGCGCCTTGCGCGATCAGGTGCTCGACCTCAATGCCCTGGCCCCCGAGTTCAAGGACCGTGGCGATTCCCTGCCGGGCCTGACCGCCGATGGTGACGGCGCCAGCCTCTGGTCACGAGCCTGGGCGGAGCTTTCGCGGTATTTCCGCATTGACTTCAACGCTGACAAAAACATTCGGCCGCTATTGGCCGGGCAAAGCCTGACTCAGGTGCGCCTGGCCTTGAGCCTGGCCCTGGAGCAAGCGCAGTGGGCCGCCTTGAATGGCCAGGCTCCGGTATACGGGCAGGCGCTGACCGAGGCTCGGGATGTACTGAAAACCAACTTCAACCAGGACGACCCGCAGACCAAGGTCATGGTGGAGCGCCTGGCCGAGTTGAGCCAGCAGCCGGTGACCGTGGTCACGCCGGACCTGGCCAAGACCCTGAGCGCGGTCCAGGCGTACCTTGAGCGGCGCAACCTGAACGCTGAAGACTCGGTGAAACCTCTGGCCAAGCCTGCTGCGAGCACCGCGCAGGAGACCAGCCCATGAAGCGCGTGTATGTGATTGTGCTGTTGCTGATCGCTGCGATCGGCTTGCTGGGTCTGGCGATTGCCGAGCATCCCGGTTACGTGCTGATCGCGTACAGCAACTTCCGTTATGAATCGAGCCTGTGGGCCACCCTGGCCTTGGTTGCACTGATCTGGCTGCTGATCTGGGGCATCAAGCTGCTGATCGAGCTGGTGCTGGTTTCCGGTGGTGTGGTCAACCCCTGGTCGCGGCGCAACCGCAGCCGTCGGGTGCAGATCGCCATCGAGCAGGGGCAGATGGACCTGGCCGAAGGACGCTGGGCCAGTGCGCAGCGGCATCTGCATCGGGCCGCCGAAGCCGAGCGTCAGCCGCTGCTGTATTACCTGGGCGCTGCCCGGGCAGCCAACGAGCAGGGGCACTACGAAGAGTGCGACCGTCTGCTGGAGCGCGCCCTGGAGCGCCAGCCGCAAGCTGAATTGGCGGTGGCCTTGAGTCACGCGCAAATGCAGACCGACCGTGGTGATACCGACGGCGCACTGGTTACCCTGCAGGCCATGCATGAGCGTCACCCCCACAGCGTCCAGGTGCTGCGCCAGTTGCAGCGGCTGCATCAGCAGCGTGGCGACTGGTCGGCGGTGATTCGCCTGTTGCCTGAGTTGCGCAAGGACAAGGCATTGCCCGCCAGCGAGTTGCTGGAACTGGAGCGCCGGGCCTGGGGTGAAAACCTGACCCTCGCCGCGCGTCGTGAAGAAGATGCCACTGCCGGTTTGCAGTCCCTTAATCGCGCCTGGCAACAATTGACTTCGGCCCAGCGCCAAGAGCCGCCATTGATCTTGGCCTACGCCGAGCAACTGCGTCAGTTGGGAGCGGAAGCCGAGGCCGAGGAAGTGCTGCGCACGGCGATGAAGCGCCGGTACGAAAGCCATCTGGCCCGTCTGTATGGCCTGGTGCGTGGCAGTGACCCAGCGCGCCAGCTGCAAACCGCTGAGCAATGGCTGAAGGACCATCCCGATGACCCGAGCCTGTTGCTGACCCTGGGCCGTCTCTGCCTGCAAAGCAGCCTGTGGGGCAAGGCCCGGGATTATCTGGACAGCAGCTTGCGGGTGCAGCGCAATCCGGAAGCCTGTGCCGAGCTGGCGCGCCTGCTGGCGCAGTTGGGCGACACCGAGCGCAGCAACCAGCTGTTCCAGGAAGGCCTGGGGTTGCTGGACGAGCGTTTGCTGGCGTCGCCGCTGCCCGTGCCCGCCAGGGCCTGACCTGGCACCCAGTCCGGCTGCCTGAGCAGGGCAGCCGGTTTTTTTCGCTCTGGTTTTCGTGGTGGCCGCTTTGCGGCATGGCGCTCCTTGAAAGGGGCCTGCGCTTTCTCTACCGTGACTGCCTGTTTCTTCCGTTACGGATCTGTCATGTCGTTGGCCGGCTCGCGCGTGCTGTTCTCCCTGATGTTTCTGCTGGGGGCCTTGGCCTCATGGGCGGCGTTTTACCTGCAATCCGGCGGCGGCCTCGACTCTTGCCCGCTTTGGAGTGCGCAGCGCGGTCTTCTGGTGTTGCTCGGCGTGTCCAACCTGATTGCCGCCGCACACGGGCCGCGCCGCCTGGGGCGCTTGCTGTACTGGGGGCTGAATCTGTTCTGGGGCTTGCTGGGCGTGGTCACGGCCGGGCGTCATGTGCTGTTGCAGAACATCCCCTCCGAGCAATTGCTGGCCTGTGTGCCGGACCTGCCGTTCATGCTGCGTCATTTTTCCTGGTGGCAGACACTGCAGTTGGCGTTCAAGGGCACGTCCGACTGCGCTGAAGTCAGCTGGACGTTGCTGGACATGAGCCTGCCGGAATGGAGCCTGCTGGTTTTTGTCGCTGTACTGATGGTCAGCGGCTACCAGCTATGGCGCCGGTTGCAGGCCCTCTGGCAGGCGCCGGTCTTGTCTTGAGTCAGTATTTGCGCAGGGCAGGCGGATTAAACGCTTGTATGAACTTTATCTCCTGCGTACCTTGAAGCCATTGTCGTGCGGGCATAATCTGGCCCGCACGCGTCATTGGAATTATGTTGCTCGATGCTGTTCTGCCTGGCTGCTGCTTGAGTCTTCAAGTCCCGCAGCAGGTGTAGACGGCATGACCCATAAGGGAAGAGAGATCGCCATGCTCGAAAGTTGTCAGAATGCTCAGGAACGCTGGGGTGGGGTGCACCTGCTGATCGATCGCTGGCTCCAGGAGCGTCACGAACTGGTTCGGGCCTATGACGCCCTCGGTGCCAAACCTGAGGCACTGGCCGAGAGCAAAGCCCCGTTGCAGGAGTTCTGCGCCATTTTGGTGGACTACGTGTCGGCAGGGCATTTCGAAATCTACGAGCAGCTGACCAGCGAAGCCAAGGCCTTTGGCGACAAACGCGGCCTGGAACTGGCGGAGACCCTTTACCCGCGCATCGATGTGATCACTGAAAAGCTGCTGGCCTTCAACGATCTGTGTGATGAAGGCAAATGCGTGGCGCAGAAATTCCAGGAGCTCGGCGGCCTGTTGCATGAGCGCTTCGAACTGGAAGATTGCCTGATCGAAGTCCTGCACAACGCTCACAAGGAAGAAGCGGCTGCCCAAGCTTGAAGGGAGGCGTGAGGTTGACCGAAACGGTGCGCATGGCGCGCCGTTTTTCGTTGTCGGGCCTCAGCTTTTTGTGCCCAGTAATTCAACCTCAAACACCAGAGGCGTGTAGGGCGGGATCAGGTCGCCGGCACCGTCCGCGCCATACGCCTGGACCGACGGGATCACCAGCCGCCACTTGGCGCCCGTAGGCATCTGCTGCAACGCGCTGCGCCAGCCGGCGATCACGCTGTCCAGGCGAAACCACTGCGGTTGCTGGTTCTGATCGAACAGCGTGCCGTCAGGCAGGCGACCCACATAACGTACTTGCACCGAACCGTCCGCGCCGGCCTTGGCGCCGCTGCCGGGGGTGAGTTCGGTGAGCAGGATGCCGTCTGCCAGTTCGCGCACACCGGGCTTGGCTTTCTCGGCGCTGAGAAAACGCTGCTCGTTTTCCAGGGCCACTTCTGTTTGTGGCTTGGCCGATTGCTCGCTGACCTGGGCATCGTGTTGGGCGAGGATCTGTTCGATACGCTCATCCTTGAGTGCCAGGGGCTGGCCTTGATAGGCCGCTTTCAAACCTTCGATCAAGGCCTGGAGCTGCAGCTCGGGGACTTCTTCGCGCAGGCGTTCACCGAGGCTGGCGCCAAGGCTGTAAGCCAGGTCGTGAGCATCATTCGGTGCCGGCTCGGTGGCGGCGTGAGCCACTGGCACAAGCCAGATCAAGGATAAAAAAAGGTAGCGTGACATGGGCACTCTCCGGCCTGAGATGGTGGGGATTATGCCAGTGGCGATGGTCACGCTGGTGAGCAACTTCGAGTCGCGTGCAGAACATTTTCAATCGGCTGCAACGCGGGGCTTTCGATACTGTCAACATGCCCTAGCGGCGGTAGCAGCAGAGGTCTAGTATGAGCCGCAACTCACGTCAGCCAGGAGGTAAACCATGTCGGCCAATAAGAAGCCTGTAAGTACTCCGTTGCATTTACTCCAACAGTTGTCGGGCAGCCTGCTCGAGCATTTGGAAAACGCCTGTTCCGAGGCCTTGGCTGATGCTGAAAAACTGCTCGCCAAGTTGGAAAAACAACGGGGTAAAGCGCAGGAAAAACTGCACAAGTCGCGCACCAAATTGCAGGACGCCGCAGCGGCCGGCAAAGCCAAGGCGCAAGGCAAGGCCAAGGGTGCAGTGAAAGATCTTGAAGACCTGCTGGATGCTCTGAAAGAGCGTCAATCGGAAACCCGCACCTACATTCTGCAACTCAAGCGCGATGCCCAGGAAAGCCTGAAACTGGCCCAGGGTGTTGGTCGCGTGAAAGAAGCGGTGGCCAAAGTCTTGACCACCCGTGATGCCAAGCCAGCAGCGGCTGCGGCGAAGAAGCCTGCCGCCAAACCGGCAGCAGCCAAAGCAGCCCCTGCAAAATCGACCGCTAAACCTGCTGCCAAGGCACCCGCCAAGCCAGCGGCCAGTGCTGCCAAGCCGGCGGCGAAACCTGCGGCCAAAACCGCAGCCGCCAAGCCTGCTGCCAAACCGGTTGCGGCCAAAACCGCGGCGGCTAAACCTACCGCCAAACCGGCTGCCAAGGCCCCGGTGAAAGCCGCGGCAAAACCAGCGACCAAGCCAGCCGCCAAAACCGCAGCGGCCAAACCGGCAGTGGCCAAGCCGGCCGCTAAACCCGCTGTTGCCAAGGCTGCGGCCAGCAAGCCAGCGGCGCCTAAAACCCCGGTGAAAGCCGCCGCTAAACCTGCTGCGAAGCCAGCCGCTAAACCGGCTGCCGCTGCCAAACCAGCCACTGCAGCCAAGCCAGCCGCGGCTGCTGCCAAGCCCGCTGCTAAACCGGCCGCCAAGCCAGTGGCGAAAAAACCAGCCGCCAAACCTGCTGCCGCTAAACCGGCCACCGCTCCTGCGGCCGCCAAGCCAGCGACACCTGCCGCACCTGCTCCAGCTGCTTCGCCAGCACCGGCAGCCACTCCGGCCGCTCCTGCGTCGGCCGCTGCCAGCAGCACCCCAGGCAGCGCTTCCTAAGCGCTGGTCACCGCGACACGCAGCACCTGCAGCGCGTCGCGGTTGAAGTTGGCGGCTTCGGCCGCCACTCCTTCCAGCCAGGCCGACAAATCGTCCGCCTGCCCCTCTGGCCAGTCCTCGGCCACATCTTGCAAACGCATTAACAATTGCCGTTCCGCTTCCAGTTCCAGGGCTTTGACCTGTTCGCGCAAGATCCGCAGTTCCGGATCCTGGCCGGCCGCCGAGCGCCATTGATTGCGTAACTGGCGTAACGGTTGCACCACGTCCCGGTGCCAGGGCTCGGCCTGCTCGCGTAGCAACTCAAGCCGTTGCGCAGTGCAGGCCACGCCACGCTCACCGAGCCAAGCGGCGCACAGCAGCAGACAGACATTGGCACCGGCCCCCTGCAATTGCAGGCACGCCGCTTCGACGCCGGAAAGGGCGTAGGTCTTGAGGGTAAAGCTCCACAGGTCAGAGGACATATTCCTACTCGCGCCAGTTGCGAGCGAAGCTGGTAGACTCCGCCGCCATTATGATTCGACTTCAGAACCTGACTTTACAGCGTGGCCCGCAACGTCTGCTAGAAGACGCCGAGCTGACCCTGCACGCCGGCCATAAAGCCGGCTTGATCGGTGCTAATGGCGCCGGCAAATCCAGCCTTTTCGCCTTGTTGCGCGGTGAGCTGCACCCGGATTCCGGGGACTGCTTCCTGCCCGCCGACTGGCGCATTGCCCACATGCGTCAGGAGGTCGATACCCTCGAACGCCTGGCCGTGGACTATGTGCTCGATGGCGACCTGCGTCTGCGTCAGGTGCAGCGTGAGCTGGCGGCGGCCGAAGCGTCCCACGACGGTGCTGCCCAGGCGCGCCTGCATGCCGAACTGGATAGCGCCGACGGTTACACCGCCGACGCCCGGGCGCGCAAATTGCTGGCGGGCCTGGGGTTCACCAACGAGCAGATGGACCGTCAGGTCGGCGACTTCTCCGGGGGCTGGCGGATGCGCCTGAACCTGGCCCAGGCGCTGATGTGCCCGTCGGACCTGTTGCTGCTCGACGAGCCCACCAACCACTTGGACCTCGACGCCATTATCTGGCTCGAAGAGTGGCTCAAGAGCTACCCGGGCACCTTGCTGCTGATCTCCCACGACCGCGACTTCCTGGACGCCGTGGTGGATCACGTGGCCCACGTCGATCAGCGCAAAATCACGCTTTATCGCGGCGGCTACAGCGCCTTTGAACGCGCCCGTGCCGAGCGTCTGGCCCAGCAACAGCAGGCCTACGAGAAGCAGCAGGCGCAACGGGCGCACATGGAAAGCTACATCGCGCGGTTCAAGGCGCAGGCCACCAAGGCCCGCCAGGCCCAGAGCCGGATCAAGGCCCTGGAACGCATGGAAGAGCTGTCGGCGGCCCATGTCGATTCGCCGTTCGACTTCACCTTCCGCGAGTCGATGAAGATCTCCAGCCCCTTGATCGATCTCTCCGACGCGCGCCTGGGTTACGGCGAGCGGGCGGTGCTGGAGAAGGTCAAGCTGCAACTGACCCCCGGCGCGCGGATCGGTTTGCTGGGCCCCAACGGTGCCGGTAAATCGACCCTGATCAAGAACCTGGCCGGTGAACTCCAGCCGCTGTCGGGCCGCCTGACCCGTGGCGAGAACACCGTGGTCGGCTACTTCGCCCAGCATCAGTTGGACTCCCTGGATTCCAAGGCCAGCCCGTTGCTGCACTTGCAGCGCCTGGCCCCCACCGAGCGCGAGCAGCCCCTGCGCGACTTCCTCGGCGGCTTTGATTTCCGTGGCGCGCGCATCGACGAGCCGGTGCTGAATTTCTCCGGCGGCGAAAAAGCCCGCCTGGCCCTGGCGCTGATCGCCTGGGAGCGGCCCAACCTGTTGCTGCTCGACGAACCCACCAACCACCTGGACCTGGAGATGCGCCTGGCCTTGACCATGGCCCTGCAAGAGTTCAGTGGCGCGGTGCTGGTGGTGTCCCACGATCGCCACCTGCTCAAAAGCACCACCGACAATTTCTACCTGGTGGCGGACGGTAAGGTCGAGGAGTTCGATGGCGACCTGGACGACTACACCCGCTGGCTGGTGGATTATCGCCAGCGCAATGCGCCGGTCAGCAACACCCCGGTTAACCCGGACAAGACCGACAAAAAGGCCCAGCGCCAGGCCGCTGCTGCCCTGCGTCAGCAGTTGGCGCCGCACAAGCGTGAAGCCGACAAGCTGGAAGCCGAACTGGGCAAGGTCCATGAGCGCCTGGCCAAGATCGAAGCCAGCCTGGGCGACAGCGGCATCTACGAGGCGGCGCGCAAGGACGAATTGCGTGACCTGCTGGCTGAACAGGCCAAGCTCAAGGTCCGTGAAGGCCAGCTGGAAGAGTCCTGGATGGAAGCCCTGGAGCTGCTGGAAAGCCTGCAGGCGGAGTTGGAGGCCTTATCCTGATGGAGGCGTTGCAGTTGTCGTTGCCGGCACAATGGATCGAGCCGCTGTGGATTGGCGTGCAGATTCTGCTGATCCTGTTGGTGGGCTACCTGGCCCAGCGTTTCGTTGCCCGTTGCCTGACTCGCCTGGGCGAGCGTTACCCTTTCCCGCCGCAATTGCTGATGCCCCTGCGTGGCGGCCTGCGCTGGCTGATCATGGGCAGCGCGCTGATCTTTGTCCTGGAGCGCCTGGGCGTTTCTGCCACGGTGCTGTGGACCGCCTTGTCCGGCTTTGTCGCCGTGGCCGCGGTGGCCTTCTTCGCCATGTGGAGTGTGCTCTCCAACCTGCTCTGCGCGATTTTGATCTTCACCGTCGGGCCATTCCGCCTGGGCGATCTGGTGGAGCTGGTGGACACGGTGGACAAGCCCGGCGTCAAAGGCCGGGTGGTGGCGATCAACCTGCTCTACACCACCCTGATCGAAGTCGAAGAGGCCGGCACCGGCAGCGCCATGGTGCAAGTGCCCAACAGCCTGTTCTTCCAGCGTTCGGTACGCCGTTGGCGCGGTGCCGACGCCTTGCCCCTGAGCTCCGGCGGCAAGTAGCCCCGGGCCTTTGTCGGCGCCGAAAAAAACGATAGTCATCCGCCAGCCGGCGCATTAGCTTAGGCACCTGAACCGATTTCGAGTCGAGGTGTGCGATGGTTTTTGAGACATGGCTGGCGTTTTTTGCCGCCTGCTGGGTGATCAGTCTTTCCCCGGGCGCAGGCGCTATTGCGTCGATGTCCTGCGGGCTGCAATACGGTTTCTGGCGCGGTTACTGGAACGCCCTGGGCCTGCAGCTTGGCCTGGCGCTGCAGATCGCCATTGTCGCTGCGGGCGTGGGCGCGATTCTCGCGACCTCCGCCACGGCCTTCTATGCCATCAAATGGTTCGGCGTGGCCTACCTGGTGTACCTGGCGATCAAGCAATGGCGCGCCTTGCCCAGCGACCTCAGTGACGACGCCGCCATTCGCCCGATCGGCAAGCCCCTGGCCCTAGTGTTTCGCGGCTTCCTGGTGAACGTAAGCAACCCCAAGGCCCTGGTGTTCATGCTCGCGGTGCTGCCGCAGTTCATCGACCCGCACGCGCCGCTGGTGCAGCAGTACCTGATCCTCGGCGTGACCATGATCGTGGTCGATCTGATAGTCATGGCTGGCTACACCGGGCTGGCGTCCAAGGTGTTGCGCCTGCTGCGTACGCCGACCCAGCAACGGCGCATGAACCGCACCTTTGCCGGGTTGTTCATTGGCGCCGCGGGGTTGCTGGCGACCATCCGCAAAGCCGCGATCTAAACCGCAGGCACAAAAAAAGGCGACCCTTGGGGTCGCCTTTTTCGTTTACAGACGCTTTAGCGCAGGATCACTGGCGCGCTGTCCGGCGGCAGGTTATTGCGCACCGGTGCACGGCCTGGTTGCTCATAGCCACCGCGACCCAGCTGCTCGGCGATTTGCCGGGCAACGTCTTCACCGAGGGTCTTCGAGACTTCACGGACCACACGCGGGCGATTCAGCGAAACACGAATGTCGCGGCTGTTCACCAGCTTGGTGTCCTGGCCTTCGCCCATGGCGGTAAAGGCCGAGGTGATCTCGAAGGTCTTGGTGTTGATCAGGCTGAAATCCGCCACCAGGGTCAGCCCCAGCACCGCCGAGTAGCTGTTGGTATTGGCCAGCTCGTTGATGTCCTGGGTGAAGTCGATGTCCGACAAGGTGCCGAACAGCACGTAGTCGGCGCCCTTGAAGTTGCCGGCCTTGATGCGCTTGATCACGTCATAGACGTTGGTCTTGGACGCATCGGTGTGCGGCGAACCTTGCACCAGCTGGAACATGCCGGAGCGCAGGATCTCGCCCTTGATGTCGCCGGTGAACTTACGCAGTTCGCCTTCTTCGATGTAGCTGCTGCTGGACTCCATCTCGTTGTAGCTCGACGAGCCGCTGGCGCTGTAATAACCCTCGCGGTAATTGCTCTGCGCCGAGACCACGTGGATGTATTCCTGCACACGTTCCTGGTAGGCCAGGTCCATGACTGCAACTTTCGGGGCCGCCTGGGCGCTGAACGCACAGGCCAGGGCCAGGATGCCAATCCATGCACGCATTGTTTAACGCTCCGTGGTCTTGCGGATCTCTTTCTCGTCCATCCACTCGGCCAGACCGCTTTCAACGTCGATCAATTGCAGGCTGAACTTGTAGAAGACGTCCTTGTAGTCGCTGCTGCGCTTGACGATGGAGCTGATCGAGCCTTCAAGACGGTATTTGGCGGCGATCATGTTGCCGGTCTTGGCCACCGTGCCTTTCTTGTACAGGCCGCTCTGGTTTTGTAGCTTGAGCTGGTCGACCTGGCTCTGCATGGCGTTGTTGTCGCTGGCGAAGCGGGCGGTGCCGGACTTCATCAACTGGGTCTTGATCGAGGTGGTGATCTCGCGGGTATCGATGTACTCGCTGGTCTTGTTCTTCACGTCGTAGACCTGAACCACCGGGCGACCTTGCAGGATGCCGGACTGGGCCAGGGAGCGAGTCATGGACTCGGCGATCATCTGCAGGTCGGTGGAACCGAACTCGTTGGTCACCAGTTCCACGGCCTTGCTGTCGCCGTAGCCGATGTTCTTGCCGCCCAGTACAGGCGAGTTGTTGGCGCAGCCGCTGGCCAGAAGGGCGACTATGGCGATGCAGGAAAAGCGTGCAAACATGACGGTGCTCTCTTAATCGAATTCAAAAACGGCTTATTGGGTTTTGACTTCCATGCGGAAATCGGTCGCCTGCGGAACCGGGGCAATGGCCGGCAGGAAGGTGGCCTGGGCGGCGTACAGGTTGAAGACTTTCCAGCTTTCTTCGTCGGCCACCGGGAAACCGTCGTCGCCCAGCCAGACAAAGCGGTAGTACATGGTCATGTTGGTGTGGCTGGTGTTGTTCAGCGCCACCTTGACCGTCAGGAAGCCGTTTTCACGGGCAACCCGCATCGCACCGACGGCGATGTTGTTGAATTTGTTCATCACCACGACCTTGCTCGCGGCGCTGCCGGGTGCCGGAGGTGGAGGGGTGGCGCAGCCGGCCAGGAGGGCCAGTGCGGCGACGGCGATAAGGTTAAAGCGCATGAGCGACTCCGCTTAAGGTTGTTTGAGGGTGGCGATGGCTTGGGCGTTGGGGTTGGCGATCACTTGCGCGGCAAGGCCGCTGGTGAAGACCTGGTTGCCGACCACGCGCAGCGCGACCACTTGGTAGCGTTGTTCGATCTTGACCTGGACCCGGGTGCCGCCCAGGGCGTTGGGCAGGCTGATCTGGTGGTCGCCCTGCTTGAGGCGCAGGCGCACCACCTGGGTGTTGTCCGGCAAGGTGCGCCAGGTACGGGTGTCGGCGCCTTCGGTGACCGCCGATGCCAGGCCCACGGCCAGCCCGGCCAGTGGGTTGACGTCGTTCAGTTGCTTTTGCGCCACGCCACGGGTCACGGCGCGCACGGTGGTGCGCAGGATGATCCCCGGCATGTCGTCACGCAGGGCGCGGCGGGACATGGCAGTGGTGCTGTTGAGTTGGGTCAGGTCCTGTTGCTGTTCATCCACCACGATCTGGGTGAACGCCTGGGTCGAGGTGTCCGGCTTGATGACCGGGAACGACAGCGGGGTGATCACCAAGTTGCCGCTGATGGGCAGGGGCAGGGGAATACGGATCGAATCGCGGGCCGGCGCCAGGCCGCTTTGCACCACGATCAGCACGTCGCTGTCGTTGGATTCCACCACCGGGGCGACCACGGCTTTGGCGGCGACCTTTTTCGAGGCCTTGCGGCTCGATTTACCCGATGGCTTGACGCTGACCAGGTCCGCCGGGGCGTCGAGGTTCAGCAGGGCCTTTTCCAGCAGCGGGGTGTTGGGGCGCAGCTCGGCGGCTTTGCGGTAGCCCGGTGCAGCCAGGTCTTTCTCACCCAGGGCTTCGTAGACGAAACCGGCCAGGTAGTGGCTGAACGCACTCTGGTAGCTGTTTTTCAGGTTGACCACGTCTGGCGCGTCAAGGGAGGCCACCGGGTAGCCCTGAAGGTCCTTGTACTCGGTCTTGACCCCTTGCTTCTCGGCCTCTTCCTCGCGCTTGAGGTATTCCTTGTCGCGCAGTTCGGCGATCACGGCTTCGCGTTCGTGGGTCTTCTTGATGGCGCTGCGGGCGCCGTCGAAATCATTCTGGGCCAGCAGGTTGAGGGCCATCTGGGTGGTCAGCATGACTTTTTCGTAGTCGTAGCCTTCGTAGCGACGCACCTTGTCGTTGACCAGGAAGCTGCCGAACTGGGCCAGGTACTTGTCGGTGTCGAGCTTGACCGAGTCTTCCCAGTTGCCCACCACTTGATCGGCATGCTGCCAGGCGGCCTGGCTACCGTTCAGGTCGCCCTTGGCCCGCAATAGCTCACCTTTCTCGAAGTAATAGAGCAGGTCTTTGTCTTCACCGGTGTTGTTCTTTTCCAGCAGGACCAGGGCGGCGTCGACGTGACCGGCGCTGAGTTGCTGGTTGGTTTCCTGGAGTTCGTTGTCGTAGCTGCGAAAGGCAGAACAACCGGCAAGTAGGGTGACGGCGCTGAGCGCGAGCGAAGTGAGGGCGCGGGATGCCATGAGCGATACTTCTTCCCTGAAAATTGGCAGCCGAATGCAGGTCTGGCTGTAAGGACCTCTTGGTCTAGGTATCGGGCGATCCTGCCAATTCTTCATTAAAAAATATGGCTGATTCCATATCGCAATAACGAAGGCGCGGCATTATAGACACCGGATGCTGGCTCTGTAATGGCTTTTTAGCTCAACTTTTGCGGCCGATGCCACTACGCGTACACGCTGTCTATGGCGCCTGGCTGGCGACCTCTCTAGCCCGCATAACCTGGCCCGAAACAAACACCTGGTGACCCACCACCCGCAGGTTGATGACCTGATAGGGCAGGTTTACCTTGACCTTGATCGGCAGGCTGTTGGCCACGCTCAGGTGCTGTTCGCCCTTCTTCAGGCGCAGGCGTACCACCTGGGTGTTGTCCGGCAAGGTACGCCAGGTGCGGGTGTCGGCTTTTTCACGCAGCTCCAGCATGACCAGGTCTTCATCGGCCAGCTTTGGGTTTTTTTTACGCAGGGCGCAAGACGACCGATGAACGCCTGTAACGCCGATAGGCCTTGAGTGAAGTGCATTGGAAGTGAACAATGTGTTACTTCGTATTTCCATTTGAGATTCGTTCATGACCGCCTTCTCCCGTTCACTGGCGTGGCTGATGCTGCCGGTGGTGGCCCTGTGCAGCTTCAGCGCGCTGGCCGACACGTCCGACAGCGCCGGCAAGGCCCTGCATCTGCTCGATTACATCGGTGCCGACTACCCGTCGACGGTCGAGGCGGGCAAGGTCATCGACGAGTCCGAGTACCGTGAGCAGCTGGAGTTTCTCGGCGTGCTCCAGGGGCTGGTGAGCGAGCTGCCGGCCAAGCCCGAGCAGGCCGAGTTGAATGACGGGATCCGTCGTTTGCGCACGGCCGTGACGGCGCACGAGGACGGCGCCCAGGTGGCGCGTCAGGCCCGGCAACTGGGGGCTCGCCTGGCGGTGGCCTATGAAGTCAGCCAGGCGCCGATCATCACCCCCGATCCGGCCCGTGGCGCGCCGCTCTATGCCCAACATTGTTCGGTGTGCCACGGCACCAGCGGCAGCGGCGATGGACCGGCGGGTGTCGGCCTGATGCCGCCACCGGCCAATCTGCGCGATGCCAAGCGCCTGGACCGCCTGAGCCTGTACGCGATCTACAACACCCTGGGCCTGGGGATCGAAGGCACCGACATGCCGTCGTTCGCCGACCAGCTGGATGATCGTCAGCGTTGGGACCTGGCCACCTACATCGCCGGCTTCAGTGCCGACCCTGCCGCCGCCAAGAGCGACAGCCCGTTCAACCTGGCCGACCTGGCCCGGCAAACCCCCAGCGAAGTGTTGAGTGCCCAGGGTGCCGAGGCGGCCGCGACCTTCCGCGCCCAGCGTGGGCAGCCGCCCCAGGTCAAGCGTGGCCCGGCCCAGTTGCTCGACTACACCGCCTCGACCCTGGACAAGAGCCTGGCCGCCTACCGCGCTGGCGACCATGAGCAGGCCTACGACCTGTCAGTGGCGGCCTACCTGGAAGGTTTCGAACTGGTGGAAAGCTCCTTGGACAACGTCGATGCCACGGTGCGCAAAGACACCGAGAAGTCCCTGATGGCTTACCGGCAGTCCCTGCAGGACGGCTTGCCGGTGGATCAGGCCGAGCAGCGTCTGCAGGCGGCCAAGGCCAAGCTCAAGGAGTCCGCGGGCTTGTTGGGCAGCGATGGCTTGAGCGCGTCCCTGAGCTTTATCTCCGGCTTGCTGATTCTGCTGCGCGAGGGCCTGGAAGCGATTCTGGTGCTGGCGGCGATCCTCGCCTTCCTGCGCAATACCGGGCAGCAGTCGGCGGTTCGCAGCGTCAACGTCGGTTGGGCCCTGGCGCTGCTGGCGGGTCTGGGGACTTGGGCCCTGGCGGCTTATGTGATCGATGTCAGCGGTTCCCAGCGCGAGCTGCTGGAAGGGGCGACGGCGTTGTTCGCCAGCGTCATGGTGCTCTGGCTCGGCGTGTGGATGCACGACCGGCGCCATGCGGCCGCTTGGCAGGACTACATCAAGAGCAGTCTGGTGGGCGGGGGCGGGCGTTTCGGTTTTGCGATCCTGGCGTTCTTCTCGGTTTATCGCGAGCTGTTCGAGGTGATCCTGTTCTACGAAACCCTGTGGCTGCAGGCGGGCCCGGCGGGTCACAACGCGGTGCTGGCCGGTGGCGCCACCGCGCTGGTGCTGCTGGTGGGCCTGGCCTGGGGGATTCTGCGGGGCTCGGCCAAGCTGCCGCTGGCGTTGTTCTTCGGCATCAACGCAGCGCTGTTGTGTGCGCTGTCAGTGGTGTTTGCCGGGCACGGCGTCAAGGCGCTGCAGGAAGCCGGCATTTTCGGCACGCGGCCGGTGGCGTTCTTTGACTTCGACTGGCTGGGGATTCACGCTGACGCCTATTCGCTCGGGGCTCAGGCCGTGGCGCTGCTGGCGATTGTGGTGCTGTACAGCCGCAGCCGCCTGAATGAGAAGCAGCGCGTGCGCGCGTCCTGAATCTGAGGCGTCGCTGATCGCGGGCAAGCTCGCTCCTGACTGGGGCGGCTTGCCCGTTTTGCTTTTTGTAAGGAGAACATTCAATGCGTGTGTGGATCGATGCCGATGCCTGCCCCAAGGCGGCCAAGGACCAGGTGGTGCGGTTTGCCCTCAAGCGCCAGTTCGAGGTGCTGCTGGTGGCCGGGCAGCCGCAGATCAAGCCGGCCTTTGCCTGCGTCAGGCTGATCGTGGTGCCCAGCGGACCGGATGCCGCGGACGACTACCTGGTGGAACACGCGGTGCCTGGGGAGTTGGTGATCTGCAGCGATGTGCCCCTGGCTGACCGGCTGGTGAAGAAGGGCGTGGCAGCCCTCGACCCGCGGGGCAAGGAGTTCGATGCGCAGAACATGGGCGAGCGCCTGGCGGTGCGCAATCTGTTCACCGACCTGCGGGAGCAGGGCCAGGTGGGAGGAGGGCAGGGGCCTTATGGCGATCGGGAGAAGCAGGCGTTCGCGAACTCGCTGGACCGGATTCTGACCCGGCTGGCGCGCCAGGCCTGAAGCCGGGTGGCGAGGCGCTCGGGGCCTCGCCACCGACGGTGGCTTATTGGTCGTGTTCGTGGGTCAGTTCCAGCACCCGGTCCACCAGCTTGTTGATGCCGGATGCGGCTTCGCTGATGGATTGCGCGAGCATGTAGGCCGGGGTGCTGACCAGCTTGCGGGCCTTGTCCTCGATGATATCGCTCACGGCGCAGTCTTCGTGGGTGGCGCCCATCTTGGTCAGGGCTTCGGCGGTGCCGGCATCGTTGCCGATGGTGCAGGTCACGCCCGGGCCATAGATTTTTGCCGCCAGGGCCGGGGTGATGCAGATCAGACCTACCGGCTTGCCGGCTTCGGCAAAGGCTTCGGCCAGGGCCAGGACGTCTGCCTGGACCGTGCAGGCGGCGCCTTCCACGGCGAAGTTGGAAAGGTTTTTCGCCGCGCCGAAACCGCCGGGAACGATCAGCGCATCAAAGTCCTCGACGTTGGCCTCGCGCACGTTCTTCACCTCGCCCCGGGCGATGCGCGCCGATTCCACCAGGACATTGCGCTGCTCGGGCATGGCATCGCCGGTGAGGTGGTTGATCACGTGCATCTGCGGGATATCGGGGGCGAAGCACTGGACCTTGGCGCCGCGCTGGTCGAGGCGCAGCAGGGTAATCACGCTTTCATGGATCTCCGCGCCGTCGTAGACGCCGCAACCGGAAAGGATCACTGCAACTTTTTTGCTCATGGGCTTTTCTCCAGATTCATGGCGCTAAATGTCCACTAATTTGTCATGTGTTGCCATAGGGCGATTGCGCGCTGGGACCTAATCTCAGGTATCGAATCCGATCAGGCCGTGTCATGAACTTCATCCTCTATGCGGTGCCGTTTTTCTTCGTGCTGATTGTCCTGGAACTGCTGCTCGACCGCTGGCGCGGGGTCAATAACTACCGGGTCGCGGATGCGGTGAACAGCATCAGCACCGGGGTCTTGTCCACCACCACCGGCCTGCTGACCAAGGGCGTCGGCCTGCTGACTTATGCGTTCGCCCTGGAGCATCTGGGGCTGTTCCAGTGGCCTGCCGACAGCGTCTGGGTGTGGGTCTTCGCCTTTGTCCTGTATGACTTCTGCTACTACTGGCTGCACCGCCTGGGCCACGAGCGCAACATTCTCTGGGCTGCCCATTCGGTGCATCACCAGAGCGAGGACTACAACCTCTCCACGGCCCTGCGCCAGACCAGCACCGGTTTCTTGCTGAGCTGGATCTTCTACCTGCCCTTGGCACTGTTCGGCGTGCCGCTGCTGGTGTTTGTCAGCGTCGCGGCATTGAACCTGCTGTACCAGTTCTGGGTGCATACCCGGCATATTCCCAAGCTCGGCTGGTATGAGTGGTTCTTCGTCACGCCGTCCAATCACCGTGCGCATCACGCGCAAAACCCTCTCTACATGGATCGCAACTACGGCGGGGTGTTCATTATTTGGGACCGCCTGTTCGGCACCTTCCAGGAAGAGGACGACAACGAACCGGTGGTGTTCGGCGTGACCACGCCGCTGGCCAGTTGGAACCCGATCTGGGCCAACCTGCAGTTCTATGCTCAGTTGCTGGCGGATGCGCGACGTACCCGAAACCTGTGGGACAAGCTGCGAATCTGGTTTATGCCCACGGGCTGGCGGCCGGCGGATGTGGCGGCCCGCTACCCGCTGAACAAGCCGGACCTGGCAAGCTTTCGCAAGTTCGAGGTGCCGCTGGCGTTGGGGCAGCAGGTGTATGTGGTGCTGCAGTTCGCGGTCTACGTGGCCTTGGGCAGCTACTTGATGAACCTGGAGAACAGCGTGTCCACTGCCGGCCTGGTCCTGGGCTGGGGCGCCATGGCCTGGGGGCTGTTTGTGCTGGGGGCCTGGCTGGAAAATCGCCCTTGGGCGTTGAAGCTGGAGGGGCTGCGGCTGCTGTCGAATCTGCCGCTGGTGTGGCTGGCGCCGATGGTCGGGCTGTGGCCGGGCAACCCCCTGGCCTGGGTTGCCCTGCTGCTTTACAGCGTGCTCAGTGGGCTGGCGCTGTATGGCTGCCGCGGCCGTTTCACTCGCTTGGCGTAGGGCTGTCGTTGGCTTTTTTCAGCTCGGCCTGTTCGGCTTCGTAGACCTGCTTGGCCAGGCGCGCGTTCTTGAAGCGGCGGCGCAGCCACAGGCCGACGCCGAGCAGCAGCAACGCGCCAAGGACCCACAGCTCGTACTTCTTGATGCTGCCGAGCATGCCTTCCATGATCGCGCCGAAGTGATAGGCCGCCGCTGCCAGGGCAGCCGCCCAGATGGCCGCGCCAATGCCGTTGAGCAACAGGTAGCGGCCCGGCGGATAGCCAGACAGGCCGATGGCCACCGGCATCACCGTGCGCAAGCCGTACACGAAGCGGAAGCTCAGCACCCAGATATCCGGGTGCTTGCGAATGTGCTCCAGCGCCCGGTCACCCATCATCTGCCAGCGCGGTTTGCGCGCCAGTAACTTGCGCCCATGGCGACGACCGAGGAAGTACCACAGCTGATCGCCGGCATAGCTGCCGAAGAACGCCACGACCACCACCAGGTTGATGTCCATGTATCCACGGAACGCGAGGAAGCCGGCCAGGACCAAGATGGTCTCGCCTTCGAAAAATGTGCCTAGAAAGAGGGCGAAGTAGCCGAAATCCTGGAGAAATTGTTGGAGCATTGTCTGGATGCTGGCGAAATGAACGCGCAGCCTACCCCTTCGGCGACAGGGATGAAAGTATCGAAATGTGTCTCGACGTGAACAATTCCGCCAATGACAATGGCTGCGACTGCCGCTTACAGGGCTAAGCACAACTGTCATACGTTCGTCATAATGGCCGCTTATAACTGTCACGCTCGCCCGCCAGCGCGGGCTCAGGAGTCTGCCGTGAGCTTTACCCCCGCCAACCGTCTGTTTCCCGCCACCCGCTTGCGTCGTAACCGCCGTGATGACTTCTCCCGACGTCTGGTGCGCGAGAACCGGCTGTCGGTGGACGATCTGATCCTCCCGGTATTCGTGCTTGACGGTGAGAACCGGCGCGAGGCGGTGGCGTCGATGCCCGGCGTGGAGCGTCTGACCATCGATCTGTTGCTTGAAGAGGCGGCGCATTGGGTCGAGCTGGGGATTCCGGCGCTGGCGCTGTTTCCGGTGACGCCGGCAGGGCTCAAGTCCCTGGATGCCGCCGAAGCCTGGAACCCCGACGGTATCGCCCAGCGCGCTACCCGGGCCCTGCGTGAACGCTTCCCGGAGTTGGGGGTGATCACCGACGTCGCCCTCGACCCGTTCACCACCCATGGCCAGGACGGCATTCTCGACGAACAGGGTTATGTGCAAAACGACGTCACCGTCGATGCCCTGGTGCGCCAGGCCTTGTCCCATGCCGCCGCCGGTGCCCAGGTGGTGGCGCCTTCGGACATGATGGACGGCCGTATCCAGGCGATCCGTGAAGCCCTGGAGCTGGCCGGTCATGTCAACGTGCGGATCATGGCCTACTCGGCCAAGTACGCCAGCGCCTACTACGGCCCGTTCCGCGATGCGGTGGGGTCGGCGCTGAGCCTGGGCAAGGCCGACAAGGCCTCGTACCAGATGGACCCGGCAAACGGCGATGAAGCCCTGCATGAAGTGGCGGCCGATCTGGCCGAAGGGGCGGACATGGTCATGGTCAAGCCGGGTATGCCTTACCTGGACATCCTTTTCCGGGTCAAAGATGAATTCAAGGTGCCGACCTTTGTCTATCAGGTCAGCGGCGAATACGCCATGCACATGGCGGCGATCCAGAATGGTTGGTTGGGTGAAGGAGTTATTCTTGAATCCCTGACCGCCTTTAAACGTGCAGGTGCTGATGGCATCCTGACTTACTTTGCCGTTCGTGCTGCTCAATTGTTACGAGAGCAAAAATAGCCCTCCCAGGAACACGCGATGAATACCGAAGGACTCACTGAAGTTGCCGTAAAAGAGGCTCAGCCTGTGGTCGAACAAGTGGTGGAAACCCCGCCGGAGCTGGAAACCCCTCCGCCGGCAGCGGTGACGGCCGAGCCGCAGCCGGCGCCGGCGATCGTCGTCCCCAACCTGGATGACAGCAGCCTGTACATCCACCGTGAGCTGTCGCAACTGCAGTTCAACATCCGCGTGCTGGAGCAGGCGCTGGATGAGTCCTATCCGTTGCTGGAACGGCTGAAATTCCTGCTGATCTTCTCCAGCAACCTGGATGAGTTCTTCGAGATTCGTGTAGCGGGGCTGAAGAAGCAGATCACCTTCGCCCGGGAACAAGCCGGTGCCGATGGCCTGCAACCCCACCAGGCCCTGGCGCGCATCAGCGAGCTGGTGCACGGTCACGTCGACCGCCAGTACGCGATCCTCAACGACATCCTGCTGCCGGAGCTGGAAAAGCATCAGGTGCGCTTTATCCGCCGCCGTTACTGGACCACCAAGCTCAAGACCTGGGTGCGCCGCTATTTCCGCGACGAAATCGCGCCGATCATCACCCCCATCGGCCTCGACCCGACGCACCCGTTCCCGTTGCTGGTGAACAAGAGCCTGAACTTTATCGTCGAGCTCGAAGGCATCGACGCCTTCGGTCGCGATTCCGGCCTGGCGATCATCCCGGCCCCGCGCCTTTTGCCACGGATCATCAAGGTGCCGGAAGAAGTCGGCGGCCCGGGCGACAACTATGTGTTCCTCTCGTCGATGATCCACGCCCACGCCGATGACCTGTTCCAGGGCATGAAGGTGAAAGGCTGCTATCAGTTCCGCCTGACCCGTAACGCCGACCTGGCGGTGGACACCGAAGACGTCGAAGACCTGGCCCGCGCCCTGCGCGGCGAGCTGTTCTCGCGTCGCTACGGTGACGCGGTGCGCCTGGAGGTGGCCGACACCTGCCCTAAACACCTGTCCGACTACCTGCTCAAGCAGTTCAACCTGCACGAAACCGAGCTCTACCAGGTCAATGGCCCGGTGAACCTGACGCGCCTGTTCAGCATCACCGGCCTGGACAGCCACCCAGAGCTGCAATACACGCCGTTCACCCCGCAGATCCCCAAGCTGTTGCAGAACAGCGAGAATATTTTCAGCGTGATCAGCAAGCAGGACATCCTGCTGCTGCACCCGTTCGAGTCCTTTACTCCAGTGGTCGACCTGCTGCGCCAGGCGGCCAAGGACCCGCACGTGCTGGCGGTGCGCCAGACCCTGTATCGCAGCGGTGCCAACTCGGAAATCGTCGACGCCCTGGTGGACGCCGCGCGCAACGGCAAGGAAGTCACCGCGGTGATCGAGTTGCGGGCGCGGTTCGATGAAGAGTCCAACCTGCAGATGGCCAGCCGTCTGCAAGCGGCCGGCGCGGTGGTGATCTACGGCGTGGTGGGCTTCAAGACCCACGCCAAGATGATGCTGATCCTGCGGCGCGAGGCCGGCGAGATCGTGCGTTACGCCCACTTGGGCACCGGCAACTACCACGCCGCCAACGCCCGCCTGTACACCGACTACAGCCTGCTGACATCCGACGACGCCCTGTGTGAAGACGTGGGCAAGCTGTTCAGCCAGTTGATCGGCATGGGCAAGACCTTGCGCATGAAGAAGCTGCTGCATGCACCGTTCACCCTGAAGAAGGGCATGCTCGACATGATCTTGCGCGAGACCCAGTTTGCCCTCGATGGCAAGCCGGCCCATATCATCGCCAAGTTCAACTCCCTGACCGATCCGAAGATCATCCGTGCGCTGTACAAGGCCAGTCAGTCTGGCGTGCGCATCGACCTGGTGGTGCGTGGCATGTGCTGCCTGCGTCCTGGCATTGCCGGGGTTTCGCACAATATCCACGTGCGCTCGATCATCGGTCGCTTCCTGGAGCACACTCGGGTGTTCTACTTCCTCAATGGCGGCGAGGAGCAGTTGTTCCTCTCCAGCGCCGACTGGATGGAGCGCAACCTCGACAAGCGCGTCGAGACTTGCTTCCCGGTGGAGGGCAAGAAGTTGATCCTGCGGGTGAAGAAGGAGTTGGAGAGTTACCTCACCGACAACACCCACAGCTGGAGCCTGCAGTCCGACGGTCGTTACATCCGTAACACGCCGACCGGTAACCAGAACCCACGCAGCGCCCAGGCAACCCTGCTGGAACGCCTCGGCAGCCCGGTGTTGCCCGTGCGTTAACCCCACAGCCTTGTTGTAGGCGCTGGCTCGCCAGCGATCGCGGTCTCAAGGCCCTGGCGGACTCCGGGGCCTTATCGCCGGCAAGCCGGCTCCTACAGGGGTGTTTGTGCGTTGTAGGCGCTGGCTTGCCAGCGATAGCGGTCTGAAGGCCCCGGCGGAATCCGGGTCCTTATCGCCGGCAAGCCGG
>NZ_JALQCW010000120.1 GCF_023241715.1 Pseudomonas morbosilactucae
AGTTGGGGTTTTGTTTGTCCGCGAGAAAAAATTTATCCGTTGATCCGCTCCTGGGGTAATCGCGTCAAACCTCTTGGGTGGTTTTTGGTATGGTGCAGCTCGTTTTTTAATGGACTTAGAGTTCACTCGCACGGATCGGCGCTGACCTTTTATTTAACGAGAAGCTGTAGCAATGCCCGAACCCATCCCGATAAAGGATCACGAGAAAGAAACCCGCCTGGTCAACAAACGGCTGCTGGCCTGCGCGATGTTAGTGGTTGCCGTGACCTGTACCCTGGTCGGTCGCCTGTATTTCTTGCAGGTGGTGGAATTCGACTATCACTCCACCGTCTCTGAAAACAATCGTGTCCATGTACTGCCGATCACCCCAACCCGCGGCCTGATCTACGACCGCAATGGGGTGGTGCTTGCCGATAACCGGCCCAGCTTCAACCTGACCATCACCCGTGAACGCACCACCGATCTCAAGGGCGAGTTGGACGAGGTGATCAACCTGCTGCATCTGCCGGCGGAAGATCGCGCGCTGTTCGACAAGGAAATGAAGCAGGCCCGCCATCCTTTCGTCCCGGTCACGCTGTTCTACGAGTTGACTGAAGAGCAGATCGCCGTCTTGGCGGTCAACGAATACCGCCTACCGGGCCTGGACGTTGAAGCGCAGTTCGTGCGCCATTACCCCATGGGTGCGCACTTTGCCCACTCCATCGGCTACGTCGGGCGGATCAACGAGAAAGAAGCCAAGAGCCTCGACTCTGTGGAGTACCGCGGCACCCAGTCCATCGGCAAGACCGGTATCGAGAAGTTCTACGAGTCTGAGCTGCACGGTCACGTCGGCTATGAAGAGGTGGAAACCAACGCCCAGGGCCGGGTGATGCGGGTGCTCAAGCACACCGATCCGGTACCAGGCAAAAACATTGTCCTGAGCCTCGACGTGAAGCTCCAGGAGGCCGCAGAAGAGGCCTTGGGTGATCGCCGTGGGTCGGTGGTGGCGCTGGATCCGGCCACCGGCGAAGTGTTGGCGATGGTCAGCAAACCGAGTTTCGACCCCAACCTGTTCGTCACCGGTATCAGCTTCAAGGAATACGCGGCGCTGCACGACTCCATTGACCGTCCGCTGTTCAACCGTGTGCTGCGCGGCCTCTATGCACCGGGCTCGACCATCAAGCCGGAAGTGGCCATCGCCGGTCTCGACAGCGGCGTGGTCACGGCCTCCACGCGAGTATTCGATCCGGGCTACTACCAACTGCCCGACTTCGATCACAAGTACCGTAACTGGAACCACAGCGGCGACGGTTGGGTGGACATGGACGCCGCCATCATGCGGTCCAACGACACCTACTTTTACGACCTGGCCCACAAGCTGGGCATCGACCGCCTGCACGACTACATGGCCATGTTCGGTCTGGGCGAGAAGGTCTCCCTGGACATGTTCGAAGAGTCTGCCGGCTTGATGCCTTCCCAGGCCTGGAAGCGCGCCACCCGGCGTCAGCCATGGTTCCCTGGCGAGACGGTGATCCTCGGCATCGGCCAGGGTTACATGCAGGTCACGCCGTTGCAGCTGGCCCAAGCCACTGCGTTGATCGCCAATAAGGGCGTGTGGAACCGTCCGCACTTGGCCAAGACTGTGGATGGAGTGGCGCCGGTGGATGAGCACCCGATGCCGAATATCCTGCTCAAGGACCCGCGTGACTGGGAACAGGTCAATCACGGGATGCAGATGGTCATGCACGACCCTCGTGGCATCGCTCGCGCCAGTGCGGCCGGTGCGCAATACCGTATCGCCGGTAAAAGTGGTACCGCCCAGGTGGTGGCGATCAAGCAGGGGGAACGTTACAACCGCCTCAAGACCCGCGAGCGCAATCGCGACAACGCCTTGTTCGTCGGTTTTGCCCCGGCCGAGCATCCGCAGATCGTGATCTCGGTGATGATCGAAAACGGCGAGGCCGGTGGTCGCGTGGCCGGCCCCGTGGTGCGGCAGATCATGGACGCCTGGCTACTGGACCAGGACGGCCACCTGAAGCCGCAATACGCCAGCCCCAGCAGCAAGGCGCCAGGCGCCCCCCACGTCTGAGTCACATCAACAACGGGCTCCCCAGTACATGCTCACGCCGGTTGAGCATGTGCTGAAGGCCTTGCAGAAAAGCCGTTTCGGCCTGGGTCATCTTCTGCTCGCGGTTCCACAGCAGCTTGAGGTCGAAATCCACCACCCCTTCCTCCGGCGGCAAACGCCACAACAGCCCTTGTTCGACTTCCCGTTGCACCAGGTGGGTTGGCAGGCAACCGATGCCTAAACCGGCGCTGACCAACCGATAGATTTCTTCGAAGCTGGTGGACGAGGCAATGATCTTGCCGGTGAACCCCTGTTGCTCGCGGAACAGGGTCAAGGGCGGGAGGTTGCCGCCCAACTGGTCGCTGGTGAAACTGACGAAATTTTCTGTGGCCAATTGCGCCAGGCTCAGGTTCTGCTGGCCGAACAGGTGATGGCGCGGGCCGCAGAAATAGGCATAGCGCTCGCGAAACAGCACCCGTTGTTCCAGGCGCGGCTGGGGCAGGCGACACGGGCCGATGCCGAGGGTCGCGGTCTTTTGCAGCAGGGAACTGATGATGCTCGAACTGCCCAGCACCTCGACCTCAAACTCGATCTGCGGGTGGTTCTGATGAAAGTCGGCGAGAAACTCATCGTAGTGCCGAGCCTGCACGCCGCTGCTGATGAGGATCCGCACCTTGCCCGTCAGGTCATCCTGGCGGCTGGCCAGCACCGTGCCCAGGCGTGACACGTCGCCATAGATATCCGCCGCGATGCGCAGCACCTCCTCACCGGTCTGCGTCAGTTCGAAACGCCTGCCGCTGCGGGCAATCAAGCAGGCGTCCAAGTGCTCTTCCAGGCGCTTGAGGGCCTGGCTGACCGCCGACTGGGTGAGGTGCAGGCGAGCGGCGGCGCGACTGATGCTGCCTTCCTGGCCGATCACCAGAAAGGTGCGCAGCAGGTTCCAGTCCAGGCGGTCATTGAGAAAGCGCCGGCCGTCCCAGGCTGTGGAGGGTGGCGTGGAAGGCGGTAGGGAGAGGGGCATGTGAATTCCTGGCAGTAGCCTGGCTAATAGTAAAGATAAGAATTCGAAAATTGACTAATCCTGGCATGGCGGCGATAAAGCCCACAAGCGCCCGAGAGCGCCGGTGGATCAAGCCTGGCGTCCGCTCCCAATCCCCTGATAGCAACCATTATCCCAAGAGCGGATGGCTGGCTTCGGGTGGGAACCGGAGACGCCGACAAGGCCCGCCCATCCCATCATCCTTGCCTGAGAGGTGCAGTCGTGAGCAAACTCGAACACATGAGCCCGGTCGAGTGGCAAGCCCGTTGCGAGCTGGCCGCGCTGTACCGGCTGGTGGCGCACTTTCGCATGACCGACCTGATCGATACCCACATCACCTTGCGCATCCCTGGGCCCGAGGAGCACTTCCTGATCAACCGCTACGGCGTGCTGTTCGAGCGGATGCGTGCCAGCGATCTGGTGCGTATCGACCAGCAAGGGCGTACGGTCGACCCCCATTACAGCGGCCATCGGGTCAATGCTGCGGGGTTTGTCATCCACTCGGCGATCCACCAGGCGCGCGAGGACCTGCACTGTGTAATCCACACCCACACCGCCGCTGGTATGGCAGTGGCTGCGCAAAAGCAGGGTTTGTTGCCCATCAGCCAGCATGCACTGAAGTTCTACGGCAAGTTGGCTTACCACACCTATGAAGGCATTGCCTTGTCCCTGGATGAGCGCGAGCGCCTGGTGGCTGACCTGGGGCCGCACAAGGCGATGATCCTGCGCAATCACGGCCTGCTGGTGGGTGGCGCCAGCGTGGCCCATGCCTTCCACGAGATCCACTTTCTCGAACGGGCCTGCCAGGCTCAGGTCCAGGCGCTGTCTGGCGGCTCGGAGCTGCATTACCCGTCGCCCGAAGTCTGCGCCCACACCGCCGAGCAGTTCGAGGACGATGACGCCGATGACCTGATCCAGTTGGCCTGGGACGCGGCCCTGACCCTGATCGAAGACCAGCGGGCCTCCTACCTGTCCTGACGCCGCACGCCAATCAATACCTGCCCAGGCACGCCGCGTCGCAAACGGGGCTTGCCATTCGCTTGACGTTAACGTCAAGATGCTCCGGGTGCCGATTGGCTTGGCGCAGGTTTTGCCTGAGGGACGACAGTACACCCGAAACATCGGGTCAAACTTCCCTTTACTGCCATCTGAACCGGGTGTAGACATTGGCCTTGGCTTGCGCGCCCCGCGCGCCAAGGGAGTGGTCCGGGGAGGTAATGGGCGGACCGATTCGGAGCGCTTGATGACTCTTATAAAAACAACAAAGGGTGAGCCGTTACACGAAGCCCGGCTGGCCCGGGAAAAGCTCCACCTGGAAGGCGAAGTCCCCGATGGGGTGCTGCGTGCGGAAATCGATGCGTCATGGCGGCGCAGCCTCAGCCATGGTGTGCACGTCAGCGCGCAAACCGAGCTGGCCCTGGAGTCCCGGGACAGCCTCGATGTGTTGCTGGCCAGCAACCGTTTGTTGCTGGATGCGGCCATGCCGGCCATTGATTACCTGGCCGAGCGCCAGGGCAAGGACGGGCTGATCATCCTCGCCAACTCCGACGCCACCATCCTGGCGCTGGAAGGCCGAGCCGACCGGCTCAAGGGCAGCGGCGTGCAGGACATCACCCTGGGTGCCTGCTGGAGCGAGGCCACCCGCGGCACCAACGCCCTCGGCACGGCCCTGGTGGAAGCCCGGCCGACCCAGATCGACTGTGGCGAACATTACCTGGATCGCCTGAGCCACTTTTCCTGCACCTCGGTGCCGATCTATTGCCCTCAAGGTGACATCCTCGGCGTGCTCGACCTGACCCGCGAAGGCCCCCTGGGCCGAGCCCAAGACAGCTCCGCGTTGTTGTCCATGGCGGTCAGCCAGATCGAAAGCCGTGTGTTCAACGCCAGCTACCCGGAGCAGATCGTTCTCGCCTTCCACAGCCGCCGGCAGTACCTCGAATCCCCGTGGCAGGGTCTGGTGGCGTTGAGCTTGGGCGGGCAGATCCTCGCGGTCAGCACCCAGGCCTGCCAACTGCTGCATGCCCCCCGTGAATCTCTGGTGGGCCGGCGTTGCGAGGAGTTTCTCGGCGTCGACAGCCTGCAATTGCTGGCCCGCCTGCAGCCCGGCGGTGTCGGTAGCTTGCAGACCGCCAAGGGTGAGTTGTTCTACAAGGCGGTGCGCGCGCCTCAGCGTTCGATCAATGTCAGCAGCATGCCCCGCAGTACGCCCAAAACCACCCCGGCCGCGCCGTCACTGGAGAGCCTGGCCGGCAGCAACAGCCGTTACGCCCGAGCCCTGCGCATGGCCCGCCAAGGGCTGGCCAATGCCTTGCCGGTGCTGTTGCTAGGGGAAACCGGCACCGGTAAGGAGGTCATCGCCCGGGCCTTGCACATGGCCGGCAGCCGCGCCGACAAACCCTTTATCGCAGTCAATTGCGCGGCCATTCCCGAAGGCCTGATCGAGTCGGAACTCTTCGGCTACCGCGAAGGCGCCTTCACCGGCTCGCGGCGGGGTGGGATGATCGGGCGCCTGCAACAAGCCCATGGCGGCACTCTGTTTCTCGATGAAATCGGCGACATGCCCCTGGCCCTGCAAGCGCGTTTACTGCGGGTCTTGCAGGATCGCAAAGTGGCGCCCCTCGGCGCAGGCGAAGAGCAGGACATCGACGTGGCGCTGATCTGCGCCACCCACCGCGACCTCAAGCAGCAAGTGGAAGACAAAGCCTTTCGCGAGGACCTGTTCTACCGCGTCAACGGCATCAGCGTGATGCTCCCGGCCCTGCGCGAGCGCGAGGATTTCAGCGAACTGGTGGGCAGCCTGCTGGCCCGCCTCGGCAGCCCCGGCGTGCCCCTGGAAGACAACCTGCGCCGCTTGCTGGCGGCCTATCACTGGCCGGGCAACATCCGTCAGTTGGAAATGGTCCTGCGCACCGCCCTGGCCATGCGCGAGGCGGGGGAGGTGGCCCTGAGCCTGGAGCACCTGCCCGACAGCATGCTCGACGAGCTCAACGCCAGCGAGCGGCCCCACAGCGGCAGCATCCGCGAGAATGAACTGGAACTGATCCGTCAGTCCCTGGACAACCACCAGGGCAACGTCTCGGCCGCCGCCGACGCCCTGGGCATCAGCCGCGCGACCCTTTATCGCAAGCTCAAACAGTTGCGCAGTTGATGCGGCGGCTTATCGGTCGGCTGGTGGACAGCCCCAATCCCGAAGCGTTGCAAGCGGCCTTGCAGTGGCTGTACGGCTTTGTCCGACCCCAGCGCCTGGCGATCGCCGGGCTGTTGGGGCTGTCGGTCTGCGCCTCGTCGCTGGTGCTGGTGCAGCCCTGGTTGACCAAGTTGCTGATCGACGACGGCTTGCTGGCGCGCAACTTCTCCATGCTGGTGCTGATCGCCGGGCTGATGATCCTCGCCGGGTTGCTCGGCACCGCCTTGTCGGGCGTCAATCGCTACCTGCACACGCGCCTGTCCGGGCGCATCCTCTTTGCCCTGCGGGACGATCTGTATCGGCACTTGCAAACCCTGTCGCCGGGTTTCTACGGCCAGCGGCGCATCGGTGACCTGATGTCACGCCTGGATGGCGACGTCGCCGAGATCCAGCGCTTTGCCGTGGATTCGCTGTTCTCCGCAGTGTCCAGCGTGATCGGCCTGGTGGTGGCCCTGGCCATGCTGTTGACCCTGTCCTGGAAGCTGTCGCTGCTGGCGCTGGTATTGATTCCCCTGGACGTGCTCTGGCTGCGCTGGATGCGGCGCAAGGTCGAACGGGATGTGCGCCAGTTGCGCGAGCGTTCGGCGGATATGTCGTCGTTCATGGTCGAGACCCTGCCGGTGATGAAGTTCATCCAGAGCGCCGGCCAGCAGCAGCGTGAAGCCCGGCGCCTGGAGCAGTTGGGGCAGGGCTACATGAGCCAGTTGCTGCGCCTGCAAGTCACCGAGTTCTTCACCCAGGCGGTGCCCGGCACCTTGACCTCGCTGTCCCGGGCCTGCGCTTTTCTGATTGGCGGCTATTGGGTGGTCCAGGGCACCTGGCAACTGGGGGCGCTGATCGCCTTTTCCACCTACCTGGGCATGGCCGTGGGGCCGGTGCAGAGCCTGCTGGGGCTGTACGTGGCGATCCAGCGCATGACCGTGAGCCTGGGTCGGGTCATGGAGTTGCGGGGCGAAGCGCCGAGCGTGACCTCGCCCGCCGTGGTGCAGCCGATGCCGAACACCGGCCACTTGAGCTTTCACGGCGTGCACTTTGCCCACCCGGGGCGCGCAGTGACCTTGCGGGGCATCGAAGCGCAGATTCCCTATGGTTTGAAAGTCGCCCTGAGCGGTGCCTCCGGGGTGGGCAAATCGACCCTGATCGACCTGTTGCAACGCCATCACGACCCGCAGGCCGGCCAGGTGCTGTTGGACGGCATTGATCTGCGCCAGCTCGACCTGTTTGAACTGCGGCGGCGCATTGCCGTGGTCAGCCAGGACATCGTGCTGTTCCGTGGCAGCCTGGCCGACAACCTGGCCTACAGCTGCCCCCACGCCAGCCGCGAAGCCGTGGCCGAAGTGGCGCGCCTGGCCAAGTTGGACAGCCTGATCGCCTCCCTGCCCGAAGGCCTGGACAGCCCCTTGGGCGAGCGCGGCCAGCAACTTTCCGGCGGCCAGAAACAACGCATCGCTATCGCCCGCGCCTTGCTTCAGGACCCGTTGATTCTGGTGATGGACGAAGCCACGTCCGCGGTGGATGAAAGCACCGAGCGCGAAGTGATCGAGGCCATCGACCGGCTGTTTGCCGGGCGCACCCGCATCTTGATCAGCCATCGCCCCTCCACACTGGCCGACGCCGACCTGCGCTTCGAACTGGTGGACGGCGTGTTGCGTTCATTCCCGGTGCCCCATGACGCCTGAGTTGCGGGTCGGGGTTGTCGACAGCGGGCACTCGCCGGCGCAGCAGGGGCGGGTGCGCGGCGGCCGACGTTTTTTACCTGGAAGTCGAGGGATTGGGCGAGGCCGAGTTGCAGTTCGACCCCTTGGGACACGGCACGGCCATTATCGAGGCCATCGACCGCCGCGCGCCCCGAGCCTCGATCTACATGGCCCAGGTGTTCGACCAGCGCGGGGTCACCAGTGCCCTGCAAATCGCCGCCGCCATCCACTGGTTGCTGGAGCAGGACGTGCGCCTGATCAACCTCAGCCTCGGCCTGCGCCAGGACCGCAGCCTGTTACGCGAAGCTTGCGCTGCAGCGGTGGCCCGTGGGGTGCTGCTGTGCGCATCGAGCCCGGCCCAGGGCGAGGGTGTGTACCCGGCCCTTTACCCGGGCGTGCTGCGGGTGACCGGGGACGCTCGCTGCAGTGTCGATCAGTGGTCCTGGCTGGACACTTCCCAGGCGGATTTCGCCGCCTGTGTGCGCGGCAGCCAGCCCGGCCAGTCCGGGGCCAGCCTGGGGTGCGCGGCGTTGAGCGGGCACATCGCCGCCTACCTGGACGCTCACCCCGGCGCCGGCAACTTGCAAGTCAGCCAGTGGCTGCGGGACAACGCGGCTTACCAAGGTCCTGAACGGCGACAGCCCGCATGCAGCCCGTAATCATTCTAGGGGCGGGCCCGGCCGGCGCCGCTGTGGCCCTGGGCCTGCGCCGCCTCGATTACCCGGTGACCCTGATCAGTGACTGGCGGCGCTTTCCGGCTTTGGAAGGGGTGTCCGTGCGGGTCCTCGAAGCCTTGCGCGGTGCGGGCTTGGAGCAGGCCTTGGGCGATGCTTTGCAGGCCTCGCAGCGGCAGGTGGCGTGGAACGGCGAGAGCCATGCGCAGAACATCGAATACCTGCTGGACCGCCCGACCTTCGACCGAGCCCTGCGCGAGGCCCTGGTCCTGGCCGGGGTGCGGCTGATTGCCGGCCGGGTAGTGGCGGTGGACGCCAGCGGAGGAGGGCATCGCGTGCGGGTAGAAGGCCAGGACGAGGTGCGGGGCGCATTTCTGGTGGACGCCCGTGGGCGCCAGGCCCCGGCCTTGGGCAGGAGTGCCGGGGCGGGCCTGCGTGGGCCGGAAACCGTCAGCCTGCTCAATCGTTGGCAGGGCCCCACTGGCAGTGCGGCGAGTGCCGTGCACAGCCTGCGCGACGGTTGGGCCTGGATGGCGCGGCGGCAGGACGGCCAGTGTTATTGGCAGCTCACGGTGGACGTGGCCAGCGCCACACTCCCGGGCAAGGCGCAGTTGCTTGAGTACTGTCGCAAGCGCCGTCGTGACTGCGCCATGACCCAGGATTTTTTTGCCGGCGGCGACGAGCACGAGTTGCACCTGCATGCCCGCAGCAGCACAGCGATTCTCAGTCCTCAGGTGTGCGGCGATCACTGGTTGCGAGTCGGCGATGCGGCGATGGCGGTGGACCCGCTGTCGGGCAATGGCATGTTCCAGTCCCTGTCTTCGGCCCTGCAGGCGCCGGCGGTGATTAACACCTTGCTGCAAAGGCCGGAACGGGCGGCCCTGGCGCGACGTTTTCATGAGGCCCGGGTGCGGCAGCTGTTTTTGCGTTTTGCCCGCATCGGCCGGGATTTTTACGCCGACGAGCAACGGTGGTCAGAGCAGCCGTTTTGGCAGGCTCGGCGACAATGGCCGGACCAGGAGCTGGCGCATGCTGCGGTGGATTTCGCGTCCTTGCGCATCGAGCGTGCCCCGGTGTTGCGTGATGGCCTGGTGGACGAAGCCGAGGTGGTGATCACCCCGGACCAACCCTTGGGTGTCTGGCACGTGCAGGGCGTTGAGCTGGCGCCCCTGTTGCGTCGGCTGCAGCAACAATCACCCGCCCAAGCCCTGGCCGGCCTGAGTCCGGAACAAGACCGCGCCGTACGCGGCTGGCTGCTAGGCCAAGGCTACCGCCCCCCTGGGTAGGAGCTGGCTTGCCAGCGATAGTGCCCCCAAGGCCAACGCCAGGCCCAAGGCCGCCTCGCCGGCAAGCCGGCTCCTACAAGATCCGTGAAGACCGGGCCGCAACGTCACCCCATCCCACTTTGTAGGAGCTGGCTTGCCAGCGATAGCGCCCCCAAGGCCAACGCCAGGCCCAAGGCCGCCTCGCCGACAAGCCGGCTCCTACAAAATCCGCGAAGAACGGGCCGCAACGTCACCCCACCTCACCCCTTGTAGGAGCTGGCTTGCCAGCGATAGCGCCCACAAGTACAACGCCAGGCCCAAGGCCGCCTCTCCGGCGAGCCGGCTCCTACAAGATCCGGGAAGACCGGGCCGCAACGTCACCCCATCTCACCCTTTGTAGGAGCTGGCTTGCCAGCGATAACGCCCCAAGGCCAACGCAAGGCCCAGGGCCGCCCCGCCGACAAGCCGGGGTTCAACTATCCCCCCGATTTGCAACGGCCAGCGGTCAGTCACCGGTATTGAGGTACACCCGGTGGCCGCCTTTCCAGGTTTCGCAGATCTTGATGTCCCTGATGGCAGTGGCCGGGACTTTTTCGTCCAGTGGGTCCTGCTCGAGGATCACAAAATCGGCGAAGTTCTGATCCTGCAACGACCCGGTCCAACGCTCGGCATGGCACTGCCAGGCCGCGTCGTAGGTGATGGCCTTCAAGGCCTGTTTGCGGGTCAGGCACTCGCCTTCGTTGAGGATCGGTTGCAGCCGAGGGTCCTGGACAAACTGCTGGCTGGCATCACGGATGCCTTCCATCTTGCGGGTCACCGCCTGTTCCATCGAGCGCAGGGGCCCCAGTGGTGTCACCGTGCAGTCGCTGTGCAGGGTGATCTTCAGTTGTTGTTCCAGGGCCGACTGGCACAGGTCGAGCATCGTTTCGGCGCGCTTTTCGAAAATCGCCTGCTTGAAGGCGTAGCCCCAGTACCCGACATGACCAATCAGGAAGCTCGGCGACACGCCCAGGCGCTGCATGGTGGCGAGGGTTGACGGGGTCAGCAGCGAGCAGTGCTCGATGCGATGGCGTTTTTCCAGGCCGCTCTGGCCCTGCAAGGCTTCCTCATAGGCTTGCAGGGTGAACTCGATGGCCCGGTCGCCGTTGGCGTGGATCATCAATGGCCAGCCGGTGTCGAGGGCACTGCGCACCACGTTCTGGTAAGCCTTGGGTGTTTCCAGCGGGGTAGTGTCCTCGTCACAGAAATTGAAGTTGCCCACCGGGCGCGTGGTCTGGCAGCAGTAGTCCGTGGATTGGTAGCCCGTCAGGCCTTGGTTGGAGCCGTCCGACACCAGCTTGACCGAGCCTTGATAGATCCGTTTGGCTTCTTCCCGACTGGCGGGGCGGTAGGGCGGCAGCTGTTGAATGCTTTCGGCCGTGCCTGTGCAAGCGGCGGCGTAACCGATGCGCAGCCTTCTCGGGTGGGTCAGGAAGTAGATGTCCAATACCAGCTTCGCCACGGGCTCCATCATCGCGTCATACAGCAACGTAATGCCGCGTCGGGCCGCCGTGTCGAAGTAGTGGTCGATGCGCTTGAAGATGTTCAGCATTTCCAGTTGCTGTTTGAGGGGAATGGATTTAATCGCGACGGCGACGTCCCCCTCCTGCAGGACGCCGTCCTTGGCGCGGATGCCGGTTTTTTCAAACACCGCATCGCTTGCCGCGGTGTTCAGGTAGGCGGTGTGCATAGACGCGCTGATCAGCAGCATCGGGTGCTGCTTGTCGATGGTGTCCAGGTTGCCGATGTCGTCGCCGGGGCCGCAGTGCAGGGTAATCAGTTTGTTCAGGCCTCCGGGGACTACCTCAAAGGGCATCAGCGCCGGGTCGACCATGTGCCCGAGGATCCAGCTCGAGCTGTCCTGGGGCAGGTTGCTCTGGATGGTGTGGGTCAGCCAGTCCCAGTTGTAAGTGGGGCGCAGCCGTTGGTTCTTGTGCTCGTCCGGGTTGTCGGTGTCAATCGCCCCCAGGTTCAGCCAGCCGTCCATGGCGCAGCTTTGCACGATGTGGGCATGGGGCTCGATCAGCCCGGGCAACAGGGTTTTACCGTTCAATGGCTGCTTGTCGTAGTCAATGCCCAGGGCTTGCATGCGCGCTTCGACGCTGGCCAGGGTGCCTGAGGCGACCACGTCGCCGGCATGGATGCCCAGGGCTTCGACCCGTTCATCCATGTTGCCGTCGCGCAGGGGGTAGATGGTGCCCGCGTAAAACACGATGGACTCGCCACTTGGCTCCTGTCCCAGGTCCTGCGCGCGGTGTGTCGGGTGGGGGGTGTGGCTGGCGGGGTTGAGGCTGTCCTTCAAGGCGTCCCAGACGGGGTTGTGGCAACCGCACTGGACGTAATCGTGATCATTTCCTTTTGATCCCATGATGCTTTCCTCAGGTTTTCGGTGGTTTGAGGCCTTGTGGGTTAATGAGCCAGGTCCTGATGCCAGGTGGCGAAACGGCTCGCGCTCAGCGTAGCAGCGGTTTTCGCCGGGAGTGGGTCAATTGCCGAGGGATGCCGGGCCAGGTACGTCGGATCACGGGCGACGCACCTGGCCCGGCGGAATGTCTCTACACCGAGTTGTCGCGGCTCATCGTTGTCACGGCTTAGAGTTTGATCAGCACCGACTTCAGCTCGGTGTAATGCTCGATCGCCGCGTAGCCCATTTCCCGGCCGACCCCAGACATCTTGTAGCCGCCAAAGGGCAGGGCCGGGTCCAGGGCGCTGTGGCAGTTGACCCACACCGAACCGGATTTGATCTTTGGAATCATCCGGTGCACGGCGGCCAGGTCATTGGACCAGATGCTCGCTCCCAAACCGTAGGGGCTGTCGTTGGCCATGCGCAGGGCATCGGCTTCGTCGTCAAAGGGGATCGCCACCAGCACCGGACCGAAGATCTCTTCCTGGACCAGGGAGTGCTTCTGGTCGACGTCGACAATCACCGTGGGTTTGACGAAGTAGCCCGGGCCGAATTGCTCGCCGCCGCAGGCCAGGGTGGCGCCGCTTTCGCGGCCCATTTCAATGTAGCGGTAGACCCGTTCCTGCTGCCGCGCGGAAATCAGCGGGCCCATGTCCACGCTGCTGTCCAGGCCGTTGCCGAGTTTCATGGCATTGGCGATGTTGGCGATGTCGCCCACCACCCGGTCGAAGTGTTTGCGCTGCACGTACAGGCGCGAGCCGGCGCAGCACACTTGACCCTGGTTGAAGAAAATCGCACTGGCGGCCCCCGCCGCAGCGCTGTCGAGGTCGGCATCGGCCATGACGATGGTCGGTGATTTGCCCCCCAGCTCCAGGGTTACCCGGGTCATGGAGTCCATGGCGATCTTGCCGATTTCCTTGCCCACCGCCGTGGAGCCGGTGAAGGTCAGCTTGTCCACCAGGGGGTTATGGGTCAGGGCGCTACCGGCGGTGATACCGGTGCCGGTCACCACGTTGAACACGCCTTCGGGGTAGCCGGCTTCCTGCACCAGTTCGGCCAGTTTCAACGCACTCAGCGGGGTCTCGTCGGCGGGCTTGAGCACCACCGTGCAGCCGGTGGCCAGGGCCGGGCCGAGCTTCCAGCAGGCCAGCAGCAGGGGGAAGTTCCAGGCGACGATGGCGCCCACCACGCCCACCGCCTCGCGGCGGATAAAGCTGTGGAACTGGTCGTTGGGCATCAGCGGCAGGGACACGTCGACGCTGGCCCCTTCGATCTTGGTCGCCCAGCCGGCCATGTAGCGCAGGAAGTCGATGGACAACTGCACATCCATGACCTGGGCCACGGCGGCGCTCTTGCCGTTGTTCAGGCATTCCAACTGAGCCAGCAGCTCGGCATCGCGCTGCATCAGGTCGGCGAGTTTCCACAGCAGGTTCTGCCGTTCCCGGGGACGGGTGCGGCTCCAGGCGGAGTCGTCGAAGGCCCGGCGCGCCGCCAGTACCGCGCGGTCGACATCATCCACTGTGGCCCGGGGCACCAGGCACAGCTGTTCGCCGGTGGCGGGGTTGCGCAGGGGCATGGTCTGGCCGTCGGCGGCCTCGACCCATTCGGCGCCGATCAGCATGCGCGGGGCGCGTTGGATAAATGCCGTGGTGGCGGGAAGCAGGGATGCGATGGCCATGACTGGACCTCTTGTTGTGCGTGAGGCCAGGGCTTTCGCAATGGCTGTGCCAATCCTCGACGCGCACCGCAGAGTGCCGGTTTGCACGGTGTGGCTGGCCCGACAGCGCGACGGGCGTGAGCGCACAGGTCGCAAACTGCGACAGGCTTGAGACGGATTCTCAGGTTGGATGCCGTCAGGGGGCGACCCAAGGGGCAATGCAGTGGGGGATTCGGTGCGCAGGTTGGGGGGCGCTGCAAATGTCCATTTCGCGCTAATCAATAGGGAGTTCACGGGAGACGGTCGGCCAGGGCGCTCCCTAAAGTGGGCGCGTCGAAAAGGAGAGTCGCTGTCATGCCAATTCACCGTGGGCCCGTCCTGGCCTTGTTCACCTTGCTGGCCGGTTGTGCCTGGGGGCCTGGCCGGCCGCCGAGCAGCAGCCTGGCC